>NZ_JAELUH010000012.1 GCF_016429215.1 Herbaspirillum sp. ASV7 | reverse complement strand
ACCATCGTCTGGGCTCGCACCGACCGCAATGCGCGCATGCTGGTCGAATATTCCACCAGCGAGAACTTTGCCAATCCCACCCGCATCGCCGGCCCCATGGCGCTGGCGCGCGAGGACTACACCGCCCGTGTGGACCTGCGCGGCCTGCCGGCGGGCCAGCGGGTCTACTACCGCGTGCGCTTCCAGGATCTGGTGCATGAATCCGCATTGAGCGAGCCGGTCAGCGGCAGCCTGATGGTGCCGGCGTCGGCACAGCAGGGCCAGGCGCGCGATATCACTTTCGCTTTCTCCGGTGACGAGGCCGGGCAGGGCTGGGGCATCAACGAGCAATGGGGCGGTTATCGGGTCTATGAGAGCATGCGTCGCTTCCGCCCCGATTTCTTCATCCATTCCGGCGATCAGATCTATGCCGACGGCCCCATCCAGGCCGAGGTGAAACTGGATGACGGCAGCCTGTGGCGCAACGTCGTCACCGAGGCCAAGTCCAAGGTGGCGCAGACGCTGGACGACTATCGCGGCAACTTCGCCTACAACATGCTCGATGCCAGCAAGCGCCGCTTTGCGGCCGAGGTGCCCTTCCTGGTGCAGTGGGACGACCATGAGGTGCGCAACAACTGGTATCCGGGCCAGGCGATCGGCCCGCAGGAAAAGCGCTACGACGAGCGCAACATCGATGTGCTGGCCGCGCGGGCGCGCCAGGCCATGTTCGAACACAATCCCTTCCGCATCGACAGCGCCGATCCTTTCCGCATCTATCGCGCCTTCAATCACGGTCCCTTGCTGGAGGTGTTCATGCTCGATGAACGCAGCTACCGTGGCGCCAATTCGCCCAACCGCCAGCGCGGCGGGCACGATGCCGACTTCCTCGGGCCGCAGCAGATGCGCTGGATCAAGCAGGCGCTCTTGCGCTCACGCTCGACCTGGAAGCTGATCGCCAGCGACATGCCACTGTCCATCGTGGTGCCCGACCTGAACCCGGATGTGCCACCCGGCACCTTCGAGGCCTGGGCCAATGCCGAGAACGGCAAGCCATCGGGGCGTGAACTGGAGGTGGCCGAGCTGCTGCGCTTCATCAAGCAGCACGACATCAAGAACGTGGTGTGGGTGACGGCCGACGTGCACTATGCCTCGGCCACCCACTATTCGCCCGAGCGGGCGCAGTTCACCGACTTCAAGCCTTTCTGGGAATTCGTCGGTGGGCCGATCAACGCGGGCACCTTCGGCCCGGGCGAGATCGATCGTACCTTCGGCCCCGATGTGCGTTTCGTCAGCATACCGGCCGACATGAAGCAGAACCGCTCGCCGGCGGAGCTGTTGCAGTTCTTCGGTATCGGCAAGATCGATGCAAGGTCGAAGACGCTGACCGTCACGCTGCACAATACCGATGGCAAGGAGATCTACAAGGTCGAGTTGCCGCCCGAGGCGTGAAGACGCCGTGAGCGGAAAGGCGGGCCGGGTTCAGCCCGGTCCGGCCAGCTTGCGCGAGATGGTGGCGCAGGCTTGCAGCAGTGGCGCCACATAGGCCTGCTGCGGATCGGGCAGGCGCCGGAACAGCGGGATGCTCACGCTCACGCAGGCCACCGGCACGCCATCGGGGCCGACGATGGCGGCGCCATAGCAGAAGATCTGGGCCTCGTTTTCTTCGCGGTCTTCGGCGTAGCCACGTGTGCGAGTCTGTTCCAGGTCTTCGCGCAATGCCGGAAGATCGGTATGGGTGTGTTCGGTGAAGGCTTCCATCTGCAGCGAGCGCATCAGGTTCTCGCGGCGCGTCTGGTCGATCCCGGCCAGGTAGGCCTTGCCCACCGAGCTGGAGTAGAGCGTCACGCGGGTGCCGATGCGCGAAGCCATGCGTACGGCTTGCGGGCTTTCCAGCTTCTCGATGTAGACCATGCTGAGGTCGCTGGGTACGGCCAGGTGGACGGTCTCGCGGGTGATGTCGCGCAACTGGCGCAGCGGCTCGATGGCGGTGGTGCGGATGTCGCTACGGTCCCAGGCGCGGCTGGCCAGGTTGATGAGGCGCGGGCCGACTTCGAACTGCTTGCTGCGCGGGTTTTCCACCACCATGCCTTCGGCCATCAAGGCGGCCAGGATGCGATAGACCGTGGGCCGGGGATAACCGCTGAGAGCGGCCAGCTGGGCGATGCTGAGCGGCCCGTCCTGGTCGGCGATCAGTTGCAGCACCACCATGAACTTGGCGAAGGCGGCGGTGCCGGCGATCTTGGTCGGGTCTTCGGGGGCTTTATCGTGGGCGGGCATGGACGCAGGCAGGTTGGGAGCGCAATCGGGGCCGATTATAGCGGAGTGCCACGGCAAAAAAGCCCGCGCCGGCGTGGAGCCGCAGGCGCGGGAAAATGGCATGCAATCGTCTCAGGCCACCAGGTAGCCGCCGTCGACCGGGATGATGGTGCCGGTCATGAAGGAGGCGGCGGGCGAGCAGAGGAAGGCCACGACATTGCCGACGTCTTCCGGGCGGCCCCAGCGGTTCAAGGGGGTGCGCGCCAGGATCGGGCCGGCGCGCGCCGGATCGTCCTGCAGGGCCTGGGTGAGCGGGGTGGCGATCCAGCCCGGCGCCACGGCGTTGACACGGATGCCGTCGGCTGCATAGGCGATGGCCAGCGACTTGGTCAGCTGCGCCACGCCGCCCTTGCTGGCGCTGTAGCCGGGGACCAGGCCGCCACCGAAGAAGCTGAGCATGGAAGCCGTGTTGACGATGCAGCCACCGGACTGCCGCAACAGCGCGCGGGAGGCCGCGCACACGCGCATGGTGCCAGTGAGGTTGACGGCGATGACCTGTTCGAAGACGTCGGTCTCCAGTTCGGCGCCGCGCTTGATGATGCCGGCGCAGTTGACCACGATGTCCAGTTGACTGAGGCCGGCCAGGACCGCGCGCACGCTGTCTTCGCTGGCCACGTTCATCTCTGCCAGGGTGATGTCGGTGCCGGCGAATTCCTCGTGGGCGAAGGGGGGCAATCCGGCGGCGATGACACGGGCGCCGAGTGCAGCCAGCTGGCGCGCGACGGCGCCGCCTATGCCCTGGGTGCCGCCGGTGACGAGGGCGGTCTTGCCCTGCAAAAGATCGGGAATGAAGCTCATGGTTTTCCTTGTGGATAGCGAGGGTGCAGGGGACTGGCTGGATGCCGCCACCCGCAGGCGGCGGCATCGGGTCAGGCCACTGCGTGCAGCGGGATCAGGCGTGCGATTCGATGGGCTTGTCGACCACGAACATGTACACCAGCGCTGCCGCAAAGGCCACCGCCGCGCTGATCAGCAAGGCGTTGACGAAGGAGTGGGTCTGGTCCACCACCACGCCGGTGATCACCGGCGCCAGTGAACCACCCAGGTAGCCGCCGAAGTTCTGCATGCTGCCCAGCGAAGCCACCAGGCGGCGCGGGATGGCCACCGACACCAAGGCCCAGGCGCCACCGGAAGCCATGTTCACGAAGGCCATGGCCAGCGAGATGTAGACGATCGCCATGGTGGTGCTGGGGGTGTAGGCGGCCGGGATGGTGAAGGCACCCGCGCCGATCAGGCCGGCGCAGATCGGCCACTTGCGGCTGCGGATGGCGGGCATGCCGCGCTTCATCAGACCATCGGCGATATAGCCCGAGGAGAGCATGCCGAGCGTGCCGAAGATGTAGGGGATCACCACCACCCAGCCGGTACGTGCGATCGACAGGTGGCGCTCATGCTCCAGGTAGGCCGGCAGCCAGGTCAGGTACAGCCACACCATGTAGATCACGCCCATGAAGCCGAACAGCATGCCCCAGGTGGTGCGGTACTGGAAGAGGCTCTTCCATTCGGCCCAGGTCAGCTTGGCATTGGCGTTCGGATCGTTGTCGTTGTCATCGGCCAGGTAGAGTACTTCGGACGGGGTCAGCTCGACTTCGTTGCGGTTCCTGTAGAACAGATACCAGCCCACGGAAACCGCGATGCCCAGCACCCCCATGATGACGAACATCATGCGCCAGCCGAAGGACAGCATCAGGATGGTCAGGATAGGCGGCGCCAATGCAGGTCCGATGGTGGAGGAGGCCACGAAGATGCCGGTCGGGCCGCCACGCTCACGCATGGCAAACCATTCCGAGACCACCTTGGCGCCGGCCGGAAACTGCGGCGCCTCGCCCAGGCCCAGGAACACGCGCGCCACCAGGAATTGCTGCAGGTTGCCGACGAAGCCGCCGGCCAGTTGCGCCACCGACCAGATGAACATGCCCGCGCCCAGCATCACGCGGGCGCCGAACTTGTCGAGCATGGCGCCGATGGGCAGTTGCGAGAAGGCATAGGCCAGCGAGAAGGCCGATAGCAGCAAGCCCATCTGCGAGGCCGTCAGGCCCAGTTCCTGGCTCACCGAATGGTTGGCGATGGACAGCGTGCTGCGGTCCAGGTAATTGACGATGCCCGCCAGCATCAGGAAGCTCAGCGCGACCACCTGTATGCGTTTGAGCCGGGGGCTCTTCTGCTTTTGTACGTCCATGAAATAAGTCTCCAGAGTGAATGAGTCAAAGCCATTGGCGCTTGCGGCCGGCGCTGTCTGTCGCAGCGCTTGCTGTACTAAGGGGGCCGAAGCCTGTGACGGGAATGCCTTCTTCAGGACGTTGTGGATGCCGTCCTTGCCTGTTCTCCGGCGCGGCCGGGCAGCTTGGCCCGACTGCGATTCCCGCTTGCCCGGATAAATTCTTTTTCGTTTGCCAGGTGCGCCCGGTCAGTAGGTGGCGCGCCCGCCTGAGAGATCGAAGATCGCGCCGGTATTGAAGCTGCATGAGCCCGAGCACAGCCAGGCGCTCATTTCGGCGACTTCTTCGACCGTCCCCAGGCGATGCATGGGGCTCTTGTCGATCATGGTCTGTACATGGGCTGGCGACATCTGTTGCAGCAGCGCGGTCTTCACCGCCGCCGGGGCGATGGCGTTGACCAGTACGCCGGTATCGGCCAGTTCCTTGCCCAGCGACTTGGTCAGCGCCAGCACACCGGCCTTGGCGGCGCTATAGGCCGATGCATTGGGCGTGCCTTCCTTGCCGGCCAGCGAGGCGATGTTGACGATGCGTCCGCGTCCGGCGGCGCGCATGGCCGGCACCACGCTGCGGCAGGCGTGGAACACGCCCAGCAGGTTGACCTGCACGATGCGATGCCATTCGGCCACGTCGTACTGGTCCAGCGGTACGGTGGAGCCGGCATAGCCGGCATTGTTGACGAGGAAATCGATGCGGCCGGTCTCGACCAGCAGGGCGTGCACGGCATCCTCGGTGGAGGCGGCGTCGCCGATGTCGACCTGTTGCTGGCGATAGGGCGAGGCGGCATCGGTGTGCAGGTCCCAGACCACCACGTGGGCGCCGGCCTGGGCCAGGCGCGCGCAGATGGCCGCGCCGATGCCACCGTTGCCGCCGGTGACGACGGCCACGCTGTCACGGAAATCGTACTGTGCTTGCTGGTAAGCCATGGCCGGCCGCCCTCAGCGCACGAAGCGGTTGACGTAATCGGCACCCAGGCCGACGGCTTCGTAGTGCTTGCGGCACATCTCCAGCTTGGTGAAGACGTCTTCGTAGCCCTCGAACTTGCCCCAGGGATCGCAATAGAACATCACGCCGGTGATGTGGAAGTAGGTGATCATTTCTTCCACGTCCTCGGGGACGTAGAGGGTATGGGTTTCGCCTGGCGGCTCGAAGACGTAGCTGCCTTGCTCGGCGATCCAGTCGTGTTCCAGGTAGCGCCACTTGCCTTTGAGCACCATGCCATGTACCGGCGCCGGATGGCGGTGACGCGACAGCACGCCCGACTTGCGCACGCGCAGCAAGTTGGTCCAGTAGCCTTGCGAGACGTTCAGGCAGAGCGGGCGGAACCAGACGTTTTCCGCCTGCGGCACCCAGACGCGCTCATCCTCGGGAATGGCGGGGTTGACCACGATTTCCAGTGGCGCTTCCTTGGGATTGGGGTATTGATAGGGCGTCATCCTGGAATCGGCCGGCATGGTGCTGCTCATTGGGGTCTCCTCATTGCGATCTTGTCAGATGGTGTCTATATAGTGGACACAGCGTCTGTAATATGGTCACTGTGAGTCATTGGTAAGACCATGTCAATCCCACGGGCCGGCCCGTTTCCTTTTTGAAAAACGAGCAGATTCCCTTGATTCCAATCAAGTCGATTTCTGTTGGGCGTGGAAGAGGAGAGGTAAAACGAGTGCGGGGCCGAGCCCGGGCAATGGTGAAAATTTTGCACGGGTCGTGTTCAAGCCAGCCGGCGGGAATGAGGCGGCAACAGCGCCGCCCTTGCAGCTGAGAGTTCAGGTATTCCAGTGCACCTGTTCAAATGCCCCGCTGAGGAAGTCCAGCATGGCCCGGACCTTGGCCGGCAGGTGAGCCCGACTGGGATAGACGGCATAGATGCCCAGCTCCGGCGAGGTGTAGTCGGTCAGCACCGGCACCAGCTGGCCGCTGCGCAGGTACTGGTCGATCATGAAGGTGGGCTGGCGTGTGATGCCGATGCCGCCCAGTGCCGCTTGCACGCAGCTATCGCCGTTGTTGACGTGCATGCGCGAATTGATGCGCACGCTGACCGGGCCCTCGGGGCCGTTGAATTGCCATTCGTCCTTGCTCTGGTTGTAGCTGTAGCTGATGGTCTGGTGCTGGGCCAGATCCTGCGGGTGGCTGGGGGTGCCGTGCTTGTCCAGGTAGGCGGGGGAGGCGCAGACATGCAGGCTGGTGCCGGTGAGCTTGCGATGCACCAGGCTGGAGTCCGACAGGCGCGCGATGCGGATGGCCAGGTCATAACCCTCGTCGATGATGTCGACGATGCGGTCCGACAGGGTGATGTCCAGTGCCACGTCTTCATGCTGCTCCATGAACATCGGCCAGAGCGGCGCGAGATGCAGCACGCCGAAGGTCAGCGGGGCATTGATGCGCAACAGTCCGGTGGGTTTGGCCGCACCTGCCGAGAGCAGGTCATCGGCTTCTTCCAGGGCGGCGACGATCTGCTTGCAGCGTTCCAGGTAGAGCGTACCGGCTTCGGTGAGGGACAGGCGCCGCGTGGTCCGCTGCATGAGCCGTGAGCCCAGGCGGGCTTCCAGTTCCAGTACCGTGCGCGAGACTGCGGCCTTGGAGATGCCCAGCGCATCGGCAGCCTTGACGAAGCTGCCCAGTTCGGCCACGGCGATGAAGCATTCGATTTCCCGCAGTTTGTTCAAATCGTCTATCCCCCAGAGGGCGCCGTCATGGCGCCGCCCGGGGTGGGACGCAGACTCAGGCGGCAGCCGGTAGTTGTGCCAGTGTGCTGGAGGCCGAGCCGAAGGCGAAGGCGTCCATGCGCAGGCTATGATACGTCGAACCGCTGTCCAGGTGTACCAGCCGGGTCCAGTCATCGGCCGCACCCATGGCGAAGAACAGGCTCAGCAGGTGTTCATCGCTGGGATGGCTGCGCACCGCGTGCGGGGCGGTGGTACGGTAGCCGAACAGGCCTTCCAGGTCACCGGCATGCATGCGGTCGAGGAACCACTGCAGGAATTCCAGCGTGTGCGGCGCATCGCTGCCCTCGCTCTCGCCGCGACGCAGCTCGCGCAGGTTGTGCGTGAAGCTGCCCGATCCGATCAGCAGCACGCCCTCGCGGGCCAGCGGTGCCAGCAGCTGGCCGACCTGGAAGTGGTAGGCCGGCGGCTGTTGCGATTGCAGCGACAGCTGGATCACCGGCACATCGGCCTGTGGATAAAGATAACGCAGCGGCACCCAGGCGCCATGATCCAGGCCCCAGGTGCTGTCGGTATGGGCCGGCAGGCCGCCGTCGCGCAGCAGTTGCGCTACGTGTTCGGCCAGCACCGGGGCGCCGGGGGCCGGGTAGTCCAGCTCATAGAGCGCCGGTGGGAAGCCGCCGAAGTCATGGATCACGCGTGGCCGGGCCTGGTTGCCTACGCGCGGGGTGAAGGTTTCCCAGTGCGGCGACACCACCACGATGGCACGCGGACGCGGCAGCGCCTGGCCGATGCCAGCCAGCAGCGGACCGGTGCGACCGGATTCCACGGCCAGCATGGGCGAGCCGTGCGAGACGAACAGCGAGGGCAGGTGGAGGGAGTCGGACATGATGGTTTCCTTGATGCAATATGCAATGACCGGCCGAGCCGGTTTTGAAGACGGATGTTGCAGCGAACGCGCCGGGCAGCAGCCCGGCGATTCGTGGTGCTCAGGACGGGCGACGTTCTTCGCGCTTCAGGGCGAAGGCACCGTCACCGAGCAGGAACACGGCGATCAGGCCGACGATCCACAGTGCCAGGTATTCCCAGCCGCCCTTGGGGTTGGTGAAGAAGAAACCGGCCGGGCCGTGTACCAGCACGATGGCGCCCAGCAGGTCGGCGGCCAGCGGCAGCGCCAGCCAGCGGCCATAGTAACCCAGCACCAGGGCGATGCCGCCCACCACTTCCAGCAGGATCACCGGATAGGCGAACCAGCCCGGTACGCCCAGCGAGGCGAAGAAGCCGACGGTGCCGGCCGGGGTGAAGACGAAGATCTTCAGTCCGGCATGGACCAGAAAGAAGATGCCCATGGTCACGCGCAGCAGGAAGGCGGCGTAGTCGGCACGGGTGTTGGTGGTAACGGTGGTCATGATTTCCCCTGGAGAGGTGTGGAGTGGATGAAGGCTGGCCCGGCCTTGCGCTGCTTGTCTGCGCAGCGTCGGCCAAGACCATGTCCACACTGTAGGGAAGAATGCGAGCCGGATAAACCGGTCTGGGCGGGATGGATTGTCTTGCTTGCGTTGACAATCCATCCGTATTGCGTGCGGATCAGTCCTCGCCGGTCTTCACCGGCGGCTTGGCTTCCTCGCGGCGGTTATAGCCGGCCACCATGTCGAAGCGGAACAGGCGGCATTCCAGGGCGCCGTTGAAGAAGGGGGTCTTGCGCGACTCCTTCAGGCGCATCAGCTTGGGCAGGCTCAGGTCGGCCGAGAACAGGAACACGCTCCAGCCGGCAAAACGCTGCTTGAGGGTGCTGGAGAAGGCGCTGAAGAACTGCACGAACAATTCCTCGGTGGGCAGCGCACGGTCGCCACGCACGCCGATACGTTCACCATAGGGCGGGTTGGTGAGCATGATGCCGACCAGCGGCTTGCCCTCGGCATCGACCGGCGGCTTGATTTCCTGGGCCTCGATCTGCTTGAGCGGCACTTCAAAGTGGATGCCGGCGCGCTGCAGGTTATGGCGTGTCAGCTCGACCATGTCGCCCGAGATGTCGCTGCCGAACAGGGTGGGCGTGGTCGGGATGGGGTTGGGTTTGAAGTCACCCTTGATGCCGAACCAGGCATCGGCGCTGAAGTTGCTGAACTTCTCGAAGGCGAAGCGGCGGCGCGCGCCTGGGGGCACGCCGGCGATCATCTGGGCCGCCTCGGCCAGGATGGTGCCGGAGCCGCACATGGGATCGAACAGCGGTACGCCCGGCTTCCAGCCGGAAGTGCGCAAGAGGCCAGCGGCCAGGTTCTCGCGCAGCGGTGCGTCACCGGTTTCCTCGCGCCAGCCGCGCTTGAACAGTGCTTCGCCGGAGGTATCGAGGTAGACCGTGTAATTGTGGGCATCGACGAAGCCGGCAATGCGCATGTCGGGCGTGCGGGTGTTCACCGAGGGGCGCAGCTTGAACTGGTCGAGGAAGCGGTCGCAGATGGCGTCCTTGATCTTGAGCGTGGTGAATTCCAGGCTGCGCAGGGGCGACTTCACGGCCGTCAGGTCCACGCGGATGGTGTGGTTCACCTTGAACCAGTCTTCCCAGGGCTGGGCCAGGGTCAGGTCGTAGATGTCGTTTTCATTCTTGTAGGAACCATGGCCCATGCGCAGCAGCACGCGGCTGGCGATGCGCGAGTGCAGGTTCATCTGGTAGGACGCCAGCAGTGTGCCCGAGCAGTGCACGCCGCCCGGGACCTGGTTGTGCACCTTGAGATTGGCCGCCGCACCGGCGTGGGCGGCGATCTCGTTGAGTTCCTCGGCCAGGGCCGCTTCCAGGCCGCGCGGGCAGGGGCAGAAATAAGAGTAGTTGGTGTCGGGGGATTGCATGGGGGTACCTTTTATCCGTTGAAAATCAGGGTTCCAGAAATCAAAACGCCGGGCTGCGCTTCAGATTCTTGCGCAGCCCGGCGTCATTGTACGCTGGCCGCGTCAGCCCTTGGCGAATGCGCGCTCGACGAAATCGAGGCGATCCTGGCCCCAGTAGCCTTCGCCGTCATAGACATACCAGGGCGCGCCGAAGACGCTGGCGGCATTGGCTTCGTCGGTGAAGCGGTCGAACTCGGCCTGCACGCTGGCGGTCTCGGCCGATTTCAGCAGGGCCGCACCGTCGTGCTCCAGCTCGTTGGCGATGGCCAGGAGGGTATCGGTGTCGGCGATGTTCCTCTGTTCTTCCCAGACCGCGCGCATGATGGCGCCGGTCAGGCGCAGCGCGGCGGCGGAGCCGTGGGCGAGCTGGGTGGCGATGATCAGGCGGGCGGCGGTGTCGCTGTTGACCGGGAAATGGGCCGGCTGCAGGATCATGGGCTTGCCCAGGAATTGGCTCCAGCGCGCCAGTTCCTTCAAGCGATAGGCCTGGCGTTGCGGGGCGCGCTTGGCCAGCGGCAGGCCGCCGGAGACGCCAAAGATCTTCGACAGGTCGACGGGCTTGGGCAGGATTTGTACCTGATATTTTTCGGCAAGGGCGACGAAGCGCTCGTGGCCCAGGTAGGCGAACGGCGAATGCGGCGCGAAGAAGTACTCACAGACTTTGCTCATGACCGGCTCCGGAATGGATGATGGTGTGGGGTGAGAGGTGCGTGGGCAGGGGGATTCAGAATGGTTTGACGACCACCAGGATCACGATGGCCAGCAGCAGCAGCACCGGCACTTCGTTGAACCAGCGATACCAGACGTGGCTGCGGGTGTTCTTGCCGTTCTCGAACTTCTTGAGCAGGGAGCCGCAGGCGTGGTGGTAGCCGATCACCAGCACCACCAGGAACAGCTTGGCATGCAGCCAGCCATTGCCCGGGCCGCGCCAGAATTGCCAGGTCAGCGCCAGCAGCCAGGCACCCAGTCCCAGCGCCAGCAGCGCGGTCATGCCGGTGAACCGGTACAGGCGCCGCGCCATGCCCAGCAGACGCTCACGCGCAGCCACGTCGTTTTCCTGCGCCAGGTTGACGTAGATGCGCGGCAGGTAGAACAGGCCGGCGAACCAGGAGGCAATGAAGACGATATGGAGGGCTTTGATCCAGAGCATGGCTGTCCTTGAGATTGATGATGATCGATGTTACTGGCGCACCTGTCCCTGGCCCAGCACCACGTACTTCAGCGAGGTCAGGCCTTCCAGTCCCACCGGGCCGCGCGCGTGCAGCTTGTCGTTGGAGATGCCGATCTCGGCGCCCAGGCCGTATTCGAAACCATCGGCAAAGCGGGTGGAGGCATTGACCATGACGGAGGCCGAATCGACTTCGCGCAGGAAACGCATGGCGCGGCTGTAGTCTTCGGTGATGATGCTGTCGGTGTGCTGCGAGGAGTGGCGGTTGATGTGCTCGATGGCTTCATCCAGGCCGGCTACCACCTTCACGGCCAGGATCGGGGCCAGGTATTCGGTGTCCCAGTCTTCCTCGGTGGCCGCTTTGAGCAGCGGATAGCCGGCCAGGATCGCGGCGGCCTCGGCGTCGCAACGCAGCTCCACATCCTTGACGCGGTACAGCTCGGCCAGCGGCGGCAGGATGGTCGCGGCGATCTCGCGCGCCACCAGCAGGGTTTCCATGGTGTTGCAGGTGCCGTAGCGGTGGCACTTGGCGTTGAAGGCCACGTCCAGTGCCTTGCGGGTGTCGGCGCGGTCGTCGATGTAGACGTGGCAGATGCCGTCCAGGTGCTTGATCATCGGCACCTTGGCTTCGCGGATCAGGCGTTCGATCAGGCCCTTGCCGCCGCGCGGCACGATCACGTCCACGTACTCCTGCATGGTGATGAGTGCGCCCACGGCGGCGCGGTCGGTGGTCTCGACCACCTGTACCGCTTCCTGCGGCAGGCCGGCGCCGGCCAGGCCTTCCTTGACCAGCTTGGCCAGGGCCTGGTTGCAGTGGATCGCCTCGGAGCCGCCGCGCAGGATGGTGGCGTTGCCGCTCTTGATGCACAGGCCGGCGGCGTCCACGGTCACATTGGGGCGGGCTTCGTAGATGATGCCGATCACGCCCAGCGGCACGCGCATCTGGCCGACCTGGATGCCGGTGGGGCGGTACTTCATGTTGCTGATCTCGCCGATGGGGTCGGGCAGGGAGGCGATCTGCTCCAGGCCTTCGGCCATGGTGGCGATGGCCTTGTCCGACAGCGTCAGGCGGTCCAGCATGGCTTCGGCCAGGCCATTGGCGCGCGCCGCTTCCAGGTCCAGGGCATTGGCTGCGCGCAGGGCGTCGGCGTCGCGGCGGATGGCCGCAGCGATCAGCAGCAGCGCCTGGTTCTTGGCGGCGGTATCGGCGCGGGCCATGGCGCGCGAGGCGGCACGGGCCCGCTGGCCGATGCGGTTCATGTACAGTTCGATGTTTTCCATGTCGTGTTCCTCCGGGGCGCCGCGTGGCGCGTCGGTGTAGATGTCAGATCGGTTCAGCGTCCGCGTGCCAGTTTCAGGCCCAGCTGCAGCAGGGCATCCCATGGGTCGCCGGCGAAGGCACGGGCGCGCAGGCCCTTGACCATGCGGTCGATCAGGGCGGCTTCCTGCAGGGCCTGCTCCAGGGCGGCCAGGCTGACGCGGCGCAGGGCCGGTTCCATCAGTCGCTCACGCGGTCCCCAGATGCGGTATTCCTTCAGCAATGCGCCCACGGCCTTGCCTTGGGCCATGCCGGACTTCAGTTTCAGCAGGGTGCGGATTTCTTCGGTGACGGCCCACAGCACCAGGGGCAGTGCCTCGCCTTCGCCCTTGAGGCCTTCCAGCATGCGTGTCAGCCTTGCGACGTCACCGGAGAGCATGGCTTCGTTGAGCTTGAAGACATCGTAGCGGGCCACGTTCAGCACCGCATCCTGCACCTGTTCGAAGGAGAGCTTGCCGGCCGGGTAGAGCAGGGCCAGTTTCTGGATCTCCTGGTGCGCGGCCAGCAGGTTCCCTTCCACGCGGTCGGCGATGAAGTCCAGGCAGGGCCGGTCGGCGCTTTGCTGCTGGGCGGCCAGGCGGTTGCCGATCCAGCCTGGCAACTGGGCGCGCTCCACCAGCGGGATGTCGATGTAGACCGCCGCCTGCTGCAGGGCGCCGACCCAGGCCGCCTTTTGCGTGGCCCAGTCCAGCTTGGGCAGGCTGATGATGGTCAGGTTGTCGGGCGAGAGATTGGCGGCGTAATCCTGCAGGGCCTGGCCGCCATCCTTGCCGGGCTTGCCGGTGGGGATGCGCAGTTCGATCAGCTTCTTGTCGCCGAACAGCGATTGCGACTGGTTGGCCGCGATCAGTTCGCCCCACTTGAAGCTGCGTTCCACCACCAGCACCTCGCGCTCGGTGTAGCCGTTGGCGCGGGCGCTGCGGCGGATCTTGTCGGCCGCCTCCAGCGCCAGCAGGTGCTCGTCGCTGGCGATCACATAGAGCGATGCCAGCGATTTGCCGAGGTGGGTGTCGAGGGCGTCGTAGCGTAGCTGCATGGGTTCAGGTGGGGACGATCAATTGTCCGCCGCCGCCTTTTCCGTGCTCAGCGCCGACTTCGAGGCCGACAGGCGCCGCAGGATCTGCTGCACCAGGTCGGACTGCATGTCACGGTACAGCAGCGCTTCCTCGGCTTGCTTGGCCAGTTCCTGATTCTCGTCATAGGTGATGACACGGCGCAGGGTGATGGCCGTGGGCGGGATCACGATCACGCCCTTGGCATCGGTCACCGAGAAGGTGAAGCGCTGGAACAGGGCGTACTCGCGCACGCGGCCGTTGGTGTTGAGGGTCAGCACCTGCCGGTCGCGGGTGTCCGTGAGGACCTTCAGGTTGGCCTCGGCCTCCTTGACATCGCTGACCACCTTGGCACCGCTGGCCTCAATGTTGCGCTTGAGTTCCACACCTACTGCCGAGTTGGGCGCAAAGCCCAGGTAGATGGTCTTGAAGGGCAGGTCGGCTGCACCGCGCAGATGGAAGCCGCAGGCCGTCAGGATCAGGGCTGCGGCTGCCATCAGCAGCCATTGCGAGAAACGCTTGAGTTGGACTTGAGCGTGCATGGAGTTCCGTGTGTTAGGTTGAGTCCGTTCAGGCGACGATGTTGACCAGCTTGCCCGGCACCACGATCACCTTCTTGGGCGCGCCGGTGAGGAATTTCCTGACGTCCTCGTTGGCCAGGGCGGCGGCTTCGATGCTGGCCTTGTCGGCATCCTTGGGAACCGTCACCTCGCCACGCAGCTTGCCGTTGACCTGCACCACCAGCTTGAGCTCGCTCTGTTCCAGCGCGGCGGCATCGACCTGGGGCCAGTCGGCATCGAGGATGTCGCCCTGGACAGCGGCATAGCCCAGTTGCTGCCACAGCACATGGGTGATGTGCGGGGCCACCGGGTTGAGCACACGCAGGAAGATCGAGAAGCACTCGGCAATGACTGCATCGCCAGCCGCACCGGCGGCCGGCTTGGCGGCTTCCAGCGTGTTGAGCATCTTCATGCAGGCCGAGACCACGGTGTTGTACTGGATGCGCTTGAAGTCGTTGTCAGCCTGTTGCAGCACCTTGTGGACTTCGCGGCGCAGGGTCTTCAAGCCATCGTCCAGCTGGACGGCATCGATGGCGCCGGCAGCACTGATGCGCGCGGCATTGTTGTAGCCGAAGGCCCAGACGCGGCGCAGGAATCGGTTGGCGCCTTCCACGCCGGCACCCGACCATTCCAGGGTCTGTTCCGGGGGCGAAGCGAACATGGTGAACAGGCGCGCCGTGTCGGCGCCGTACTGGTCGATCTGGGCTTGCGGGTCGATGCCGTTGTTCTTGGACTTGGACATCTTCTCGGTGCCGCCGATTTCCACCGGCTGGCCGTCGGCCTTAAGGATCGCCGAGACCGGGCGGCCCTTGTCGTCGAAGGACAGTTCCACATCGGCCGGGTTGATCCAGATCTTCTTGCCGGAGGCCTCTTCACGGTAGTAGGTCTCGTTGAGGACCATGCCTTGCGTGAGCAGGTTGGTGAAGGGCTCGTCGAACTTGACCAGGCCGAAGTCGCGCATGACCTTGGTCCAGAAGCGCGCGTACAGCAGGTGCAGCACGGCGTGCTCGATGCCGCCGATGTACTGGTCCATGGGCATCCAGTAATCGTTGCGGGAATCGACCATGGCCTCGTTGCTGCCCGGCGAGGTATAGCGCATGTAGTACCAGGACGAGTCCACGAAGGTGTCCATGGTGTCGGTCTCGCGACGGGCCGGCTTGCCGCAGCAAGGGCAGTCGACCTTGAGGAATTGCTCGTGCTTGTTGAGCGGGTTGCCGCTGCCGTCCGGCACGCAGTCTTCCGGCAGCACCACCGGCAGGTCCTTTTCGGGGACCGGCACATCGCCGCAATCCGGGCAGTGGATGATGGGGATGGGCGTACCCCAGTAACGCTGGCGCGAGATGCCCCAGTCACGCAGGCGGAAGGTGACCTTCTTCTCGCCCAGGCCTTGTGCGGCCAGGTCGGCCGCCACCGCATCGACGGCAGCCTGGTAACCCAGGCCATCGTACTTGCCGGAGGCGATGGTCTTGCCGGCTTCCTTGTCGCCGTACCATTCTTCCCAGGCCTCGGTGGAGTAGGTCTTGCCGTCCACGCCGATGACCTGCTTGATCGGCAGGCCATACTTGCGGGCGAAGGCGAAGTCGCGTTCGTCATGCGCCGGCACGCCCATCACGGCGCCATCGCCGTAGGTGATCAAGACGTAGTTGCCGATCCATACCTCGACCTTGTCGCCGGTGAGCGGATGGGTGACGTAGAGGCCAGTGGGCATGCCCTTCTTTTCCATCGTCGCCATGTCGGCTTCGATGACGCTGCCTTGCTTGCATTCGGCGATGAAGGCTTGCAGGGCCGGGTTGTTTTCGGCAGCCAGGGTGGCCAGCGGGTGTTCCGGGGCCACGGCGCAGAAGGTCACGCCCATGATGGTATCGGCACGGGTGGTGAAGACATACAGCTTGCCGTCGTTGATGAGCTGGCCGCTGGCATCCTTGATCTCGTGCGGGAAGGCGAAGCGCACGCCGGTGGACTTGCCGATCCAGTTGGCCTGCATCAGGCGCACGCGCTCGGGCCAGCCGGGCAGCTTGGTCTCGACGTGTTCCAGCAGCTCGTCGGCGTAGTCGGTGATCTTGGCGTAGTACATCGGGATTTCGCGCTTCTCGATCACGGCGCCCGAGCGCCAGCCACGGCCATCGATGACCTGCTCGTTGGCCAGCACGGTCTGGTCGATCGGGTCCCAGTTCACGGTACCGGTCTTCTTGTAGATGATGCCCTTCTCCAGCATCTTCAGGAACATCCACTGGTTCCACTTGTAGTACTCGGGACGGCAGGCCGTCATCTCGCGCGACCAGTCGATGGCCAGGCCCATCGATTGCATCTGCGACTTCATGTAGTCGATGTTGGAGTAGGTCCACTGCGCCGGCGGCACGCCATTGGCCATGGCGGCGTTCTCGGCGGGCATGCCGAAGGCATCCCAGCCCATCGGCATCAGGACGTTGTAGCCGTTCATGCGCAGGTAGCGGTACATCACGTCGTTGATGGTGTAGTTGCGCACGTGGCCCATGTGCAGCTTGCCGGAGGGGTAGGGCAGCATCGAGCAGGCATAGAACTTCTTCTTGTCGCGACCTTGCTTGTCACGGGCATTCTCGACGGTCTTGTAGGCGTCGATGGCGTTCCAATGCTGCTGAGCGGACTGTTCGACTTCGGCTGGGCTGTATTTATCTTGCATGACGGGCAAACGGATGAAATCGGTTGGAGGAATTCGGAACCCTGCATTATACCGGCTCGCCACCCCCGCAGCCCAGCACGGCGACGAGCCGGCTCCGGGCAAGCGTCCTGCTGGAAAATTGCAAAATTGCAATAAAAAAAGCCCGCCTCCGTGAAGAGGCGGACCAAGACCCCTGTGCCCGAGCAGGGAGGCGACAGGGATGGCAGCTAAGCTTGGCCGGTCAGGGACGGACAAGTCCCATGCCGGCTGGCTCCGGGAGCCGCGAATCCCTATCAAAGCACCCTCGAAAAGCTTCGTGTAAAACATCGAAAGTATTCTTAGCAAATCTAGATAAAGTTCTAGAAAGCAAGGTTTCGGTGTCGTTTTCATGCAGCTGTCCTCCTGTGCAAGGTCATGAGGACGTCACAAAGGATGGGCATCATGAAATCGTTTTCATCCGTCCCTGCCTGCCCGTGCGCCCCTCCATCAAACAAGTTGCCCATCTGGCCGGTGTGTCCATTGCCACCGTCTCCCGCCTGCTCAACAAGCCCGGTTCGGTGAGCGCGGAGACCGCCGAGAAGATCCACCGCAGCATCGCCGAGCTGGGTTTCCGTCCCAATTTCACGGGGCGCAACTTGCGGGCGGGCAATTCGCGCACCGTCGGGGTGGTGGTGCCGACCCTGTCCAACACGGTCTTTGCGCAATGCCTGCAGGGCATCGAGCTGGCCGCCCGTGCGCTGGACTACTCGGTCATGTTCACCACCACCGAATACCTGCCCGAAGACGAGTCGGCCGCCGTGGAGCTGCTGCTGGGGCATCGCGTGGACGGGGTGATCCTGACGGTGGCCGATGCCGGGGCCAATGCCACGCTGGACCTGCTGGAGCGCGAGCGCATTCCCTTCGTGCTGACCTACAACCAGTTGACGGCCGAGCCTGCCGGCACGGTGACGCCACGCGCCTCGGTCTCGGTGGATAACCGTGCTGCCGCCTGTGACGCGGTGAAGCACCTGATCGGTCTGGGTCATCGGCGCATCCAGATGCTGTCGGGGCGTTTCAATGCCTCCGACCGTGCCATCCAGCGCTACTTCGGTTATGTGGATGCGATGCGCGCGGCCGGCCTGGTTCCCCTGCCGGCCATCGAAGTGGAGCGCCACACGCTGACGGCCGCCGCCGAGTACCAGCAGATGATGGCCGACCCCGAACGTCGCCCGACGGCCCTGTTCTGTTCCAACGACCTGCTGGCCTTGAGCGCCATGCGCGAGCTGCGCGCGCTGGGCATGCGGGTGCCGCAGGACATCTCGGTGATGGGTTTCGACGGCATCCCGGTGGGGGCGCTGGTGGAGCCGGTGCTGGCCAGCGTGGTGCAGCCCTCCGAGCGCATCGGCGATGTCGCCCTGCGCACCCTGGTGCAGGCCATCGAATCCCGCGCGCCGGAGGCGGCGCTGGCCGAGGTGCCACCGGTCTGGACGCCGGTTCCGCTGATCCTGCCGCACAGCCTGCGCGACGGTGGGTCGGTAGGCGCCCCGGCGGGGGCGTCTTGCACCTGAGCTCTGATTTCCCCGTTGTGCCCTGGCTGCTTTATTCGCTTAGTGGTGTTTTTTTTGTTCTGTTTTGTTTTGTTCTCCAACCCATAGGAAAGGATCTGACATGTTCCTGAAACGTGTTATTCAAACCGCTGCCGGCGCTCTCCTGCTGTCGGCCTCCGTCGCTGCGTCGGCCCAGACCGCGATCTGCTACAACTGTCCGCCCGAGTGGGCTGACTGGGCCGCCCAGATCAAGGCCATCAAGGACAAGACCGGCGTCACCGTGCCGCCGGACAACAAGAACAGCGGCCAGGCCCTGGCCCAGCTGACGGCCGAAAAGGCCAGCCCGGTGGCCGACTTCACCTACCTGGGCGTGTCCTTCGGCATCGAAGCCAAGAACAAGGACCTGGTGGCCGCCTACAAGCCCGCCCACTGGAACGACATCCCCAACGGCCTGAAGGATCCGGACGGCTACTGGTTCACCATCCACTCCGGCACCATGGGCATCATGGTGAATGTCGATGCGCTCAAGGGCAAGCCGGTCCCGAAGTCCTGGGCTGACCTGCAAAAGCCCGAATACAAGGGTCTGATCGGTTACCTCGACCCGGCCTCGGCCTTTGTCGGCTATGTCGGCGCGGTGGCGATCAACCAGGCCCTGGGCGGCACGCTGGACGATTTCTCGCCGGCCATCGGCTACTTCAAGAACCTGCAGAAGAACCAGCCCATCGTCCCCAAGCAGACTTCCTATGCACGCCTGATCTCGGGTGAGATCCCCATCCTGCTGGGCTACGATTTCGACGCCTATCGCGCCAAGTACAAGGACCACGCCAACGTGGCCTTCGTGATCCCCAGCGAAGGCACCGTGACCGTGCCCTACGTGGTGTCGCTGGTGAAGAACGCCCCGCACCAGGCGGATGCGAAGAAGGTGCTGGACTTCCTGCTGTCCGATCAGGGCCAGGCCATCTGGGCCAATGCCTATCTGCGTCCGGTGCGTGCCTCGGCCATGTCCAAGGAAGCCGAATCGCGCTTCCTGCCGGCCTCGGAATACGCACGCGCCAAATCGGTCGACTACGGCAAGATGGCCGAAGCCCAGCGCAAGTTCGGCGAGCGCTATCTGGCTGAAGTGCGCTGAGTGAAGGATGCAGGAGCAAGCATGAAGACTGTTCTTCCCGCATCGCCCAGGCCGGTGGCCGCCAGCCAGACCGTATGGCTGTGGTTTGCCGTGCCGGGCGTGACCCTGTTCTGCGCCTTCTGGCTGCTGCCCATGGTGCGGCTGGTCGGCGTGGGGGCTTCCGGCCCGCAGGGGGCCATGGCCTACCTGGCCGTGCTGACCAACCGCCACTACGCCGCCAGCCTCTTCTCTACCCTGGCGCTGTCGGCGGTGGTCACCCTGGCCACGCTGGCCATCTCGGTCTTGGTCGGCTTGTTCCTGCAACGCAACCGCTTTGCCGGCCAGTCCGTCCTGCTGGCCATGCTGACCTTCCCGCTGGCCTTTCCCGGCGTGGTGGTCGGCTTCATGGTGATCATGCTGGCCGGGCGCCAGGGCATCATCGGCGCCGTCAGCAACTGGCTCATGGGCGAATCGGTGGTGTTTGCCTATTCGCTGTCGGGCTTGTTCCTGGGTTACCTGTATTTCTCGATCCCGCGCGTGATCCTGACCGTGGTGGCGGCGGCCGAGAAGCTCGACCCCTCGCTGGAAGAAGCGGCCCGCTCGCTAGGTGCGCGGCCCTGGCAGGTATTGCTGCATGTGGTGCTGCCGGCGCTGTTGCCGGCGCTGATGTCGTCCGGTGCGATCTGCTTTGCCACCAGCGTGGGCGCCTTCGGTACCGCCTTCACCCTGGCCACCAATATCGATGTGCTGCCCATGACTATCTACAACGAATTCACCGGCTACGCCAACTTCGCTACTGCCGCCTCCCTGTCCATCGTGCTGGGGGTGATCACCTGGGCGGTGCTGGCGCTGGCGCGTTCGCTCACCGGTAGCGGCGTGGCCGCCGCAGCATGAGGAGACGATGATGCAGAATCGTTTCCGTTTCTACGTACAACTGGCCTTCACGCTGCTGGTATGTGCCTTCCTGGTGGTGCCAGTGCTGTTGTCGATGCTGGCCGGCGTGACCGAGAATTTCTTCGTGGGGATCTCCAGCGGCCTGACGCTGCGCTGGGTCGGCCAGGTGTGGGAGATGTACCAGCCCACCATCTGGCGCTCGCTGGTCATCGCGCTGGCCTGCCTGGTGGTGACCCTGGTGGCCGGCGTGCCGCTGGCCTACATGTTGGCGCGCTATCGCGGCGGCAACAGCCGCCTGGCGCGCGTGATCGAGGAGTTGCTGATGATGCCGGTGGCCGTGCCGGGCCTGGCCACGGCGCTGGCATTGATCATGGCCTATGGGCAGTGGCGTGACTTCCGCGCCAGCATCCTCTTCATCCTGGTCGGCCATGTGATCTTCACGCTGCCCTTCATGGTGCGTCCGGTGCTGGCGGTGATGCAGTCCTCGCAACTGGCCCAGCTCGAAGAGGCCGCCGCCAGCCTCGGCGCGGGACGGATGCAGCGCTTCTTCGGCATCGTCATCCCCAATGCCGCCTCCGGCATCCTGGCTGGCGCGCTGATGGTGGTGACGCTGTCGGTGGGCGAATTCAACATCACCTGGATGCTGCACACCCCGCTGACCCAGACCCTGCCGGTGGGCTTGGCCGATGCCTACGCATCGATGCGGCTGGAGGTCGGATCGGCCTATACGCTGATCTTCTTTTTCATGATCATTCCGCTCCTGATCGGCATGCAGTGGGCGACCCAGGCATCCCGCAAGAAAGTCCGTCTATGAAGTCCAACGAGTTCAATCAACAAGCTGTTTCCATCCGCCTGGCGCAATGCGCCAAGTCCTTTGCCAATGGCACCCGCGCGCTGCAGCCGCTGGACCTGGCGATCCATCCCGGCGAAACGCTGGTGCTGCTGGGCCCGTCGGGCTGCGGCAAGACCACCACGCTGCGCATGATCGCCGGGCTCGAATTTCCCGACCAGGGCGGGCGCGTGTTCTTTGGTGACGAAGACGTGACCGCACTGCCCATCGAGAAGCGCGGCGTGGGCATGGTGTTCCAGAACTATGCGCTGTTCCCCAACATGAGCGTCGGCGAGAACATTGCCTATGGCATGAAGATCCGTGGCATTCCCGCCGGCGAGCGCATCGAGCGCGTCGAGCGCCTGCTGGAGATGGTGCATCTGCAGGGGCTCTCGCAGCGCCGCGTAGACCAGCTCTCGGGCGGCCAGAAGCAGCGTGTGGCGCTGGCCCGCGCGTTGGCCATGGAGCCGCGCGTGCTGCTGCTGGACGAACCCCTCACCGCGCTGGACGCCAAGCTGCGCGAAGCCGTGCGCAGCGACCTCAACAAGCTGCTGCGCAGCCTGGGCATTACCGCCATCTACGTCACCCACGACCAGGGCGAGGCGATGGCACTGGGTGACCGTATCGTGGTCATGGAGCGCGGCAAGATCTCGCAGATCGGTACGCCCCAGGAGATCTACTACCATCCCGCCAATGATTTCGTGGCCGACTTCATCGGTGCCATGAACCGGGTCGAAGGCATCGTCGCCGGAAATCGCCTGCAACTGCCCACCGGCAGCCTGCCGCTGGCGGATAATGGGCGCAACGAAGTCGTCCAGGGCCAGCCGGCCTGGGCCCTGTTCCGTCCCGAGGATGTCCAGGTGATCGACATCACGGAGGCCGATGCGCATTGCGTGCGTGGCCGGCTCATCAATACCTTTTTCCTGGGTGACCGCACCCGTTTTGAAATCGAGATCGGCGTGGAGCGCGCCGTCATCGCCGAGACCAGCAAGCGTGGCTGGTGGGAGGCCGGGCAGCAGATCGCCATCCGCGTCCTGCCCGAAGCATTGGTGAAGATGGCACCGCGCACCGACAAGGAGGCAGCATGATACTGGGACAGATTTCCGACCTGCACATCAAGACCGATGGCAAGAAATCCTATCGCGTGGTCGATACGGCCGAGAGCCTGCGTCGTTGCGTGGCCCAGGTCAATGGCCTGAAGCAGCGTCCCGAGGCGCTGGTCATCACCGGCGACCTGGTCGATTTCGGCAAGCCCTCCGAGTACGCCTGCCTGCGCGAGCTGCTGGCGCCGCTGGCGATGCCCTACTACCTGCTGCCGGGCAACCATGACGAGCGTGAGGCCTTGCGGGCGGCGTTTCCCGAGCACACCTACCTGCAACAGGGAGGCCAGCGCATCGAGTACGTGATCGAGGATCATCCCTTGCGCATCATCGCGCTCGATACCGTGATTCCGCGTGCCAGCGCCGGCGCGCTGTCACCGGCCAGCCTGGTGTGGCTGGACGACGTGCTGGCCCAGCAACCGGAGCGGCCTACCGTGATCGTGATGCATCATCCGCCGTTCACCACCGGTATCGGCCACATGGATGACATCGGCCTGGCCGATCCGCAGGCGCTGGAGGCGGTGGTGCGCAAGCATCCCCAGTTGGAACGCATCCTGTGTGGCCACTTGCACCGCTCCATCCAGCGTCGCTTCGGCGGCACGCTGGCCACTACTTGCCCGGGGGTATCACATCAAGTGCAGCTGGACCTGGATCCGCAGGCCCCCTCCTGCTTCGTGATGGAGCCGCCGGGATTCCAGTTGCATTGGTGGGATGAGCAGGCCAGGAGCCTGGTCAGTCATACGGCATTCATCGGCCAGTTCGAGGGGCCGTATCCGTTCTATGACGGGGATGAACTGATCGATTGATCTATCCTGCAGATAAATGCATCAGGATGGACCCTCTACCGTTCGACCTGAGTAGGCCCGCGTCGGGCCATATCGAAGGCGCTCCTGAAGTCGCGCCTTCGATACGCGGCTGCGCCGCTACTCAGGACGAACGGTAAGCATCTCGCGATGAAGATCCATTACTTCCAGATCAGCTCGATCACCGGCGGCTCGTCATAGTCCTCGCACCGGTCATTGATGGCCGTGCAGCAGAACTCCACCTCTTCCACCAGCTCCGGCAGGCGTTGATGCAGGTCGGTACTGTGGCTGATCTCTATCCTCAGCATTTCCTTGGGCTTGAGCTTGAACTTGCTCATGCCCTCGTCGTCGCGCAGGTAGGACAGGCAATCGACCCAGGCATCCATGTTGCGGCCATAGAATTGCGGGAAGCCGAAGGCCTGGGCGCTTTCGGTATGGAAGCTGTCCCAGTCGGTGATGCGGTCGCCCGCCAGTTGTACGGTGGCCATGGATGCGCCTCTCTTCTTTGCTGATGAATTGCCTGATTACTTGGCCTTGGCCTGCGCGCGCGGGTCAGTGACGAAGCCCAGCTTGGTCATGCCCGCTCCTTGGGCCGCCGCCATCACCTCGGCGATGGTCTGGTAGCGGGTCGACTTGTCGGCGCGCAATTGCAGCTCAGGTTGCGGTTGCTTGCTGGAGGCCGCCGCCAGGCGGGCATCAAGCTCGTCGCTGCTGACCTGCTGGTCGTTCCAGTACAGCTTGCCGGCCGCGTCGATGCCCAGCGTGATGGTCTCCGGTTTTTCCGGGGCGGGTGCCGACTGTGCCGTGGGCAGGTCCAGCTTGATCGCGTGGGTGAACATGGGCGCTGCGATGATGAAGATCACCAGCAGCACCAGCATCACGTCCACCATGGGGGTGACGTTGATGTCGGCCATCGGGGCCGAGTTCTGGTTGTCGTTGAATCCGCCGAAACTCATGCTTGCCTCCTGTGGGTGACCAAGGGATTACTTGCGCATGCCGCCGACGCGTTCGCCGGTGGTGAGATAGGCATGCAGGTCATGGGCGAAGCCGTCCAGCTCGGCCAGCACCACGCGGTTGATGCGGGTGAAGGCGTTGTAGGCCAGTACGGCGGGGATCGCCACCACCAGGCCCAGCGCGGTCATGATCAGGGCTTCGCCCACGGGGCCGGCCACCTTGTCGATCTGCACCGTACCGCTGGAGGACACTGCCGCCAGCGCGTGGTAGATGCCCCAGACGGTACCGAACAGGCCCACGAAGGGGGCCGTCGATCCCACCGAGGCCAGCAGCGTCAGGCCGCGTTCCAGGCGCGCCGAGACGCGATTGATTTCACGGCGCAGGGTGCGGGTGATCAGCTCGCCCTGATCGGTGGCCGCGTTCAGCGAGGGCATCCCCTGCTGGCGGGTGCCGATGTCAGCGGCCTCGGCGGCGCGCTCGGCCATGGGGGTGTAGATCTGTTCGCTATCGAGCTGCTGCATGGCGGCGGTGGCGTCGGCCAACGTGGGCGCCTGCCAGAACTGTTCCAGGGCATTGCTGCCACGGCGGATGCGCCAGGCCGCCCAGGCCTTGGAGAGGATGTAGAACCAGCTGGCGATGGACATGATCAGCAGCAGGTAGGCGACGGAGTGGGAAATGGCATCACCCTGCGCCCAGTAGTGGGCAAAACCAACATTCGATTCCATGGTGCGTTCTTTCGTTCAAGGGCCGTGCGCAAGTGCCCGGCGGTCAGTCAATATAGGACGGAGGTCTACCAAAAAAATTCGCTGCCGGACCTGGAAGGCGCGGCAGCGGATCTCGTGGCGGGACGGCAGAGGGGCTTACTTGAAGCCCAGCACGTCCTGCATGTCGTACAGGCCCGTTGCCTTGTCGGCCAGGAAGCGTGCGGCACGCAGGCTGCCCATGGCGTAGGAGACGCGGCTGGAGGACTTGTGCGAGATCTCGATGCGCTCGCCGATGCCGGCAAAGAGGACCGTGTGGTCGCCGATGATGTCACCGCCGCGCACGGTGGCAAAACCGATCGAGGACGGATCGCGTTCCCCGGTGACACCCTCGCGGGCGTAGACGGCGACATCGTCGAGCTTCTTGCCCAGCGCATCGGCGATGACTTCACCCATCTTCAGGGCGGTGCCGGAGGGGGCATCGACCTTGTGACGATGGTGTGCCTCGATGATCTCGATGTCGTAGCCGTGCGAGAAATTCTTGGCGGCCAGCTCCAGCAGCTTCAGGGTCACGTTCACGCCCACGCTCATGTTGGGGGCGGCCATGATGGCGGTCTTCCTGGCGAATTCGGCGATGGCGGCCTTGCCCTCGGCTTCGAAGCCGGTGGTGCCGATGACGACCTTCACGCCATGGGCGGCGCAGTATTCGAGGTGCTTGAGCGTGCCTTCGGGACGGGTGAAGTCGATCAGCACATCGGCCTGGGCCAGGCCTTTTGCCAGGTCGGACTCGATGATCACACCGGTGGTCCTGCCCAGGAACAGGCCGGCATCGGTGCCGATGGCCGGCGAGCTGGGGGTATCGAGGGCACCGGCGAGCTTGAGGTCGTCGGCGTTGAGGATGGCTTCGATCAGCATGCGGCCCATGCGCCCGGAGGCGCCGGCTACCGCGATATTCAATGCAGTCATGGAAAACTCGGAATTACTTGGTGGCAGAAGAGGGCGCCACCGGCGAGGCCTGGTGGATCTCGGTATCGCTCAGCTCAGGCTTGGCACCGACCTTGGAATTGGTGATCAGGGTCAGGTATTCGCTCTCGGTGGGCAGGTTCTCGCCGCCTTCGACGTGTTCCAGCAGGTCGTCCTTGAAGAAGACCGAGACGCGGCTGGTCATGATCTCGCCACTGCCCTTGGCCAGGCGGAAATCGTAGTCCCAGCGGTTGGAGTGGAACATGTCGGTCAGCAGCGGCGTGCCCAGCACGAAGCGGACCTGGTCGCGGGTCAGGCCCGGACGCAGTTGCGCCACCATCTCCTTGGAGACGAAGTTGCCCTGCTGGATATCGATGCGGTAGGGCTTGAGGAAGCCGAACAGGCTATTGCTCTTGCCGGATACCTTCACGCCCGACATGTCGGCCGGAGCAGCCTGGGCGGTCTGGCTGGGCTCCTTGGTCGAGGAGCAGCCGGCCAGCGACAAGGCCAGGGCGGCCAAGAGGCCGATTGCGGCGGAGGGATGACGGGACTTCATTCGGGAAAGCATGCGCATAAAGATTTCAACCGGGTTGAGCCATGAGCCTAAAGCACTATATGATAAGCTAGAACTTACTTCTTAAATAGGCATGAGTGCGTTCCGGGCGCAAAAGGCATTCTCCACACCCTTCGCCCGTGGCCTCCCCAGGCGCTTTCTCCCCGGCTGGCGCATGTCCGTTCAAGACCAGTAAAACCCCGAAACCCACGCTACCATGCCCAACAATCCATCCGAACTCAAGGCCAGCGGCCTGAAGGCTACGCTGCCTCGCCTGAAGATCCTTGAGATCTTCCAGAACACTTCCGTGCGCCACCTGAGCGCCGAAGACGTCTATAAACAGTTGCTCTCCGACAATCTCGACGTGGGCCTGGCCACCGTCTACCGCGTGCTGACCCAGTTCGAGCAGGCCGGCCTGCTCCAGCGCAATCACTTCGAGACCGGCAAGGCCGTCTTCGAGCTCAACGAAGGGTCGCACCACGACCACCTGGTCTGCCTGGATTGCGGCAAGGTCGAGGAGTTCTTCGATGCCGAGATCGAGAAGCGCCAGCTCAAGATCGCCCAGGAACACGGTTTCGAGATCGCCGACCACGCGCTGGCCCTGTACGGGCATTGCAAGAACTGCAAGAAGCTGAAGAAGTAAGCGTAAGCGCGCCGGGATTGCCCGGTTTTACGCAGGCAATCCTTTGCAAAGAAAAAGCCACGTGGTTTAACACGTGGCTTTTTTTGCATTCCGGCAATGGCGATATGACGCCGTGATCGCAGTCAGTGCTGGCTCAGGGCGCTGGAGAGCAGCTTGGCGGTGATGTCGACGATGGGGATGACGCGCTCGTAGGCCATGCGGGTGGGGCCGATCACGCCCAGGGTACCGACGATGCGGCCGTTGACCTCGTAGGGGGCGGTGACGATGCTCATGTCATCCATCGGCACCAGCTGCGATTCGCCGCCGATGAAGATCTGCACGCCGGTGGCCTTGCTGGAGACGTCCAGCAATTGCAGCAGGCCGGTCTTCTGCTCGAACATGTCGAAGAGCTGACGCAGCGAATTCATGTTCGAGGACAGGTCGGTCACCGACAGCAGGTTGCGTTCGCCGGAGATGACCACGTTGTTGTCGGCCTCTTCGCTCATGGCGTCGCTGCCGGCTTCCACGGCCGCCTGCATGAGCGCGGTCATGTCGTCGCGCAGCTGGCGCAATTCACCCTGCAGGCGCAGCCTGACCTGGTCGAAGGACTGGCCGGCGTAGTGCTGGTTGATGTAGTTGGCGGCCTGGGTCAGCTGGCTGGGGGTGTAGTCGACTTCGGTGAGCAGCATGCGGTTCTGCACGTCGCCGCCCTGGTCGACGATCACCAGCAGGATGCGCTTTTCCGACAGTCGCAGGAATTCGATCTGCTGGAACGCCGATTCGCGCCGCGGCGTCATGACCACCCCGGCGAACTGCGACAGCGACGACAGCACCTGGGCGGCGTTGGTGATGATCTTCTGCGGCGAGGCATTCTGCAGGCGCGGCTGCAGGCGACCTTCCAGGGCGCTCTCGTCGATCGCCTCCACCGTCAGCAGGGTATCGACGAACATGCGGTAGCCGCGCGGCGTCGGTACGCGCCCGGCCGAGGTGTGCGGACTGGTCACGAAGCCCATCTCTTCGAGGTCGGCCATGATGTTGCGGATGGTCGCCGGCGACAGTTCCAGGCCCGACAGTTTCGACAGCGCGCGCGAGCCCACCGGCTGGCCGTCGGCGATGTACCGTTCGACCAGGGCCTTCAGGAGTGTGCGGGCGCGGTTATCGAGTTGCATGGTGCATATTCTAGCGGCATATCCGGCAAATGGTGACAGCGGCGTGACGCAGCGCTTGATTTATCCCCTTCATCATCCCTGCGCGTGCAGCCAGTCGTGCAGTTCATGCAGGTCCCGGCAGATGGCGTCGGCCACGATGCCTTCGGGCAGGGTACGGTCGAAACGGTTCATCCAGACCGCCCGCAGGCCGGCCTGGCGGGCCCCCTGGACATCGAGCAGCGGATCGTCGCCGACATAGACGGTCGCGCCCGGCGCCACCTGCAAGGCGGCGCAGGCGGCGTGGAAGATGGCCGGGTCGGGCTTGGCCGTGCCGAAGCGGTGGGCGGCGATGGAAACGCCGAAGTGCCCCGCCAGGCCGATGCGCTCCAGGTCGGCAAAGCCGTTGGAGACCGAGCCCAGGGCCAGCTTGTCTTTCAGGCGCAGCAGGCCCGGTTCGACGTCATCGAACAGCGTCACCGTACTGCGGGCCTCCGAGAACAGGGCCATGGCCGGCTCCACCAGGGCCAGGTCTTCGCCGTGCTCGCGCAAGACCTGGCTCAAGGCGGTATGGCGCAGCTTCCAGAGATCGATGCGCAAGGCCGGATCGGACTTGAGCAAGGCCATGCGGCGCTCGCGCAGGCTGGCGATGGTGTGGGCGGCGGCCACGCGCGGGGCGTGCTGGCGCAGCCAGTCGTAGAGCAGGCCTTCGGCGCGCAGCAGCACCGGTTCGATGGCCCAGAGGGTATCGTCGAGGTCGAACAGCACCGCCTCGATGGGCGCTCTGGCCGGCGGATGCGGCTCGTTGGACGGGGGAGAAGCGGGTGGTTTCATTACAAAGTCATCTCAAATTATGGTCTAATCCGCAGCATGTGGCCCATCAAATTACCCGTTCAGGCAGCCGTACCCAAAACCGTCGCCATCGTCGGCAAGTTCCAGGCCGTCGGCATTGCCCAGATACTGTCGGATATCGCCGTGTTCCTGGAGTCGCACGGACACACCGTGGTCTTCGAAACCGAGACTGCCGCCAACATCGCGCTGCAAGGGTATGACAGCATGACGCCCGAGCAGATCGGCCAGCATGCCGATGTGGCCATCGTCATCGGCGGTGACGGCACCATGCTGGGCATCGCGCGTCAGCTCGCCCCCTATAACGTACCGCTGATCGGCATCAACCAGGGGCGCCTGGGCTTCATCACCGACATCGCGCAAGACCGCATGATACCGGCTCTGGGCGAAATGCTGGAAGGCAAGGTCGAAGCCGAGTCGCGCTCACTGCTGGAGGCGCGGGTCTATCGCGAGGGCGGCGAGATCTTCCGCGCCCTGGCCCTGAACGACGTGGTGGTAGCGCGCGGCTCCACCTCCGGCATGGTCGAGCTGCGGGTCGAGGTCGATGGCCGCTTCATGTACAACCAGCGCTCTGACGGCCTGATCGTCGCCACCCCCACCGGCTCCACCGCTTACGCGCTGTCGGCCGGCGGCCCCATCCTGCATCCCAGCCTGCATGGCATCGTGATGGTGCCGATTTCGCCGCATTCCTTGTCCAATCGCCCCATCACGCTGTCGGACTCCTGCGAGATCGTCATCCAGGTGGTCTCCGGTCGCGAGGTCAGCGCCAACTTCGACATGCAATCCCTGACCAGCGTGCTGCACGGCGACCGTATCGTGATCCGCCGCTCGGCCCACAAGATCACCTTCCTGCATCCCGAGGGCTGGAGCTATTTCGACACCCTGCGCGAGAAGCTGCACTGGAATGAATATCCTTCGATAGAAGGCCGGCTACAATAAGCGCGGCCGGCGCACGCCGGCCTGCATCAGAATACCGGCCCGTTCGACCAACCCGTTCCGAGACCACCATGCTGCGTACCCTAACGATCCGCGACTTCGTGATTGTCGATGCCATCGAGATCGAATTTGCTCGCGGGTTTTCCGTCTTCACCGGCGAGACCGGTGCCGGCAAATCCATCCTGATCGATGCCCTGGCGCTGACCCTGGGCGGGCGGGGCGATCCCAGCGTGGTGCGCGAGGGCGCGGCGCGGGCCGATGTCAGCGCCGACTTCACGGCCACTGCCGAGGTCCAGGCCTGGCTGGAAGAACACGAATTCGCCGACGAGCACGGCGGCGTATTGCTGCGTCGGGTCATCGACAATGCCGGACGCAGCAAGGCCTACATCAATGGCAGTGCCGCTACCGCCGCACAATTGCGCGAAGTGGGCGAGATGCTGGTCGATATCCACGGCCAGCACGCCCACCAGTCGCTGATGAAGAGCGAGGCCCAGCGCGAGTTGCTCGATAGCCAGGCCGGCCTGCTGGAGCAGGCGCGCGAGGTCGCTGCGGCCTACAAGACCTGGCGTGCGCTGGCGCGCCAGCGTGAGCAGTTCGAGCAGGATGCGCGTAACGTGCTGCTGGAGCGCGAGCGCCTCGAATGGCAGGTGGCCGAGTTGCACAAGCTGGCCGTCAAGCCCGGCGAATGGGCCGAGATCAGCGTCGAACACAGCCGCCTGTCGCACGCGGCCGCGCTGATCGGCGGCGCCCAGGAAGCGCTGGGTGCGATTTCGGAATCGGAGTCGCCGATCCTCTCGCAGCTGTCCTCGATCACGCAAAAACTCTCCAAGCTGGTCGATGTCGATACGGCCTTGAAGCCCGTGCTCGACTCCCTGGAGCCGGCCCAGATCCAGCTGCAGGAAGCGGTCTATGCCTTGAATGATTACCTGGGCCGGGTCGAACTCGATCCGGCGCGCTTGCAGGAAGTGGAAGAGCGTCTCGAGGCCATCCACTCGACCGCCCGCAAATTCCACGTACAGCCCGATGAACTGCCCGAGGAATACCGCAAGCTCTCCGAACAATTGAAACAGCTGGCCGACGCCAGCGACCTGGACGCCCTGCGCGCCCAGGAAGACAAGCTCAAGAACGCCTACCTGGCCCTGGCGCAGAAACTCTCCAAGGCGCGTGCCAAGGCAGCCGTGGCCTTGGGCGAAGCTGTCACCGCCGCCATGCAGGACCTGTCGATGGCCGGTGGCCGTTTCCAGATCGCGCTCAACGAGGGCGAGCCGGCAGCCTACGGGCTGGAGCAGGTCGAGTTCCTGGTGGCCGGCCACGCCGGCGTGGCGCCGCGCGCGCTGGCCAAGGTCGCTTCGGGCGGCGAGCTGGCGCGCATCTCGCTGGCCATCTCGGTGATTGCCTCGGCTGCCACCAGCGTTCCCACGCTGATCTTCGACGAAGTCGACAGCGGTATCGGCGGCGCCGTCGCCGAAGTGGTGGGGCGCCTGCTGAAGCGGCTGGGCCAGGAGCGCCAGGTGCTGTGCGTGACCCACCTGCCGCAGGTGGCCAGCCAGGCCAACCAGCACTATCAGGTCAAGAAGCGCAGCGAAGACGGCAAGACCCTCTCCGATATCGACGGCCTGGACGCCAAGGCGCGCGTGGAAGAAATCGCCCGCATGCTGGGTGGGCTGGAAATCACCGCGACCACGCGGAAGCATGCGCGCGAGCTGCTGGCGTCCTGATCCGCATTGCAAGACACGAACCTGGATACCCGATGGCCTTTCGCAAAGAACCTCCCTACACCCACGGCAGCATGGCCTCCACGGCCGTGGTGCTGGTCAACCTGGGCACCCCGGACGCGCCCGATGCGCGCTCCCTGCGCCGCTACCTGAAGCAGTTCCTGTCCGATCCGCGCGTGGTGGAAATCCCGCGCTTGCTGTGGTGGTTCATCCTCAACGGCATCATCCTGCCGTTTCGCTCCGGCAAGTCAGCCGAAAAGTACGCCAGCATCTGGACCGAGCAGGGCTCGCCCTTGCGCGTGCATACCGCGCGCCAGGCGGTGGCGCTGGGCGCGCAGCTGGCTGCGCGCGGCCATCATCAATTGAGGGTGGAGTACGCCATGCGCTATGGCTCCCCGTCGGTCAATGAGGTGCTGGACCGCTTGAAGGAGCAGGGCTGCACGCGCATCCTGGTGCTGCCGGCCTATCCGCAGTATTCGGGGACCACCACGGCTTCCATCTTCGATGCGGTGTTCGACCATTACCGCGTGGTGCGCAACATCCCCGAGCTGCGCCTGATCCGCAACTATCACGACCAGGACGGCTATATCCAGGCGCTGCGCCAGTCGGTGCTCGACCATTGGGATATCAACGGTCGCCCGGACAAGCTGGTCATGAGTTTCCACGGCGTGCCCAAGCGCACCCTGCTGCTGGGCGATCCCTACCACTGCGAGTGCTACAAGACCGCACGCCTGCTGGCGCAATCGCTGGGGCTGTCGGAGGAGCAATATCTGGTCACCTTCCAGTCGCGCTTTGGCAAGGCCGAGTGGTTGCAACCCTATACCGCGCCCACCCTGCAGGAACTGGCCCGGCAGGGCGTGGGCCGGGTCGACGTGATGTGCCCCGGCTTTACCAGCGATTGCCTGGAAACGCTGGAAGAGATCGCCATGGAAGCCAAGGCCGAGTTCCTGCATGCGGGTGGCCAGCAATTCCATTTCATCCCCTGCCTGAACGAAGCGCCCGCCTGGATTGCAGGTATGGTCGAGATCGTCGAGCAGCATCTGGCCGGCTGGCCGACCATGAGCAATGCCGCCGCCCGGGAAGAAATGGCGCGGCAGTGCGCCATCAGCGCCGAACGCGCCAATGCCCTGGGCGCACCCCGATCATCGGGCGCGATGGATCATTGATTTGATGTGATTCGCCTGGCAGGCCCGCCATAGGCGGAAAGCCACGCGCGGCCTGCTAGAATAGCGGGTTGCCCGTGGCTTTTTGATGCTTTTTTGATAACGATTGCGATGGAGTGGTACACCCGCGTTACGCCTTAGAGCGCGTATTCACCGACCAGATGGGTGTAGCTGATCCAGGCGGTCGCCAGCAGGCTGTAGGCTGCAATGATGATGGTGGCTGCAATCAGTGGCAGTTTCATGATGTCACCTCGTTGGCACGACGAAGCAAGGGGAAGAGAGTCGGCGGACACACTGCCGCGCTCCGTTTCATTTTAGGTCTGGAAGAAGTGAACTTGAAGCCCGGCCTGGTAATTTCTGTAACTGCCCGTAACAATTTTGGACTTGAACGGGCAGGAATAGGCAAAAAGCCCTTGAAAAACCAGGGACATGCCTTACTTGAGCGGCATCTTGCGCTGACGGCGCCGCGAAATTGACCGTTGGACGCATATAACTCATTGATTTGTTGGAGGTATTTCAGGAATGCAAGACATGGAAAAACAGGAAGCCCAAACCGCCCAGCAAGAAGCGCCGGTCGACCAGGCCGCTACCGCCGAGGCAGCGCCCGCCGAGCCGACCGTGGAAGACAAGCTGGCCGCGGCTGAAGCCAAGGCCGCCGAAATGCAGGACGCCTTCCTGCGTGCCCGTGCCGAAGGCGAGAACATCCGCCGCCGCGCCCAGGAAGACATTGCCAAGGCCCACAAGTTCGCCATCGAAGGCTTTGCCGAATCCCTGCTGGCCGTCAAGGACAGCCTGGAAATGGCCCTGAAGATCGAAAACGCGTCTCTGGAATCGCTCAAGGAAGGCGTGGACATGACCCTGAAGCAACTCTCCTCGGCCTTCGAGAAGAACAAGCTGCAGGAAGTCAACCCGCAAGCCGGCGAGAAGCTGGACCCGATGAAGCACCAGGCCGTCTCGGCCGTGCCGGCCGAGCAAGATCCCAACACGGTCGTGGCCGTGCTGCAAAAGGGCTATATGATTTCCGACCGTCTGCTGCGCCCGGCGCTGGTGACGGTAGCCCAGGGAAAGTGACGGGACTGGCGTCGGCAGCAGGAAGCAGGAAAAGGCATCATTTTTGCTTCATGAAGTGGTTCCGGCGCTTGAAAGTCCGCTTTTCCTCCACATATTAAAACCATTCAAAACACCTGTAGCCCGGCATCCAGGGCTGAAAGATCGAAGGAAAAAATCATGGGAAAAATCATTGGCATTGACCTGGGCACCACCAACTCTTGCGTTTCCGTCATGGAAGGCAATCAGCCCAAGGTGATCGAGAACTCCGAAGGCGCGCGTACCACGCCTTCCATCATCGCCTACCAGGAAGACGGCGAGATCCTCGTCGGCGCACCCGCCAAGCGCCAGGCCGTCACCAACCCGAAGAACACCATCTACGCCGCCAAGCGTCTGATCGGCCGCAAGTTCACCGAGAAGGAAGTGCAGAAGGACATCAACCTGATGCCCTACCAGATCGTGGCCGCCGACAACGGCGACGCCTGGATCGGCGTGCGCGACAAGAAGCTGGCACCGCCGCAGATCTCCGCAGAAGTCCTGCGCAAGATGAAGAAGACCGCCGAAGACTACCTGGGCGAAGAAGTCACCGAAGCCGTCATCACGGTGCCGGCCTACTTCAACGACGCCCAGCGTCAGGCCACCAAGGACGCTGGCCGCATCGCCGGTCTGGACGTCAAGCGCATCATCAACGAACCGACCGCGGCTGCGCTGGCCTTCGGCCTGGACAAGGCAGAGAAGGGTGACCGCAAGATCGCCGTGTATGACCTGGGTGGCGGCACCTTCGACGTGTCCATCATCGAGATCGCCGATGTCGATGGCGAAAAGCAGTTCGAAGTGCTCTCCACCAACGGTGACACCTTCCTGGGTGGCGAAGACTTCGACCAGCGCCTGATCGACTACATCATCGAGGAATTCAAGAAGATCAACGGCCTGGACCTGTCCAAGGACGCCATCGCCCTGCAGCGCATCAAGGCTTCGGCCGAACGCGCCAAGATCGAGCTGTCGTCCTCGCAACAGACCGAGATCAACGAGCCCTACATCGCCATGGCCAATGGCGCGCCGGTCCACCTGAACCTGAAGATCACCCGCGCCAAGCTGGAATCGCTGGTCGAGGAACTGATCTCCAAGACCATCGAACCCTGCCGCACCGCCATCAAGGATGCCGGCGTGAAGGTCTCCGACATCGACGACGTGATCCTGGTCGGCGGCATGACCCGCATGCCCAAGGTCATCGAGAAGGTCAAGGAATTCTTCGGCAAGGATCCGCGCCGTGACGTCAACCCCGACGAAGCCGTCGCCGTGGGCGCCGCGATCCAGGGTTCGGTCCTCTCGGGCGACCGCAAGGACGTGCTGCTGCTGGACGTGACCCCGCTGTCGCTGGGTATCGAGACCATGGGCGGCGTCATGACCAAGATGATCAAGAAGAACACCACCATCCCGACCAAGTTCAGCCAGGTGTTCTCCACTGCCGACGACAACCAGCCGGCCGTGACCATCAAGGTCTACCAGGGCGAGCGTGAAATGGCACAGGGCAACAAGGCCCTGGGCGAATTCAACCTGGAAGGCATCCCGCCGGCACCGCGCGGCACCCCGCAGATCGAAGTGACCTTCGACATCGACGCCAACGGCATCCTGCACGTGGGCGCCAAGGACAAGGCCACCGGCAAGGAAAACAAGATCACCATCAAGGCCAACTCGGGCCTGAATGAGGAAGAGATCGAAAAGATGGTGCGCGACGCCGAAGCCAACGCCGAGGAAGACAAGCGCCTCAAGGAACTGGCCGAGACCCGCAACCAGGGCGATGCGCTGGTGCACTCGACCAAGAAGGCCCTGGGCGAGTACGGCGACAAGCTCGAAGGCGGCGAGAAGGAAGTCATCGAAGCCGCCATCAAGGAACTGGAAGAAGCCCTGAAGGGTGACGACAAGGCCAGCATCGACGCCAAGACCGCCGCCCTGTCGACCGCAGCACAAAAGCTGGGCGAGAAGATGTACGCCGACCAGCAGGCGCAAGCCGCTGCCGCCGGTGGTGCAGCCGGTGCCGCCGGTGCCCAGGCGAGTGCTGCCGGTGCCGGTGGTGCAGCCGCGAAGGACGACAACGTGGTCGACGCCGACTTCAAGGAAGTGAAGTAATCCGGGACTGACGCGTCGTTTCACCTGACGTCAGCGCTCGCGCCCGGGTGCGGTTTTTCCGCAGCCCGGGCCGATTTTTAGAAGCATCCACCCGGCCGGGTCTGTTTTCCGGCCAGGCCGGTACGCCGAGTCTGCGGTCAAAAGCTGAACTCGGCTTTTTCACATTGTTGGTTTCCGGTCGTGCTTGCGCGGCCGCAGATGCAGGCCATCGCAAGGGCGACGGAACACAATAACAAGGTGGGTTATACAACATGGCAAAACGCGATTTTTACGAAGTGCTCGGACTGGCCAAGAACGCCACCGACGACGAGATCAAGAAGGCTTATCGCAAGCTGGCGATGAAGTACCATCCTGACCGCAACCCCGACAGCAAGGGAGCGGAAGACAAGTTCAAGGAGGTCAAGGAAGCCTACGAGATGCTGTCGGACCCGCAGAAGCGCGAGGCCTACGACCGCTATGGACACGCCGGTGTCGATCCCAACATGGGAGCAGGCGGTGGTGCCGGCGCGGGCGGCTTTGCCGATGCCTTCGGCGACATCTTCGGCGACATCTTCGGTGGCGGCGGCGGACGTGGCGGGCGCAATGCCGGCCCGCAGGTCTATCGCGGCGCCGACCTGCGCTACAACCTGGAAATCACCCTGGAACAAGCCGCCCACGGCTTCGACACCACCATCCGCGTGCCCTCCTGGGATCAGTGCGACACCTGCCACGGCAGCGGCGCCAAGCCCGGGACCTCGCCGGTGACCTGCTCGACCTGCGGTGGCCACGGCCAGGTGCGCATGCAGCAGGGCTTCTTCAGCATCCAGCAGACCTGCCCCAAGTGCCACGGCAGCGGCAAGGTCATCCCGGAACCCTGCACCACCTGCGCAGGCGCCGGTCGCATCAAGCGCAACAAGACGCTGGAAGTGAAGATCCCCGAAGGCATCGACGACGGCATGCGCATCCGTTCCTCGGGCAATGGCGAGCCGGGTGTCAACGGCGGTCCTCCGGGCGACCTGTATGTGGAAATCCACATCAAGCCTCACGATGTGTTCCAGCGCGATGGTGACGACCTGCATTGCGAGATGCCGATTTCCTTCGCCAAGGCCGCCCTGGGCGGCGAGATCGAAGCGCCCACGCTCAACGGCAAGGCCTCCTTCTCGATTCCTGAAGGTACCCAGAGCGGCAAGACCTTCCGTCTGCGCGGCAAGGGTATCAAGGGCGTGCGTTCGGGCTTCCCGGGCGACCTGTTCTGCCACGTCGTGGTGGAAACCCCGGTCAAGCTGACCGAGCGCCAGAAGGAATTGCTGCGCGAGTTCGAGCAGCTCACCACCGAAGGCGGCGCCAAGCACAGCCCGCAGACCAAGACCTGGAAGGACAAGGTCAAGGAATTCTTCGAGTAATCCGGTACGACCCTTAGCAACAAAGCAAAACGGCCAGCGATTCGCTGGCCGTTTTCTTATTTCTTATCCACAGGCCGCATCAGCCCGTCGGTGTCACCGGATCAGAAGCAATGCTCCGGCGCCGGGAAGCTGCCGTCCTTGACCGCCGCCACATAGGCCTTCACGGCCGCCTCGATGCCATCGGCACCTTCCATGAAGTTGCGCACGAAACGGCTCTTGTGGCCTGGGAATACCCCCAGCATGTCGTGCATCACCAGCACCTGGCCCGAGCAATCGGGGCCGGCACCAATGCCGATGGTGGGAATGGCCAGACGGTCGGTGACTTCCTTGCCCAGTGCCGCCGGCACTGCCTCGATCACCACCAGGGAGGCGCCGGCCTGCTGCACCGCCAGGGCGTCGGCGTGCAGTTGCGTGGCGCCGTCGCTGGTCTTGCCCTGCACCTTGAAGCCGCCCAGCTGGTGCACCGACTGCGGCGTGAGGCCGATATGGGCGCAGACCGGAATGCCGCGCTGGGTCAGGAAGCTGATGGTGTCAGCCAGCCAGACCCCGCCTTCGAGCTTGACCATCTGCGCGCCGGCCTGCATCAGCAGGGCCGCATTGCGGAAGGCCTCTTCGCGCGTGGGATAGGTACCGAAGGGCAGGTCGGCGATCACCAGCATGGTACTGGTGCCGCGCGCCACGCTGGCGGTGTGGTAGGCGATATCGGTGATGCTGACCGGCAGGGTCGAATCGTGTCCCTGGCACACCATGCCCAGCGAGTCGCCAATGAGAACCGTTTCCAGTCCTGCACGTTCCATCAAGGTCGCGAAGCTGGCGTCATAACAGGTCAACATGCTGATCTTGTCGCCGCGGGCGCGCATGGCCTGCAGGGTAAGTGTCGTCACCGGCTTGGCGCGTACGGCGCCGGATTCCTGAAGATAGCCTGCCATTGGTATTGAACCTCCTCAACGAGTAAGACGCGCTTGCCGCGCATCATCCTGGTGCGCACTCCAGCGGGCGCGCCGGTCGGGCATTGTAGTTGATTTCAGGTGGCCCGGCGGCGGCGGGGTGCAAGCACTGTATTGCCTGATTGATATTTTTTGGCGGTTTTTCCCATGTGAAGGATAAACAGCCCGAATTAGCCCTTTATTCCTCGCAAGGGCAGCCCCTGGCAACCAGCACAATAGGCTGGCCACCATTGCGCTCGCCGTGCAGGGCGAGGCCTGAAACAAGTGAAAAACGATTTAAATCTTTGGTTTTGCGCCAAAAGATCGCCCTTCGCTTGCCGATAACGTCGATGGAGGAGAGCTGCGCGCGTCCGGGCAGAGCAGGCCGGTCGCAACGACAATAACGAACTATGACCTGGGATAGTGGCTTTGAAATCGCTTCGCAATATCTTGCCGGTGCTGTGCATGGTGAACCTGTTGCTGTTCATGATGCTGGCGCAGCATTGGTGGCTGGGTGCCCTGGTGGGCTTGCTCATCGGCGCTGCCTTTTATCTGACCTGCCTGCCGTTGCCCGCCCCGTCGGCGGCCCCGGCTGAAGGACCTGCACGCTCCATGCCCGAAGCGGTCTTGTCGGTTGACGGCCGACTGGCAGGCCTCTTGCGGGATGTCCTGCCGGTATGGCGCGGCAACGTGCAATTGGCTCGCGCCCAGACGCAGTCGGCCATCGATAGCCTCTCGGCGCGTTTCGTGGGCATCCACGAACGGCTGGGCCAGGCGCTGGATCCGGCGCGTCAGGGCGCCAGCGGCGAGATCTTGCAGACCGTCGAACATGCTGCCGAGCAGCTGGGCAGCGTCGCCGTGGCGCTCGAAGGCATGCTGGCACAACGCCAGGCCCTGGCCAGCCGCTTCGATGCGGTGATGTCCGGCAACGACGAGATCCGTCGGCTGGCGCAGCAGAACGAGCAACTGGCCGGGCAGACCGGCGTGACCGACCTGCTCAGCAGCGAACAGAGCTGGCAGGAACTGGCCGAGCGTTCGGCCGAGAACAGCCGCCAGATCGCGGCCCGCGCCAAGAACACGCGCCAGCAGATCCTGGCCGCCATCGGCGCGAGCGCCGAGGATCCGGCCGGCGGCGAGATCGTCGAGAACACGCGCGCCGTGATCGATCGCGTGATCGCCGATTTCCGCCAGTCGGCGATGAAACTGAGTACGACCGTCGAGCAATTGCAGGACGAGGGCCGCGAAGTCGACCGCGAGGTCAGCGACATCCTGGTGCAACTGCAGTTCCAGGACCGCATCAGCCAGATCCTCGATCATGTACAACTGGATATCGTGCGCCTGCGCGAAGCTGCCGACGCCGACGCAGCGAGCTTGCCGACCTCCCAGCAATGGCTGGCCGACCTGGAAAAGACCTATACCACGCAGGAACAACGCCAGGTGCACGCCGGCCAGCAGGGCGGCCAGGCACCTTCTTCGCAAGTAGACTTCTTCTGAGGAAGCACGATGGAAAAAAGCATATTGATCGTCGACGACTCGTTCAGCCTGCGCCAGACCATCACGGCAGCCCTGAAGAGTGCCGGCTATCACGTCGAGGAAGCCGCCGACGGCAAGCAGGCGTTGGCCAAGCTGGACGGACGCAAGTTCAACCTGGTCATCTCCGACCTGAACATGCCCAACCTCGACGGCCTGTCCTTCGTGCGCGAGATGAAGCAGATACCGGCCTACAAGTTCACGCCGGTCATCATGCTGACAACGGAAAGCAGCGATGCCCGCAAGCAGGAAGGCAAGGCCGCCGGAATCCGGGCCTGGGTCCACAAGCCTTTCCAGCCGCCGGTGTTGCTCGACGCCGTGGCCAAGCTGGTACAGCCCTAGGCCAGGACCGCAGGGAAAGCCGAGAAAGCAGAGAAAGTTGAGAAAGTTGAGAGCAAGACGATGCCGCTGAAGTACACCGTGCAAGAGGACAAGTTGCAGCTCACCTTGCGTGGCAGCCTGACCATTTTCCAGGCCGCCGAGCGCAAGCCGGAGCTGTTGCATGCGCTCGCGCAGGCACAGCGGGTGGTGGTGCTGGACACATCGGCCGTGGATGAGATCGACACGGCCGGCATCCAGTTGCTGCTGCTGTTGCGTCGTGAGCTCGATGCCAGTGCGCGCCAACTGGAACTGGGACCGTGCAGCCCGGCCGTGCTGGCCGCGTTCGACCTGCTGCAGCTGCATGAGCGCTTCCAGACGCCTCCCATGGAAGGCAGCAGTGAGGACGATGATGGCGGCCATGCCGGCCAGAGCCTGGCCGAGGAGGGCGCATGAGCAAGGACTCCGCGCGCGATGCCGTCGTCCAGGAAGCCCGCGAGTTGCTGGTGGCGATGGAAGCGGCGCTGCTGCAGATCGAGATGGAAGGTCCCAGTCGCGAAAGCATCAACGCCATCTTCCGCGCCGCCCACACGATCAAGGGCTCGGCGGGCCTGTTCGCCTTCGACAGCATCGTCCACTTCACCCACCAGCTCGAACACGTGCTGGACAAGGTGCGCGATGAGGAACTGGCGCTGAACGGTCACATGATGTCGCTGCTGCTGCAGTGTGGCGACTATATCGGCGAACTGGTGGATGCCATCGAACGTGGCGAAGAACACCAGGAACCCAACCCCGAGCGTCGCGCCACCTTGCTGGCCGAGCTGGAGGCCGTCGCACAGGCTGCTGTCCACACCGACGCGGCCGCCGATCCCGCTCCGTCAGGAGCGGCGCCGGTCGCAGGCGGCGAGTCGCTGGTGCGGCCTGCCATCGACGCGGCACCGGCAGATTATCCGTACTGGCACCTCTCGCTGGCCTTCAACGAAAACGTATTGCGCGACGGCCTGGACCCGATGTCCTTCCTGCACTACCTGCGCTCGCTGGGTCGCATCGTCGCCATCCTGCCGCTGGAGTCGGGCATTCCCGCAGCTGACGAGATGGATGCCGAAAGCTGCTACCTGGGCGTGGAGATCTGCCTGGCCTCGGACTCTTCGCGACAGACGCTGGAAGATGTCTTCGAATTCGTGCGCGACGACAGCCGCATCGACATCCTGGCACCGCGCAGCCCCCTGTCGGCCTATGCCGAGGTGCTGGCGCGGTTGCCGCAGGAGGATGCGGCGCGCCTGGCGGGCATGTGGCGGCGCCTGGACCTGTTCAGCGAGGTGCAATGGCGCAGCCTCGGTGCAGCCAGCGTGGAGGAGGCGGTGGCTCCGGTGGTGCCGGTGGCCGCCGGTGACATGGCGCAGCGTCCGCGTCCGCTGGACGAGCGCCGGGCGCATGAGCAGAAGTTCATCAAGATCGAAGTCTCCAAGCTGGATCAGCTCATCGACCTGGTGGGCGAGCTGGTCATCGCCGGCGCCAGCGCGCGGCTGGTGGCGCGTCGTCGCAAGGATAGCCAGTTCGAGGAAGCCACCCAGGCCATCGACGCCCTGATGGAGCAGATCCGTGACGCCGCCCTGACGCTGCGCATGGTGCAGATCAATGAAGTGTTCCAGCGTTTCCCGCGCATCGTGCGCGACCTGGCGCGCGACCTGGACAAGGATATCGAGCTGGTCATGACCGGTTCCGACACCGAGCTGGACAAGTCCATGATCGAGCGCATCGCCGATCCGCTCATGCACATCGTGCGCAATGCCATCGACCACGGCATCGAGCCGGCCGCCGAGCGTATCGCCGCCGGCAAGCCGGCCAGGGCGACGCTGCGACTGAACGCCATCCACGAGTCCGGCAGTGTCGTGGTGGAAGTCATGGACGATGGCCGCGGCATGGATCGCGAACGCATCCTGGCGCATGCCATCGCCAGTGGCCTGGCCACGCCGGAGGCCGAGTTGAGCGATGCCGAGATCTATCGCTTCGTCTTCGAACCCGGGTTTTCCACGGCCCGCCAGATAACCGAATTGTCCGGACGTGGCGTGGGCATGGATGTGGTCAAACGCAATATCGAAGCCCTGCATGGCGAGGTCGCCATCGACACCGAGCGCGGACGCGGCACCGTGGTGCGCATCCGCCTGCCACTGACGCTGGCCATCATTTCCGGATTCCAGGTGGTGGTGGGCAACGCGGTCTTCGTCATTCCACTGGACCTGGTGGTGGAGTGCATCGACATGCCCCCCCAGCATTCCGGCTGCAATATCGTGGCCGTGCGCGACGAGCCCTTGCCCTTCGTGCCGCTGCGTGAACTGTTCGACTTGCCGGCCCGCGAGCACGGACGCAACAGCCTGGTGATCGTGCAGTATGGCAAGCTGCGTGCGGGCTTGCTGGTCGATGGCCTGCTGGGGGAATGCCAGGCGGTGATCAAGCCTCTGGGACGCCTGTTCGGCAAGGTCAAGGGCTTGTCCGGATCGACCATCCTGGGGGATGGCCGGGTGGCACTGATCCTGGACATTCCGCACCTGGTGCAGCATACGCAGCAGCAGGAACAGGGCAATCCGGCGCCCTATGCCGAACGTGGCGTGGGTATCGCATCATGACGCGCGTGACGAGGCAGTCAACGAGGGAAGTACAAGGGGAAGCTAGCATGCAAGTATCGATGACCCACAGAATGAGCATCAAGCAGCTCTTCATCTGGCTGGCCCTGGTGGTCTCCATCCTGGTGGCCGTGGTGATCAGCCTGATCCACACGCTCAAGGATGCCAATGCCACGCTGGAGCAGGCGCACCAGTCGCGCTATGCCTCGGCGGCGCTGGCCGATGAGTTGCGCCGCACCAGCGAGGACATGACCAAGTTTGCGCGGGCCTATGTGACCACGGGCGATCCCAACGATGAGGACCGCTACTACATGATCATGGACATCCGCAACGGCAAGCGTGCGCGTCCGGCCAACTACGAGCGCTTCAACTGGGACCTGGTCAATGCCCGCAAGCTGCCGGTGGAGCCTGGCGCACAGGCGGTGCCCCTGATCGAGCTGATGAAGCGCGCCGGCTTCACCGAGCAGGAACTGGCCAAGATGAAGGAGGCCTTGTCCATCACCGACCAGCTCTCGCGCATCGAGATCACGGCCTTCCATGCGGTCAAGGGCGAGTTCGATGACGGCGAGGGCAAGTTCACCGTGATCGGTGCGCCCAACCAGGCCATGGCGCAGGAGCTGGTGTTCGACCAGACCTACCGCGCCCTGTTCGGCAAGGTGATGAGCCCGGTCAACGATTTCCTGCGCCTGGTGGATGAGCGCACCGAGGCCAAGGTGATTCGCGCCGGGCGCGAATATGCGGAGCTCGAACAGAAGATCTTCTGGCTGCTGACCGCCTCCGTGCTGTTGCTCTTTGCCTGCCTGGGGTTTGCCTATCGCACCATCCGTTCGCAGATCGGCGGCGAGCCGCGCGACGCCATGAGCGTGCTGCGCCGGGTGGCCGAGGGCGACCTCACCGTGTCGGTGCCGCTGGGCAAGCGCGACAGGATCAGCGTGCTCTACAGTACCCAGCAGATGGTCAACAAGTGGACCGATGTGATCGGCGACGTCAGCGGCACCGCCGGTGCCCTGGCCTCGGCCTCGGAGCAGATCTCGTCGTCCTCGCAGGCACTCTCGCACAGCGCCTCGCAGCAAGCCGCCAATGTCGAGGAGACCAGCGCCTCGGTGGAAGAGATCACCGCCACCATCGCCCAGAATGCCGACAATGCCCGCACCACCGACGGCATCGCCAGCCTCTCGGCCCATGCCGCCACCGAAGGCGGGGAAGCCGTGCGCGAGACGGTGGCCGCCATGAAGCAGATCGCCAGCAAGATCGGCATCATCGACGACATCGCCTATCAGACCAACCTGCTGGCCCTGAACGCAGCCATCGAGGCGGCCCGCGCCGGCGAGCACGGCAAGGGCTTCGCGGTGGTGGCGGCCGAGGTGCGCAAGCTGGCCGAACGCTCACAGACGGCGGCCCAGGAAATCATCGCCGTGGCCGAGCATAGCGTGGGCCTGGCCGAGAAGGCCGGTGGCCTGCTCAACCAGATGGTGCCGTCGATCCGCAAGACCGCCGACCTGGTGCAGGAGATCGCCGCCGCCTCGGCTGAACAGTCGACCGGGCTGGAGCAGATCAACAATGCCGTGCACCAGATGGCGCAGACCACCCAGATGACGGCCTCGGCCTCGGAAGAGCTGTCGGCCACCTCCGAGGAGATGAGCGCCCAGGCCATGCATCTGCAGGACCTGATGCGCTTCTTCCAGGTGGGCGAGATGCACAAGTCCGCGCCGCGCAGCGCCAAGGTGGGCCCCGGTCCTGGCAGCACCGGCAAGCAGGAGCGCATGCGCCGCCTGTCGATGCTGGACGCCGCCGAGGACGAAGCGGCGGTGGACGAATCGTCGTTCAAGCGTTTCTGATGAGCGGGATCAGCAAGGAGAGAAGGCAATGCCCAGTGTGTCGTTGAATGGCGATTCCTTCAAGAAGCGGCAACAGGAGGAAGTCATCGAAAGCCGCCAGTTCCTGACCTTCCTGGTCGGGTCCGAGAGCTTTGCCATGCCCATCGCCAGCATCCGCGAGATCATCGAATACGGTGGCCTGACCGAGGTGCCGTTGATGCCGGGCTTCCTGCGCGGCGTGATCAACCTGCGCGGCTCGGTGGTGCCGGTGATCGACCTGTCGGCGCGCTTTGGCCGGGCGCCCACGGTGGAGGCCAAGCGCACCTGCATCATCATCATGGAGTTGCAGCAGGAGGGCCAGTTGCTGCTGCTGGGGGTCATGGTCGACGCGGTCAGTGCGGTGCTCAATGTCAACGTCGACGATATCGAACCGCGTCCCACCTTCGGTGCCGGCATCCGTTCCGATTTCATCGACGGCATGATCAGCGTCAACGAGCGCTTCATCGTGGTGCTGGATGTGCCACGGGTGCTGTCGCTGGATGAACTGGCCAGCCTGCTGGGCATGAGTGCCGAGAACGCGCTGGGCGGCATGCCCGGCGACGGCTTGCGGGAGTAGCGACCATGAACGGCTGGAGCGGCATTCACGCGGAAGACGACGTCAGCGACCAAGACATGTTGCTGTTCCAGCAGTTGTTCAAGCAGCATATCGGCCTGCACCTGCCGCTGTCCAAGAAGGCCCTGCTGCAAAGCCGCCTGGGGTCGCGCCTGCAGGAACTGGGACTACGCCAGCTCGGCCAGTACCACGCACTGATCGCAGGCGAACAGGGCGCCCAGGAGCGCCAGCGCGCCATCGACCTGATCACCACCAACGAAACCTATTTCTTCCGCGAGCAGGGGCATTTCGATTTCCTGGTCGAGGAGTTCCTGCCGCAGTGGAGCAGCCAGCAGCACCTGCGCGTCTGGAGCGCGGCCAGCGCCACCGGCGAGGAAGCCTATACCCTGGCCATGCTGCTGGATCGCCATCGCAACACCGGAACCTGGTCGGTGTTCGGTTCCGACGTCAGCATGCGGGTGCTGCGCTTCGCCCGCCGGGCACTCTATCCGCTGGCGCGCGGGCAAAACATCCCGCGCCCGTACCTGCGCCGCTACTGCCTGATGGGGACGGGGGAATACGAAGGGCATTTCCTGGTGCAGGCCGAGCTGCGCAAGCAGGTCGAGTTTGCCCAGCGCAATCTGACGCGCCTGGATGAATTCGACGATGGGCTCTATGACCTGATCTTCCTGCGCAACGTGATCATCTACTTCGATTGCGCCACCAAGCTGCAGGTGCTGCGCGACGTGATCGCCCGGTTGCGTCCGGGCGGCTACCTGGTGGTGGGGCACTCGGAATCCCTGCACGGCATGGACCTGGCGCTGGAGATGCATTCGCCGTCGATCTACCGGAAGCCGTCATGAACGCGCCGCTCATCCGCGTGATGGTGGTCGACGATTCCTCGGTGGTGCGCCAGCTGGTGCAGCAACTGCTGGCCGAGACGGTCGATATCCGTGTCATCGGCACCGCGCCCGATCCGGTCTTCGCCCTGCGCAAGATGAACCAGGAGTGGCCTGACGTGATCCTGCTGGATATCGAGATGCCGCGCATGGATGGCATCACCTTCCTCAAGCAGATCATGGCGACCCGGCCCACGCCGGTGGTCATGTGCAGTTCGCGTGCCGAGGATGGCAACGGCGTGGCGGCTGCCGCGCTGGCCGCCGGCGCCGTCAGCGTCATTGCCCGCCCGCAACTGGGGGTGCGCGACTTCCTGCATGAGGCCGTGGCGGAACTGGCCTGCGCCATTCGCGCCGCTGTGCAGGCCGGGCCGACCGCACGCGCGCTTGCGGCAGCCGCGCCACGCGGCAATGCACCTGCAGCGCACATGCGCCCGGTCAAAGCAGGCTCGGACGAAATGTTGCATCATGACGGCTGGATATCAGGCTTGCAACGCTACAGCGCCGATGCCGTGCTGAACCCGCCGGGCCCGGAAGACGGGCCTCGCCCCATGACCGCCCGCATCGTCGCCATCGCTGCCTCCACGGGAGGACCGCAGGCACTGGAACGGGTGCTGGGCAGGCTGGGACCCGATTGTCCGGGGGTGGTGGTGGTGCAGCACATGCCGCAGCGCTTTACACGCAGCTTTGCCGAGCGGCTGCACCGGCTCTCAGGGGCCGAGGTCAAGGAAGCCGAGCACCAGGACATGGTGCTGCCGGGACGGGTGCTGATCGCACCGGGCGGGAAGCATCTGGTGGTCAGGCGCGATGGCCTGCAGTACTATGTGGAAACATTGGACGGCCCCCTGGTAAGCCGGCACAAGCCTTCGGCGGATGTGCTGTTCCGCTCGCTGGCCAAGGCTGCCGGCAGCAATGCAGTGGGGATCATCATGACGGGAATGGGGGATGATGGCGCGCACGGTCTCAAGGAGATGGCCGCATGCGGGGGCGCCACCTATGCCCAGGACGAAGCCACCAGCGTGGTCTTCGGTATGCCGAAAGAAGCGATACAACTGGGTGGTGTCGGTGACGTCATCGCTCTCGAAAACATCTCTGCGGTGATTGAACAATATGCCTCCCGATAACCTCAACGAGCTGATCGAATCGGCGCTGGTGGTCGATGACAGCACCCTGCAGCGCCAGCACAGCGTCACGCTGCTGCAGGAGCTGGGGGTGGACCTGATCTACGAAGCCGGCAACGGCAACGAGGCGCTGGACCTGCTGGCCTTGCTCAAGCTGCCGCCCAGGCTGGCCGTGATCGACCTGGAAATGCCGGGCATGGATGGCATCGAGCTGATCCAGCAGTTGCAGCACAAGGGCATCGACATACCGCTCATCGTCGCCTCCAGCCGCGAGACTTCGCTGCTGCTGTCGGTGGAAACCATGATCCACGCGCTGGGCATGAATCTGATCGGGGTGCTGCAAAAGCCGCTCAACCAGAGCCAGCTGCGCGCGGCCCTGCAATCCTTCCGTCCGAATGGCGATAACGCGCGCGCCGACGACGACCCGCTACCCTCGATGTGCGAGAACGACCTGGGCGCGGCCATCGCCGCCGGCCAGGTGCTGCCCTACTACCAGCCCAAGATCGATGTGCAGACCGGCATCCTCAAGGGGGTCGAGGCACTGGCACGCTGGATCCATCCCGAGCGCGGCATGATCCCGCCGGACCGCTTCATCCCCATGGCCGAGCAATGCGGGCTGATCCACGAACTCACCATCAGCATGATGGACCAGGCCATGGGCCAGGCGGCGGTGTGGCACAGCCGCGGACTGGCGATCAAGGTGGCGGTCAATCTGTCACCGCTGTCGCTGGAGCAACCGGATTTCCTGCATCGCATCCTGCAGCTGGTGGACAAGCATGCGCTGCCGGCCGACCACGTGGTGCTGGAAATCACCGAGAGCTCGGTGGTGGCGCACAAGGGCAATTCGCTGGGCATGCTGGCGCGCCTGCGCCTGAAGGGCTTCGGCTTGTCCATTGACGATTACGGCACCGGTTTCTCATCGATGCAGCAGCTGGCGCGCATCCCGTTTACCGAGCTCAAGATCGACCGCTCCTTCGTCCACGGCGCGCATGAGCGCAAGAACCTGCGCGTGATCCTGCAGTCCGCGCTGGACATGGCGCAACGGTTGGAGCTGGTGACCGTGGCCGAAGGCGTGGAAACCATGGAAGACTGGCGGCTGCTGCAGGACTTCGGCTGCAGCCTGGGTCAGGGCTACCTGATCGGCAAGCCCATGCCGGCCAATGAATTGCCGCTGTGGCTGAAGGGGCATCACCGGCGCCTGCCGGAATTGCGTCCGCTCGGACGGGGCGCTGCCACCGGCGGCGCCGTATAAATCCACCCTGGATCTCTTTTCGGGATGATTGAACTGGCCGCAGCAACTTGCCGGCCAGCTTCGCCATGGCGTCTCAGAGCTTGCTGATGGGCTGGTCGGTGATAGCGGCCAGCAGCGGGGCTGCCGCGCCCAGTCCCGGGATCACCATGGCGGCATCGATCTCCAGCAAGGGCGCCAGCACGAACGCGCGTTGCCCCATGCGCGGATGCGGCACGGTCAATGTGTCGCTGTCGATGCAGTCCTGTCCATACAACAGCACATCCAGGTCCAGCGTACGTGGCGCGTTGCGGTAGGGGCGCTCGCGGCCGTGCTGCAATTCGATCGCCTGCAAGGCCTGCAGCAAGGCGCTGGCCGTGAGCGTCGTGGAGAGCTGCGCCACGGCATTGATGTAGTCGTCGCCGCTGGAGTCGACCGGGGCGGTGCGATACAGCGACGAGCAGCGCAGCAGCTCCGTCTGCGGCAATGCCGCCAGCCGCGCGATGGCGTCTTCCACGGTGGCGCGCGCATCACCCAGGTTGCCGCCGATACCGATGTAGGCAATCGTGGGAGCGTTATGCATCTGCGGCTCAGTCGTTGGCGTCGCCAGCCGGGGCGGTTCCACCGGTGCTGCCCTCGCCACTGTCGTTGCTACGGCGGCGACGACGGCGCTTGGGCGCCTCACCGGTGCCGGTATCAGCGCCGGCTTCGGCGACGGGAGCCGGGTCCGGGCTGGCTGCTGCCACGGCGTCGGAGACGCCGTCGGATTCCGCGCCTGCCGCACCCGACTTGGAACGGCTGCGGCCACCACGGCGCTTGCGCTTCTTGGGTCCCTGCGCGGAGCCGGTGTCGGCCGGCTTGCGGGCGATCAGTTCTTCACGCTCGGCGCCATTGCCGGCGATGAAGGCTTCCCACCATTCGCCGAGTTCGGCATCGAGCTCGCCGGACTGGCAGCGCAGCAGCAGGAAGTCGAAACCGGCGCGCAGGCGCAGGTGTTCCAGCAGCTTGTAGGGCGCCTTGCCGACGCGGCGCTCGAAGCGCGGCTGCATGGCCCAGATATCGCGCATGTCGGAGGCGATCTTGCGCTGCAGGGCCAGCTTCTCGGTCTGGGCGTCGAGTACGTCGTCGGCCGCCAGGTGCAGCGCGGGAATCGGGTATTCGCCGGCGGCCTGGTAGGCGCGCCATTTTTCCAGCACCTGATGCCACAGCAGCGAGGCGAACAGGAAGCCCGGCGAGACCCCCTTGCCTTCCTTGACGCGCGCATCCGTATTGGCCAGCGCCAGGCTGACGAACTTCTCGCCCAGCGGCTGCTCCAGCACCACGTCCAGCAGCGGCAGCAGGCCATGATGCAGGCCTTCCTTGCGCAACTGCTGCAGGCAGGCCAGGGCATGGCCGCTCATGAGCAGCTTGAGCATCTCGTCGAACACGCGTGCGGCCGGGACGTTGTCGATCAGCGGTGCCATCACGCGGATGGGCGCGCTGCTGGCCGGATCGATGGTGAACTTGAGCTTGGCCGCGAAGCGCACCACACGCAGCATGCGCACCGGATCTTCGCGGTAGCGCGCCTCGGGTTCGCCGATGATGCGCAGCTTCTTGGCGCGGATGTCGGCGATGCCGCCATGGTAGTCCAGCACCGCCTGGCTGGCCGGATCGTAGTACATGGCGTTGATGGTGAAGTCGCGCCGGGTGGCGTCTTCGTGCTGCTCGCCGAAGGTGTTGTCGCGCAGCACGCGGCCATGTTCATCCTTGGGTGCGGCTTCGGCCGAGGCACCACGGAAGGTGGTCACTTCGATCAATTCCTGACCGAACATGACATGCACGATCTGGAAACGGCGGCCGATGATGAAGGCGCGGCGGAACAGTTGCTTGACCTGTTCCGGCGTGGCATTGGTGGCCACGTCGAAGTCCTTGGGCTTGATGCCCAGGAGCAGGTCGCGCACCGCGCCGCCGACGATGAAGGCCTTGTAGCCGGCATCCTGCAGGGTCTGGGTCACGCGCACGGCATTGGGCGAGACCAGGGCCGGATCGATGCCGTGCTGCCTGGGGTCGAGTACATCGGGCTCGATCTTGCCGCCGGCCTTGGTGCGCGATTTCTTGGCAGGCTCGGCGCTCTCGGTCGCCGCCGCCTTGCCACGGCCCAGGATGGAGCGAATCAGTTTCTTGATCATTGCGCGTGGCCGTCGGCGAAGAGGTTCAGTACCGGCCAGCCGCGCGCCTGGGCATGCGCCAGCAGCTTCTCGTTGGGGTTGGTGGCGATGGGGTCGGTGACGCGTTCCATCAGCGGGATGTCATTCTGCGAGTCGCTGTAGAAGTAGCTGCGTTCGAACTGGTCCAGGGTGTGGCCCAGGCGTTCCAGCCAGGCTTCGGTGTGGGTGATCTTGCCTGGGCCGAAGGTCGGCGTGCCTTTGAGCTTGCCGGTCAGGTTGCCCAGCTCATCCAGTTCCGGCAGCGCGGCCAGCAGGTGCTGCACACCGAAGTGGGAAGCGATGGGCTTGGTCACGAAGTGGTTGGTGGCGGTGACGATGGCCACCAGGTCACCGGCATCCAGATGCTTCTTCACCAGGGCCACGGCTTGCGGCAGGATGGCCGGCTTGACCACTTCATCCATGAATTGCAGATGCATCTCGTCGAGCTGCTCGCGCGAAAAGCGCGCCAGGTTGCCCAGTGCGAATTCCAGATAGGCCACCGGATCGAGCGTGCCGTTCTGGTAGTGGGCGAACCACTGGTCATTGGCCTTCCGGAAGCTGTCGGCATCCACGGCGCCGATGCGCGCCATGAATTCGCCCCACTCGTGGTCGGAGTCAAGCGGCAGCAGGGTGTGGTCGAGATCGAAAAGGGCGAGATTCATTGTTTTCCGGATTCCTGTTGTAACAGTTCGCGTAGCAAGGGCAGGGTGATGGCGCGCTTGGTGGCCAGGGAATAGTGATCCAGCGCGTCGAGCATGCGCGACAGCGAGGGCATGTCGCGCCGGTAGTGGGTGAGCATGTACATCATGACCGCCGGCGGGATCTCCAGGCCGCGGTCGAGTGTGATCTGCAGCAGCGCGGCGATCTTCTCGTCGTCCGACAGGTCGTGCACCTGGTAGATCAGGCCCCAGCCCAGGCGGGTGCGCAAGTCCTCGCGCAGCTCCAGCCGGGTGGGCGGCAGGGTGCCGCTGCAGACCATCCAGCCGCCCTGTTCGCGGATCTGGTTGAAGAGGTTGAAGGCGGCGATCTGCTGTTCCTCGAACAGCTGGTCGACGTCGTCGAGCAGGTAGTGGGTAATCTGCGGGCTGTAGTCGAAGTCGCTCTCGGGCGAGTCGCTACGGATCAGGCGGGCCTTGGCGCCCACACTGGTGGCCAGGGCATGCAGCAGGTGGCTCTTGCCGGCACCGGCCTCGGCCCAGAGGTAGAGGAAGCGATCAGTATTGGCGCTGCCTGCCTGGATGGACGTGTCCACGCTGGCCTGTGCCAGCAGCTTCATGCGCTCCAGCAGTTCGGCGTTGCGGCCAGTCACGAAGCTGTCGAAGCTTTGCGGCTGTTCCGCGCTCAAATCGAGCGGAATCTGTTTCATCGGCGTGTTTCGGCTACGGATGCCGCAGCCAGGCTGCGGCAAGTTAATGCAGGACGGCGCGCGGCGCCAGACCCTGCGCAGCTTCCCGCAAGGACGGGGGGGCTGGGTTCAATCATAGTTACTCTAGCGGTTGTAAAAATGGCTGGCCAGGTACTCGCGTCGCACATGCATGGCGATCACCGAGACGATGGCCGATGCCGGCAGCGCCAGGAGCACGCCGACAAAACCGAACAGCTGGCCAAAGGCCAGCAGGGCAAAAATCACCACCAGCGGATGCAAGCCGATACGCTCGCCCACCAGCTTGGGCGTGAGGATGAAGCTTTCCAGCACCTGTCCCACGCCGTAAATCAGGGCCACCCACAGCAGGCCGATGGCGCCATCGAACTGCAGGATGGCCGCCAGGATCGCCAGCACCAGTCCCAGGCCGAAGCCCACATAGGGAATGAACACCAGCACCCCGGTCAGCACGCCCACCGGCAACGCACTGTCGAAGCCGGCCACGCTGAGCGCAACCGAATAATAGACCGCCAGCACCAGCATCACCAGCAATTGCCCGCGCAGGTATTGTCCCAGCAAGCTGTCGACCTCGCTGGCCATGGTGTTGGCGCGGGTAGCCCAGCGGCGCGGGATCATGATCTGCACGCGCTTGATGAACTGATGCCAATCCTGCAACAGGTAGAACAACACCATGGGCACGAACAGCAGATTGGCCAGCCACGCCAGCAAGGCCGTGCCGCCGACCTTGGCCGATGCCAGCAGGGAACTCCAGAGTTCATCGCCGCTGGTGCTGATCTGTTGCGTGAGCAGGGCCTTGATGCCGGCCAGGTCCAGGCGCACGTCGATACCCAGCTGGTGCAGGCGCGGCGAGACGAAGGCATTCAACTTGTCCAGCAGCGGCGGCACCTGGGCCTGCAGCAGCGGGATCTGGCGCAACACCAGCGGTACCACGATCAGCACCAGCGCCAGGGCAGCCAGGATCAGCAGCAGCACCATCACCGTCACCGCCACGAAACGCGGGATGCGCACCGGCCCCAGGCGGCGGCTGGCGATCCAGTCCACGCCCGGGTTGAGGGCGTAGCCGATGATGCCGGCGGCGACGAAAGGCGAGAGCATCGGGCCCAGCGCAGCCAGCAGGGCCAATAGCAAAATTCCGACAATCAGCCAGCCAAGGTTCTGTTTTTGCTCTTCGGACAAAGAAAAAGGCATGGAATCGGAGTTCGGCTGTGTCGGTTTTGTTAAAATCACGGTTTGGCGGGGCGATCTATCCCCCAATCCCCTATTTTACCGTCTTCACTGGCAATATTTCATCATGACTTCACCTTCCAATGTCTCCCTCTCCTACCGCGACGCTGGCGTCGATATCGATGCCGGCGACGCCCTGGTCGAAGCGATCAAGCCCTTCGCCAAGCGTACGACCCGCGAAGGCGTGCTGGGTGGCATTGGCGGCTTCGGTGCCCTCTTCGAGATCAGCAAGAAGTACAAGGAGCCGGTGCTGGTGTCCGGTACCGACGGCGTGGGCACCAAGCTCAAGCTGGCCTTCCACCTGAACCGTCACGATACGGTCGGTATCGACCTGGTGGCCATGAGCGTCAACGATATCCTGGTGCAGGGCGCCGAGCCGCTGTTCTTCCTGGATTACTTTGCCTGCGGCAAGCTGGACGTGCCTTCGGCCACCGATGTGATCAAGGGCATCGCCGCCGGTTGCGAACAGGCCGGTTGCGCCCTGATCGGGGGCGAAACCGCCGAAATGCCCAGCATGTACCCGGACGGTGAATACGACCTGGCCGGTTTTGCGGTGGGCGCGGTGGAAAAGTCCAAGATCATCGACGGCACCAAGATCGCCCCGGGCGACGTGGTGCTGGGCCTGGCCTCTTCGGGCGCGCACTCCAACGGCTATTCGCTGGTGCGCAAGATCCTCGACGTGGCCAAGCCGGACCTGGAAGCCGATTTCCACGGCCGCAAGCTGGCCGACGTGCTGATGGCCCCGACCCGCATCTACGTCAAGCCGCTGCTGGCGCTGATGGAAAAGCTGGAAGTCAAGGGCATGGTCCACATCACCGGTGGTGGCCTGGTCGAGAACATCCCGCGCGTGCTGCAGGATCACCTGACCGCCGAGCTCGATGCCAAGTCCTGGACCATGCCGCCGCTGTTCACCTGGCTGCAGCAGCACGGTGGCGTGGCCGATGCTGAAATGCACCGCGTCTTCAACTGCGGTATCGGCATGACCGTGATCGTCTCCAAGGAAGATGCGGACGCCGCCGAAGCCCACCTGAAGGCCGCCGGCGAGACCGTCTACCGCATCGGTAGCATCCGTGCCCGCGCCGAAGGCGAAGCACAGACCATCGTGCGCTGATCGCTGGTCACCGCTGCAAACAGAAAGGGCTGCATTCGATGCAGCCCTTTTTTATTGTCTGGTGGAAATCAGTTGTCGTGGATACATCACGATCGTGATTGCCCGGAGCCGCAATCTGGCGCTCAGCTCGCCTGCCCCAGCTTGCCATCCTGCTCCGCCAGGATCTGGCGCGGCACCGTCTGCACGCCACGCGCCACGCCATTGGGCGGGGGCACACGCACCGGCTCGCTGATATCGGCGGCCGAGGAGAGCACATTGAGGGTGTCCTCGGGCGGCGCATCCCAGACCGGATCGTCGATGGCCTCGAAGACGCGCTTCAACTGCGAACCCCAGCTGCGACGGATCATCTGGAAATACTGGTTCTGTTCATCGATGGTCACGAAGCGCGTCACTGCCAGGTCTTCGTTGTTGTAGACCAGCAGGTCCAGCGGCAGGCCCACCGAGATGTTGGACTTGAGCGTCGAATCCATGGAGATCAGCGCACACTTGGCGGCCTCGTCCAGCGTCGTGTGGGGTGTCACCACGCGATCGATGATGGGCTTGCCATACTTGGATTCGCCGATCTGGAAGTAGGTATTCTCATCGTGCGATTCGATGAAGTTGCCGGCCGAATACATCTGGAACAGGCGGCAGCGCTCGCCACGGATCTGGCCGCCGAAGATGATGCTGACATTGAAGTCGATGCCGAACTTGTTGAGTTCGGCCGCCTCCCGGTCATGCACTGCGCGGATGGCGTCGCCCAGGATCTGGGCAGCTTCGTACATCGTGGTGGCGGTCCAGATGGTGCGCCCTTCGGCATTGCTGCGCTCGGTCAGCATCTGGCGGATCGATTGTGAGATCGACAAGTTGCCTGCGGTCATCATCACCATGACGCGATCGCCAGGATTCTCGTAAACACTCATCTTGCGGAAGGTGCCGATGTGGTCGACGCCGGCATTGGTGCGGGAGTCGGACAAAAACACCAGGCCGCTGTTGAGGCGCATGGCTACGCAGTAGGTCATGATGAAATCTTGGAACTTGGAAACGTAAAGCCGGATTCTACCGTATGCCCCGGTGCCGCAAGTTGCGCGCGGGGTCCACTGTGGCGTTGCATCTACAGTTACGGCAGGTTCGCGGCTTTCCTGAACCGCCGGGGCGGCGGCGAATGTTATAAATTATTTTCCAGGAAGGGTGCCGGACCCGAGGGTCCGGCACCGGGCTCAGGCCGCCAGCGGTACCAGGAAGTCCCGGCTGATGCGGTTGCCCAGTTCGAAGATGCGCTCCAGGAACACCGTGAGGTAGTCGTGCAAGCCGGCCTCCAGGATCTCCTCGATGCGGGCGAACTTCAGGTCCGCGTGCAGCTTGCCGGCAAAGCGTTCGGTGTCGGCCGAGACATCGTTGCGCACATGATGCAGGTTCGACAGCACATTGCCCATGCAGGCCGCCAGCGAACGCGGCATGTCCGCGCGCAGGATCAGCAGCTCGGCCACGCGCTCGGGCGTGATGACGTCGCGATAGACCTTGCGGTAGATCTCGAAGCCCGACACCGAGCGCAGGATCGCGGCCCAGTAGTAGAAATCGATCTGGCCAACCTCGTCGCGGGCCGACTGGCTTTGCGATTGCGTTTGCGATTGAGACTGCCCGTTCTGTTTCTGCGACGGGGTTTCCTTGGCGCCGTGGAACTTGACGTCGATGATGCGCGCCGTGTTGTCGGCCCGCTCCAGGAAGGTGCCCAGGCGGATGAAGTGGAAGGCCTCGTCCTCCAGCATGGTGCCGATGGTCACGCCCCGCGAGAGATGCGAGCGGTGCTTGACCCATTCGAAGAACTCCGACGGATTCTGCTCCAGCGCATTGGTCTGCAGGTAGGACTGCATCTTGATCCAGGTGGCGTTCTGGATCTCCCAGGCTTCCGTGGTCAGCGCCCCGCGCACGGCGCGCGCATTCTCGCGTGCCTGGCGCAGGCAGGAGGCGATCGACGAGGGATTGTTGGGGTCACGCACCATGAAGTCGATGACGTCCTTCTGCGTGAGCTTGTCGTATTTCTGGTTGTAGCCATAGAGCAGTTCGGAGATGCCCAACACGGCGCGCCAGCCCTGCTCGGCGTCGTCGGTCGATTGCGGCAGCAGCGCGGTCTGCACATGCACGTCGAGCATGCGGGCGGTGTTTTCGGCACGCTCGGTGTAGCGGGCCATCCAGAAGAGGTGATCGGCGGTACGGCTGAGCATGACTTATTTCTCCAGAATCCAGGTGTCCTTGGTGCCGCCGCCTTGCGACGAATTCACCACCAGCGAGCCTTCCTTCAAGGCCACGCGCGTCAGGCCGCCCTTGACCATGGTGACCTGCTTGCCCGACAGCACGAAGGGGCGCAGATCCAGGTGGCGCGGCGCGATGCCGGACTCCACATAGGTCGGGCACACCGAGAGGGCCAGCGTGGGCTGGGCGATGTAGCCGTCGGGCTTGGCGATGACGCGGGCACGGAAATCCTCGATCTCCTGCTTGGTCGAGGCCGGACCGACCAGCATGCCGTAGCCGCCGGCGCCGTGGACTTCCTTGACCACCAGCTTTTCCAGGTTGGCCAGGGTGTAGGAGAGGTCTTCCTTCTTGCGGCACTGGTAGGTCGGCACGTTGTTGAGGATGGGATCTTCCGAGAGATAGAAGCGCACCATGTCCGGTACATACGGATAGATCGACTTGTCGTCGGCCACGCCGGTGCCGATGGCATTGGTCAGCGTGACCTTGCCGGCGCGATAGGCCTGCAGCAGGCCCGGCACGCCTAGGGCCGAATCGGGACGGAAGGCCAGCGGATCGAGGAAGTCGTCGTCGATGCGGCGATAGATCACGTCGACCCGCTTGGGGCCGCGCGTGGTGCGCATGTAGACCACGTTGTCCTTGACGAACAGGTCCTGCCCCTCGACCAGCTCCACGCCCATCTGCTGGGCCAGGAAGGCATGCTCGAAGTAGGCCGAGTTGTACATGCCCGGGGTCATTACCACCACCGTCGGATCGGTCACGCCGGCCGGCGCCACCGAGCGCAGATTGTCCAGCAGCAGGTCGGGATAGTGGTCGACCGGGGCGATCTTGTGACGTGTAAAGAGATCCGGGAAGAGCCGCATCATCATCTTGCGGTTCTCCAGCATGTAGGACACGCCGGAGGGCACGCGCAGGTTGTCTTCCAGCACGTAGAACTCACCCTCGCCGGCGCGCACGATATCGACCCCGGCGATGTGGGCATAGATGTCGTTGACCACGTTGACATCCTGCATCTCGCGCCGGTACTGCGCGTTCTGGAAGATCTGCTCGGGCGGGATGATGCCGGCCTTGACGATCTTCTGCTCGTGGTAGATGTCGTGGATGAACATGTTGAGCGCCTTGACGCGCTGGACCAGTCCCGCTTCCAGCTTGGCCCATTCGGCCTTGTGGATGATGCGCGGGATGATGTCGAAGGGGATCAGGCGTTCCGTGCCTGCATCGTTGCCGTAGACCGCGAAGGTGATGCCGACGCGGCGGAAGATCAGGTCTGACTCGGCACGTTTGCGGGCGATGGTCTCGGGCGATTGCGCCGACAGCCAGCTGGCGAATTCTGCATAGTGCTGACGCACCTGACGGTCTTCGCTGCTTGCGCCTCCTGAATACATCTCATCGAAAAAATGTGCCATAGATTTGCTTCGTGTTCCCGCACGGAGTGGGAATCTTTCTAAATGGGTTGTAACGAAAACAGAGGCGAGGGATACCGCAAAGCTAATGCTGGTGTGCGCTACAGCCGGTACGCACGATTGAAGACTAACAGAGGACTTAATTTTTGGACAGGGGAAAATCGCATGGTGTTGATCGCTTTTCTTGCGGGCCGCTACCCTTGTGGCACCGACCCGCTGGGGGCTCAGTTGTTCCAGGGTGTGGGCGGCGGTACGTCGCAGGGGGCGGGCATGTCGATGGTCTTGAAGTCGGCCGGGCTGACGATCTCCAGGTATTCCATGTCCGGCGAATAATCGAAGAGGAAATGTACGATCCCCGGGCGCTGGTGCACGCAGTCGCCGGCCTTGACGAGGGTGACTTCCTGCTCGTACATGAAGCGCGCCCAGCCTTTCAGCATGATGACGATGTGGAAGTTGGCCTCGTGCCGGTGCCACCCGGTTCCCGCCTCCGGCGCCATGTTGGCCTTGACCAGCTGCGCCACCACCTGGCCACCGGTGGCCGCGGCAATGCCGAGGTCGCGGTACAGGAAGAAGTCACGCAGGCCGCCCGTTTCATAGGGCGTATCGCCTTCGCTGACATGGGAGAAACGATTGGCTGCCAAGACGCTTTCAGCTACGGTATTCATCACATCCATCCTTTCTGCGGGTGACCCGCATGCGGCCTGCGACAAAAAACGGGCGCGCTGCTGCGCCCTAGAACTCTACGTCCAGCTCATCGATATCCTCCGGCTCCTTCTTGGCCGCGGTGATCCACTGCTGCATCTCGGGCATGGCCATGATGCGCTTGGCGTAGGCGGTGCAGACGGGGTCGAGCTTGACGTCATAGGTCATGAAGCGCGTGACCACCGGGGCATACATGGCATCAGCCATGGTGCGCTGTTCACCGAAGAGGAAGGGGCCGCCGTACTTGGCCAGGCATTCCCTCCAGATGGTGGTGATGCGCACGATGTCGGCTTCGGCACGCGACCAGACCTTGAAGTTGGGAAAGTGCGCTTTCAGGTTCATCGGCAGCGCCGCGCGCAGGGCCGAGAAACCCGAATGCATTTCGCCGCACACCGAGCGGCAATGCGCGCGGGCAGCGAGGTCGGCCGGCAGCAGCTTGGCACCGGGGCGGATTTCGTTGAGATATTCGGCAATGGCCAGCGTATCCCATACCAGTACGTCGCCATGATGGAGGCTGGGTACCAGGATGGAGGAGGACAGGAGCAGGATCTCTGCGCGCGCCGTCGGATCGTCCGGCGGCACGATGTCTTCCTCGAAGGAGAGTCCCGCGAACTTGGCCATGAGCCAGCCGCGCAGGGACCACGAAGAGTAGTTCTTGCTGGTGATGCGCAAAGTCGTCTTAGGCATGTCAGTCCTTTATCCGTTTTGTACAGGTTGACTTTGGGCACGCCGCCGCGCAAGCGGCGGTGTCACGGTCGCCGGCCCTGTCTGCGCATCAGGGCCGGGCAACGCCGCAATGTCGGCGTCGCTTTCCTTGCTTGCAAAGCTTGTGCCAGCTATGCGAGGAGCCGTGCGCGTGTTTCCGCCGGGCCACAAATGCCGTCCTGCGTGGCGCAAAACGGCTGTTCAGTGGCACGACAATTGCATCGAAGGAGGGCGAGCGACAGACAAAGAGACAATCCAAGGGCGGCGTTCTCATGATCAATACCTATCAGCTCTACCAGAACTACGCCGATGCCACCGACCCGCTGCGCGCCTGCGCCCGGATGATGGCGCCGGTACTGGGTACCACCTGGCCCGGCATGCCGGTCAATCCCTATGTCCGCAAGATGGCCTCGGCCTGCGAGGTCTTTGCGCGTACCCAGCTGACCCATTCCCGGCCCCCGTTCGGCATCCCCACCGTGGAGGAAGGCGGACGCACGGTTTCGGTGCAGGAAGAGGTCATCAGCGCCACGCCCTTCTGTAGCCTGCTGCATTTTCGCAAGGATAGTGCGCTGGTCCAGCCCAAGGTATTGGTGGTGGCGCCGATGTCGGGCCACTTCGCCACCTTGCTGCGCGGCACCGTCAAGACCCTGCTGCGCGACCACGACGTCTACATCACCGACTGGCGCAACGCCCGCGACATTGCCCTGGAGCATGGTCGCTTCGGCCTGGATGAATACGTTTCCCACGTCATCGACTTCCTTGGCGTGCTGGGGCCGGGGGCGCACCTGCTGGCGGTCTGCCAGCCCACCGTGGCTGCGCTCACGGCCGCAGCCATCATGGCCGAGGACGGCCATCCGGCGCAGCCGCGCACCATGACCCTGATGGCCGGCCCGCTCGACACCCGGGTCAATCCCACTGCTGTCAATGCCCTGGCCAAGAGCAAGCCCATCGGCTGGTTCGAGAAGAACATGATCAGCACCGTGCCGGCGCGGCATCGGGGCGCCGGACGACGCGTCTATCCGGGCTTCGTGCAGCTGGGGGCGTTCATGAACATGAACCTGAACCGCCACGTGGATGCCTTCCGCAAGCTCTATCACCATCTGGTCGAGGGCGAAGAGGCGCAGGCCTTGCAGATCAAGGATTTCTACGAGGAATATTTCGCCATGGCAGACCTGCCGGCCGAGTTCTACCTCGAAACCGTGCGCACGGTCTTTCAGGAACATGCGCTGCCGCTGGGCCGGCTGACTTATGGCGAGCAGGTGGTCAATCCGCGCGCCATCAAACGCACCGCGCTCTTTACCATCGAGGGCGAGAAGGACGACATCTGCGCCGTCGGCCAGACCGTGGCCGCACAGGAAATGTGCAGCAGCATCCGGCCCTACATGCGCATGCACCATGTTCAGACGGCGGTGGGACATTATGGTGTCTTCAACGGTCGCCGCTGGGACAACGAGATCTATCCGCGCCTGCGGGATTTCATTAATATGCATCACAGGTAAGCGTGATGGTGATGCGCCTGTGTGTGCGTGTGCAGTCCCGAAAACTAACAGACCGGTTCCCGTCGCCCCCCATGAAAGTCAGGAAAGTAATAAGGCGGTAAGAAAAACAAGGTATGCATGTCGCCTCAGCAGCCAGGCGTGTGCATGTCGCCAACAACCCGAGCCCCGGCTTGTCCATTTGCTTGTCGTAAAGGAATTCCATGTCGATCCACGTGGCCCTGAACCATGTCACTTCTTACAAGTACGACCATGCCATCAACCTGGGACCACAGGTCATCCGCCTGCGTCCCGCCCCACATAGCCGCACCCGCATCCTGAGCTATTCGCTGCGCGTACTGCCCGAGCCGCATTTCATCAACTGGCAGCAGGACCCGGAATCGAACTACCTGGCGCGCCTGGTCTTCCCGGAGAAAACCACCGAATTCAGGATCGAGGTGGACCTGGTGGCCGAGATGTCGGTCATCAATCCCTTCGATTTCTTCCTCGAACCCTATGCCGAGCAATTTCCCTTCGAGTATGCCGAGGACTTGCAGAACGAACTGATGCCATACCGGCAGAAGCTGCCGCTGTCGCCGCTGTTCAAGAAATTCCTCGACGGCATTTCGCGCGAGAAGGTCGGCAGTGCCAACTTCCTGGTGGCGCTGAACCAGAAGCTGGCCTCGCACATCGGCTACACCATCCGCATGGAGCCGGGCGTGCAGACGCCGGAAGAAACCCTGGAACTGCAGTCCGGTTCCTGCCGTGACTCGTCCTGGTTGCTGGTGCAGCTGCTGCGCCACCTGGGGCTGGCGGCGCGTTTCGTGTCCGGCTACCTGATCCAGCTGACGGCCGACCAGAAATCGCTGGATGGCCCCTCCGGCCCGGAGGCCGACTTCACCGATCTGCACGCCTGGTGCGAGGTCTACCTGCCCGGCGCCGGCTGGGTCGGTCTGGATCCGACCTCGGGCCTGTTTGCCGGGGAAGGGCATATCCCGCTGTCTTGCACGCCGGAACCGGCTTCGGCCGCGCCCGTCAGTGGCCTGGTCGATCCCTGCGAAGTGGAGTTCGAGCACTTGATGTCGGTCAAGCGCATCTGGGAAGCGCCGCGCGTGACCAAGCCCTACACCGAGGAGCAATGGAGCGCCATCGAAAAACTCGGTCACGCCATCGATGCCGACCTGGCCGCCCATGATGTGCGCCTGACCATGGGCGGCGAGCCGACCTTCGTCTCGCTGGACCATCCCGACGAGCCCGAATGGAACACCGCCGCCATGGGGCCGACCAAGAAGCCGCTGGCGGCCGACCTCTACCATCGCATGCGCGACAAGTATGCGGCCCAGGGCTTGCCGCATTTCGGCCAGGGCAAGTGGTATCCGGGCGAGCAGTTGCCGCGCTGGGCGCTCAATTGCTACTGGCGTCGCGATGGCGAGCCGATCTGGCTCAATCCGGCCTTGATCGGTGACGAGACCCGGCCCAACGTCACCGACCGCATCGTCACCAGTCACTTCCTGCACCGCGTGGCGCAACGCCTGCAGGTCGACGGCAAGAACGTCTTCCCGGCCTACGAGGACGTGTTCTACTACATGTGGCGCGAGCGTCGCCTGCCGGGCAATGTCGATCCCTTCGACTCGCGCGTGGACGACAAGCAGGAGCGCGAGCGCCTCATGCGTGTCTTCACGCAGGGTTTGCAGAGTTCGGTGGGGCACGTGCTGCCGCTGGCGCGCCGCGATGATGGCAACGGCTGGCAGAGCGGGGCCTGGTTCCTGCGCAGCGAGCGTTGCTACCTGTATCCTGGTGACTCGCCGCTGGGTTATCGCCTGCCGCTGGATTCGCTGCCGTGGGTGAAGGAGGGCGAGTATCCGGCGGTGCACCCGGCTGATCCCTCGCAGGCCTTCCGTCCCTTGCCCAGCGCTGCCGAGATCCGGCGCCAGCTGGGCAGGCCGCAGGAGCCCAAGGTGCGCCTGGCGCCCACCCGCGCCGCCGAGGCTGGTGTCACCGGCACCGGCCCTGCATCAACGTCGACCAGTGCCTCGGCCATGCCGCCGGGCGAGTTCGAGTCGGCCAACTGGATCACCCGCACGGCCCTGTGCGCGGAGGTGCGCAATGGCGTGTTCTACCTGTTCATGCCGCCGCTGTCGCAGCTGGAGCACTACCTGGAACTGGTGGCCGCCATCGAGGCAGTGGCCGAGGAGTTGAAGCAGCCGGTGCTGCTGGAGGGCTACGAGCCGCCCCACGACCCGCGCCTGCGCAAGTTCAGCGTCACGCCAGACCCGGGCGTGATCGAAGTCAACATCCAGCCGGCCAACAACTGGAGCGAGCTGGTGGAGCAGACCACCCACCTCTACGACGCCGCCCGCGCTTCGCGCCTGACCACCGAGAAGTTCATGCTCGACGGCCACCATTCCGGCACTGGCGGCGGCAACCACATGGTGCTGGGTGGCATCACCACCAGCGACTCGCCCTTCCTGCGCCGGCCCGACTTGTTGCGCAGCCTGATCTCGTACTGGCACAACCATCCGTCGCTGTCCTACCTGTTCTCGGGCATGTTCATCGGCCCCACCTCGCAGGCACCGCGCATCGATGAGGCGCGCAATGATTCGACGGTGGAGATCGAGCTGGCCTTTACCGAGATGGACAAGCAGGTCGCCAAGGGGGATTGCCCACCCTGGCTGGTGGACCGGCTACTGCGCAACCTCTTGATCGACGTCACCGGCAACACCCACCGGGCTGAATTCTGCATCGACAAGATGTATTCGCCCGACAGCGCCACCGGTCGCCTGGGCCTCCTGGAATTGCGCGCCTTCGAGATGCCGCCGCATGCCCGCATGAGCCTGACCCAGCAACTGCTGTTGCGCGGCCTGGTGGCGCGCTTCTGGAAGGATCCATACAAGCCGGCGCGGCTGGTGCGCTGGGGTACGGAGTTGCATGACCGCTTCCTGTTGCCGCATTTCATCGAGCAGGATTTCGCCGACGTCATGGCCGACATGAACGAGGCCGGCTATCCGATGCGCGCCGAATGGTTTGCGCCGCACATGGAATTCCGTTGCCCCAAGATCGGTGACTACGCCGTCAAGGGCATGCAGATCGAGTTGCGCACCGCCCTGGAACCCTGGCATGTACTGGGCGAGGAAAGTACCGGTGGTGGCACGGCGCGCTACGTGGATTCGTCGCTGGAGCGCCTGCAGGTCAAGATCGGTGGCATGGCCTCCGACCGCTATGTGCTTACCTGCAATGGTGTGGCGGTGCCGCTGCAGCCCACCGGCACGGTCGGCCAGTTCGTGGCCGGCATCCGCTACCGCGCCTGGCAGCCGCCGTCGGCGCTGCATCCGACCATTCCCGTGGATACGCCGCTGACCTTCGACCTGGTCGATACCTGGAACGGGCGCAGCCTGGGCGGATGCCAGTACCACGTGGTGCATCCGGGCGGACGCAACTACGAGACCTTCCCGGTCAATGCCTTCGAAGCGGAAAGTCGCCGCCTGGCGCGCTATTTCCGCACCAACCATACCCCGGGAAAATGGCAGGTCACGCCTGCGCGGCCGTCTATCGAGTTTCCTTTTACGTTAGACTTACGCTACTTCTAACTCAGCCGGGCGCGGCTCCATGCCGCCCGCTGCCGTCCGCACCCGTACTGGCGCGGACGGCAGCGCGGCCCTCTTTCATTTATGTCCCAGCGTTTTCTGGAAAGCTATCAGTCCGGCAGCGATCGTTACGACGAGATGCTGCAGGCCGACGGCCGCCTGCGCCCGCACTGGCGAACGCTGATCGACCAGCTCGAAAATCTGTCGCCGGAGATGTTGCGCCGACGCGCCAACGAGGTGCGCGATGCCATCGCATCGGACGGCGTGACCTACAACGTCTATGCCGATCCCAAGGGCGCCAATCGGCCCTGGGAGCTGGACCTGCTGCCGCACCTGGTGTCGGGCGAGGAGTGGGATTTCCTGGAGCGCGCCGTGGCCCAGCGCGCCCGCCTGATGAATGGCCTGCTGGCCGACATCTACGGCCCGCAGACGCTCATTGCCGAGGGCCTGCTGCCGCCCGCGCTGGTGTTCGGCCAGCATGGCTACCTGATGCCCTGCCACGGCTGGCAGCCACTGGGTGGCGTGCACCTGCATGCCTATGCGATCGACCTGGCGCGCTCGGCCGATGGCACCTGGTGGGTGGTGTCGGATCGCACCCAGGGTCCGTCCGGGACCGGCTATGCGCTGCAGAACCGCCAGATCATGGCGCGCGCCATGCCCGAAGCCCTGCGCGACATGCACGTGGAGTCGCCGCACCGATACTTCCATACGCTGCGCGCCATGCTCACGCGCCTGGCACCGGCCCAGGGCGAGGTGCCGCTGATCGTGCTGCTGACTCCGGGGCCGTATAACGAAACCTATTCCGAACATGCCTTCCTGGCGCATACGCTGGGCTTCCCGCTGGTGGAGGGGGTCGACCTGACCGTGCGCGGCGAGCAGGTCTATCTGAAGACGCTCAATGGTTTGCGCCGCGTGCACGCCATCCTGCGCCGCATGGATGACGACTATTGCGATCCGCTGGAGCTGCGTGCCGATTCCGCGCTGGGCGTGCCGGGCCTGACGCAGGCAGCGCGCCTGGGCAATGTGCTCATCGCCAATTCGCTGGGCAGTGGCGTGCTGGAATCGACGGCGCTGCATGGTTTCCTGCCGGCCATCAATGAGCGGCTTTATGGCGAAGCGCTGCTGCTGCCCTCGGTGGCCTCCTGGTGGTGCGGCGAGAAGCCGGCGCTGGACTATACCCTGGAGCATTTCGATGACCTGGTGATCGTGCCGGCCTTTTCTTCGATGCGCATGCAGCCGGTGTTCGGCCATACCGTCACGGGGGCCGCGCGCCGTCGTCTCATCGAGAGCCTGCAACTGCAGCCGCACGCCTATGCGGCCCAGGAGTGGGTGCGCCTGTCGCAGGCGCCGGTGATGTCGCGCAGCGGCGAGTATCGCCTGATGAACCGCACCATCAGCCTGCGCGTGTTCGCGGTGGCCGATGGCGAGGGCGGCTACCAGGTCATGCCGGGCGGGCTGACCCGGGTGGCACCGCGCCAGCGCCGCGACGTGGTGTCCATGCAGCAGGGCGGCACCAGCAAGGATGTGTGGGTACTGCGCGCCGAGGATGTCGCGGCCGCCGGTGCCGAGGATGCGCAGGATGGTGCCGAAAACCTCACCCAGATCAGGGAGACCGTGGATGTCTCGTCGCACTCCGGCGAGAACCTGTTCTGGATGGGGCGCTATTCGGAGCGCGTCAAGAATCTTGCGCGATTGCTGCGCACCACGCTGCAATACACGATGGATGGCCAGACCGAGAGCCGGGGCATGCTCGGCAGTGTCTCGTGGATCTGCGCCCAGCTGGGTGTGCAGATGCCCAAGTCCGATCCGCGTCCGACCATCACCGGGCTGCAGCAGAGCCTGCAGGCGGCGGTGGTCGATCCTTCCGCGCCGGTCAGCGTGGCCACGCAGCTGCGCCAGCTGGCCAATGCCGCCTACCAGGTGCGCGAGCACCTCTCCCTGGACAACTGGCATGCCCTGACCAAGATGCCGGCCATGGTGCAAGAGCGCATCAATACGCCAGCGGCGGCCCAGCACGTGCTGGGCAATGTGATCGATGCCTGTTCGGGGCTGGCCGGTCATGCGCTCGATGACATGACGCGCGATGCCGGCTGGCAATTCCTGATGGTGGGGCGACATATCGAACGCATGGCCAACATGGCGCTGCTGCTGGAGAACTTCCTGCAGCTGCCGCCGCAGCGCCAGACCGCAGCCCTGTCCTGGCTGCTGGAGGCGGCCAGCAGCATCGTCACCTATCGCGTGCGCTATCGCCGCACGCCCGAGTGGTTGCCGGTGCTGCATCTGCTGGTGTTCGATGCCAGCAATCCCCATGGCATGGCTTACCAGTTCCGCATGTTGCGCCAATACCTGGCTGATATCGCGCAGCAACTGGGCCTGTTGAGCATGAGCATCCCGGCGCACCTGACCAGTCAGCTGGAGGCGATGAACCTGGCCGATTTTGCCCATGGTCATCCCCATGCCGAAGCGGCGAACGCGCGCCTGGTGCAATTGATGCGCGATGCGGTCAGCGGTGGCTATATGCTCTCCGACGATCTGTCGCGTCACTACTTCACGCCGCTGACCGCTCCGGTCAGCCAGGGGGTCTGAGATGAGTGTCGCCGGCAATCCCGCCAGGACCGCGCCGCGTGAGCAGGCCCAGCGCGTGGTCTATCGCATCCATCATCAGACCCGCTACCAGTATGCGCTGCCGGTGCGGCTGTCGCATCAGGTCCTGCACCTGACGCCACGCGAGCTGCCCTGGCAGCATTGCCTGTCGCACAGCGTCGAGATCGGTCCGGCCCCGCAGCTGGTGCGCAGCTACGAAGACAATTTCGGCAACGTCATCAAGGCCTTTTCGCTCGATACCGACCACACCAGCCTCAACGTGCAGGCCGATTCGTGGGTGGCGCTGACGCCGCGCGGGCAGCCTCAGACGGAGCTGGCCTGGGACGAGGCCACCGTCCTGATGGCCTATCACGGTGGCCAGCCGATGCCGGCGGGCATGCTGGAGGCTTCCAATTTCCTGTTCGAATCCTCGCACGTGCGCATCAAGCGCGAGTTCATCCGCTATGCGGCCGAGTGCTTTGCGCGCGGCATGTCGGTGGTGGAGGGCGTGCGGGCGCTGATGTTGCGCATCCATGAAGAGTTCGTCTTCGATCCGGCGGCGACTACCGTGTCCACCCCGGTCACCGAGGTCTTCGTCAACCGGCGCGGCGTGTGCCAGGATTTTGCCCACCTGATGCTGTCCTGCCTGCGCTCCATCGGCTTGGCGGCGCGCTATGTCAGCGGCTATCTGTTGACCGAACCGCCGCCCGGCCAGCCGCGCCTGATCGGCGCAGATGCGTCGCATGCCTGGGTGTCGGTATATTGCCCGGGCGTGGATGGCGCAGAGGGCGTGTGGATCGATGCCGACCCGACCAATGGCATCTTCCCCGATACCAGCCATATCACGCTGGGATGGGGACGTGACTTCCTCGATATCTCGCCCCTGCGCGGCGTGCTCATCGGTGGTGGTCAGCAGAGCATGCAGGTGGCCGTGACGGTGTTGCCCGGCGAGGAAGCTCAGGGCCTGCAACTGTCCATCTGAGCACACCAGGTACGCCAAGTACACCAAGTACACCAAGTACACCAAGTACAACACCAACCGTTCGGACTGAGTAGACCCGCAGGGTCGTATCGAAGACGTGCCGATGTGCGCGCCTTCGATACGCCGCCGTGCGGCTACCCAGTCCGAACGGGAGTCATGTGCTCTCCTTGTCTGGCTACGGCGTGCGGATGTGATCGATCAACGCCATGGTGGCTTCATCGGGCGGCGGCGTGAGCAGGCTGACGATGACCATGGCCGCCGTGCCGACCGGCACGCCGAACACCCCCGCCGAGATCGATGCGATATGGAACCACTGCCCGGCCGCGCTGCCTCCGAAGGTGGGGTTGGTGTGCAGCATGTAGTACACGCACATGAGGAAGCCGCACAGGATGCCGGCAATCGCGCCGGGCTGGTTGGCGCGTTTCCAGAACACTCCCAGCACCAGTACCGGGAAGAGCGTGGACGCCGCCAGCGAGAAGGCCGCACCCACCATGGAGAGGATGTCGCCCGGCTTGAGCGAGGCCGCATAGGCCGCCAGCAGTGCCACCACCAGCAGCAGCAGCTTGGAGATGGTCACGCGTTTCTGGCTGGAGGCGCTGGGATCGACCACCTTGTAGTAGATGTCGTGCGAGAGCGCGTTGGAGATGGTCAGCAGCAGGCCATCGGCGGTCGACAGCGCAGCCGCCAGCCCGCCCGCAGCAACCAGGCCGGAGACGAAGTAGGGCAGGCCGGCGATCTCTGGCATGGCCAGCACGATGATGTCGCCATCCATGGAAATCTCGCCCAGCTGTACCAGGCCGTCGTGATTGAGGTCGGTGATGGAGACCAGTGGATTGACCTTGTCCATGTTGGCCCAGTAGTACACCCAGTCCGGCAGGTGGCTATAGCTGCTGCCCACCAGCGAGGTATAGATATCGTATTTCACCAGTACCGCCAGGGCCGGCACGGTGAGATAGATCAGCATGATGAAGAACAGCGTCCAGAACACCGATACGCGCGCGCCGGCCACGGTGGGCGTGGTGTAGTAGCGCATGAGGATGTGCGGCAGGGCGGCCGTCCCTAGCATCAGGCAGAACACCAGGGCCAGGAAGTTGTTGCGCTTGATCTCAGAGCTTTCGCGATCACGCCCGGGGAAGGGTTCGGTCTGCGATACCGGCGGCTGGGCACGCGCCAGATTGGCGGCGCGGGCCTCGCTCCATTTGCGTTCGGCTTCGTCGGGCGACTTCGGATAGGAGGACAGGAGCCGGCTGGCCGCCTTGATCTCGGCCAGTGAGGCGTGGGTATTGCGCCTGACCTCTTCGGTATGGTTCTGTGCCTCGATGCGACCGTCCACCCAGGATTGTGGGAGCGTCTTGAGGCGTTGCTCGTAGTCGTCGGCGCGGGCCTGGAAGATCTGGCGGATTTCCTTTTCCTTGGGGTCGTCTTCCAGGCGATGCTCGATGGCACTGAGCTTGGGCAAGACCGCACCGTAGGCCACCGGCGGCACCGGCACCGTGGTGTGCTTGGCCGAGAGCCAGATCACCGGGATCAGGTAGGCGAACAGGATGATGATGTACTGCGCCACCTGGGTCCAGGTGATGGCGCGCATGCCGCCCAGGAAGGAGCACACCAGGATGCTGGCCAGACCGAGGAAGATGCCGATGGAGAAATCGATGCCGGTGAAGCGCGAGGTGATCAGGCCCACGCCATAGATCTGCGCCACCACGTAGGTGAAGGAGATGAGGATGGTGGCTGCCACCGCCAGGATGCGGATGAGGTTGGCACCATGGCCGCCCGGCCGGCCCGGATAGCGCGCGGCCAGGAAATCGGGGATGGTGTACTGGCCGAACTTGCGCAGGTAGGGCGCGATCAGCAGCGCCACCAGGCAGTAGCCGCCGGTCCAGCCGAGGATGTAGGCCAGGCCGTCGAAGCCCTGCAGGTAGAGGCCGCCGGCCAGGCTGATGAAGGTGGCCGCCGAGATCCAGTCGGCGGCGGTGGCCATGCCATTGAACAGCGGCGGCACGCGCCGGCCGGCGACGTAGTATTCGGGCACGTCGGAGGTGCGGCAGACCACGCCGATGGCGGCGTACAGGCCGATGGTGACGAACAGGAACAGGTAGCCGATCCAGGAGCGCGGCATGCCTTCGCGTTCCAGTATCGCCAGCACGCACAGGAAGGCGATGAAGCCCAGCGTGTAGAGGCCGTAGTAGCGGCACAGGCGGCGGAAGAAATCCTGGTTGCTTTCCATGTCCTTACTCGCCCTGTTCCCGACGCACCAGTTGTTCGATGCGCCGCATGCGACGCATGTAGATGACCACGATGGCCAGGTAGATCAGCAGCATGCCCTGGGCCGCCATGTAGAACGGGATGGGCCAGCCGAACAGGTGGATGTGGTCCAGCTCGCGGGCGAAGTAGATGAAGAAGAACGTGGAGCAGAACCACAGCGCCAGCAGCCAGGCGGTCATGCGGCGGATGCGGTGCCATTGGTGGCCGGCATCGAGGGGAAGCGGGGCGTGGTCCATGTCAGGTGATGTCGTCGAAGAAGGGAGTGCGCGGCATCATGCGAAAGCTCACGCGAAACAGGCTGCCCGGATACTTGGGATCGGTACAGCGCGGATTGTCGAGGATGTCCACGGTGGCGTCGTGCTGTTGCGCGATCTCGCGCACGATGGCCAGGCCCAGGCCGCTACCGGTGCTGGGCGTGCCGAGGATGCGGTAGAAGCGTTCGAACACGTTGGCGCGCTCGGCCGCGGGAATGCCGGGGCCGTTGTCTTCCACCTCCAGGATGGCCAGGCCGCCGCCCTCGTCGGTGCGTGCGCGCACGGTGACGCTGCCGTGACCGTTGTGCGGGGTGTAGTGCATGGCATTGTCCAGCAGGTTGGACAACAGCTCGCGCAGCATGACCGGGTTGCCGTTGATGAGGATGGGGTGGCCCGGTTGCTCGAAGCCCAGGTCGATGCGCTGCGTGAAAGACGTCGGCACCCACTCCTGCACCACGCCGCGCGCCAGTTCGCTCAGTTCCACCGGCACCATGCCGCCGGCCTGCGACTGCTGGTTCTCGGCGCGGGCCAGCGAGAGCAGCTGGTTGACCAGGCGGGTGGCGGTTTCGGAACTCTTGGCCAGTTGTTCCAGCGAGCGTCGCACGTCGACCTGGTCGTCCTGGCGCAACGCCAGTTCGGATTGCATGCGCATGCCCGCCAGCGGGGTCTTCATCTGGTGTGCGGCATCGGCGATGAAGCGTTTCTGGATGGCGATGGTCTGCGAGAGCCGCTCCAGCATGTCGTTGAGGGAGCGTACCAGCGGCGAGATTTCCTCGGGGACCTGGCCGGAGTCGATCGGGGAGAGATCGTCGGGTCGGCGCGCGCGGATGCGCTGCTGCAACTCCGACAGCGGCGAGAGGCCACGCGAGAGCGCGAACCAGACCAGCGCCAGCGCCACCGGCAGGATGACGAACTGCGGCAGGATCACGCCCTTGATGATCTCGTTGGCGAGCTGGGCGCGCTTTTCCAGGGTCTCGCCGACCTGCACCGTGGCCAATCGTGGCTCGCCCGAAGCGGCGCGCTGGGCGGCGCTGCGGCGCAGGTCCACCTGCAGGGTGGCGATGCGCACGTCGCTGCCGTGCAGGATGTCATTGCGGAACTGCACCGTGCCGATGATGCTGCGATCTTCGTCGGCGGGGGGCTGCGACATGTCGTAGTCGCCCTCGATGAATTCGCCGGCCGGGCCGGTGATCTTGTAGTAGATGTTGTCGATGTCATCGGCACGCAGCAGGTCGCGCGCCGAGACCGGCAGCCGCGCCACCACCTTGCCGTTGATTTCGCTGACCTGCTGGGCCAGCACGGTCACGCTGTCTTCCAGGGCGCGGTCGAAGGGCTGGCTGGCGATCGATTGCGCAATCAGGTAGGTGATGGCGATGCTCATCGGCCATAGCAGCAGCAGGGGGGCCAGCATCCAGTCGAGGATCTCGCCGAAGAGCGAACGCTGGATGCGTTCGACCGGTTGCGTGGCGAAGGCTGAGCGACGTTTCTTGCGCGGCGGCGCAGTAGGGGGAGGTGGCGAGGCCGGTGCGTCGCCCTGCATGTCAGGCGACCCAGGCGAGAACTGGCCGGGATCACTGTTGCTCATGAGGATCCCGCATTGCCTGCTGCCATGAAGGGAACAAGCTCGCCTCAGGCGGCGTTGTTGCCGGCGGCCATGGCCGCGTTGCCGGTGTCGGGGAGTTTTTCCAGGCAATAGCCCAGCCCGCGCACGGTCGCGATGCGCACGCCGCCGACCTCGATTTTCTTGCGCAGGCGATGGACATAGACCTCGATGGCATTGTTGCTGACTTCCTCTCCCCATTCGCACAGGTGGTCCACCAGTTGCTCCTTGGAGACCAGGCGCCCGGTGCGTTGCAATAATACTTCCAGCAGGCCCAGTTCCCGCGCCGACAGTTCCAGCATCTGTTCACCGATGTAGGCGATGCGCCCGACCTGGTCATAGGATAGCGGGCCATGCTTGATCACGGTAGGCCCGCCACCGGCGCCGCGCCGGGTCAGGGCGCGCACGCGCGCTTCCAGTTCGGACAGGGCGAAGGGTTTGGCCATGTAGTCGTCGGCTCCCAGGTCCAGCCCTTGCACGCGCTGTTCGACCGAGTCGGCCGCAGTCAGGATCAGCACCGGCAGGCGCGAATTGCGTGCGCGCAGGCGGCGCAGGACTTCCAGTCCCGACATCTTGGGCAGGCCCAGGTCCAGGATCAGCAGGTCGAAGTCCTGGGTGGAGAGGGCCGAATCGGCTTCCACACCATTTTTGACGCAATCGGCAGCGTAGCCGGAATGGCGCAGGGATCGGGTCAGGCCGTCGGCCAGCACGCTGTCGTCTTCAGCAAGGAGGATGCGCATAGGGGTGCGGCAGGGAGCGAAATCGCCTGCTTGTCTCGTAATGTGGAATTATTTTGATGCTTTTCTTCATATTCCACTAATTCAAATATCAAAGCAAATCAGGAATCTCCTGATGGCCGCCGCTGCCGGACACCTCTGCCTGCCCTTGAGGCCAAATGTAACAATTCAGTATTGGCCATTGAACTATGACGCTTAGGCCTTATAGTATGGAGCGTCAGCAAGATTTACTTGCTGCCAGCGCAATTTTTGTTGTTATAATTTCTGCCAGTCATTACTGGAATATCTGATGAAACGTCTGTGGGTCCTGTTGCTGATCTGTCTGTTACCGGTGCAAGTATTTGCAGCGGTGCTGACGTACGCCAGCACCATGGCCGCAACCGACTTCTCGGCGCCCCACGCTGCGGTAGCCGTTCATCAGGTGGCAGCGAAGGCAGTTTCCCTGTCCGACGCCGCTGCGTCTGACGACCACGGCCAGTCCGTCGTGGCTGACGCCGCGTCCTCTGGTGACGATGGTGCAGGTTATGCCGACAGCGGCGAAGATTTCTCCACGCACGCAGGTATCGGTGACGAGCCCGTCCTGGTCCAGTCGCTGCCCATTCTGCCGCAAACCTCCAGCCTGGCGCCCGCTCTGAGCAGCGATGCTGCCATGCAACCCCCCTTCCTGCCCCGCGCAGGTCGTCCTCCCCGGGCCTGATCCCGTCGCCTCGCGCGACATGTCTTGCTGCGCCCGCTGAACCGCCCCTGTTAGAACTGAGGCCTCGCGTCGTGCGACAGCAGGCACATGCACGCGTGCGGCCAGTCTTGGCTGCCTGATCCCGTTGTCGGACCCTGCAGCACTCAACAAAGCAATCCAGTATTCCGGCCGATGTGACCGCATCACATCAGATTCCCTCTAGGAGATAGCATGAAAAAAGCATTTGTCGCGCTGATAGTGGCGGTCATGACGCTGTCTGTTGGCATGTCGACCGTCGAAGCCAAGCGTCTTGGCGGTGGCGGCTCGATCGGCAAACAGTCCTCCAGCGCCAGCCGCCAGGCGCAAAGCCCGGCCCCGATGCAGCAGAACAACGCCGCCGCTGCCAAGCCGGCCGCACCGGCCGCCGCTCCCGCCGCTGCTGCGGCCAAGCCCAGCATGTGGAAGGGCCTGCTGGGTGGTGCCCTGCTGGGCCTGGGTCTGGGCGCGCTGCTGTCGCACTTCGGTCTGGGCGGCGCCCTGGCCAGCATGATCAGTACCATCCTGATGGTGGCCCTGATCGGCTTGGCGGTGATGTTCGTCATCCGCATGTTCCGCCGCAAGTCGGAAGGCTCGCAAGCACGTCCGGCCTGGGCCGGCGCAGCTCAGCAGGCTGATCAAGGTGCCCAGGGCACGGCGACCCCGCAGATCGGTTCCATGCTCAAGTCGGAGCAGCCGGCAGCGGTGGCGCAGGGCGGTTTCGGTGGTGGTTTCGGCAATGCCGAGGCAGCCCCTGCCTATGGCATCCCGGCCGGCTTCGATACCGTGGGCTTCGTGCGCAACGCCAAGACCTATTTCATCCGCTTGCAAGCGGCATGGGACAAGGCTGACATCAACGACATCCGTGAATTCACCACCCCGGAAATGTTTGCCGAGCTGCGCCTGCAGATCCAGGAACGCGGCACTGCCGTCAACCAGACCGACGTGGTGTCGCTGGACGCCGAAGTGCTGGGCGTGGAAACGATGGGCAATGATCACGTGGCCAGCGTGAAGTTCTTCGGCTTCATCAAGGAAGACCCGAGCGCTTCGCCGGTCCAGTTCGCCGAGATCTGGAACCTGTCCAAGCCGGTCGCCGGCCAGGGTGGATGGGTCCTGGCGGGTATCCAGCAACTGGATCCGGTCACGACATAAGGCATGCGCAGTTTGATGGTTTAGTAACAGTTTGGCGCGGAAGGCGGCGGTTAGTGGATGAGCGTCGCCAGTCCGTTTTACCGCCGGCCTTGGCCGGCGGTTTTTTTATCTGCATTCCTCGCCTGCTCTGCAGCAAAAAAAAGCACCGCATCAGCGGCGCTTCGATTCTCCTCCCCCTGCCTCGTCGTCCCGGCGCTCATGCCGATCGCGACCCGGCGAGCGGCCATCGGTCAGCGGAAACAGCAAGGCCACCACCACCAGCAGGAACAAGAGCACCAGCGTGACCTGGTCCAGTCCGTCCATGATCAACCCGCCTGTTGTGGCGTCCAGATCGCCACGGCCGCAGTATTGACCTTCTTGGGCAGCAGACCGGCGGCGAGGAAGGTGTCGGCGATACGTTGCTGCTCGCTCAGCGAATCGGGCCTCACGGCGCGCACCTCGTAGCTGCGGCGGCTGTTGGCCAGCTCGATGGTATCGGCGTCCAGACCCCACAGCGGCGCCAGGAAGGCCGCTGCCTCCCTGGGCTGCTGCTTGACCCACGTACCGGTCTTCCTGAGTTCGTCAAAGACCACGCGCAAGACCTCGGGCCGCGCCTGGGCGAAGCCGGCGGAGGCCAGGTAATAACGCTGGTAATCGGCCACGCCGCGTCCATCGGCCAGGATGCGTACCTGCGACTGGCGCTGCACGCCCGCCAGGAAAGGGTCCCAGGTGACCCAGGCATCGACGCTGCCGCGCTCGAAGGCCGCGCGTCCGTCGGCCGGGGAGAGGTAGGCGGCATCGACGTCGGAAAACTTCAGCCCGGCCTTCTCCAACGTGGCGATCAGCAGGTAATGCACGCCGGCTGCCTTGGTGACGGCGACCTTCCTGCCCTTGAGGTCGGTGACCTTGCGCAGTGGCGAATCGGAGCGCACCACGATAGCTTGCGCTGTCGGCGAGGGCGACTCCTGGGCAACATAGGCCAGTTGTGCGCCGGCGGCCTGGGCAAACACCGGCACGGTATCGGCGACATCGGCGCTCAGATCGACCCCGCCGACGTTGAGTGCTTCCAGCAGGGGCAGGCCGCTGGTGAATTCGTGCCAGCTGATCTTCGCGCCGGTTGGCGCCAGTAGCTTCTCCAGCGTGCCGTTGGCCTTGAGGACGGTCAGCAGGGTCGACGACTTCTGATAGCCGATGCGGATGTTCTTGTCGCTGGCCTGCGCCAGCACGCGAGCTGGTGCCAGGGCGGCGAGTCCCAGCCCGGTGCCGGCTTGCAGCAGCCGGCGGCGGTCCGGATCGAAAGAGGTGGTGGTCATGGGAAGCAGGGCAATGGTGGTCAGGAATTCTTCTGGCTGGACTGTCGGCGCGCATCGCGCCAGCCCAGGCTCTTGTGCTCGATGGCGCGCAACAGGCCGTCGCTGATCTTGCCCAGCACGGCCAGGATCAGGATGGCTGCCAGCACCAGGTCGGGGCGGCTGTTCTCGCGTCCATCCGAGAGCAGGTAACCCACGCCACGCGTGGCGGCAATCAGTTCGGCCGCCACCAGGAACATCCATGCCAGGCTCAGGCCGCCACGCAAGCCGGCGAACAGGTAGGGCAGGGCTGCTGGCAGGAGGATGTGGCGGATCAGCTCGCCCTGGCCCAGCCCGGAACTGGTGCCGACCTCAATGAGCTTGTGGTCGACGTCGCGGATGCCGGCCACCAGGTTCAGGTAGACCGGGAAGAAGGCGCCGATGGCGATGAGCGCGACCTTGGGCGTCTCGTCGATGCCCAGCCACAGCAACAGCAGGGGAATCCAGGCCAGGCTGGGGATGGCGCGCAGGGCCTGGAAGCTCGGCTCCAGCCAGGCTTCGGCGCGTCGGCTGATGCCTACCAGCAGGCCCAGCCCGATGGCCAGCAGGCTGCCGATGGCGAATCCTGCTGCCACGCGTGCCAGGCTGGCGCCGATGTGCGGCAGCAATTCACCTCGCACGGCCAGCGACCACAGGGTTTGCGCCAGTTCACTGGGGGGGGCAGCAGCCGCGCCGGGATCCAGTCCAGGCGCGCGCCCAGCTCGGCCAGCAGCAGCAAGGCCAGCGGCAGGATCGCGCCGGTGAAGCGTCGGGGCCGGTAGCCGTCGTCAGCGGGCCAGCCCTTGCGCCGCGGGCGAGCCCCTGCCGGTGCTGCCGGCGTCGTCACCGGTGCAGCCGCAGCGGGCGCTGTCATGTTGATCGCGGCCTGGTCGCTCATCGCCTCAGGCCTTCACCACGCCCTGGGCATAGGAGGGATCGATGAGCGCGTTGATGGTGCGTGGCAGGTCGGTGCCGCTCTTGACCAGGTCTTCTTCGATCAGGATGGGCGCGGCGGCGCGCAGGGCATCGATGTGTTCGCGACCGATCTGCGGATGCGAGAAATCATTGCGCTTCAATTGCAGGCGCGCCACCGGCGCCGACAGCTTGGCTTCTTCAGAGAGCAGCGCCACGGTCTCGTCGGGATGGGCGATGATCCAGGCGCGGGCCCGTTCGTAGGCGGCGATCACACGCTTGACCTGGTCCGGATGGCGCGCCGCGAAGCTGTCGCTGACGTTGAGAAAACCGTAGGTGTTGAAATCGACGTTGCGATAGATCAGGCGCGAACCGGCCTCCAGCTCGCTGGCCGCCAGATGCGGATCCAGGCCGGCCCAGGCTGCCACGCGGCCCTGTTCCAGCGCAGCGCGGCCGTCGGCGTGCTGCAGGTGGACGATCTCCACGTCGCTCTTCCTGAGCCCGTTCTCGTGCAGTGCGCGCAGCAGGAACAGGTAGGGGTCAGTGCCCTTGGTGGCGGCAATCTTCTTGCCTTTCAGTTCGGCGATGGACTTTACTGGTGAGTCCTTGGCCACGGCCAGCGCGGTCCATTCGGGGCGCGAATAGATGTAGACCGCCTTGACCGGATTGCCGTTGGCGCGGGCCAGCAAGGCCGCCAGGCCGGCCGTGCTGCCGAAGTCGATGCTGTCGCTGTTGAGATATTCGAGAGCGCGATTGCTGCCCTGGCTCAAGACCCACTTGATCTCGGTGCCTTGTGCCTTGAGATCCTCCTCCAGCCAGCCGAACTTGCGCAGCACCAGGCTGGGCGGCGAATAGGTAGCGTAGTCGAGGCGAATGATCTTGGGGGGCTGGGCTGCACGTGCTGCCAGCGGAGCCGCGCCCAGTATGGCCGTGCCGAGTGCGGCCGGCGCCAGGCCGAGGAAGTGTCTGCGTCGCATGGGGTCCGTTCTTGTCGTGTTGGGTGACCCGGGCAAGCAGCCCGGGCAGGACAAACCAGACCCACACTCTAAGGACGAAGACGATGCGGCAGAACGACTATTTTCACGCTTGGATATGCGCTTTGCGCATGTCCCCGGCTGGCCAGGACATGCGCCTTACGGCCTTACGGCAGGCACAGCTCGAACAGCGCGCCGCCATCGGGGTGATTGGAAAGACGCGCCTCGCCCTGTCGCGTTTCCTTGTTGTGGGCGGTGGCAATGGCATTGCACAGGTCCATGCCCAGGCCGGTGGAGGGTTTCTTCTCCTGGGTGCCGATGCCGGGGCCGTCGTCACGCACGGTGAAGACCACGCCACCTTCGTCGCGCTTGCGACAGCCCACCGCGATGTGCGTACGGGCGAAGCGGCTGGCATTCTGGAGGGCGGCTTCCAGCGCCAGCGCGACCAGGTGTTCATCGAAGAAACCGATGACCGGCATCTCGGCCTCGTCGACCTTCAGGGTGATGTCGCCCCCATTGCGATTGACCCCGTGCTCGCGCACCAGCGCATCCAGGAAATCCAGCGGCGACACTGCCTCCACCTGGGCACGCAGGCCCTGGGAGTCAGCCTTGTACAAGGTCAGGAAGGCGATCAGCTTTTCCTGCAGGGCCAGGCAGGTGACATGGGCCTGCTGGGCCGTGGGCACGTCGTCGGACAGACGACGCAGTTCGCCCTCCAGCACGCCCAGGGAGTTCTTGATGTCGTGAATGATGATCGCGGCAAGCTTGGGATCCATGGTCAGCTCTTCGGGGCTACTTTACTGAGGGTGTCGCGCAGGAACTTGTGCATCTTGGCGACTCTATCGTTACCAGGGATCAGACGATCCAGCGTGGCCAGGTAACGCCGCACGCGCGTGACGTATTCCTCGTTCCAGCCGCGCTGGCTCATCCACAGCAGGTGCAGCTGCGCCGAGGCCAGCAGCACGCCGGTGTTCTCGGGCATGCTGGCCAGGGCTTCTTCCAGCTTGGCCAGCGACTCGTCGGGCTTGGCGCTGCGCATGAGTGCATTGGCCTCGGCGATGATGGACATGCATTGCTTGACGGCACCATCGATGAGATCCTCGGCCAGGTTGGCGCGGCCGGTATCGGCCAGCACCTTGCGCGCCAGCATCTGCAGGGTCTTGTTCTCGTGGTCGGACTTGACGGCTTCGGCGATGAGTTTGGCACCTTCCTCGTCCTTGCCCATCGAGAAGGCCGCCTTGGCCAGCGCCAGGGTGGCGACGTCGGAGTTCTCGCGGCCCGCAGCCTGGCGTGCCGCTTCGAAGGCCTGCTGGGCCGAGATCGTGTCGCCCAGCTGCACATAGGCCTGGGCCTGCACGGCCGCCTGGGCCGTGACGAACAGGCCCGACTCCTCGTAGCGGCGCGGTGCGCTTTCCAGCAGGCGCAGGGCGGCATCGGGGTCGCCGCTGTCGATATGCACCTGGGCCAGCGAGAGCAGGTCGGTGGGTTGCGCCGTCAGCGAACCCTTGGTGTGCTTGAGCACCTTGTCATACGCCTCGCGAGCCTGGTCCAGATGGCCGCTGCGGTAGGCCACGTCGCCCACCAGACGGCTGCGGCGGGCCGAGGGAATGATCTCGGACGACTTGGTCAGCGCCTCCAGCGCGCCTTCCTGGTTGCCCTGGGCTTCATCGATCTGCGCCATCAGGTCATAGGCGGCGATGAACTGCTTGTTCTGGGCCAGCACATCGGTGACGATGGCGCGGGCGTCATCCATCTGACCGGCCACGATATTGCAGCGTGCCAGGCCGATCTTGGCCCACACCAGGTCGTCGCGCATGGCCAGGGCCTGCTTGTAGACCTCGCGCGCCTCGTCGATGCGGCGCTGGTCGATCAGCAGCGTGCCCTTGGTCTTCATGATCTCGACGATCCACTTGGGCGCGCTCTTGAGCACGTTGTCGCATTCGACGATGGCGCCGGCGAAATCCTTGCGTTTCATCTTCTCGGTCACCGGCAGCATGGCGTGCTGCTTTTCCAGCAGGCGGTCGACGCGTTCGGCAATGCGGCTGGCCGTCAGCGGCTTGAGCATGTAGGCGTCGGGCTGGAACTCGGCGGCACTGGCCACCAGGTTGTAGCCGCTTTCGGCGGTGACCATGATGAACATGCAGGTCGGCGAGAGCATGTTCTGGGTGCGGAAGAACTCCAGCAACTGCTGGCCGTTGCTTTCCTTGTTGAGGTTGTAGTCGCAGATGATCAGGTCATAGGTGCCGGATTGCACGAAGCGTATCGCCTCGTCGGGCGTGCCGGCCTGGTCGACCTTGGTCACGCCGAGCTGCCCCAGATGCATGCGGATGTTCTGACGCATCGTCGGCATGTCGTCGATGATCAGGCAGCGTAGGGCGCTGATATGGCTGAAGGGCACTAAACTCATGGGAACAGTCTGTCAAACAATCTTCGGTCTTCGGTCTTTGAATGTTGCTATATCGCAATTTGCAGAAAGATAGCGCTGTTATTCAGCAATATTGACGCAAAACTGACGATTTTTTCTTTCCAACTCGCGAGTGTGCCGTTTTTTTTACTTGCTTGCATCATTCCTCTGCGCATTCTGCCGAATTGGAGCCCCGGAGTCTCATATAATTGTGGTTTTCGCCCCGTCGTTTTACAGCGGGCGAACAAAAACGCTTGCGCCGATCACTGTTTTTTTATACAGTGTCGATCTATCGGGGCGGCGATCCGGCTTCACGCCAGTTCGGATGCCTCCGGGCAATGCCTGCACGACACTCCCCCCTTCTTCACGACATTTTGCCGAGAGAGATTTATGGACGACAAGAAAGCTGCGAACAACTCTGAGAAGAGCAAGGCGCTGGCCGCCGCATTGGCACAGATTGAAAAGCAGTTTGGCAAGGGCTCGGTGATGCGCATGGAAGACGGCGTCATCGCCGAGGAAATCCAGGCAGTCTCCACCGGCTCCCTGGGCCTGGACATCGCCCTGGGCATCGGCGGCCTGCCACGCGGCCGCGTCATCGAGATCTACGGTCCGGAATCCTCGGGCAAGACCACGCTGACCCTGCAATCGATTGCCGAGATGCAGAAGCTGGGCGGCACCTGCGCCTTCATCGACGCCGAGCACGCGCTGGACGTCACCTATGCCCAGAAGCTGGGCGTGAACCTGAACGACCTGCTGATCTCCCAGCCCGACACCGGCGAACAGGCCCTGGAAATCACCGATGCGCTGGTGCGCTCGGGTGCGGTCGACCTGATCGTGGTGGACTCCGTGGCTGCACTGACCCCGAAGGCGGAAATCGAAGGCGACATGGGCGACTCCCTGCCCGGCCTGCAGGCCCGCCTGATGTCGCAGGCGCTGCGCAAGCTGACCGGCAGCATCAACCGCACCAACACCACCGTCATCTTCATCAACCAGATCCGCATGAAGATCGGCGTCATGTTCGGCAACCCCGAAACCACCACCGGTGGTAACGCGCTGAAGTTCTACGCCTCGGTGCGCCTGGATATCCGCCGTACCGGCTCGATCAAGTCGGGTGACGAAGTCATCGGCAGCGAAACCAAGGTCAAGGTCGTCAAGAACAAGGTTGCCCCGCCGTTCCGCGAAGCCCACTTCGACATCCTGTATGGAGAAGGCACTTCCCGCGAAGGCGAGATCCTCGACCTGGGCTCCGAGCACAAGGTCGTGGAAAAGTCCGGCGCCTGGTACAGCTACAACGGCGAGCGCATCGGCCAAGGCAAGGACAACGCCCGTAACTACCTGAAGGAACACCCGGAACTGTCGCGCGAGATCGAGAACAAGGTCCGCGTCGCCCTGGGCGTTCCCGAACTGGCCAGCGGTGCAGCCGAAGCGCAGGCTTCCTGATCTGTCTTTCAAGCGTCTTCAGGGCGGCACGGTTTGCCTGAGCCGCTGACGTCTTGAAGATGCCTGTCAGCCCCTGTCCCTCGCAATCCTGATAATCCTGATGATGTTCGGACTGCGGTGGACGCGGGTAGCAAGACCGCGGCAGGGCCTGATCATCGTGTCGGCTGCGTTTGTTTTACTGGCAATATCCGCTTCATTCGTCTCAACGTCCGTGTAGTCGAAAGTCATGCCCAGACCGCCGATCAGCCTGAAAGCACGGGCGCTCAAGTACCTCTCTTCACGTGAGCACAGTCGCCTGGAACTTGCGCGTAAGCTTGCCCCTTACGCGCAAGAGGGTGACGATATCGACGCCTTGCTCCAGTGGCTGGAGCAATCCCGTTTCCTTTCCCAAGAACGTTTTTCCGAATCCCTGGTACATCGCCGCTCGGCGCGCTATGGCAACCAGCGCATCCTGTCCGAACTGCATGGCCATGGCATAGAGGGCGAGGCACTCAGTGAGCTAAAGGCCGATCTGGCTGCCGGCGAGGGTGAACGCGCTGCCCTGGTGCTGCGCCGCAAATTCAGCGCCCCTCCCGCCGATGCCGAGACCCGGGCCAAGCAGATGCGCTTCCTCCAGCAGCGTGGTTTTTCCCACCGCAGCATCCGTGAGGCCCTCCAGACCGCCTGGGCTGACGAGGAAGATCAGGCCTGATCGGCATCGTCCCTCCCGCACTTTTCCTGCCATCTGGCAATTCCCGGTCTTTCTTGGCAATGTTAGCGCTACCGACTTTCAGGCCGCCCGGCCTGTGCTAAAATTCGGAAGTTTT
>NZ_JAELUH010000129.1 GCF_016429215.1 Herbaspirillum sp. ASV7 | reverse complement strand
CCTCCTGGAAGCGCCGCACGAAGGTGGCGCGCGACATGTGGCATAGCGCCGCCAGGCGCGGCAGCGACCAGTCCTCGTGCAGGGCCTCCAGCATGGCCTGCAGCGCGCCCTGCAATACGGGATGCGCCAGCAGGGCCAGCAAACCCGGCTGCGGCCCGCCCTGGGCCAGCCAGGCGCGCAAGGCCAGGCCAAACAAGGCCGCTGCCAGGCCGCTCACCACCGCCTGGGCGCCGGCGCGTGGTGCTTCGCGGCCGTCGGCACCGCCGCATTCGTTGCGCAACAGGGTGGCCAGCATGCGCAAGCCATCGGCCTCGGGCAGCGTCGCACCGCGCACCAGCAGGACCTCGGGCAGCGCCTGCATCAGGGTGGCCGAGTGCGGGGCATCGAAATGGAATTGCCCACACAGAAAATCGGACAGCGGCCTGGCACCACCCACCTGGTCATCATTGACCTGCAATTGCACGGGAGCTGCGCTCACCGCCTGGCGCACCTCGACGGCATCAGCGGCGGGGGCGATGAACAGCGCATGGGCGGCACCGTGCAGGAGCACCACCAGGTCGCCGGCTTGCAAGCTCAAGGGCTCGCCTTGGCCCAGCCGCAGTTGCGCCGTCCCCTCCAGGATGAAGTGATAAGGCGCTACCCGCTCGGGCAGGGCTGGGTGCGGCAGGTTCCAGGGCTGGCCGAAACGGCAGCGGATATCCAGGCCGGCGCGCACCGGGTGCAGGGAGAGGAGGCGGCTGAGGGCATCCATGGCTTTCCTTGAATGAGCTTTTTGAGCTTTTTGAGCAATTTAAAGTCATTTTAAGGCATTCATCATTTCATGCTGACGGCCTACAGTACCTCCATGCGCAACACGGCACACCCAGGCAATCCCGCCACTGCCGGCGCTAGCCCTCTTACAGGAGAACTGTCATGCCCCGTCTTACCATTGCCCCCGTTACTGAAGCCACCGGCCAGGCCGCCAAACTGTTTGCCGCCATCAAGTCCGCCGTCGGCATGGTGCCCAATGCCTATGCCGGCATCGGCACGCTGAGTCCGGTTGCGCTGGAATCGGCCCTGCAGCTGGATGGCGCGCTGCGCAAGAGCAGCCTGTCGGCCAAGGAAATCGAAGCCATCAAGCTGGCCGTAAGCGAAAAGGCTGGCTGCGATTACTGCCTGGCGGCCCACGCGCTGATGGGCAAGAAGGTCGGCCTGTCGAGCCAGGCCATCCAGGGCGTGCGTCACGGCCTGCCTTCCGGCGAGGCCAGGCTGGACGTGCTGGCCGATTTCGTCCGCCAGCTGGTCGGCACCAGTGGCACGGTCGATGCCGCCGTGGTGGAGCGCGTACGGGCCGTCTACAGCGATGCCCAGATCGTCGACACGCTGCTGGCGGTGACCGCGATCACCTTCACCAACCTCTTCAACCGCGTCAACGACACCGTGCTGGACTTCCCGCCGGCACCGTGATGCAGTCCCGCCCCTCTGCCCCGGGCGTAAAAAAACCCGGCCATCTTCTCGCGAAGATGGTCGGGCATGCGCTATGAAGGGATGATGACGCCCCCTCAGCGCGATCAGAAGGTGGTGCGCGCCCCCACGATGAAGTTGCGGCCGCCCAGCGGCACGCTCTCGCGCAGCACCGAGCTGGACAGGCGGATATCCTGATTGAGCAGGTTGCGCGCCAGCGCGAACCAGGTCAGCTTCACGCCATTGAGCTTCTGCGTATAGGACAGGTTGGCATCGACCTGCGTATAGGAGGGCGTCTCATAGGTCTCGAAGGAGGCCAGGCGATCCTGCTTCTGCGCGCGCAATACCTTCATGCCGCTGGCCCACGGACCGGTCTTGTAGCCCAGTTCGACGCCATAGCGGGTGGCCGGTTGCAGCGGCAGGTTGCCCAGGCTGTCCAGGGTACCGCGCGAGGTATCGGCAAAGACCCGGCCCGACATGCCCTGACCATTCCAGTTGTAGCTGAGCTCGGCTTCGGCGCCACGGATGGTGGCATCGCCCTGCGACCAGAAGCGCTGGGTGAATTCGCCATTCGGATCGGCATTGCCGGCATCGTCGACCTGGCCGTTGGTACGACCATAGATGTAGTTGTTGACCTTGTTGCGGTACAGGTTGCCCTTCCAGCGCACCAGGCCTTCGGTCTTCTGCAGGCTCAGTTCGATGTTGTGCGAGGTCTCTTTCTTCAACTGGCTGTCGCCGATGTCGAAGGTCGAGGTCGATTCATGGGGGCCATTGGAATACAGCTCCTCTACCGTCGGCGCACGCTGCGCCAGCGAGTAGGTCAGGCCCAGGCCATAGCCGGGCTGGAAGCTCCACAAGGCACCGGTGGACCAGGAGAGCAAGCTGAAGTCGCGCCCCGCCAAGCCGCTGGTGCCATCCGGACGGCGATTCACGCTCTCGGCACGCAAGCCGGCACTGGCCAGCACCTGGCCGAACTGGCGCTCTTCCACCAGGAAGCCGGCCAACGAGGTCGAGCGGGTCGGCGGCGTCAGCTCGGAGGTGCCGCTGGTGGCCGACAGCGCCGAGTAGTTGCCCTGCTCGGTCTGCACACCGAAGGTGCCGTGCCAGCCGGCCAGCGGTGCATGCGTCAATTCCCAGCGCGTCTGCAGGACGCGGTTGGAGAACACGGTATTGGGCGTGCCATCCTGCTGCTTCTCGATGTGGGTGTAGTCGGTATAGCCGAAGCGGAAGCGGAACTTCTCGATGCCGACGAAGGGGTTGTTGACCACCGTGTCGATGTCGTAGCGGTTCTGGTGCAGGTCGATGAAGGACATCTCACTGGTGGGAATGCCGTAGTGGTCATCCAGCGTCGAGGCCGATACCCCCACATAACCCCAGTTGGCCACATAGGACGCGCCCAGGCCGACGCTGGATTCATGCGTGAAGGAATTGGGCAGGCGGCCGGAGGCGCTGCTGCTGTCGCCCTGGCGGGCGTTGCCGGGGATCTTGTAGTTGTCGGTATCGCGGTAGTTGCCGTCCAGGTGCAGACCGATCTGGCCGGCCGAGGTGTCCAGGGAGAAGGAACCGTTCTTCTCGCCATCGACCGTGCCGTAACGGCCTTCGATGGTGCCGGTGGGCTGGCCCACCAGTTCGGTGGGGATACGGTCGTTGACCACGTTGACCAGGCCGCCGATGGCGCCCGAGCCATACAGCAATGCGGCCGGACCGCGCAGGATCTCGATCTGCCGGGCGGTGGCGGCCTCGGTGGCCACGGCGTGGTCATTGGAGACGGTGGAGACATCGGAGACGCCCATGCCGTTCTGCAGGATCATCACACGCGGACCTTCCATGCCACGGATGATGGGGCGAGAGGCACCGGCACCGAAGGCCGAGGCGGTCACACCCAGTTCGGAGGAGAGCGTATCGCCCAGGGAGTTGCCGAGCTTGTTGCGCAATTCGTCACCGGCGATCACCTTGGCCGGGGTGAGTACCTGCACGTCTTCCTGCGAGGCGAAGGGGGTGGCAGTGACGACGATGGGTTGCAGCGCCGGCTGGACGGGTGTGGCCGCAGATGGAGTGGAAGTGGCCGGTGCTGCCGTCGTGGCAGCGTCGTTGGCAGTGCTCTGGGCCGACGCCGCAATGGACCAGGTGGCCAGGGCCGAGAGAACGGCGGTGGCGATGAGTTGGCGTTGGAAAGCCATGTGAATTCCTTGATGTGCGCGATGCGTCGCCCGCCCGGTGAGGGGAGGGTCGGGCGGCGCGGATACACCGGCCGTCCTCACGCGATCAGGCGCGCCATGGCAGCGTCGACCGGCATAGGCCAGACAACACAGGGGCACGACCGGATACGCGCGGGACAACCGGCAACCAGTGTTCGGGATCTTGCAGTGGGAAGGAATTCAGCGCGGTGGTGCGCGCGAGTGGAAATGGCAGTTGAGCGGCGCATCCCAGGACGCGAAAGCCAGCCACAAGGCCAGCAGCCGCACCGGCGGCAGCAGCGGCAGCGGCGGGAAATCGAAATGCACGCCGGCCGAGAGGGCCGCGGCGTCATAGGCTACGCAGGAGTGATGCAGGTCGTGGGCGTGGACGCCACCGGTGTCGGTGGGGTCGGTAGCGTCGGCGCTGGCACCGGCATTTGTACCGGCACTTGCGGCCGGCGCATCATGATCGTCGTCCTCGTCAAAGAGCGCATTGCTGATGAGCGAATGCACCGTACCCGGCGCCCACCCAGCGTGGGCGATACCGTGCACGAAACCCAGCATCTGCGCGAACAGCAACGACATCACCAGCAAGGCGATGACGTTGACACTACGCAGGGAACGCAGACGGTTCATGGAACGGAGCGGGATGGGAAAATCGACAGCGACAGCGACACCGCGCCTGCGCACCCGGAGGCGCAGGCGTCATCCTGCCAGGCGCGGATCAGTCGCCGTAGAGCTTTTGCTTGAGCTCGCGACGTTGCTGCGCTTCCAGCGACAGGGTCGCGGTGGGACGCGCCAGCAGACGCGGAATGCCGATGGGCTCGCCGGTTTCTTCGCACCAGCCGTATTCGCCGTTATCGATGGAGACGATGGATTGCTGCACCTTCTTGAGCAGCTTGCGTTCGCGGTCACGGGTACGCAGTTCCAGGGCGTGTTCTTCCTCGATGGTGGCACGGTCGGCCGGATCCGGCACCAGCACGGTCTCGCGCAGGTGTTCGGTGGTTTCATCGGCGTTCTTGAGCAGATCCTTTTCCAGCTGCTGGAGGCGGGCCTTGAAGAAAGCAAGCTGCGCTTCATTCATGTAGTCGTCCTCGCTCATCTTGAGGATCTCGGCCTCGGTCAGCAACTGCGCTGCAGGGGTAGTTTTGGGAGTCTTGGTTGCCACTTCGCTTACTTTCAATACTACGGGTTTTTCAACTATATCCATTATCCCGGCTGATACTGGGCTGCCGGAACAGGTCGCTTTTGAATCCACTTCCCTAGCCGCGTTGGCACCTCTTCGATTGACGTTGACCCGCTCGCCGGGGCCGGCTGCCTGCTTCCTGGCCGGGCCGCGCTGCAGATGGCATACGCTTTTTCGCGGTCAAGGATTGTACACCAACGATTCCGGATGCCAAGCCCTTGCCGCAAGCCGGCCTGGCAGAGCGGGCGGCACGCTGGAACAGCGTTCATGGAGCGGTTCATGGTTTCCCCTGTTGCCGGCAAGACGGGCGGGCTGATCGCGCTTATGAGTTGTGGTGGTTCCGGAGTTCAGCCTGGCGTGATGCGCGACGCATTTGCATCGCAACATCCAGACTAGTTTATACCAGAAGAAAGGGGGCCGATGGAAGCGGCCAGCCGGGCCAACCCGGCCAACCCGGCAGCTCAGGCCCGGGAGGGATGGCGCTGCCCGCAGACCTTGCATTGGCGGTCACGGCCGACGGCGATCGAGGTCCATTCCATCTCGCGGGCGTCCAGGATCAGCAGGCGTCCGGCCAGCGAGCGGCCGATCCCGGCCAGTAGCTTGATGGCCTCGGCCGCCTGCACGGTGCCGATGATGCCCACCAGAGGCGAGAATACGCCCATGGTGGAGCACTGCACTTCCTCGAACTCGCGCTCGGGCGGGAACAGGCAGGCATAGCAAGGCGCGGCCTCCTGGCGGCTGTCGAAGACGCTCACCTGGCCGTCGAACCGGATTGCCGCGCCCGACACCAGCGGCACACCGGCCGCCACGCAGGCGGCATTGACGGCATGGCGGGTGGTGAAATTGTCGCTGCAGTCGAGCACCACGTCGGCGTCGGCCACCAGCGCGCGCAGGCGCTCGCCCTCCACACGTTCGGCTAGGGCCTGCACCTGCACGCCGGGATTGATCTGCTGCAAGGCCTCGCGGCCCGATTCCACCTTGGGCTGGCCCACGCGGGCCGTGGTGTGCATGATCTGGCGCTGCAGGTTGGTCAGGTCCACGCTGTCGTGGTCCACCAGCGTGATGCGGCCCACCCCGGCCGAGGCCAGGTACATGGCCGCCGGCGAACCCAGGCCGCCGGCGCCGATGATCAGGGCATGGGCCTGCAGCAGGCGGCTCTGGCCGTCGATATCGATCTCGTCGAGCAGGATGTGGCGCGAGTAGCGCAGCAGCTGTTGGTCGTCCATGTCGGTCATCCCCGGTCAGGTCGTGCCTGGCCCCGTCTCCATGAAAAAGGGCCGCTTGGAAGCGGCCCGGTATGCCTGCCCTATGCAGCGGCAGCAGCGTGGATTACTTGGTGTCGATCTTCTCGGCCGGCGCCTTGTTGTCCTTGCGCTCATCCTTGACCGGCGTGTCGTTCTTGCCTTCCTCGTTGCGCACTTCCGGCTTGGCGTTGGAAACCTTGACCGGCAGGCCCTTCAGGTGATTGAGGGCTTGCGCGAGCTGGAAGTCATCCTTGCTGCCGAAGTCCAGCGGCTTGCGCTTCTTCTCGGCAGCGATCAGGCGTTCCTCGGACTGCTCGTCCAGGGTCTGGGCCTTGACC
>NZ_JAELUH010000128.1 GCF_016429215.1 Herbaspirillum sp. ASV7 | reverse complement strand
CACACACCGAAACACACTGAAGGACAGCACCATGAAATTCCTGACCAACCAGCAGATCAGCGAACTGCTCACCACCGAGGACGCCATCGCCTCCATGCGCGAAGCCTTTGCCACAGCGGCCCAGGGCGCGCACCAGGGGCGCGTGCGTACCAGCGCCTCCAATGGCGTGATGCTGTCGATGATGGGGGCGGTGATCCCGGCAGCGGGCATCGCCGGGGCCAAGGTCTATACCACCATCAAGGGCCAGTTCAAGTTCGTCATCCAGTTGTTTTCCACCGAGACCGGCGCGCCCCTGTGCACCATCGAGGGCGACACCATGACCGGCTTGCGCACGGCCGCCGCCACCGCCGTGGCCTGCGATGCGCTGGCGCGTCCCGATGTAGAGGTGCTGTCGGTGATCGGTACCGGCGTGCAGGCGCGCTCGCACATCCCGGCATTGCTGCAGGTACGCAAGTTCAAGGAGGTGCTGGTGGCTGGCCTGTCGGGCCAGGAGGCGCTGGCCGATGACATCACCCGCACGCTGGGCGTGCCGGCGCGCGCGGTCACGATCGACGAAGCCGCTGCCCAGGCCGACGTGCTGGTCACGGTCACGCGGGCCAGCACGCCGTTGTTCGATGGCAAGCTGCTGCGTCCGGGGACCTTCGTGGCCGCCGTGGGCGCTTCCAAGGCCAATGTGCGCGAGCTGGACGATACCGCCATCGGCCGTGCCGCCGCCCTGTTCGTCGAATGGAAGCCGCAAGCCCAGCAGGAAGCCGGCGACCTGGTGCAATGTGCGCCGGGCGTGTTCGACTGGGCGCAGGTGATGGAACTGGCCCAGGCCGTCGACGGCAGCATGCCCTATCAGCGCAAGCCTGAGGACATCGTCATCTACAAGGCCATCGGCATCGGCCTGGAAGACGTGGCCCTGGCTGGACTGGCCTATCGCAGGGCTTGCGCGAAGTACGGCTGGTAAGCAATCAAGGATAAAAAACGGGCGCTGCAGCGCCCGTTTTTTTTCGCTGGTATTCCGCTCAGGCGGTAGCCTTGCCCTTGATGCTCATGGCGGGCTTGGCGCGCAGCGCCGTGGCAGTGGCTAGCAGCACGATGGCGATGCCGGCGACGCTGCCCCAGGTGATCGGCTCATCCAGCAACAGCCAGGCCCACAGCGAGGCCGTCATCGGTACCAGGAAGGTCACGGTGATGGCCTTGGTCGCCCCTTCGGCGGCGATCAGCTGGAAGAACAGCGCATAGGCGATGCCGGTACAGACGATGCCCAGTACCAATACAGCCAGCAATGCCGGCAGCGTACTGGCGACCAGTGCGTGCGGCATCGAGGGCAGGGCCAGTGGCAGCAGACACAGTGCCGCCGCCAACTGGCTACCGGCGGCAATGGCGATGGGCGAGATGCCGCCCGCACGCATGCGCGTGAAGGTGGCTGCGAAGCCATAGCTGACCGCCGCGCCCATGGCCGCCAGCACGCCGCCGATGACCAGCGCATCGGCCGGCGCCGGACCGATGCCCACCAGCACGGCCACACCCACCAGGCCCAGCACGAAGGCCAGGCAGCGCACCGGGCTCAGCTTTTCACCCAGCAGCAGGAAGCCGAACAGTGCCGTGAAGATCGGCGCCAGCGAATTCATCGTCGCCATGTAGGCCGAGGGAATATGCAGGGCCGACCAGGCAAAGAGTGCAAAGGGCAGGGCGGTATTGAACACGCCAATGACCAGATAGGGCAGCCAGTTGCGGCGCCACTGCAGTGGTACGCCGCGCGCGCGGGCATAGGTCAGCAGTGCCAGTGTGGCCAGGCAGGCGCGGCCGAAGGTGGTCAGCATGGGGCCGAAGACCGGTGCGGCAATGCGCATGAGCATGAAACTGGTGCCCCAGATGGCGGCCAGCAACAGGAGCTTGGTGAGATTGGATGTGGACATGGGCTCATGACAGGGCCGTTGCCGGCCGATGTCATCGAAATGGCGCAACAATCGGATCATGAGTCTAAACCCGCTGCTGACCCGGCGTCCCGGTACAGTTGCCGCGTTTCCACCGGGCCAATTGTATTGATGCAACAAGCGTACCGGGTGGCGTCACGCAACTGTACATGTTGCCCGGGCGCAGGTGCTGTTAGTCTTGCGGGTCCCTGCCACGCATTTCCACCGGAGAGACTGCAATGCTCAAGATCTATGGCCGCGACAATTCCATCAACGTACGCAAGGTCTTGTGGGCCTGTGTGGAGTTGGGGATCCCGTTCGAACGCGAAGACTGGGGAAGCGGTTTCCGTTCCACCAGCGAGCCGGCCTTCCTGGCGATGAATCCCAATGCCATGGTGCCGGTGATCGACGATGGCGGCTTCGTGCTGTGGGAGTCCAATACCATCCTGCGTTACCTGGCCGCGCAATACGGCGCTGCTTCGCTCTATCCGGCCGATGTGCGCCAGCGGGCGCGCGTGGACCAGTGGATAGACTGGCAGGCCAGCGACCTCAATCGCAGCTGGAGCCAGGCTTTCATGGCGCTGGTGCGCAAGTCGCCCGACTACGATGATGCCAGGCTGGTGGCCGCGTCGATCGCCAACTGGACGCGTTATATGCGCGTGCTGGAACAGCAGCTGCAGCACACCGGCGCCTACGTGGCCGGCGCGGACTTCTCGCTGGCCGATATCCCCGTGGGCCTGTCGGTGAATCGCTGGTTCGGCACGCCCTTCGAGCATCCCGATCTGCCGGCGGTGGCGGCCTACTATGAACGCCTGCGCGGGCGCGAAGGCTTCCGGCTCTATGGTTGCAACGGCCAGGCCTGAGTAGCCGCGAGGATGACCGCGACGGCAGCGACGCGGTACACTGCGCCCATCCTTATTTTTGCAGGTGCTCCATGGCTACCAGAAAAAAGAAATTGCTGTTCCTCGCCGCCTTTCTCGGCTGCCTGCTGCTGGCCAGCGTGCCCTTGATCTCCTTGTTGTTCTATTAATTCCAGGCAAAAAAATCCCCGGTCGCATGACCGGGGAGCTAAACCAAATCCAGCAGGATTCAGGGAGACAGCGGCACGGCGGCGCGCGGTGGCAGCGCCGCCTGAAAATGGGTCAAACCGGGATCGGGCCTTGCAGCTCGCCGACGCTGTGCGCCAGCGGATGGTGACGCCACTTCGACTCGGCAAACAGGTAGATGCCCAGCGAAGACAACACCACGGTGATCAGGCCAGCGAGAACGACGGTGAGCAGGAAGGTGGTGAACATGATGATCTCCTCAAGATGAAGTCATCTTAGGCAATGCCTCTGCCGTTGGCTGTAGTGATTTTCCCTAGAAAACACACAGGCCGCTCAGGAAATTCCCGAGCGGCCTGTATCGCGATGCGGATGAGGGCGCGCTAGTGCCGCCCGTCAGCTCATCAGTAGCGTTCCAGCCAGTGCGCATAGGGCGCCGGCAGCGTCCACGAAGGGCGCTCCACGCGCAGTTCCTTGGCAGCCTGATAAGTCCAGTGCGGGTTGGCCAGGTGGGCGCGACCCACCATCACCAGATCCAGTTGCCCCGACTTGACGGCGTGCTCGGCCAGCTCGGAGGTCCCGAAGCCCCAGGCCGAGGAGACCGGGATATCGGCTTCTTCACGCACGCGCTGGGCGATCGGACCGAGGAAGGCCGGGCCCCAGGGAATCTGGACTTCAGCAATGGTAAAGCCCATGGTCACGCTGATCATGTCCGTGCCGCTGGCCTTGAATTCGCGCACCACGGAGATTGATTCGAGCAGCGTCTGCTCGTCGCGACCGTCGTATTCGATCACGCCGAAACGCACCGTCAGCGGCAGCTTCTCGGGCCATACCTCGCGCACTGCGCGCAGTGTCTCGATCAGGAAGCGGGCGCGGTTTTCCACGCTGCCGCCATAGAGGTCATCGCGCTGGTTGGAGTGGGCCGAGAAGAAGCTCTGGGCCAGGTAACCGTGGGCGAAGTGCAGTTCCAGCCATTCGAAGCCGGCCTCGCGCGCGCGGATGGCGGCGTCGACGAAGTTCTGGCGCACACGGGCGATGTCATCCAGCGTCATGGCCTTGGGAACCTTGGGCAAGTGACGACCATAGGCCAGTGCGGACGGGGCGATGGTGTCCCAGCCACGGGCATCGTCGGCGGCCATGTGGTCGTCGCCTTCCCACGGACGGTTGGCGCTGGCCTTGCGGCCGGCGTGGGCGATCTGGATGCCGGGCACGGAACCTGCCGCCTTGATGGCTTGCACCACTGGCACGAAGGCTTGCGCCAGGTCGTCATTCCAGATGCCGGTGCAACCCGGGGTGATGCGGCCTTCCGGCGCCACGGCGGTGGCCTCGACGATCACCAGGCCGGCGCCGCCACGGGCGATGCTGGCGTAGTGCGACAGGTGCCAGTCGTTGACCTTGCCATCGACGGCCATGTACTGGCACATGGGCGGGACAGCGATACGGTTGCGCAGGCTCAGGTCCTTGAGCTTGAAGGGTTGGAACAATGCGGACATAGGGATTCCTGTCGAAAGAAAATGGGGTTCATCAGGCAAAGGCGGCTGGCCCTTGCGGAGCGCGGAGTGCGGTTTCCGGTGATGCTTCGTTGGTTCGAATATATTCGAACTATGGAAGGAGTATAACCCAAGGTGTATCATCCTGCAGATGCGTCCCTATAAACACCCTGCCGTAGACGAGTTCGTGCTGGAGCGCGTGCTGTATGCGCTGAGCGATTCGATCCGCCTGGAGATCGTGCGCCATCTTGCGCGCGTGGAATGCGCCACCTGCGGCGAGCTCGATGGCGGGCGTCCCAAGTCCACCGTCTCGCACCACTTCAAGGTCCTGCGCGAAGCGGGGCTGGTGCGTACCGAGAGCAATGGCACCACCCACATCAACACCCTGCGCGGTGCCGAGATCGAGAGCCGCTTCCCGGGCCTGCTGCCGGCCATCCTGGCGCAAGGGGAGAAGGTCTCTGCCCGTCGTCGCAAGACGGCTGCCTGAGCGGCTGCCGCCCAGGCCCTAGAGCTTGCCCGCCGCGATATCGGCATCCACGGCGCCCAATGCCGTGGCCATGGCATGCTGTTCCGCCTCCACCGAGGTATTGCCGCGGAAGTCGTCGCACACCACGCGACGGAAGGCGACCGGATTGTCGTTGCGGTGCAATTGGTAATTGCCCACCCAGGTGCCGTCCAGCTGCTCGGTGCTGTTGACCCGGATGAAATAGCCATGATGCTCGGCCACGTCATTGTCGAGCAGGGTATCGATGAACGCGCGGGCATAGCCCACGCCGGCCACCTGCGCCGCCGCCACCGAGCCGAAAGGATTGCCCCGCAGGCCGGGCGCCGCCTCGCCATCGATGCTGACGCTGCACAGTACGTCACCGTCCCGTTGCTGCGTGCAGGAGACGCTGATGTGCTTGCCGCGATAGGTGGCGCCGTAGGTGGGGAGCATGAATTTTCTCAAGGGAATGTTTCCTGAGCCCTATAGTGGCGTGATCCCGTACTCTGGTCAATTCCAGTCCTCTTGGCGCGAAAAAAAGCCCGCATGTCCCCATGCGGGCCTTCAGTCAGCCAATCCAGTCAGCGCAATGCCAAAGGCATCAGGATCCGTGCTTGGCGATCCCCGCGCGCATGCGGCTGACTTCACTCTCCGAGACCGCGCCGGCCTGGTTGCCCCAGCCCTGGCGCACGAAGGTCGCCAGCTCGGCCGCTTCCTTGTCCGAGAGGCGGTGCGCGAAGCCCGGCATGACCAGGATCGACGGCGCTTTCTCGGTGGAGGGCGTGCGCGCGCCGGCCAGGATCACGTGCAGCAGTGCGCTGGGATTGTCGGCATTGACCACCGTGGCACCATCGAGCGCCGGGAAGATGCCCGGCGCACCACGGCCATTGACGAAGTGGCAGGCCGCGCAATTGTCCAGGTACAGGCGCTCACCCAGAGTCAGGTCCTTGGCGGCCGTGAGCTTCTTCACCGTGGCATCGGCCCCTTGCGGCGTGACGCTGCCGCTCTTGCTGGCCACCACCGGCGAGAGCGTCTTCAGATAGACGGCGATGGCCTGCAGGTCGTCGGGCTTCAGATGCGCGGTGCTGTGCTCCACCACCAGGCTCATCTCGCCGGCCACCGAGGCGGTCTTGTTGCGACCGGTCTGCAGGTAGTCGACGATGTCCTGTGCGCTCCAGTGCGGCATGCCGCGCAGCGAGGGCACGGCCCAGCCATTGAGGTCACCGCCCGAGAGGAACAGCGCCTGGCTGCTGTCGCTGGCCTTCTCGTTCATCGCGAAGCCGCGCGGCGTGTGGCAACTGCCGCAGTGGCCCAGGCCTTCGACCAGGTAGGCGCCACGCTTGATCTCGGCGCTCCAGCCATCCTGCTCCTTGAACGGCTTGTCATTGGCGAAGAAGACATTCCACAGCTTCATCCCCCAGCGGAGATTGAAGGGGAAGCTCATGCTGGAGGCCGGCGGCGTGGTGGCCACCGGTTTCACGCCCCGCATGAAGTAGGTATAGAGGGCGTGGATGTCCTCGTCGCTCACCTTGGCATAGCTGGGATAGGGCATGGCCGGGTAGAGCTGCGTCCCATCGGCGCGCACCCCGTGGCGCACGGCGGCGGCGAACTGGGTCTCGCTGTAGTTGCCGATGCCATGTTCCTTGTCGGGCGTGATGTTGGTGGAATAGATGGTGCCGTGGC
>NZ_JAELUH010000127.1 GCF_016429215.1 Herbaspirillum sp. ASV7 | reverse complement strand
GGCGGTGGCTTGTTCCTTCGGATCGGCGGCGAGCATCTGCTGCAGGTCGAAGCTGCGCGAACGCGACAGCGACAGGCTCATCCTGGACAGGGTGGTGATGCTGGGGAGCCAGTTACGGGCGATGTCGGTGGCGCTCTTGTTGACGCTGGCCAGCTGCAGGGTCGACAGACCACCCAGGGTGACCAGGAAAACCAGAACGATGAGGAAGGCCGCGTTGAGCTTGTGGGCAATCCTGAGATTGTAGAACCATGTCATTTTTCCGACTCCTGATAGATGGCGCGATGTCTTCGATGCGCTCAGGAGTCATCATAGGAGGGTGAAGCAAATAAATCAAATAAAACAATTTAAGCAGTTGTTTTATTTTCTTAGGGATTTTCCCTATTCAGCTTTTTTTCAGGCTTTCCTCAGCCATTTCTCCACCGTGCTCATCAGGCCGACCTGGGTGAAGGGTTTGCTGAGGTAATCGTCCATGCCCGCCTCCAGGCAGCGCTGGCGATCGCCTTCGATGGCACTGGCGGTCAGGGCGATGATGGGAATGCGCGGCAGGTTCTGCTCCTGCTCGTGGGCCCGTATCTCGGTCGTGGCCTGGTAGCCGTCCATGATGGGCATCATGCAGTCCATCAGGATCAGGTCGTAGCCACCGCTGCGTGCTGCCTGGACAGCCTGGGCGCCGTTTTCCACTTCATGCAGGATGCAACCCTTGCGGGCCAGCAGGATGCGCAGCAGCTGGCGGTTGATCTCGGTATCCTCGGCCACCAGGATGCGGGCCCCGGCCAGCGAGACCGGCGTCGGCTCCGGCCTCGCCGGCGGCGGCGAGGCGACCGCATCGTTGCTGGCGGGAACGACGGGCAGCCCGGAGGGCGGTGTCCCGGGCGCCTCCCGGCAAGGAACATCGAAGCTGAACTGGGTGGACTGACCGGGCACGCTGCGGCAGGCGATGTGGCCGCCCATCAGCTCCACCAGATTCTTGCTGATGGCCAGGCCCAGTCCGGTGCCACCGAAGCGTCGGGCGATGGAGTTGTCGGCCTGGGTGAAGGGCTGGAACAACTGATCCAGCGCCTCCGCCGAGATGCCGATGCCGCTGTCGCTGATGGCGAAATACAGGCGCCACTGGTGGTCGATCTCGTCTTCGCGGGCCGACATGCTCAGTCGCACGTGGCCGGCCTGGGTGAACTTGATGGCATTGCTCAACAGGTTGCCCAGCACCTGTTTCAGGCGCGAGGGATCGCCCAGCACCTCCAGGGACTCATCACAGTCGATGCGCACGTCGAATTCGACTTCCTTGTTCTGTATCGAGGGCCGGTAGAGTTCGCTGATTTCCCTGACCAGCCGGGCGGGATGGAAAGCTACCTGTTCCAGGTCCAGCTTGCCGGACTCGATCTTGGAGATATCCAGGATGTCATTGATGATGCGCACCAGCCCCTCGGTGGCGCCGTGGATGCTGTTGGCGTAGTGCTGCTGCCGGGTTGACAGCCCCGACTCGATCAGCAGTTCGGACAGGCCCATGATGCCATTCATGGGAGTACGGATTTCATGGCTGACCATGGCCAGGAAGCGCGACTTGGCCTCGTTGGCCTGGTCGGCCACCTCCTTTAGTTGCATGGCCAGCAGGGCATCCTGTTCGCGCCGCTGGACCTGGCGCAGGGTCAGGGCGAAGCCTGCGATCAGGCCCACGAGGCTGATGGCCGCTACACTCATGAGCGGGTACATCGATTCCAGCCAGTCAGAGAAGTAGACCTCGTCGGTCACCGCCACCTCCAGGTAGACCGGCACCCCGCGGATGGGCTGGTGGATGCCCAGCCAGTGCGACTGCATGAAGAAATAGGGAGCGTTTTCCTCCCTGCCGGCCGGGCGCGCTGGATGCAGCTCGGGCAGGGGAACGATATGACCACGCTCGGCGCTCTTCTTGTCGGGGTCCGACCAGACCAGGAGCGTGTCATCATTGCGCGCCAGCAGGATGGAGAAGGGCTTGTCGTGGCGGATGCTGCTGAAGAAATTCTCGAAGGACGCCTGGCGCAGGCCCACCACCAGGATGGCCAGCAGGTTGCCATGCTTGTCGTTGACACGGCGGGTCAGGAAGAAGGTCGGCTGGCCATTGGAGCGGGCGTTGATGGTCTTGCCCAGGAAGTCCTCGGTCGAGGGGGAGTGGCGATGGAAGTGGTAGTAGTCGCGATCGGTCATGTCGATCTGCGGGATGGGGTACTCGCGCGAGAGCACGATCACCTTGCCGTCCGCGCCGCTGACCCCGACACCGGAGATGAAGGGCAGGCCACGGATCTGCTCGCGCAGCAGTTGCGAGAACTGGTCGGTGGCGATGCGCTGCCGCAATTGCTCCTGGTCCTCGGCGCCCAGGTTGTCGATATCGGCCTGCATGCTGTCAAGTACCAGATGGGCCGACGACATCGTCTGGGCAGTGCTTTCGGCCAGCGCGGTTGCAAGCGTGGAGAGGTCGTTGCGCCAGTCGTTCAGACCCGCCCGGTAGAGCAAGGCCCCCGCAGCCAGCACCGTCACCACGAGCAGGGTCAGCAAGAGCGCGCCAATGGTCACGGCGGATTTGCGGATGCGTTGCGGCTGCAGTGGAGCAGGGGGCGTTGTCTGGCTCATGGATGGTGATGCAGGTCGGGCAGCGGCAATACGGTCAGGCCCTTGCGGCAGATTGTGCAACCTGCCTTATCTCTTCCAGCGCCTGCGCGAACAAGGTTTGCAGCTGGCCCAGGTCATCGGGGGCAGGTGTCTGGCCCTGGCGGCCCGCCTGTTCGGTATGCAGCAACAATTGCGTGAGCACCCGGGCATTGAAGAGGGCGCTCATGCCCTTGAGCGTGTGACTTTCGTGACGCACGGCGTCGGCATTGCCAGCCAGGACCGCCCGTTCCAGCCGCAGGAAGATCTCCGGAGCGCTGTCGGCGAAGGTCTTGGCCAGGGAGGCGACCGTGCGGGTATCACCACCCACGGCATCCAGCAACTGGCTGGGATCGATATGGCGATATTCGTTCTTATCCTGGCCCGGTTGCACGGCTCCCCCCTTTTACTTGGATTCGCGGCCTTTTACTTCGGCTCTTGCAGCGGTAATGTGAAGCTGAACGTCGAGCCGTGGTGTTGCTTGGACTGTAACACGAGTTTCCCTCCCATGAGCAATACCAGGCGCTGGGCAATCGTCAATCCCAGACCGGCGCCGTCGTTGGCGCGTTGCGGGCTGTCGTCGCCCTGGGCGAATTTCTCGAAGACGTGATCGAGTTTCTCTTCGGCAATGCCGATGCCGGTGTCCTGGATGCGGATGGTCAACTGCTCGCTGCCCTCGCGCTCGACCTCGACCATGATGCGGCCCTGCTCGGTATAGCGCACGGCGTTGCTGATGAGGTTCTCCAGCACGCGCTGGACCTTGCGTTCATCGCACACCACGATCTGGGGGACGTCGTCGGCGATACGGCAGTCCAGTTGCAGACCTTTGTCGTGCGCGGCCTGGTAGTGGCGGGCAATGGACTGGCTGACCAGTTCGCGGATGTTCTCCGGTTCCAGGTGGACGGCCACGCGGCCGTCTTCCAGTTCGGTCACTTCCAGGATGGCGTTGACCAGGTTCAGGAGACGGTTGCCACTGTCATGGATGGCCGTGGCGTAGGGCGCCAGGGGTGACTCGCCCAGCTCTTCGCGCAGGGCGTCGGAATACCCCAGCACGCCATTCAGGGGGGTGCGGAACTCATGCGACATGTTGGAGAGAAAGCGCGACTTGGCCAGGTTGGCCTCCATGGCCGCGCGCCGGCTCTTGACCAGCGAGCTGGCCAGCCACAGCAGGGCGCCGTTGAACACCAGTACCCCCAGGGTGATCAGACCGGCCAGGAGGATGGTGCGGGTGCGTTCGCGGTAATAAGGGGCCAGGCGTTCTTCGACATCCATGCCCACGGTGGCATAGAGGGGATAGTTGGGAAGGTGTTGGAAGGCATAGATGCGCAGGCGGCCATCGACTGCGCTGACGGCCTCGACCATGCCGCGCTCTGCGCGCATGGCTGCGGCATGGACCTGGCCCTTGGCGACCGATTCGCCCATGGCATCGATGTCGCCGGTGCGGCGCACGCGCGCCACGCCATCTTCGCCCACGAGCGTGATGACGCCGTGGCGGCCGACATCGATCTGGTGGTAGAGACGGGTAAAGTACTGCGGATCCATCGACACCACCACCACCCCGCCGAAGGAGCCATCGGGGCGGTTGATGCGGCGGGTCATCTGCAGCGACCATTTCTTGGATACCCGCCCGAGCACCGGTTTGCTGATGAAGAGCTGATCCTGCGCACCCTGCATGTGCACCTGGATGTGTTCACGGTCCGACAGGTTCACCGGAGCGAAAGGTTGACTGGAGAGCACCACGTCGCCATGGCTGTCGACGATGGTAAAGAGGTTGTAGACGTTGCGAGCCACCAGGCCATTCTCGACTTCGGTGGACAGTGCCAGGGCGTTGCCGAGCTGGCCGTAGCGGTAGCGCAGGTACAGGGCCGCCTGGTCAGCCGCTTCGATGGTGCGATAGGCATGTTCCAGGAACAGCCGCGACAGCGACTGGGCGTCGCGCCGGGCATCGGCCAGGTAATTGTCGCGGCTGGTCTGCAGCTCCTTGTAGACGCCCAGCCACAGGCCACAGATCAGCAGCAGGGAAAACAGGCTCAGGGCGACGCGCAGGTCGATGCGCGTGAACCGGAGGGGCAGGGGATGGTTTTTCCGGTCTTCCATGAAACACTCTGGCCTTTCCCAGTCTGTTATCGGCTCTCGCGCTCCCTGCGGGCGCAACACGCCCGCATGTAGCCGCGCAATTCGTCAAAATTGACCGGCTTGGGGAAAAACACCACGCCGGCTGGAATACCACCACGCTGCGCCATCTCGTCCGTGTCCAGGCTGCTGACGATGGCGATGCTCACATCCTTGAGCTGGGGATCGTTGAGGATGGTCTTGACGACCTCATAGCCATCCATGCCTTCCATCACGATATCGGCCAGCACCACATCGGGCTTGCTGCGCGCGATCTCCAGCAGCGCCTTGTAGCCGTTGTCGCAATAGACCAGATCCAGCGGCAGTCCCCAGGATTCCAGGGCCGCTGCATAAAGTTCACGCTGCAGGCGGTTGTCCTCGATCACCAGCACGGCGGTGCGGCCATTGTTGGGCCGCAGTGCCGGGCCGCTCCTGCCATGCTCGCCCACCTCACCCGACGAACTCGGCGTGGCCTTGTAGGCGTGCACCGCGCTCAGCGGAATGCGCCGGTGTCCTCCCTTGGTCTTCCAGGCCTCGATGATGCCGGCCTCGACCAGTTGCTGCACGGAAGACACCGAGATGCCCAGGATATGTGCGGCTTCCTGTGTGGTGCAGACCTCGGAGCTGGTTGTCTTTGCGGTTTTCATAAATCCATTATCGGTATTTTACACAAATAAATCAAATTCATTAGATAGAATTTAAATTCAATATAATCGTTTTTCGTTCAAACGCAACAGTCATGCCTCAAGGAAACCTTTTGTCGATTTATTATGCAGAGATTTTCGTGACTTCGTCAGTTTTTGAGTATTTTGCCCGTTTTTTCGCTGAACGGGAAAATGATGAATACTCACTGCTGCGACAGTGCATGCGGCCAGGGGTTTGTCAGAGCTGGTCCAGGCGTGAGCGCAGGTCGGTGGCGCGCTCTTGTAGGCGGTCCCGCTCTTGCGCATCCATCTTCCTGAGCTGCTGGTAGACCATGCCCAGGCGGGGATTGTTGCCCAGGCTCGGTTGGTGGCGCAGGAAGAAGTCCCAGTACAGGGCGTTGTAGGGACAGGCCTTGTCACCGGTCTTCTGCTTGGGATCGTAGGCGCAGCCCTGGCAATAGTCGCTCATGCGGCCGATGTAGGCGGCGCTGCTGACATAGGGCTTGGTGGCGATGATGCCGCCGTCGGCCCACTGGCTCATGCCCAGGGTATTGGGCAGCTCCACCCATTCGAAGGCATCGATATAGATGCCCAGGTACCAGTGGTGCAGCGCGCGCGGGTCGAGCCCGGCCAGCAGGGCAAAGTTGCCGATCACCATCAGGCGCTGGATGTGATGGGCATGGGCAGTCTGCAGCGATTGCGTGATGCAGAGATGCAGGCAGCGCATCTGAGTCTGGCCGGTCCAGAACCAGGCCGGCAGCGGCAGGTCGTGGCCCAGCACGTTGCGCTCATCGTAACCGGGCATCTGCGACCAGTAGATGCCGCGCACGTATTCGCGCCAGCCGATGATCTGGCGCACGAAGCCTTCCACCGCCGCCAGCGGCGCCTGGCCTTCCAGCCAGGCCTGCTCGGCGCGCCGCGCCACTTCCAGCGGGTGCAGCATCTTCAGATTGAGGGCGAAGGACAGCAGCGAGTGGAACAGGCGCTGGGCGTGGCTGCTCATGGCATCTTCATAGTCGCCGAAGCAGGGCAGGGCGGTGGCGATGAATTGCTCCAGGTGCTGCAGGGCTTCTTCCCGGTTCAGCGGCCAGCGTAGTTGCGCCGCATCAGGTTGGCCGAAGGTACGCACGCCGCAGGCCTGCAGCATGTCCCAGAGCGCGCTGTGGTCGTGCGGCGCGCGCCAGTCCGGCGGCTCGGCGGGCTGACCGGGCCAGCGCTTGCGATTGTCGTGGTCGTAGTTCCATTGGCCACCGGCGGGCTTGCCCTGGGCGTCCAGCAGGATGTCGAAGCGCTGCCGCATCTGCCGGTAGAAATGTTCCATCAGCCATTGCTTGCGCTGGCCGAACAGATCGGCCAGCGCATGGCGGCTGGTCAGGAAGTGTTCGCTGTCACACTCGCTGGTCTGCACCGAACGGGCGGTGGCCCATTCCTGGGCCCATTGCCTGAGCACCGCGTCGACGCGCCATTCGTCGGGCGCCTGCCATTGCACGTTCTGCGCCTGGTAGTGCGTCACCAGCGCGCCCAGATTCTCGACCAGCGACTGGCGGTTGCTGGGATCGTCCAGCCCGATATAGCGCACCCGGTGGCCCGCCGCACGCAGCCGGTCGGCGAAGTCGCGCATGGCGGCAAATATGGCCAGCACCTTTTGCGCGTGGTGCAGGAC
>NZ_JAELUH010000126.1 GCF_016429215.1 Herbaspirillum sp. ASV7 | reverse complement strand
CCCCCCCCCCCCCCCCCCCCCCCCCCCCCCCCCCCCCCCCCCCCCCCCCCCCCCCCCCCCCCCCCCCCCCCCTCTCTCATCCCCCGGCCCCCACCGAGATCTACACTTGTAGTGTATCGTCGGCAGCGTCAGATGTGTATAAGAGACCCCCCCCCAGCATCGCCGCCGACCTGGGTCATCTGCAGTCGCTGATGGCCCAGGTCGGCGCCGAGTAGCCGTCACAAAAGCAAGACGAAAGAGCAAGGGGACCCGTCGTCGATCATGCATGAACTCTGGATCAAATACCGCCTGCGGGTACTCAATGCCTGCCGCGTGTCGGAACATCATTCCATGCTCCTGTGGGGCGCGCTGGCCGGCTTCGTCGGGGCGCTGGCCACGATCGCCTTCCGTGAATGCATCGCGCAGCTGCAGATCTGGCTGACCGGTCACGATGGCAGCTTCGTCGATATCGCCAAAGGGCTGCCCTGGTACGTGCGCGTGCTCTTGCCCACCTGTGGTGGCGTGGTGGCTGGCCTGTTCCTGGTGTGGGCCAAGCGCACGCCGGCGGGCAATGGCGGTGACTACATGGAGGCGGTGGCCATCGGCGATGGCGCCATTCCGGTGCGCAATACGCTCTTGCGCAGCATCTCGTCGCTGGCCACCATCGCCTCGGGCGGGTCGATCGGGCGCGAAGGGCCCATGGTGCAGCTGTCGGCCCTGTGTGCCTCGCTGGTGGGCAAGTTCTCGCACTTTCCCGCATCGCGCCTGCGCTTGCTGGTGGCTTGTGGCGCGGCGGCGGGGATCACCTCGGCCTACAACGCGCCGATCGCAGGGGCCTTCTTCATCACCGAGATCGTGCTGGGTTCGCTGGTCATGGAAAGCTTCGGCCCCATCGTGGTGGCCTCGGTGGTGGCCAACATCACCATGCGCGAACTGCCGGGCTACCGAGCCTCCTACGAGATGCCTTACTTCCCCGAGATCGCCGGCTGGGAAGTGCTACTGTTCCTGGTGCTGGGGGTGCTGGCCGGGGTACTTGCGCCACAGTTCCTGCGCGTGCTGGAGCTGGGCAAGCTGGCCTTCGGCAAGCTCCGCCTGCCGCTGCCGGTGCGCCTGGCGGTGGGCGGCTTGCTGGTCGGCCTGATTTCGGTGCAGGTGCCCGAGGTCTGGGGCAATGGCTACAGCCTGGTCAATTCGCTGCTGCATACCACCTGGGTCTGGCAAGCCGTCCTGACGGTGCTGGTCATCAAGGTGCTGGCGACCTCGATCACGGTCGGCTCCGGCGCCGTGGGCGGGATCTTTACGCCCGTGCTGTTCGTCGGGGCCGCCATCGGCTACCTGTTTGGCGATGCGGCGCAGGCGCTGCTGCCCATGCACATGTCGCAACCCTTCGCCTACGCCATGGTGGGCATGGGCGCTTTTCTGGCGGCGGCGTCCTATGCGCCGCTGATGGCCATCCTGATGATCTTCGAGATGACGCTGAGCTACCAGGTGGTGTTGCCGCTGATGCTGTCCTGTGTGGTCGCCTACGTGGTGGCGCGGGGCGTGGATGGCAGTTCCATGTACGAGATCACCCGCAAGCGCCATCGCGACAACGAAGAACGCCTGCGCCTGCGTGGTACCCACATGAGCGAGCTGATCCGTCCGGCCGAGACGGTCTTGCCGGAAAACGCCAGCCTGGAAGAGGTCAGCGCACTGTTCCTCAAGTATCCGGTCAAGTACGTCTACATCGTCGATGCCCAGCAGCGTTACCAGGGTGTGGTCGCGCTGCAGGACATCACTTCCTGGCTGCTCGACAAGAAGGAGCCGGGCGGACGCGTGGCTCGCGATTTCCTGCGGCCGCATTTCCTGCATGAGGTCACGCCGGACATGTCGCTGGGCGAAGCCCTGCAGCTGTTCCTGGATCACCAGGGCGAGCGCTTGCCCGTGATTGCCCATACGGAGGATCCGCGTCTGCTCGGCGTGGTCTTCAAGACATCGTTGCTGGATGCCTATTTCCGCCTGGATCGTGCCGGCAGTTAAGCGCACCGGCTGCGCGGGGGGGGGCGATGGCTCGCATATCTTCCCGGTGCTGCGCGTCTTGCATAGCGGGCGTGGCTGCCGGGAAAATCGATCATTTCTTTGTAACAAAGCCGGATTAGTCGGACAACTGCTCACTTATCCTTGTTAGAATGCCGAACGTTTTCATCTCATCGGATACCGGTACGCCGCATCTTGTCGGTTCATCCAGTCATCCCAGTTCCAACCCCATCCAAGAAGTGAATTTCCCATGCTGAGTTATCGCCACGCTTTTCACGCCGGCAACCATGCCGATGTCCTGAAGCACATGGTGATCATCCAGTTGATGCGCTATCTCGGGCAGAAAGAGACTGCCTACATGGTCATCGACACCCACGCCGGCGCTGGCGTCTATGCGCTCGACGGGGATTACGCCAGCAAGAATGCCGAATACGATACCGGCATCGCCAAGCTGTGGGACCGCAAGGACCTGCCGCCGGCGGTGAAGGAATACGTCGACCTGGTCAAGTCGCTCAACCCCAGCGGCAAGATGCGTTACTACCCCGGTTCGCCCTATTGCGCCGAGAAGGTCATGCGCGAGCAGGACAGGCTACGCCTGTTCGAGTTGCACCCCAGCGAAGTGAAGGTGCTGGAAGAGAATTTCCGCAAGCTGGAGGCGCATGCCGCCGCCCAGGGCCAGCGCCCGTCTGCGCGCGGCAAGCGGGTCATGGTCAACCGTGGCGATGGCTTCCAGGGTCTCAAGGCCTTGTTGCCGCCGCCGTCACGTCGCGGCCTGGTGCTCATCGATCCGCCCTACGAAGACAAGCGCGACTACACCCATGTGGCCCAGGTCCTGGCCGACGCACTCACGCGTTTCCCGACTGGCATGTATGCCGTTTGGTACCCGGTGTTGCAGCGTAACGAATCACGTCAGCTGCCCGAGCGTCTCAAACGCCTGGGCGCCAAGAGCTGGCTCAACGTCACACTGGCCATCCACGGTCCGGCACCCGATGGCTTCGGCTTGCACAACAGCGGCATGTTCATCCTCAATCCGCCCTGGACGCTGGAGCCCATGCTGCGCGACCTGATGCCCTATCTGGTGGACGTGCTGGGCGTCGACGACAGTGCAGAATTCGTGCTGGAGTCGGGAGAGATCTGATGACAGGTTATACTTGCGTTGTGATTATTTGTGAATATTTGGATTCAACACGATTGGATCTGCCCGTGTCCATGCCAAATCGGCATACAATAGGGGCATTGCTATCCGTCAATATTCCATGCAACGCTAGGGGTTATTAAAAGAACAACCATGTCTGATCAGTCATCCGACCTTACCCCGCCGACCCAACATGCCCTGGATTTCTTCCTGGCCCGCCAGCCCATCCTGAGCCGCGAGCAAGAGCTGATCGGATACGAACTGCTGTTTCGCAGCGCTGCCTTCGGGCCGGCCAATGTGAAGGATGACGTCACGGCCACGGCGGCCGTCATTGCCCACGCTTCCGAGCTGGGCCTGTCCAACGTGATCGGCAATCTGCAGGGCTTCATCAATGTCGATGCAGCCGTGCTGATGAGCGACTTCATCTATTTCCTGCCGGCCGACAAGGTGGTGCTGGAGATCCTGGAGACGGTCAAGGTCACGCCCGAGCTGGTGGCGCGGGTGCGCGAGCTGGTCAAGGCCGGTTACGTGTTTGCACTGGACGATGTGGTGGCCGAGTCCGAAGAGATCGAAGAGTTGCTGCCGCTGGTGAAGATCATCAAGATCGACGTGCTGGAAGTCGATCCCAGCAAGCTACTCAAGCTGTCGGTGCATTTCAAGCGCGCGCAGAAGGAGTTGCTGGCCGAGAAGGTCGAGACCCTGCAGCAATTCAATGATTGCGTCACCTTTGGCTTCGACTATTTCCAGGGCTACTACTTCGCCAAGCCGATGATTCTCCAGGGCAAGAAGCTGGAGGCCTCGAAGATGGCCATCATGCATCTGCTCACGCTGCTGGTGCGCAATGTGGACAATGGCGAGATCGTCCGCTTCATCAAGCGCGACGTCGCCCTGAGCCTGACCTTGCTGCGCCTGGTCAATACGCCCGTCTACGGCTTCCAGAAGTTCATCGATTCACTGGGCCAGGCCCTGATCGTGCTGGGGCGCCGGCAACTCAAGCGCTGGCTGCAGATCCTGCTGTTTGCCAATACCGAGAAGGGCGGTGCCAACGGCATGTCGCCGCTGATGATCCTGGCGGCCACGCGCGGCAAGATGCTGGAGCTCATCGCCGCCAGGTTGCGACCGGGACGGCGCAAGATGTCGGAGATGGCTTTCACGGTGGGGATCATGTCCCTGGTCGATGCGCTCTTCGGCATGAGCATGGAAAGCGTGCTGCGTCAGATCACCGTGAGCACCGAGATCCGCGAGGCGCTGTTGCGCCGCACCGGGTTCTATGGGCTGGCGCTGAAGCTGGTCGAATGCACCGAGCAGCGCGAGCAGGACCAGGTGCAGATCCAGAAGCTGCTCGATGAGTTGCAGTTGTCGGCCGATGATTTCTTCGAGGCCGAAAAATATGCCTTCGAATGGGGAAACAGCATTTCCAGCAACCATATCGGCCAGCATACCCCCATGCAGATGTCGGCGCCGCCGGGCGGCTACATCGATGAGGATGACGACGATTGATCGGTGGCAGTCCGGCCCGGACTGGCCGGCATCATGCCCCCCGCAAAGGCTGCCGCGTTCAACGGCAGCCTTTTTCATTTTGGCGGAGGCTGTTTGCGCATGCGCGCAGCCAGACGCCTGAACAGGCGCAGCATGCGCGTCCAGGGCGATGGCGGTTCTGCCGAAAGACGCGCACGGAGGCGCGCCAGCAGGGTTCGCATGGCCAGCAGCAATCGCTGCACCTGGCGCCAGCCAGCGCTGGCGTGCAACTGCGCGGTAAGTCGATCCTTCCAGTCGAGCAGTTTGTCGTGATATCGCTGGAACCAGGCCAGTGATAGCAGGCTGCGGCGGGTGAGGGCGTAGATGCGGGCGACCAGGGCCGTGCCCAGCACCTTGGCCACCAGCACGATGGCCAGCCCCAGCGTCGGGTGGCCGTGGGTGATGGAAAGCAGGGCCAGCACCTTCACCGGCAGCAGCAACAAGGTCGGCGCCACGAAGATGGCCAGCGCCGCGTAGGGCGAAAGCCGTTCCACCCAGCGCTGCAGGCGCACCAGCACGGGCCAGGACGGAATGCGCGCCAGCACGGCCTGGGTGGCATCCCAGAGCCATTCTTCCAGAATCAGCAGCAGGGCGGCCGCATAGATCAGCGGCGCCAGCAGTCGTCGCCGCCAGCGGGTAGCGCGCCGTGGCGGTGGTGAAGATGAAGTCATCTAGAACGCATCTCACGCATAGTTATGAAATGGGTTCTGGACCTTCACACCTGTCGTGCCTTGATCAGGGAGAGCCAGCGGTCGCCCCACTTGACGTCGCTCATGCAGGAGGCGTAGCCGGTGACGGTACGGGCGGCGCGTTCGAGCAGCTGGATATCGGCTTCGTGCTGGCGCGCCACATGCGGGTCTTCCAGGAACAGCACACGACGGCACTGCTGCTCCAGGATCAGCTCGGCGATCTGGGCGTCCCCACCGAGCGGGCCGGAGAGGAAGGGCTTGACCCAATGACGGCCGGCTTCCCCCTTGATCTTCATGGCCAGCTGGTTGAGCAGGCCGCCGGTGGTGCCGGTGGCGCAGCGGAAGGCAAACTTGTCGAGCACGTCGAAATGCTTCTCGGCCAGCTCCAGCATGCGTGACTTCATGGCGTCGTGGGCGATCAGGGCGATGCCTTCCTTGTCGAGCCTGAAGCGCTCATCGAGGAAGGCGTCGGGCGTAGCGCCGTTGGCGATGGCTTCCAGCTCGAACCATTCCTGGGCCCCGGCCAGGGTGGAAAGGAAGGGCTTGCCGTGGATCACGCACTGGCGCTTCAGGGCCACCGCTTCGGGGAAGGTGGAGGAGGGATCGACCGGGTCGATCAGATAGATCACGGCGTCCAGGGTGCGCTCCGGGTCCTCGTCGACAGTGCGCGAGACCAGCTTCATCAGGCCGCCATGCCGACCATAGGGGAAGCGCACCAGATGAGGATAGCCCGGCAGCAGGTTCATCTGGCCGATGGCGTCGAGGGTGCGGCCGACCACGATCAGCTCGGGTTGCAGGCTTTCGATGCGATGGCGCGAGCCGGTCAGCAACTGGACCAGCGCCGAATCGGCGGCATCCTGGTGGGCACGGTTGGCGATGAGGCCGATGCGATAGCGGGGGGCGATGGAGGACATGGGTCGCAGGGTCAGTGAAAAAAGCCGCGAAGGGGCCGGAATGGCGATTATCGCCGAGTGCGCGGCAAAGGGCGAGTGTTGTCCTGCCCCGATGCGATGCGAGCCCGGTACAGTGAGAGCAGGATTAAAGCCCGCAACTGTACCGTCGCCGCTGCCGGCATGCGGCTACAATAAGGGCCGACCCGAATACGCCGCCCGGCGGCAAGCAACCCGGACCCACTCCAGCATGAACAAGGCTTTCGTAAAAGAATCCGATGGCGGTGACGACGATGACGACATCGCCTTGCCGGCCATTCCCGCAGGCAGCAAGAACTACATGACCCCGCAGGGGCATCAGCGCATCAAGGATGAACTGCTGCACCTGATCGACGAGGAGCGCCCGGAAGTGGTGCGCGTGGTGTCCTGGGCGGCCTCCAACGGCGACCGCTCCGAGAACGGCGACTACCTCTACGGCAAGAAGCGCCTGCGCGAGATCGACCGCCGCATCCGTTTCCTCACCAAGCGGCTTGACAACGCCGAGGTGGTCGACCCGTCCGTGCATCACGGCAGCGACCAGGTCTTCTTTGGCGCCACGGTGACCTATGAAAACCAGCGCGGCGAGTCGCATACGGTCACCATCGTCGGTATCGACGAGCTCGATCCGCTCAAGGGGCGCATCAGCTGGATCTCGCCGGTGGCGCGCGCGCTGACCAAGTCGCGCGAGGGCGACGAGGTGGTCCTGCAGACGCCGTCCGGACTGGAGCAGCTGACCATCCTAGAGGTGAGCTATCCCGCTCCGCAGTAAGCGAGCCCACAGACAAGAATGCACAGCCGGCATGCATTTCGCATGCGGTATGCGCATCATGGCCACCGGCCTGCCCAATCCAAACCATCCACGAGAAAACGCCATGTCCATCGTTTTTGCCAGCCTGAATCACCCGCAGCGCGTTGTCCTGGCCGCGGAAGTGCATTCGCGCCCCTTCCTGCAACTGACGCGCTCGGAAACGCTCACGCACCTGGCCGTCTATGTGCGTGAAGACGGCAACGGAACGCGCCACGCCAGCGCCCAGCATGCCTTGCTGGACGACCTGTGCACCCATTTCGGCGTGGTCGCCCCGGGCGCCGAGGCCAAGCACTTCTACCATGACTTCGGGCGCCTGCGTCTGAAGTGGGAGTGCCATACCGAGTTCGCCACCTATACCTTCGCCCAGGCCCACGAAGAGCCCCTGTCGACCGCCGACGCCTTTGCCCGCGCGCCGCTGTCGCATATCCCGCAGCAATGGCTGCTGTCGCTGCAAGGCAAGCTGATGGTGGCCGCGCACGTGGTGGTGGAGCCGGGCGAGGACGATCCGGCGGGCACTGCGCGCCAGTTGCAACGCATCTTCGAGGGCAAGCTGATGAGTTCCAGCAAGGTGCTGCAGGGAGGCGAGATCTGGACCGATTTCCAGATCCAGTCGGACGGTTTCTCGCGCTTCGTGGTGCGTGATATCGGCCTGCGCGAGCTGCAGGGCGGGCGCCTGGCACAACGCATCCTGGAGATCGAGACCTATCGCATGATGGCGCTGCTGGGCTTGCCGCATGCCCAGCAGTCCGGCCCTTTGCTCAACGAGATCGAGGGCGACCTGGCAGCGCTGACGGCAGCCATGGTGCAGTCCGAGCAGTCCCCCGGCGGCACGCCCGAAGAGCAGGCCGAGGATGAGCGCATCCTGCGCAAGATCACCGGGCTGGCGGCGCGCATCGAAAAGCTGTCGCTGGAGAACAGCTATCGCTTCTCGGCTTCGCAAGCCTATTTCCGCCTGGTGCAGGCGCGCATC
>NZ_JAELUH010000125.1 GCF_016429215.1 Herbaspirillum sp. ASV7 | reverse complement strand
GGCGCTGGCCAGTCCGGCGATGGCACCGGCGGCGACATACCAGGCGCCTTGCGGCATGAGCCGGTAGGTCAGTGCGGCCACCACCAGGCTGACCAGCCACGGACGGCTGGCGCGCATGCCGCGCCACATGCCGCGCAACAGCACCAGGAAGACGGCGGTGAAGGCCATGTCGAAGCCGAATTTCTCCACATCCCCGATCACCGGGCCCAGCGCCGCGCCCAGGCCGGTGAACAGCACCCAGGTCAGGTACAGGCCGGCCGAGGCGCCCAGGTAGTAGGGCAGGCTGACACGGCCGGTGCCACGGCGCTGCGCATCGGCCAGCGCCAGTGCCCAGCTTTCGTCACACATGAAGAACAGCGCGGCCAACGCGCGACGGCGCGGCACATGGCGCAGATACGGCGCCAGCGCGGCGCTCATGAGCAGGTGGCGGCTATTGACCAGCAGCGACATGGCGGCGATCAACAGCAGATGCGGTGGCGAGGTCCACAGGCGCACGGCGGTGAATTCCGAACCACCGGCGAAGTTGAGTCCGGTCATCAGCGGCACTTCCCAGATGCCCAGGCCCTTCTGCACCGCCTGTGCGCCCAGCACCAGGGCGAAGGGGATGAAGCCCAGCAGCACGGGCAGTGAGGCACGCAGGCCACGTCGCGCTTCCTGGGCGGCGGTGGGCAGGGCGGCGCGAGGGGCGGCAAGGTCCTCCCCGGCGGAGGTGGGTTGTACGGCAGACATGCGTGATCCGGTCATGCGAAGAACGAAGGGGACCCGCATTGTGCACCGAAGCCGTGACCGGCGTGCGTGTATTTGCTGACCCGTTCTCATGGCGCAAAAACAAACGGCCTCCCAATGGGAGGCCGTTCATGGTCACGCCGGATGGGATCAGAAGTTGTGCCGGATCCCGAACATCAGCACGGCCTGGCTTTTGCCATTGGAGGCCGAGCTGTTCTGCGAATCGCCCACGGCTGCCACGGCATCGATGATGCTGCCATTGGAAGCCAGCGTATTGCCGCCTGCCAGCTGGTAAGCCTGCAGGAAATACAGCGCCGTGCGCGGCGAGAAGGCATAGGTCTCCTGCAGCGACAGCTGGTGGTAGTTGGCCGCCGTGGAGATGCCGTTGCCCTTGTCGGCGAAGGTGTAGCTGTAGCCCGCAGCCAGCGCCACCTGCGGCGACCACTGGTAGGTCGAGAAGATGCCTGCGGTCTGGAACTTCACCGCCTGCGTGAACACCGAACCGCTACCCGGACGATACTGGGCCACGCTGTAGGTGGCGCCCAGCATCAGCTTGTCGATGGTGTAGCGGGCGGCGGCCGCGATCATCTGGGCGCTGTTGGCGCTCTGGTAGCCGGCATTGATGGCCGAGCTGGGAATGTTGGCGGTGGCCGTGGAGGAGTTCCAGCTGGTGTTGCCGGTACCGATGTTGAGGTGCTGGTAGCCCAGCGCGAAGTTCCAGGCATTGACGTTGTACTTCGCCGCCAGGCTGTAGGCGTTGCCGGTGGAGGTGGCGCCGGCAGTCTCACCGAAGCCGTACAGGGCGCTGACCTGCGCACCCGCGAAGACCGGCGAGCTGTAGGTCACTGCATTGCTGCTGCGCACGGTGGTGTCCAGGCCATCGACATCGCCCGGGTGCGCGCCGGTGGCGCCGGTCAGCACCGTGGTGGGGCCGATGGCGCCCACGTACAGGTAGTAGGGGGTGTACTGGCGACCGACCGTCAGCGTACCGCTGCTGGCGCTGGTGAGGCCGACGAAGGACTGGCGGTTGAACAGGGTATTGGCCGAGCTCATGGCGCCGGTATTGGTGTCAAAGCCGTTTTCCAGCTGGAAGATCGCCTGCATGCCGCCGCCCAGGTCCTCGGCACCCTTGAAGCCGATCTTGCTGGCCGACAGGTTGCCCGAGCGCAGGTAGGTGTTGTGCAATCCGCCCTGGTTGCTGGTGTAGACCAGGGCCGTATCGACCACGCCATAGATGGTCACGCTACCCTGCGCGCAGGCCAGCAGCGGTGCGCCGAAGAGGGCGCCCAGGATGCCTGCGGCGATCCGGCTGTTTCGTAAAGTCATGTTGTCCTCGTTGTTGTGTCATGCGCTGATGGTTGTCGTTGCAGTCGCGGCGTGCGCCGCTGCCGGTCGGCCCCGTGCCACCAGCCGCGCATGGGGTCGATTCACCGCCGCACCAGTCAGGACAGGCGCAGCAAGAAAAAGGGGAGGGAAACCGGAAAGCCTGGCGCGCCGTCAGTCCCTGCGGCGCGGCAACGGCGCACGCACGGGGTGGGCAGGCAGGCAATGGCAGGCTGCAGCGGCAGCGTGGGTGATGATGGACATGGCGGTCTCCGGTATAGGGGTGCTTGCTCTTCGGCAAATCTCTTCAGCTGCGCTCCGGAGAGGATGAACACCTAGCAGGGGCCGGATCGTGGCTGAAGCAGTAGACTGACTGAATCACCAAAGTTGTTGGTCATCAGACGTCCTATTTCAAAATCATCGCACTCGCATGTCCGAAAGTCAAGAACGCCGACCTCGCTGGCCGTGGCGTATGCGCATCAGGCAGGGCGTTTGGCGGGGATGGGACGGTCGCTAGCTAGCGGAACGCAGGCAGAGGAAAAATGCTTGTGTTGTAGCACATCGTATGTGAGGTGTTGCCTGTTCAGGCAGTCATGCTGCCCAGCACGCTCATGATTTCCTCCCCCAGCAACTGGCCGGCCAGGCCGTGCCCGGGTTTGTCCCGGCGTACCAGCGAGAGCATGTTGCTGCGAAAACCGCGATCGCGGATCTGGCGGAAGGTCAGCACTTCCTGGCGTATTTCCTCGGCAATGTCGAAGCGGCTCAAGAAAGCCACCGCGTCACCGGTGGCGGCCAGGCGCTTCATGGCCTCGATGGAGTTGGTGCGGAACGAGGCTTCGACAGCGACACCCGCTTCGGCGAAGGTCTCGGTGATGATGCCGTGGATCAGCATGGAGCGGTCGGCCAACACCAGCGGGTAGGCGGCGAAGTGCGCCAGCGGGATCGACTCCATGCGCGCCAGCGCGTGGTCGGGCGACATCACCGCGCCCAGGCTGGCGTCCATCTCCCACAGGGAGGCCAGCTGGGGCGAGGCGGGGATGTTGAAGCCCAGCCCGAGGTCGGCCTCGCCATTGGCCAGGGCTTCCTGGATGGCGCGCGCCGGCAGCACGCGGATCGAGACGCGGATCTGCGGATAGCGGGCACTGAACTGGCTGGCGGCAGTGGCCACGATGCCGCTGGCCAGCCCGGTCATGGTGGCGATGATGACTTCCCCCACCTGCAGGGTTTGCAACTCGCGGATCTCGGCCTCGACCTGGCGGAACTCCAGCAGGGTCTTGCGCACGTGGGCCAGCAGCAGCTCACCGGCCGGTGTGGGGCGCAAGCCGCGCGGCAGGCGCTCGAAGAGCGGCGTGCCCAGTTCTTCCTCCAGGGCCAGCAGATGCTTGTTGATGGCCGAAGGCGCCACATGCAGGCGCTCACCCGCCGCGCGGATGGATCCGCAACGGGCTACTTCATCGAGATAGCGCAGCAGGCGGGAATGCAGCATGGCGGGCAAGGGCAGTGAGATGATCGCCGAGTGTACTCGAAACGAGCACGCTCTGATCGAAATTCGCTTGTTTTCGATAGCGGTGAATTCGGATGTAATGAGCCCGTCGGCTTCAACAACGAAGCGACCCGGAGCCACGACAGGCGCAGCTGCTCGTCGCGGCGATCCGGTCCAACATCGGTATTCGACTTCTGCAAATGGTAAGGACGTAAGGCTAGTGACCGCAGCGCAGAACACAACGGAGAGAGGCAAAGCATGTATCAGCAAATCAATGACAGAAATGCGCAGGGCCCCCTGCAGGGCGACGCGGTCGCGGCCCACGAAGAGCAGGTGCGTACCATTTTCGAGATCCTCAACGGTCGCGCCGAGGCCGACCTGCTGCTCAAGAACCTCAACATCCTGGACGTGCATAGCGAGAGCGTCTATTCCGGTTCCATCCTGGTCCATGACAAGCGCATCATCGGCCTGAACCCGGACGAGACCATCCTGAAGGTGCGCGAGGTATTCGATGGCCAGGGCCTGTATGCCATCCCCGGCCTGATCGATGCACACGTGCATTTCGAGGCGCAGCTGGCGCATCCGGTGGCCTTCGGCGAAGCCATCGTGCCCTGTGGCACCACCACCATCTTCTCGGAGTGCCTGGACTTCGTCAGCGCCGCCGGCAGCGAAGCGGTCGAGGCCACGGCCGGCCTGTTCAAGGATTATCAGGACCTGCCCTATCGGGTCTTCGCCTTCGCGCCCGGCAAGAAGGTGCCCGTCGCGGTTACCGAGGCGCTGCTGCAGATGGAACCGGTGATCGGCCTGGGCGAGTTGTCGCACCTGACCTACAGCGTGGGCAATGATGACGACTTCCGCAAGTCGGCCATGGGCCGCGCCAGGAACGGCTTCATGAATACCCACTGGGGCGTGACCACGCTCTCGCCCATGATGCTGAACTACATGCCCGCCATCGGCGCCTTCGCCAACCACGACGTCTGGAAGGAAGACGACATCGAGAAGAGCGTGCGCTACGGCCTGCAGACCCAGGTCAAGTTCGGCGTGGGCAGCCCCGAGGTGATCAAGACCATGCTGCGCGCCATCGTCAAGCGCAACTGGCCGGCCGAGAATTTCCAGCTCTGCGCCGACAATATCTCGGTGGACCGCGTGCTGACCAAGGGCCACATGGACTGGATCATCTCCCTGTGCGCCGAGATGGGCATCAACCCCATCCATGCCATCAAGATGGCCACGCTCTATACCGCGCGCGCCTTCCGTATGGATAACCGGATCGGCTCGCTGACCCCGGGTCGTTACGCCGACATCGTGCTCACCGACAGCCTCTCCAAGATCAATCCGCGTTACGTCTTCAAGGATGGCGAACTGGTGGCGCAAGACCGCCAGATGAAGAAGCGCGTCCAGATCGACTACTCCGGCATGGCCAAGCAGCCGGTGCCGGGCTTGGCCGGCCTCAAGCCGCAGCAACTGGACCTGGTGCCGCTGGAAATCTCGGCCGATGAAACCATGGCCAAGGTCTTGCTCTTCGACGTCTATGGACGTGGCCACGAGAAGTTCTTCCAGGAAGTCTGGGTGCCGCTGCGCAACGGCAAGGTGGTGCCGGAGCTGGACGGCGTCAAGCTCAACCGCATCTCGGTGGTGCAGCGCTACGCCAACGGCCAGCGCCATGTAGTCAACGGGCTCTTCAAGGGCGTCTCGATAGAGCGTGGCGCAGTGGCGACATTCTGGCCCGCGCCCAAGGCCTACTTCGTCGCGGTGGGCGATGATAGCGCCGAGATGTGCGACTGCCTCAAGCGCGTAGATGAGAAGGTGGGCGGCTGTGTGGTCACCGACCGTGGCCAGGTCAAGGCCGAGCTGCCGCTGGAGATCTACGGCGTCATGGCCAATATGGGATTGCCGGAACTGCTTGAAGCTACCCGCGCCATCGATGCCGCGCTGGCGGAGATGGGCAACCGCAACGAAGGCGAACCGGTGGTCAACAAGCTGCTCACGCTGTTCATCTCGCTGGACCGCTTCGGCTTCATGGTCTGATCGCGCTACATCGACCGGGCATGCGGCCAGTACGGCCGCATGCCGCTTCCCTACGCAGTCCTAGGCAGTCGCAGTGCATCGGTATCTACCCAGGAGACAGACATGGCGCAGCACGACAAAGAAGCGGACATCATCGACACCGGCAGTCTGACACGACGCTGGATCACCTATTTCATCGGTATCTACATCCTCACATTCGGCGTGAGCCTGGCCATCCGCGCCGGCATCGGCATCTCGCCGCAAAGCAGCCTCACCCGCACCCTCACGCTGATCCATGCCCCGCTGAGCCAGGGCACCTACAACTTCATGCTGGAGCTGTTCATGCTGGCGCTGACCTATCTGGTCCTGCCGCGTGATTTCCGGCTCAAGAACTTCGCCTCGCTGATCCCGGCCTTCGTGCTGGCGGCTTTCCTGGATGTGAACCTGATGCTCACCCGCGCCATCGCCCTGGAGCAATACGCCGCCCGCTTCGGCCTGCTGGTGGTGGCCGATGCGCTGCTGGCATTGGGCCTGTTCCTGATGATCCGGGCCAACCTCGTGTTGATGCCCATCGACATGTTCGTCAATACCGTCTTCAAGCGGACCGGCTGGAAGTGGGGCAACATCAAGACCGGTTTCGACTGTAGCCTGCTGATCCTGTCGGCCTCGCTGGGGGTGGCCTTCCTGGGCGAGCCGCATTTCATCCGCGAAGGCACCATCATGAACGCCATCCTGGTGGGCCAGTACATCAAGCTGTACTTCTTCCTCTATCGCCGCTTCAGCAGCGCGCGCGCCCAGCGGATTACCCGGGCCGCCGGCACCGGTGCCGTCCCGTCCAGCTCGGCCAAGTAATCCAGTTATCCAGTCATCCAGTCATTCAGTAGTCCACTCATGTAGTACAGGCCCGCTCGCGCGGGTCACCCGAACACAGGGCGACCGACCGGCGCGCCCCGTGCGGGGACGCTTGCGCCCGTGCACCGCTGCATGCGCCAGGCGTTCCCGACCATCGCCGTCATCCACCGAAAAAACAGGGAAAGGAATTACGCTCGTGAACAAGACCCCACTGGCAGCCATGCTTGCCGTCTTCGCCTGCTGTATCGTCTGCCGCGCCTTTGCGCAGGAAGTCACCGTCTCCGGCCTGGTCGACACCTATGCCGGCGTACAGCAATACGCCGGCAGCCAGCGCGCCGCCGTCGTCAACTCGGGCGGCATGAGCACTTCCTGGTGGGGCGTGGAGGGCAAGGAAGATCTCGGTGGCGGCATGCGCGCCGAGTTCAAGCTGGCCAGCTATTTCCGCAGCGATACCGGTGCCGTGGGCCGCTTCAACGGCAATGAGAGCTTCTTCAGCCGCAACGCCTACGTCGGCCTGGCCAGCGAACTGGGTACCCTGCACCTGGGTCGAGATGGCGCGCCCAACTTCCTGCCCACGGCTCTGTTCAACGCCTTCGGTGATTCCTTTGCGTTCTCGCCTCTGGTGCTGCATTCCAACGTGCCGCTCTACAACGGCACCGGCTGGGACTCGGTCAATGCCAGCGATACCGGCTGGAGCAACCAGATCCGCTACACCACGCCGCGCCTGGGCGGCTTCACGGCCAACCTGCACTACCAGTTCGGCGAGGTGGCCGGCGACAGCGGCAATCACAACATCGGCGCCAGCTTCCTCTATCTGCAGGATCGTTTCGGCCTGGGCGGTTTCGTGCATCGGGTGCGCATGGATAATCCCCTGCCGGGCACGGTCGGCGTGGTCAAGCTGGGTTTTTCACAGCAGGATGCGTGGATGTTGTCGGGCAAGCTGGCGCTGGGCCCGGCCTGGATCTATGCCAACTACGAGCACGCACGTAACAGCAACGCCAACGGTGCAGCCGGCGAGGCCGTCAGCCAGACCTGGAGCATGAGTGCCGACTACGCCATTGGCAATGGCAAGCTGCAGGCCGCCTACGCACGCACCAGCTGGACCGGCACGGCCGGTGTCGCGCTCAATGGACGCGCGCGCGATACATTGACACTGGGCTACGACTACGACCTCTCCAAACGGACCGATCTCTATGCGGTGGCCATGCAGGACCGCATCACCGGCTATGCGCGCGGCTTGTCCTATGCCACCGGGATCCGGCACCGCTTCTGAGATTGCAGCGGCAGCTAGGACGAGGGTTGCCTGATCCAGTCGGTGATGAGCTTGACGGTCTGCGCCTCGGCATGGGGATAGCCGTGCCAGTGCCACGCTTCGCAGGGATCGCCCTGCGGCGCCGAGCCATCCTCCACCAGGACGAACTTGCGCTGGGGCGCATTCTTCAGGCGCCCGATGAGGGCTTCGGCCTGGCTGGGCACGCAGATGGGGCAGGCATCGAGCTTGTGATGCACGACCAGCGTGGGGACGCTGATCTTGTCCAGGTCCTGCGAGCCGATCGCGCCGGCCTTGCGGTTGGTGACGCTGGAGGTCAGCACCAGGCCGGCAATGCGCTCAGGCCCCAGGGCAATCGTGGCGGCGGTGGCCGAGACCGTGCCACGGC
>NZ_JAELUH010000124.1 GCF_016429215.1 Herbaspirillum sp. ASV7 | reverse complement strand
CAGGACGTTGATAGGTCAGGTGTGGAAGCGCAGTAATGCGTTAAGCTAACTGATACTAATTGCCCGTGCGGCTTGTTCCTATAACATTAGTTCTGTTATAGACGAGTTGAGCATATATTGTGTTTGCGCTAGTGCATCACACCCCAGAATCTGATACTTCTTCCAGTTTGAGTTGCTTGCTGCTCCGTTCGAGAGCAAGGAACTATACAAGTTATGCCTGATGACTATAGCAAGTTGGTACCACCCCTTCCCATCCCGAACAGGACCGTGAAACGACTTCGCGCCGATGATAGTGCTGCAACCAGTGTGAAAGTAGGTCATCGTCAGGCTTGTTATCCCCAAGAACCCTCGTTACGCAAGTAGCGAGGTTTTTTGCTTTGGGCGGCTGTTTTTTTATTGTCCCTGCGGAACCCATTCCCCACTCCACACTTCCATCCCCCCTCTCCTCAATCTTCCTCGCCGGCTTCGCGCAACCCAGGTATCGACCGCGGCGGGCCAACAGTCATCATTGATGCTTCCCGCTGAATTGGCAGCGATCGTATCCCGCCTCGTGTTATCAACAGCGAAATTGGGCGTGTACTCCTCCTCCCCGTGATTGGATTCATCTTATCCACAGCGCAGTCAGCGCAAGCCTTATCCACGGATCAGATTTATACACAGGCCGGCGACCAATGCTCGGAAAAAGTAAGTCACAGTCTTGGAATGGCTGGGCTTCAGTCACCGCAAACGCAATGTCCTGGCCGATTTCCCTATCCACAATGCGACGGGAACCACCACGGAATCTAACTTATACACAGCCGATGAGCGCACCGAGATCAAGCAGAAAACTTATACACAGCGCATGCCAGGAGATGCGGCAAAAGAAAGCACGGAGAAACTGCGGAGGGGGAAGAAAAGATCCGTGAAACGGAAGTGAGGCGCGCAAAGAAGAGAAAAGGCCGCACGAGATTGAGCGATATGGCGACACGCACGCGCTCATGGTACCAGCGATCCGGCCTCTCCCTGCCGAACGCACATGGCGTCCGGCAAGGAGAGCAGGAAGTACGACAGCAACTACCTTAAGCAGCCAGCAGGTAAGCACCCACGGCGGCGATACCCACGCCGCCGATGCGCACCACGCGGTCAGCCATCTTCTGGCCGGCCACCAGGCCGATACCCAGACCGGCCGCATGCAGCAGCGCGGTAGCGGCAATGAAGCCGGCACCATACAGCGCGGCCGAGCTACCGTGCGGCAGTTCCGCACCGTGCGCGTAACCATGGAACATCGCGAACAGCGACACCACCAGCGTGCTGCCCCACAGCGGCATGCGCACGGCAAACGCGATCAGCAGACCCAGCACCGCTACCGAAGCGGCGATACCGGTTTCCACGGCCGGCACTTGCAGGCCGGCGAAGGCCAGCAGTGCACCCGCCACCATCATCAGCGGGAAAGCCAGCGGCAGCACCCACAGCGCACGCTGCTTGTTCTGCGCCGCCCACAGGCCCACGGCCAGCATGGCCAGCAGGTGATCGATGCCCGAGAACGGATGGGCGAAGCCGGCGGCCATGCTGGCCGTGGCATCCATGGTCGAACCGGGATGGCCCGGGTGGGCTAGCGCGGAGCCGGCCGCCAGTGCGGTGACGGCCAGCACGCCCAGGCGGGCGCGGGTCTTGGTGGTGAGTGCAAACATGATTTCTCCTTGGGCAGATTCTGCAAAAAATGACAGGCGGGTCTAAGTTGTAGGGGCAGCGTCGGACAGTCGATACGATGCGCTTTCCGTTCGGACTGATAGCGGCTCTGCCGCGTATCGAAGGCGCTCGGTCGTGACGTCTTCGATACGGCCCTGTCGGGCCTACTCAGTCCGAACGGCAGTCATTGATTCAAGCCGCGTTCATTGACCTGGCTTCTCGTCCAGCAAGCCTTGCTTGCGGATGTACTCGATCACCTTCTCCACCCCATCGCCACTGCGCAGGTTGGTGAACACGAAGGGGCGTTCGCCACGCATGCGCTTGGCATCGGCCGCCATGATATCCAGATTTGCGCCCACATAGGGCGCCAGGTCGGTCTTGTTGATGATCAGCAGGTCGGAGCGGGTGATGCCGGGGCCGCCCTTGCGCGGGATCTTTTCGCCGCCGGCCACGTCGATCACGTAGATGGTCAGGTCCGACAGCTCGGGGCTGAAAGTGGCCGCCAGGTTGTCGCCACCGGACTCCACCAGGATCAGGTCCAGGTCGGGGAAGTCCGCGCTCATGCGGGCGATCGCCTCCAGGTTGATCGAGGCGTCCTCGCGGATGGCCGTATGCGGGCAGCCACCGGTCTCCACCCCCATCAGGCGATCGGCCGGCAGCGCATCGGCGCGCAGCAGGATCTCCATGTCTTCCTTGGTGTAGATGTCATTGGTTATGACGGCCATGTCGTAATGGTCGCGCATGCGCTTGCACAGCATTTCGCACAGCGCCGTCTTGCCGGAACCGACCGGGCCGCCGATGCCCACGCGCAGCGGATTGGAAGTGGAATTGCTCATGGTTGTCTCTTGGTTCGTGTAGCTACGTTAATGATATAAATGATCAGGAGCGATAGATGCGGCTGTACTGCACCTCATGCTGCATCGACAGCAGCGACAGTCCTGGCGCCCAGTTGCACAGATCATCGTCCTCCAGTGTCAGTGCGGTTGCAGCCGCCCTCTCCAGTTCCGGTTGCAGTGACAGCAAGATGCGCTGCCCCGCCACCTGACCCAGCGGCACCGTCTTCACGCAGGCCAGCACCTGGTTCTCGGCCCAGGCGAAGAGCATGCCCAGCACCGCCGCTTCACGCGGTACCTGCAGGGCCACCGTGGCATAGGCCAGTGCGGTCGGCAGTGGCACTTCCACCTGCGCCTGCAACATGGCCAACAGGTCAGCGTCACCCAGCTTCAGGTCGGCGGCCAGCTTGCCCAGCGAATAACCCATCTGGATGGTCTCGGCGCGGAACTCCGAGGTATCGCGCGCCGCCACGAAGCGCTCGGTCCAGCACGTGACCGCGTCGGCATCGCGGGCTTCAAAGGCCGCCACCAGTCGCGCAAAGATGGGGGCCTCGAAGCGCGCCACCACCTCATGCAGCGCATGACCGATCCAGTCGCGTGCCGCCGCTTCGCTGCTGACCCGCCCATTCTCGATGGCCGCCTCCAGCCCCTGCGAATAGCTGTAGGCGCCAATCGGCAGGGACGGGCTGCTCAGTTGCAGCAGATGCAGCAAGGCGCTGGCTTGCATGGATCAGCCCTCGTCCTTCTTGTCGCTGGGCCGATGGATCTTCTGGCGCAGCGGGATCGGGGCCAGCGGATTGTGGTGATGATCGTCACCGTGATGGTGATGACCACCGCCATAGGCCCCGGCTTCCGGCTCGAAGGCGGCTTCTTCTTCCGACACGCGTGCGCCCAGCCCCTCCAGCATTTCCTTCAGCACCGGGTCCTTGCGGATGCGCAGGAAGCCCACGCCACCCTCATGGCCAATATGCGCCTGGGTGTGACGATTGCCGAGGTGGAAGGCGCAGCGCAGCAGCAGGTGCGCGTCGGCCGCATCGACCCGGTAGGTGGCCTCGGCTTTGGCGATGATCTTGACCACGCGGCCATCGTCGCCGCGCAGCAGGTCGCCATCGCGCAGCACGGTACCGCGCACGGTGAACACCGCCACATCCTCGCCCGAGCGCAGCGTGGCACGCAGGCGGCTCTTCTCGCGCTGGTCGTAGGGCAGTTCCAGTTCACCGTCGATCTGCGCGGCCTGGTCTATCTTGGTATTGAGAGTCAGCATGAAAAATTCTAAGGAAATCAGAACAGGAAATAACGCTGCGCCAGCGGCAGCGACACCGCCGGCTCGCACACCAGCAGTTCGCCATCGGCGCGCACTTCATAGGTCTCGGAATCGACCTCCATCTTCGGTGTGGCGCCGTTGTGGATCATGTCGCGCTTGCGTAGGTTGCGCATGTTCTTCACCGCCACCACCGGCTTGTTGAGCTTCAGTTGCTCGCCGATACCGGCGTCGAAGGCAGCCTGCGAAACGAAGGTCATGGACGTCTTCAAGCCACCGCCATAGGCGCCGAACATCATCCGGTAATGCACCGGCTGCGGCGTCGGGATGGAGGCATTCGGGTCACCCATCTGGGCCGCCGCGATCATGCCGCTCTTCAGGATCATCGAAGGCTTGGCACCGAAGAAGGCCGGCTTCCACAGCACGATGTCGGCGATCTTGCCCACCTCCAGCGACCCCACCACGTGCGAGATGCCGTGGGTGATGGCCGGGTTGATGGTGTACTTGGCGATGTAGCGCTTGATGCGGAAGTTGTCGTTGCGGGAGGTATCTTCCTTCAGCGAACCGCGCTGCACCTTCATCTTGTGTGCGGTCTGCCAGGTGCGCAGGATCACCTCGCCCACGCGGCCCATGGCTTGCGAGTCGGAGGACATCATCGAGATCGCGCCGATGTCATGCAGGATGTCTTCAGCGGCGATGGTCTCGCGGCGGATGCGCGATTCGGCGAAGGCGATGTCTTCGGCAATGGCCGGATCCAGGTGATGGCAGACCATCAGCATGTCCAGGTGCTCGTCCAGCGTATTGACCGTGAACGGGCGCGTCGGGTTGGTGGAGGACGGCAGCACGTTGCCCTCGCCCACGGCCGCAATGATGTCCGGTGCGTGACCACCCCCCGCGCCTTCGGTGTGGAAGGTATGGATGGTACGGTCCTTGAAGGCCGCCAGGGTGTGCTCCAGGAAGCCGCCTTCGTTGAGGGTATCGGTGTGGATGGCCACCTGGATATCCATGCGGTCGGCCACCGTCAGGCAGTTGTCGATGGCGGCCGGCGTCGACCCCCAGTCCTCGTGCAGCTTCAGGCCGATGGCACCGGCGCGGATCTGCTCTTCCAGCGGCAGCGGCAGGCTGACGTTGCCCTTGCCGAGGAAGCCCAGGTTCATCGGGAAGGCATCGGCCGCCGCCAGCATCGAATGGATGTGCCAGGGGCCGGGCGTGCAGGTAGTCGCCGCCGTACCCACGGCCGGACCGGTGCCGCCACCCAGCATGGTGGTCACGCCACTCATCAGCGCTTCCTCGATCTGCTGCGGGCAGATGAAGTGGATATGGCTGTCGATGCCGCCGGCGGTGACGATCATGCCTTCGCCCGCAATGATTTCGGTGGCGCCGCCGATGGCCATGGTCACGCCGGGCTGGATGTCGGGATTGCCGGCCTTGCCGATGCCGGCGATCTTGCCCGACTTGATGCCGATGTCAGCCTTGACGATGCCCCAGTGGTCCACGATCAGCGCATTGGTGATGACGGTGTCCATCACGTCGGCGTGGGCGCGCTGCGATTGGCCCATGCCATCGCGGATCACCTTGCCACCGCCGAATTTCACTTCCTCGCCGTAGACCGTATAGTCCTTCTCCACCTCCAGGAACAGCGCGGTATCGGCCAGGCGCACGCGGTCGCCCACGGTGGGGCCGAACATCTCGGCATAGGCCGAGCGGGAAATTTTGCTCATTTGGTCTGTCCCTTGAGTTTGCCCATCACCAGGGCATTGAAGCCATAGACGCGGCGCTCCCCTGCCAGCGCCACCAGTTCCACCGTGCGTTCCTGGCCCGGCTCGAAACGCACTGCCGTACCGGCGGCGATGTTCAGCCGCATGCCATAGGCCACGGAGCGCTCGAAGCGCAGCGCCGGATTGGTTTCGTAGAAATGGAAGTGGGAACCCACCTGGATCGGCCGGTCGCCGCTGTTGGCCACCGTCACGGTGGCCGTGGGACGGCCGGCATTGAGTTCGATGTCGCCGGGTTCGACCAGCATTTCGCCTGGAATCATGACGCGCTCCTCAAGGAATCGGATGGTGGACGGTGACCAGCTTGCTGCCATCGGGGAAGGTGGCTTCGACCTGGATGTCGGGGATCATCTCCGGCACGCCTTCCATCACATCGTTGCGGCTCAGGATGGTGGTGCCCTCGGACATCAGTTCGGCCACGGTCTTGCCGTCGCGCGCGCCTTCCATGATGGCCGCCGTGATCAGTGCCACCGCTTCCGGATAGTTGAGCTTCAGGCCACGCGCCTTGCGGCGTTCGGCCAGCAGCGCGGCGGTGAAGATCAACAGCTTGTCTTTCTCTCTTGGTGTCAGTTCCATGTTGGCTCCCGGCCGGCTGGCGGCCTTCAGTTTCTATGACTTTGCTCGTTGCTTGATGCAGTTTCTACGATGCAGCTCAGGTATTCCAGATACGCGGGATCGCGGCCTGCTTGCCCGTGACGGCCGGCCGCAGTACCTGCCAGGCCGTATGCAGCCATTGCCGCGCCACCAGGCTGGATTGGCCCATGTAGCGGGCGATCAGCACCTGCTTCATCAGGGTGGCGCCGCTGCGCCCTTCCAGTTGCAGCGCGCCGATGGTCTCGCGCAGGCGGCCCAGCAGGGCGGCATCCATGCCATCGCCCACGGCGATCAGGGTGCCGCAGATGGTTTGTCCGTCCAGCGCCAGCGGCCCTTGCATGGCACCGGCCTCGGCCTGCAGGCGGCCCTGCTCGAACCATACCAGCTTGCCGCCACGGCGGATGCTGGTGCGCTGGCTCACTGCGCCGGTGGTGAAGGTTTCGCCGGAGGCGGTGCGACCAAAGCAGAGAATCTCTGCGCCCAGGTAAGCGGCGTCGGCCGCCAGCGTCACCTCGTGTTCCATGCGCACGTCGGCGCCATCGAAGAAGATGGTTTCCTGCGGCAACCATTCCAGCCTTGCACCTGCGCTGGCGTCCAGCCGCACCCCCTGGCGCGAATGCTGGCCGTTGGCGCGATACCACTTGCCGGCACCCGGTGTGGTCAGCAGGGCATGGGCGCGTTCACCCACCTCGGCGGTAATGGAGAGCTGGTCGCCGCCCACGATCCCGCCCGGGGGATGGACGATGATGGCATGGCAGATGGAAGGGTCTTCGGGATAGAGCGGCTTCTGCACGCGCAAGGGGCCGAAGTGCTGGCGCCGCAGCAGGCGCGTGGTGCCGCCATCGTCGGCAAAGCCCAGCGTCAGGCGTGCCTGGTCCGGCGCATGCCGCAGGGGCGCGCCCGGGGTCGCAGGGGCCGGCATGCTGGCGGGTTCCGGATGGCCGGGGAGTCGTTTCATACCTGGTTCTTCATTGCGTGGTGGGCAGCGTGCGCCGGGTCTGCCGGCCGTGAACATGCGACTTTATAGCAGACCCGCCGCAAATGCGCAGCCTCGTCTCGTGCATCGCTCCCCGTTCGGACTGAGTAGACCCGCAAGGTCGTATCGAAGGCGCTACGCTGCCTGTCAACGCGGGCGCGCCTTCGATACGCCGCTTTGCGGCTACTCAGTCCGAACGGTATCTGTTGGACTGGGCTCCTCAGATACCTCAGACCGCCAGATGCTTCCTCACATCCTCGCCATCCATCTGATCCTGCGTGCCGGCCGCGACCACCTCGCCGCGCGACATGACCACGAAGGTATCGGCCAGCTCGCGGGCGAAGTCGAAATACTGCTCGCACAGCAGGATGCCGATGTCGCCGCGTTGGCGCAGCAGGCTGATGACGCGCCCGATATCCTTGATGATGGAGGGCTGGATGCCCTCGGTGGGCTCATCCAGGATGATCAGCTTGGGCTCGGCCAGCAGCGCCCGGGCAATCGCCAGCTGTTGCTGCTGACCACCGGAGAGGTCACCGCCGCGACGGTGCAACATCTCCTTGAGCACCGGAAAGAGTTCATAGACCTCGCCCTTGATGCTGGAGGCACGACGACCCGACAGCGTGGCCATGCCCATGAGCATGTTCTCTTCCACCGTCAGGCGCGCGAAGATCTCGCGCCCCTGCGGCACGTAGGCGATGCCCAGCCGGGCGCGCTGGTGGGGCTTCAATTTGGTGATGTCGTGGCCCTCGAACATGACATTGCCACGGGCCACCGGCAGCACCCCCATCAGGCATTTCAGCAGCGTGGTCTTGCCCACGCCGTTGCGGCCCAGCAGGGACAGTACCTTTCCCTTCTGCACATCGAGGGAGACGCCGCGCAGCGTATGCGCCGCGCCGTAATACTGGTTCAGTTCATTGACTTGCAGCATGGATGATGGTCTCCGCTCTTATCGTCCCAGGTAGACTTCGATGACGCGCTCGTTGGATTGCACCTGGCGCATATTGCCCTCGGCCAGTACCGATCCCTCGTGCAGCACGGTCACCTTGCCACCCTGGGCAATCTCTTCGACGAAGCCCATGTCGTGTTCCACCACCATGATGGAATGCTTGCCGCGCAACTCGTTCAAGAGCTCTGCC
>NZ_JAELUH010000123.1 GCF_016429215.1 Herbaspirillum sp. ASV7 | reverse complement strand
GGCCAGGGCTTTACCGGCGGCGCGCTGATCCCCACGGCCATGACCATCATCGCCACGCGCCTGCCGCGCGCGCAGCAGCCGGTGGGCAATGCCATGTTCGGCGCTACCGCCATCCTCGGTCCGGTGCTGGGCCCGGTGATGGGCGGCTGGCTGACCGAGAACGTCAGCTGGCACTATGCCTTCTTCATCAACCTGCCAGTGGGCGCGGCACTGATCACCTTGCTATTGGTGGCCATTCCCTACCAGCGCCCCAAGCTGGAGCAACTGGCCGAAGCGGACTGGTTCGGCATCGCCGGTCTGGCGCTGGGGCTGGGCGGGCTCACCGTGGTGCTGGAGGAGGGCGAGCGCGAGCAGTGGTTTTCTTCCCCCGATATCCGCTGGCTGGCCGCCACTTCCTTGCTGGGTTTCGTGCTGCTGGCCATCGGCCAGGTGCGTGCGCGCCATCCGGTGATCCAGCTGCGCCTGCTGCGTGACCGCCAGTTCGGCTCGGTGGTGATGATGGCCATGATCGTCGGTGTGGCGCTGTATGGCACGGCTTACGTGATTCCGCAGTTCCTCTCCGGCATTGCCGGCTACAACTCCTTGCAGTCCGGCTGGATCGTGCTGCTCTCCGGCGTGCCGATGATCCTGATGATGCCCTTCACGCCCATGCTGATGCGCCTGGTCGATATCCGCATCGCGGTGGGCACCGGCTTCCTGCTGCTGGCCTTGTCGGCCTTCATCGAGACCGATCTCAGTCCACTCTCCTATGGCGGCTCCTTCATCGCCTCGCAATTGATGCGCGGTGTCGGCACGGTGCTGGCCATGCTGTTCCTGAACCAGGCGGCGATCCGCTCGGTGCCGCCCTCGCAGGCGGGTGACGCCTCGGGCCTCTACAGCGCGGCACGTAACCTGGGCGGCTCGCTGGCCCTGGCGGCCATCGCGGTGATCCAGGACCAGCGCTTCTGGCTGCACAGCCGTCGCCTGGAAGAAAGCCTGCCGGCCAATTCCGAGCTGGTGCAATCGAGCATCGCCGCCCAGGGCCACCTGCTGGGCAGCCAGGATGCGGCCATCCAGTTGCTCGGCTCCACCATCCAGGTGCAGGCTCTCACGATGACCTATGCCGACCTGTTCTGGATGCTGGGTGTGGCCATCCTCTGCGTCACGCCGCTGGTGCTGTTCCTGCGTCCCTTGCCGACCCATGCCGCGCCGGTGGCTTCCCATTGATCATGACCATGGATAAAACGATGTCTTCTCTTCCCGCCGCTCGCCTGATCGCCCTGGCGGCAGCCGCCGTGCTGGCCGGTTGCGCGCTCGGCCCCGAGTACGCCGGCCCGCCCCATGCCGCCCCGCACGCCAGCCAGGGCGGCCAGTTCGTCCGTGCCGGCGATGCCGCCGCCGCCACCCAGCCCGCCAACCGCTGGTGGGAAAGTCTGGGCGACGCCGAACTCGACAGCCTCGTGCAGCGCGCCCTGCAAGCCAATCCCAACGTCGGCATGGCGCGCGCGCGGCTGCAGCAGTCGCGTGCCGGGCTCGACCTGGAACAGGCCAACGCCGCCCCCACCGTCGGTGCCTCGGCCCTGGCCGCGCATGCGCGTCTGCCGCCGGCCAACCTGGGGGCGCTCACGGGCGGCTCCAGTTCCTCGTCGTCCTCGTCCACCAGCGCCAACCTGTACAGCCTGGGCTTCGATGCCAGCTGGGAGGTCGATATCTTCGGCAGCCACCGGCGTGCCGTCCAGTCGGCCGGCGCCACGGCGCAGGCCGCAGAGGCCTCGCTGGCCGATGTACAGGTGAGTCTGACGGCCGAGGTCGCCAACGCCTACATCAACCTGCGCGACCGCCAGCAGCGCCTGGTGCTGGGCGAGCAATCGGTGCAGGCGCAACAAGACATGCTCAAGCTGACCAGCCAGCGTGTAGAGCGTGGCACGGCCTCGACGCTGGAGCAGATCCGCATCCAGAACCAGCTCGACGCCACCCGCGCAGACCTGGTGCCGCTGCAGGCCGAACGCGATGCCTACCTGAACCAGCTCGCTACCTTGCTGGGGCAGGAGCCGGGGACGCTCGATGGCGAGTTGGGTGGCATCGTGCCGGTGCCGCTGCCACCGCAGCAGGTGGCGGTGGGGGACCCGGTGTCGCTGTTGCGCCGCCGTCCCGACGTGCGCGCCGCCGAACGCACGCTGGCCGCCGATACCGCCAAGATCGGCCAGGCCGAGGCGGCACGCTATCCCAGCCTGAAGCTGTTCGGTGTCATCGGGCTGGGCGGCACGCACCCCTCCGACCTGACCCGGCTGGATGATTTCGCTGCGCTTGGCGCACCCATGCTGAGCTGGAATTTCCTCGACTTCGGTCGGGCCAAGGCGCGCGTGACGCAGGCCGAGCGGGTGCGCGACGAAGCCGAGCTGAAGTATCGCCAGGCCGTGCTGGACGCCCTGCGCGACGCCGAGGATGCGCTCTCGCGCTTCCGCTATGGCCGCGTCTCGGTGGCCACCGTGGCACGTACCAAGGCGTCTGCTGACCGGGCGCTGGAACTGGCGCGGCAACGCTACCAGGCCGGTACGGGCACGTTGATCGAGCTGCTCGATACCACGCGCCAGCAGACCACTGCGCAGCAGAACCTGTTGCAAGCCGAGGCCAGCCTGACGAGAAGTTTCGTAGGCATACAGAAAGCCCTGGGCCTGGGATGGGGGGACACCCCACTCTGACAGGACGCCACTTGTCCAGCGGGGCCACGGGCCCCGCTGCTTCTTTGCCGGGGTGAATCCGTCATCTCCCTGGCCGCACGTCACCGCGCCCAGCCGCCACCCTGCGCATGGCTGGATGCAGCCGCCTCATGTGACTGCCGATACGCCCGCGTATTACCGCCCGCCCTTATAGCGCAGCAATCCTGATCCTCTCGCTGCTGCTTCTTCACCTCCCGTTTTTTTCTTCCGGCCGGCCTCGGTGCAGCTGTCGCCACGCTGATTGACCACGCAATCCAGGTCAATCATCGACAACAACACTTCCCTCTTGATGTACCAATGGACAATTTAAAGAGTTGAGTTAGCCCCGGACAATCCCCTCCCAAAACATGTGGGCCAGCGCGCTGACGCGGCCTCGAAAAATCAAAACGGGACGTCAAGGGAGACTCCATGGAAGAGGGATGCGTCCTGTCGAAGACGCCGTCGCGTGTCGCCTGGACCTCTGGGCTTGCTGCGGTCGGTTGTCGCTCGCCACCGCCTTGACCGGCAATCACATAACAACGACAGCAGCCGCAGCGTTCTGCGACGAGTCTGTCCCACACAAAAAAACCTCAGGGTAGGGAATGAAATTCAAGAACACCGTGGCAATAGCCCGTGCGCGCGCCGTCGCGCCCATCTTCAAGAAGCATCAGCTGTACCGTGCCGTGCTGATGACGCTGGCACCGGCGCTGGTACTGCCGGCCAGCGCACAGAGCTTCATCAACTACGACGGCGTGCGCACCGATGACAGGAATGCCGCCGTCGCCACCTGGGCCGGTGCCGACGAATTCAAGGCCGACTGGGGCCTGGGCGCCATGAACGCACAGCACGCCTATGCCGCCGGTTTCAGCGGCGGGGGCATCAAGCTGGGGGCGGTGGATTCGGGCCTGCGGCTGACCCACCAGGAGTTTGCCGGTCGCGATATCAAGGCCATATCGGTAACAGGCGTCTATGCCAATGACGGCTCGCAGGAGGACGACAGTGGGCGGGCGTGGAAAGCCGGTGATGCCTTCAATACGACCGGCGCCCAGAGTCCGCTCAACGACAATCACGGCAGCCACGTCTCCGGCACCATCGCCGCTGCCAGGAATGGCGTGGGAATGATGGGCGTGGCCTTCGGCAGCGACTACCACATCGCCAACAGCAACGGCACCGACGATTCCGTGTATGGCGTGAACATGGACTACAGCTACTTCAAGGCGGCCTACGGCAACCTCGCAGCGGCAGGGGTGCGCGCCATCAACAGCAGTTGGGGCAGCCCCGATCCGCGTGACGATTTCGGCACCATCGGTGGCGTCGCCGCAGCCTATGAGAGGCTGCAGGGCGGAGGCAAGAAGTCCTGGCTCGATGCCGCCGTGGACGTGGCCAGGCAAAGCAATGTCCTGCAGGTATGGGCGGCCGGCAACACCGGGCGCGATAACGTCAACATCCGTTCGGCCCTGCCTTACTTCAGGCCGGAAATGGAGCCGAACTGGATCACCGTCACCGCGCTGACCAGCGAGCTGGTCCAGCCGCGCTTCAGCAACCGCTGTGGGCTGGCAAAGTACTGGTGTGTATCGGCACCGGGCGCGGCGATCAACAGCCTGGATTCGAGTTCGGATAAAGACTATGAGAAGGAGAGCGGAACCTCGATGGCGGCGCCGCACGTCACCGGCGCACTCGGTTTGCTGATGGAGCGCTATCCCTCACTGGACAACCAGGCCATTCGCACCATCCTGCTGAGCACGGCCAAGCATCTCGGCAGCGGCCCGGACGATCTCCCCAACGAGACCTTCGGTTGGGGCATTCCTGACCTGAACAAGGCCTTGAACGGCCCGGGCCAGTTATTGGGCAGGTTCAATGCGAACCTGGCCGCAGGCGTGGCCGACACCTGGAGCAACAATATTTCCGAAGCGGCGCTGGTGCAGCGCAAGGCGGAGGAAAAGCAGGCACTGGCGGAGTGGCGTGCAAGCTCTCTGGCTCCCCTCCAGGCCAGGGCGCAGGCGCTGCTGCAAAGTACGACCGCCAAGGTGACGGAGCAGGTGACATCGTCCTATGATGCGGCGCTGGTGCTGGTCCAGAGCCTGGTGAAGGTGCAAGACGCCTTGACGAGGGATGCTCCGCAGTCCGCGCTCGACGCCTATGATGCCGCGCTGGCGACCGTTCAGGCGGACAAGACAGCCACTGCCATCTTCAGGTTGTTGGGGGCCGGCGAAGCGGGGACCCCAGAGCAGACCATCGCGGCGATGGTGGCCTCCGATCCGGCACTAAAGCAAGCCAATCAGGCAGTCGGCAACTATCTGGCGCGCAGCGCCTACATGACCTATGTCGCCACCAAGACCGATGCCGATTACGTCGGCGTGCTGGTCAAGACCGGGCCCGGCAGCCTGACCCTGACGGGGGACAACAGCTATTCGGGCGGCACGTTGCTGCAGGGTGGCACGCTGAGCGTGGGTTCCAGCACCGCCCTGGGCAGCGGCTTGCTGTCCATGTCCGATGGCACCACCCTGCGTGCCGCCGCCGACAAGCTCACCCTGGCCAACGCGGTGAGCATCAGTGGCGTGGGCAATATCGACACCGAGGCCCGCACCATGACGCTGTCGGGTGCCGTCACCGATGGCGCCGGCGCGGGCAGTCTCATCAAGCGCGGTAGCGGCACGCTGAGCTTGACGGGGCCGACCAGCTACAGCGGCAATACCGGTGTCGCCGATGGCACGCTGGCCATGGCCACCTACAACCAGAAGGCCAACCAGACCCTGATTTTTGGCGCCGCCAGCGACTCCCGCTATGGCAAGCTGCAGGTCACCGGGCGCGCCAGCTTCGTGCCGCAGGCGAGACTGGCGGTGGATGTGGCCAGCGTCAACACCCTGGGCAAGGGCCAGAAGCTGGCCAGCGTGATCAGCGCCGGCACGCTGGAAGCCAGCAGCTTCAGCGTCACCGACAATTCCTTCCTGTTCGACTTCAACGCCAGCATCAACGGCAATGTGGTCAACCTGGACATCGTCGATGCGCTCAGCATCAGCCAGGTGATCAAGGACAGCCGCTGTAACGCGGCGAGCGGCGCTGCGGCGGCGCTTGATCAGCAGATGCGCAGCGCATCCTCCGTCGACATGGTCGATGTGGTCTCCGCGCTGGGCCGCCTGCCCGATGCCGTCAGCGTGGGCCGTGCCGTGAACCAGAGCCTGCCACGCAATAGCAATTCGGCCGCCATCATGGGCAGCCTGTCGTCGCTGAACCGGATCGTCGCCAGTCGCTTCGCGCCCGCTGCGGTGGCGCAGGCTGGACCGGCCTCGGGGGTGTCCTCTGGCGAATCTGCTGATCGCCAGGCCTGGATCATGCCCTTCGATGCCCGCGTGAACCAGGGCGACCGCGACGGCTCGGCCGGCTTCAGCGCCAATACCTGGGGCCTGGCTGGCGGAGTTGAGGCCGATCTGGAGGTGGCGCGCGTGGGACTGTCCTACGCCTACGGCAACACCAGCGTCAGTGGCAATACGGCGCTGGCCGGCACCGGCAGCACGTCGCGCATCGAATCCAACGTCGTCGTCCTGTACGCCAGCCTGCCGGTGCAGAGCATGACCCTGGGCCTGCAAGTCGATGCCGGCTGGAACGTCAGCCGCAGTCGGCGCGAGTTGCGCTTCGGCGGCCTCGACCGCAGCGCCAGCGCTGATTACGGCAGCCTGAGTACGCATGCCGGTGCCAGCCTTTCGCAGCGCATCCCGCTGGGCCAGAGCGTGAGCCTGGTGCCAGCATTGCAGCTGGACTACACGCGCCTGCAAAGCCGGGCCTACACGGAAAGAGGTGCCGACGCCCTGAACCTGCAGGTCGAGGGCAAGACGGCAGAGGCACTGGTGCTGGGTGTGGAAACCCGCTTCAACTACGCGCTCACGCCTGAGTCGCAGCTCAGTACCCACGTCGGTGCCGGCTATGACGCCATCAATGATCGTGACGACATGGTGGTCCGCTATGCCGGGGTCCCGGGTCCTGGCTTCTCGGTCCCGGGCAGCGCGCGTTCGCCCTGGCTGATGAAGGCGGGGATCAGTTACGCGGTGAAGGCGGTCTACGGCACGGATGTACTGCTGCGCTATGACGCGGAAGGCCGTAGCGGCTTCATCAACCAGTCGGCGTCGGTCAAGGCCAGCTGGCGCTTCTGATCTGCGTTGATGCGCTGAAATCCTGAGACCCGCCACGCGGCCGCTCCTGTAGCGGCCGCGTGGCGTTTACGGGGCCATCGTTCGACCGGATGCGAGCGGCAAGCACTCACAAATCCTTGCTCAGCTCAGCCACCAGATAGTCGAGGAAGATTTCCACGCTACGCGGCAAGGTCCGTCCCGCCAGCGTCTGCACTTCGACGAAACGTCCATCGGCCGGGCAATCCCGGATCGGCCGCATAGTCAGTTCCCCGCGCTCGATCCGGTAGCGCACGGTGACGTCGCCGGTGATGGAGAGCGCGTCGTTGTCCAGCACGTAGTTGTGCAGCGCCTGGATGTAGTTGCTGCTCATCACCGGTTCGATGGCGACCTGCTGGCGGCTGCAGGCAATGTCGAACAATTGCCTCAGCGTCGTGGTGGGGTCCGGCAAGGCCATCGGGTAGGGCTTGAGCTGGGACAGCGACACCTGGCGGAAACGTGCCAGCGGATGCTCGTTGCGCATCACCAGCGCAATCGGGCCGGGTTGACGGTGCACCACCTTGATCTCGGGCTCGGGCAGGCGCGCAAAGGTCAGGCCGATGTCGGCATTGCCTTCGCGGACCTGGCGCGAGACCACGGCCGGCGCGCCGACGAAGAGCTGGAACACGAAGCCCGGATATTTTTTCTGGAAGCCATTGATCACGCGCGGCAGGAAATCGATGGCAAAACCTTCCGAGGCCGACAGCCTGACCCGGCCGCTGCGCAAGCCTTTCAGGGCTTGCAGGTCGGCCACCACCCGGTCGGCTTCCAGCGCCATCTTGCGCGCGTGTGCGGCCAGCATCTCGCCGCCGGCCGAGAGCACCATGCCACGCGGGCGGCGCTCGAACAGCACCGTGTCGAGAATCTGCTCAAGACTGCTGATCTGCCGGCTGATGGCCGAACTGGCCACGTTCAGGCGCTGTGACGCCTCGCTGATGGAGCCGCAACGAACCACTTCCAGGAAGTAGCGCAGGGCGGTGTCTTGCAGTTGCTGCGATTTCATCTTCAGCCTCGATCCAGGACGGGCGCGCCATCCGTTTCCGGTGCCGCGCGTAAAAATTTCACATGGTTTATTTGGTGCGTGTTTCACGTCTTTGGTGCAATGCCGCCATCGTCTGCCTGCGCCGTTTTGCTGCACCTGCTCTGGCGGCCCCGGCCCTGATGCAATGCGGGTTTCCACGGAGTGTGTACATTGTGGTGCAGCATTTGTGCGTTCCGTTTTCAGCAACGCAGTATTAGAAATTTGATGATTGTGGCATCGATAAATCGTAGCCTAGTATGCCCTTCGACGTCGCTGTTTTTTCACATTTCTCTTACTCGAATGAAGGGGCTGGAATGAACGCACTACATCAATCCGTCGTGGGCTGGTCGCGCTGTGCTGTGCTGGTGGCGGGGGCCATGTGCGCCACGCTCGCGCATGCCAACAAGGCCAACGACACCCTGGTCTATGCCTCGG
>NZ_JAELUH010000122.1 GCF_016429215.1 Herbaspirillum sp. ASV7 | reverse complement strand
GCCGGCGCGCGACGATCAGGAGAGCAGCATCAGAGCCTCAAGGCTTGATGGTCTCTTCCTTCTGCTCGGGGCTCTTGCCGGCGCTGGCGCCGTCGATCTGGCTCTGGCGGCGTTGCACGTAGGCATCGCGCACGAAGTCGTACTTGTCCAGCGCGGCGTCTTCCAGCAGGGTCGAGGCATCCAGCAACTGGGCGCGGCGGTCGACGATGCGCACCACCGTGCCGACGTTGCGCCAGCGGGTCGGACGCTTGTAGGTCCAGACGTCGCCATAGAAGTCGATCGGCAAGCCGGCGGTGTCACGCACCGTGGACGGGCCGAAGAACGGCAGCACCACGTACGGGCCGGAACCGACGCCCCACTTGCCCAGGGTCTGGCCGAAGTCGGACTTCTCGCGCGGCAGGCGGGCTTCGGTGGCCACGTCCAGCACGCCGCCCAGACCGAAGGTGGTGTTGATGGCCACCCGCATGAAGGTCGACACGCCCTGCTCGATGCGCCCCTGCAGCAGCTGGTTGATGGACGACCAGATATCGCCCAGGTTGCCGAAGAAGTTGCCCACGCCATGCTGGACCGGGGTCGGGACCACGGTGTCATAAGCTTGCGCCGCCGGCTTCAGGGCCACCTTGTCGACGGTGTCGTTGAAGCTGAACATGGCACGGTTGAAGCCTTCCAGCGGATCATTGGGGTTGTTGGTGCTGGCGCAGCCGGTCAGGGCTGCTGCCGCCAGGGCGAAGGCGCCGAGACGGGCCGCGTTGCCGGTATTGATGGTCTTCTTATTCATTTGGAATCATCCTTTCCCTCTGCCGCCTTGCTGTAGAGGAACTGACCGATCAGGTTCTCCAGCACGATCGCGGATTGTGTCATCTTAATCGTATCGCCCGCGGCCAGGTTAGCGGTATCGCCACCCGGCTCGATGCCGATGTATTGTTCACCCAACAGACCCGACGTGAGGATCTTGGCCGAGCTGTCCTTGGGGAATTTGTAGCCCGCGTCCATGTTCAGTGCGACCACGGCACGGAAGGTCTGGTCATCGAAGCGGATCGAGTCCACCCGGCCCACCACCACGCCGGCGCTCTTGACGGCCGCACGCGACTTCAGGCCGCCGATATTGTCGAAGCTGGCCTTGATGACATAGGTCTTCTGGCCGAAGGACATCGAACTCATGTTGCCGGCCTTGAGCGCCAGGAACGCCAGTGCCGCCACACCCAGCAGCACGAAGATTCCAACCCAGGCATCCAGTGATTTACGTTGCATAGTCCTTTCCTTCTTGTTCGTCGTCGCGCCATGCATCGGCGCCTTGCTCTCTATCGTTATCGGGGTCTTGCGGCTGGCGCGATCAGCTGAACATCAGCGCGGTCAGCAGGAAGTCCAGGCCCAGCACCATCAGCGAGGCGATCACCACGGTACGGGTGGTGGCACGGGCCACGCCTTCCGGGGTCGGCTTGGCCTCGTAGCCCTGGAACAGCGCCACGAAGGTCACGGCCACGCCGAAGACGATGCTCTTCAACACGCCATTGGCGATATCGGCCCACACATCCACGCCACCCTGCATCTGCGACCAGAAAGCGCCTTCATCCACGCCGATCAGCAGCACGCCGACCACATAGCCGCCGATCACGCCCACGGCGCTGAAGATGGCGGCCAGTACCGGCATGGCGATCACGCCCGCCCAGAAACGCGGCGCCACCACGCGCTGCAGCGGGTTGACCGCCATCATTTCCATGGCCGACAGCTGCTCGCCAGCCTTCATCAGGCCAATCTCGGCCGTCAACGAAGTACCGGCGCGGCCGGCAAAGAGCAGCGCGGTCACCACCGGGCCCAGTTCGCGGGTCAGCGACAGCGCCACCAGCAAGCCCAGAGCCTGCTCGGAGCCATACTTGTTCAACGTGTAGTAACCCTGCAGGCCCAGCACGAAGCCCACGAACAGGCCCGATACCGCAATGATCACCAGCGAGTAATTGCCGATGAAGTGGATCTGGTCGGTGATCAGGCGCGGACGGCGCAGCAGACCCAGCGAGGAACCCAGCACGCTGACGAACATGCGCGCGGCAAAGCCCACGCCGACGACGAATTCACGGATGCTGCGGCCCAGGCCACTGAGGAAATCGACGATCATGCGCGGCCTCCCAGTCCCAGGTCCTCGGCCAGCGACTTGCCGGGATAGTGGAACGGCACCGGGCCATCGGCCTGGGCGTGGACGAACTGCTTCACATAGGGATCGGAAGACTCGCGCATCTCCTGCGGAGTCCCCTGGGCGACGATCTTGCCGGCCGACAGGAAGTACACGTAATCGGCGATGGCAAAGGACTCGTTGACATCGTGCGACACCAGGATGGAGGTCGAGCCCAGCGCATCGTTGAGGCGACGGATCAGGTTGGCCGTCACGCCCATGGAAATCGGATCGAGGCCGGCGAAGGGCTCGTCATACATGATCAGCGCCGGATCCAGGGCGATCGCCCGCGCCAGCGCCACGCGCCGCGCCATGCCGCCGGAGATCTCGGCCGGCTTCAAGGCTGCGGCATTACGCAGGCCCACGGCGTTCAACTTCATCAGCACCAGGTCGCGGATGAGCGTTTCGTCCAGATCGGTATGCTCGCGCAGCGGGAAGGCCACGTTTTCGAACACCGTCATATCGGTGAACAAGGCCCCGTTCTGGAACAGCATGCCCATCTTGCGGCGCAGCAGATAAAGCTGCCTGGTCGCCAGCTCGGGAACGTTCTCGCCGTCCACTTCCACCCTGCCCTGCTGCGGCTGCAGCTGCCCGCCGATCAGGCGCAGGATGGTGGTCTTGCCGGAACCGGAACCGCCCATGACCGCCACCACCTTTCCGCGTGGGAAATCCATATGCAGACCGGTCAGGATAGGCCGGTCGCCATAACGGAAATGCAGATCGCGGATTTCTACGATATTAGGCAAAGGGATTCTTTGAGATCTTTGGAAAACCGACATTGTAGAGCAAATTTTACAAATCGCTTTCAAGAAGGCAATACCGCTTGTAAAGCGCCGCCGCCATACCGCCCCGTTCTTTACAACTTACCAGCATCTTCACCGAAGATGTCAACTATTGCCGTCAACCAACTTAGTGACGGTTGAGTCAGTTATATATTGCAGATTTCAGAAAATTCTCATTGCGTGGCATGCACGCAACGGTTTTGCACGGGACCAAAACGAACGATACGCATCGTCTCATAAAACGTGGCCACAAACGCCACACAACGCATGCTGCAACGCAAACAATAGGGCGCAGGCGCATGGCTTGCTACAATGTCGGTTTTGCTTTCGGAAGAATCTGTCATGAGCCTCAAATGCGGCATCGTAGGTCTGCCCAACGTTGGTAAGTCCACCCTTTTCAACGCGCTGACCAAGGCGGGCATCGCCGCCGAGAACTACCCGTTCTGCACCATCGAGCCCAACGTGGGCATCGTGGAAGTGCCCGATCCGCGCCTGAAGGCCCTGGCCGAGATCGTCAAGCCCGAGCGCATCCTGCCGGCCACTGTCGAATTCGTCGACATCGCCGGCCTGGTGGCAGGCGCCTCCAAGGGTGAAGGCCTGGGCAACCAGTTCCTGTCACACATCCGCGAAACCGACGCTATCGTCAACGTGGTGCGCTGCTTCGAAGATCCCAACGTGATCCACGTCGCCGGGCGTGTGAGCCCGCTGGACGACATCGCCGTGATCCAGACCGAGCTGGCCCTGGCCGACATGGGCACGGTCGAGAAGGCCATCCACCGCGAGCAGAAGAAAGCCCGTTCCGGCGACAAGGACGCCGCCAAGCTGGTGGCCCTGCTGGAGCGCATCATGCCGGCGCTGGACGAAGCCAAGCCGGTGCGCGCCCTGGGCCTGGACGCCGAAGAGATGCTGCTGATCAAGCCGCTGTGCCTGATCACGGCCAAGCCAGCCATGTACGTGGCCAACGTGTCCGATAGCGGCTTCACCGACAACCCGCTGCTGGACCAGCTGACCGCCTACGCTCAAGAACAGAACGCCCCCATCGTCGCCATCTGCGCCGCCATCGAAGCCGAGATCGCCGACCTGGACGACGCCGACAAAGCCGACTTCCTGGCCGACATGGGCATGGAAGAGCCGGGCCTGGACCGCCTGATCCGCGCCGCCTTCAAGCTGCTGGGCCTGCAGACCTACTTCACCGCCGGCGTGAAGGAAGTGCGCGCCTGGACAGTCCCCATCGGCGCCACCGGCCCGCAAGCCGCCGGTGTGATCCACACCGACTTCGAGCGCGGCTTCATCCGTGCGCAGACCATCGCCTTCGAGGATTACATCGCCTGCAAGGGTGAGACCGGCGCCAAGGAAGCGGGCAAGATGCGGGCCGAAGGCAAGGAGTATGTGGTCAAGGATGGGGATGTGATGAATTTCCTGTTCACCCGCACATAAGCACTATGGACATCAACCCTCACATTTGAGGGGTATGGACATGAAAATGCAATTCATCTACTACTAAAAGATGCTAAATCACGACTATTAATTTAATTGTCCCCCTACGACAATAGTTCAAAGCAAAAAAGACCAAGGCCCGCTACAAACGTAACGGGCCTTGGTCTTTTTTTTAATTTTTGAACCCATTCACTATGGATCAAATCTGGCTATTTGCGCTTGGCACCATGAGCATCGACATAGAGTCCAACCAACCCCTGCAACGTCTTACGATCCTTGGATGACAGAGTCTGGATTTGCTCGGAAAAAATGAAGCCAGGGAAAGCAGACTGTTCCTGCACAGAAACAAATAGTGTCCAAGCTGCCACCTCCAGTACTGAGCAAATCTTTTCGAGTTGACCAATCCTCGGACTTAGAATCCCCCGCTCATATTTCGACAGCGTCTCAATTTCAACACCGACAGCGTCAGCAAGTTGAGACTGGGTCATAGAGCGCCGCTTCCTGAGGAGCGCAATGTTCTCGCCCAAGACTTTGGCAAGCGGCAAGGGGCTTTTTTTGGAGGTTGTCTTTGTCATGTGCGGGCTCGAAAACTTGCACATGGTCTATTCGCGCCGCCAAATATGACAGGGCTTTAAAATTCTTACTCATTGACTTTTAAAGTCGGGTTATCTAGTATCCGCGGCTTCGATAGGCACCCTTTCTATCGCTACTCTAAAACTCAGAAGCTCCTAGACCAGAAAACTCATTCATGTTCATCACCGACCACTCGTGGAAGATCGAGGGTGCTCCAACTGCGCTATTGGCGCCCTTAGTACCGTGGCATTCAGTACTGTTAGACGTCAACGAACCTTGCTTTGCAGTGATGCCCGGTGCTGATATTCAGGGTAGACAAACTCATGTGCGACTGTTCTCCGACATTGATTGGCTGGTTCGATACGCAAAAGAAGTATCAGGACTCGTCTTCGCTATTTCTCGAACAGGTGATGAGATGAATGTTTCAAAAGTACATGCAATAGGATCCTACCCCTGCCCTCAAACAGGCATCAAATTGAAAGTATATTTTGACGATCGTAAACAACCATGGCCAGCGCACAGTGGACAGCCGAACTTCTCAAGTGAATTGACATTCAACGTGGAAGCCACCTTTGTCTGATTTGACCAACTTTTCAGCACATCTTATGTGAGGTGCTCATGACATCAGATCTCTTTAACGATATTGATCTTTCGCCGGCACTAAAGGCGCTATTTAGGCTAGAACTCGCAGAAGGAGATCTTGGTCGGGCATATTGGAGCCAGATTTCTGAACTTATCAAAGAGTCCGCTAGCTTTCGTCAACGGGCACTTGTCGCAGAAGATCAGTTACGTCGCATACAACTCAGGGGGCGGCGCTCAAATATCACGGGAGTTTCTAGGAAGGAGATTGCGAGAATATCAACTGAATATCCCTGCGACGTAGCCAGAATGCAGAAGGTCCTGCTCCTGGCCGGCAAAGAATATTCGATCGATGACGTGATACGCGCGTGGATTGAATACTCTGAAAGGACGAAGATAGTATGGGAATCACTCCCCGCAAGCGATGACGAATTGCTTTTGAAGCTACTAAGCTCGATTGCCCCATGAACAGAGTCATCTCGAATGCAAATAGCTTCTGCCGTCCGCGCCATGAATGTATACCGACGATATCGACTAGAAGGGGTCTCTTCGATTCCAGTGCATTTTGCGACAATAGGCTACCCGAGTACTGGCGCGGCTTTCCGGGCGATCAAAATCAAAGCTGCAGAATTCAGCACCCCTTCTGCTAAGGACGTGCTGGAACGGCTTCTGCGCTCCTACCGGCCCAGGTTTCGGCCGTACGAGATGCCTCTCGATGGCTCATCGGACACCTGCCAGCTAGACCGTTGGTTGGCAGTGGTTGAACCGCTGCACTTTGCCGCACTTTCAGCATGGCTTGCACGGGGCGGTCGCTTTATTAATCGAGATCCGTCCACGAACACGTTGGCGGTTTGCGATGATGCCCAGGCTCTGCCATTGTTCTTACGGGATCGAGGTAGCCGATCGCGCCACACCTTACGCGCCTGCGCAGCAGATCTTCGGCGCTTGATTAATTGGTGCCGGGACCATGGACTTGGCCCACTATCGGATCTTACTCGCAACGTGGGACGTCAGTGGCTTTAGCTTTTGCTGACTTGCGCATTTTTTGAGCATCTCGTGTCAATTCCGCGCGCAAGTAAAGCTCATGCACTACCGGCGGCCTTTATCCACAAACTTACTAACATTAATGGTGGATAAGTTGCTGACGGAGAAGTCAAATGGTTCTAAGCACGAAGGGGCACGCAGCGGTGAGCCCACGCACCGGCGACTATGTTACCTGCGTCCGGCCTACAAAGTGTTCAACGATTGCGTTTAACGCCTCCAACTTGAACGGCTTTGCAAGCATAGCTGCGAACACCTTATCTTCGTCGAGCCTGGCCTCTAACTTGCGTCCGCTCATAAGCACCAACGGAATATCGCGTGTCACGAGTCCCTGTTTTAGTTGAGCTGCGAAGTCCAATCCATCCATCACGGGCATCAGCAAGTCGGTGATGATTAAATCGAACTTGCTAACGGCTACCTGCTCCAGCGCACTTGCGCCATTCTCTGCTGTAACGACCGAATAACCGTAGCTTAGAAGCCCTAGTGCGATGACTTGCCGAAAAGTCAGATCGTCTTCCACAACGAGAATGGTAATAGAATTCTCTGGGGCTCGTAACATGTCACCCTTCCTTTTAGTTTATGCAGCTGGGGCGACGCGAAGTAAACAATAAAACCGCATCCGCAGACTTGCAGTCTATGCTTCGGACGAACTGTCGATGTTCACTGCTCGATATAGTTTTTCTCCGATACACCCAATTGTGAGGCATTGTGGAGTGCCCCCCTCGGGCTGGACCAAGGCCAGGAGATGAAGTGACACGCTTGACCTGCCCCCGGAATATCCGTACAGGTCAAAACTAGAGGTAAGGTTGCTTCTCAGCGCCCCGAAACGGGCAAGGAGTGGCCATGAAACGTTCGAGATTTACCGAAGAGCAAATCGCCTATGCATTGCGATTGGCTGAGGGTGGCACGCCGGCGGTCGACGTCTGTCGGCAGCTTGGGGTGTCGGAAGCAACCTTCTACACGTGGAAGAAGAAGTACGCTGATTTTGGCGTAAGCGAGCTGCGCAAGCTCAAGCAACTCGAAGACGAGAATGCGCGCCTGCGACGTATTGCGTATTTCAGTGATGGTGGACACTTAGTTCGGCGACGTGAACGTTTCTAGTTCAGTCGAGCTGGACAGCTGGAAGACCATAAAACTACTCAGAGTGTTGATTTGCTCGCGGATTTGACCCTCTCCATTTGACCCACCTTCCACCGTCTACCAAAGGCGGCCACGCGGTCGTACGACCCTTCATATCCCAGCTCTTTTAGATCTAGGAACTTCTGTTTCAGAGTTCTTCGTTGCTTGCGAGATTTAACGGATTCCGCAGTCAGCCAAGCGGAGAGCCTGGGAGCAAACTCATCAAGAGAGCTAGGCGAACGCCTAGCTGAGTATGATGGCTCGATCGCGTCTGACCGGATATAACGGCGAACCGTATTACGGGAGATGTCTAGGCGACGGGCAATTTCCCGGATTGAGATATGGTCTCTGATGTACCAGCGTCGAATAATTCCAAGTAGGGCCACGTTTATCACTCCGTTCTCCCGCTCGCTGTCATGAGCAGGATTGTGGTCTAAACATGGGTCAACTTAGGATGCAAATTTCCTGAGAAAGTGGGTCAGATTTCAATGCATGTATGGACCCGACACCTTTTGCAAGTTCTTTTTGTAACGTTGAAACAGTTTGCGTGCATGTATCCGGCTTGCTCGTGGGCTAATGTCAAATACGTGCCCGCAGCCTTGATGAGATTCGCAC
>NZ_JAELUH010000121.1 GCF_016429215.1 Herbaspirillum sp. ASV7 | reverse complement strand
CGGTTCGGCCGAGGAGAACTTCGGCCGCTGGATGGCCAAGGACTTCGCGCCCTATCGCGATGAGCTGGTCATCTCCAGCAAGGCCGGCTGGCAGATGTGGCCCGGTCCCTACGGCGGCCCCAGTGGCGCGCGCAAGCATCTGATCGCCAGCTGCGAGCAGAGCTTGAAGCGCATGGGCCTGGACTACCTCGACATCTTCTATTCGCACCGTGTCGATGCCGATACCCCGCTGGAAGAGACCATGGGCGCGCTGGCCCACCTGCATCGCCAGGGCAAGGCACTCTATGTGGGGATCTCCTCCTATTCGCCCGAGCTCACCCGCAAGGCCGCCGCCATCCTCAAGAGCGAAGGCGTGCCGCTGCTGATCCACCAGCCCAACTATTCCATGCTCAACCGCAGCATCGAAGGCGGACTGCTGCCGGCACTGCAGGAACTGGGCGTGGGTTGCATCGGCTTCTCGCCGCTGGCGCAGGGGCTGTTGAGCTCCAAGTATCTGGCCGGCGTACCCGAAGGCGCGCGCGTCACGCGTGCCCCTTCGCTGCCGCAGCGCATGCTTTCGGACGCCAACCTGGCGCGCATCCGCGCCTTGAACGAGATCGCCGCCAAGCGCGGCCAGACGTTGGCGCAGATGGCCATTGCCTGGGTGCTGCGCGATGCCCGCGTGACTTCCGCCCTGATCGGTGCGCGCACCGTGGAGCAACTCGATGATTCGCTTGATGCGGTCAAGAAGCTCGACTTCAGTGCCGGGGAACTGGCCGAGATCGACCGTCACGCCACCGATGGCGATGTCGACCTGTGGAAGGTGTCCTCCTCCATCACCTGAGGCGGCAAGTGCTCGCTGCAGGTCTGAGGGGCCTGTACCGCGCATGCGGTACAGGCCTTTTCGTTGCGGGTCGTCGGTGTCGGTTCGTCCGTGGCAGCCTCAGGCTGCCGCGAACTGTTGCCGCAGCAGCTCGCCAAAGCGCGCGAAGGCCGCCTTGGCGCCATCGAGCACGGCCTGCTGGGCGACCGGCGACAGACCCGGCTGGTCGAGCAGGCCGACGAAGCGGCGCCAGACCAGTGCCCGGCCTTCCGGGTAGGCCGCCAGGTGGCGCGCACCGAATTGCTCATGCAGACCCAGCCGGTCCTTGACCTCCTTGAGCAGGAAGGCCGCGCCCAGCGTGGAACCCTCCGACACATACAGCCAGCCCAGCGCCTCGGGCATGCGCACCGCCGTGGTGGCAAGGGCGGCCTGGCCCGGGTCGATGTCCAGGTCGGCCAGGTCGGCCAGCGCCGCAGCCTCGCGCCCGCGCACCTGCAGGTCAGGTACGGCTGCGCGCAGGGCGGGGTCGTCGAAGAGATGTTCGACATCGCGCTGGAAGTGGTATTGCGCCGCCACGAAAGAAGCGTAGCGGGCACGGCTGGAGAAGGGCTGCAGCTGCGCCATGAGATCGTGCATTTCCTGGTGCAGGCCGGCGGTCTCGTGCTTGAGCCGGGCCGAGAGCAGGGCGGGGTGGTCGGTGATGGTATTCATGGGAGCCTGACGGCAGCGGCGATGCCAATGCGAAGCACCCCGGCCGGCGTGGCGCCGGCCGGGCTGAAAGATTACATCTTGAATCCGCCCACCAGCGTGGACAGGCGATGCGCCTCGTCCTGCAGCGACTTGGCGGCGGCGGCGGCCTGTTCGACCAGGGCGGCGTTCTGCTGCGTGCCTTCGTCGATATGGGTGATGGCCAGGTTGACTTCCTGGATGCCGCCATTCTGCTCGGCGCTGGCATGGGCGATCTCGTTGACGATCACGCTCACGTCGCGGATGCTGGCCACGATCTGGTCCATGGTCTGGCCGGCCTTGGCCACCAGCACACCGCCGTCGGCCACCTTGGCCACCGAGTTGTCGATGAGCAGCTTGATCTCCTTGGCGGCCTGGGCGCTGCGCTGGGCCAGCGAACGCACCTCCGACGCCACCACCGCGAAGCCGCGCCCCTGTTCGCCGGCGCGGGCCGCTTCCACGGCTGCGTTCAGGGCCAGGATATTGGTCTGGAAGGCGATGCCATCGATGACCGTGATGATGTCGGCGATCTGGCGCGAGGAGGCGTTGATGGCTTCCATCGTCGCCACCACATTGCCCACCACCTGCCCGCCTTCGGCGGCGATGTCGGAGGCGGCGCTGGCCAGCTGGTTGGCGCGCTTGGCGTTTTCCGAGTTCTGCTGCACGGTGGAGGTCAGCTCCTCCATGGCCGAGGCGGTCTCCTCCAGGGCTCCGGCCTGTTGCTCGGTACGCGCCGAGAGGTCCTGGTTGCCGCTGGCGATCTCGGTGGAGGAGATCTTCACGGTATCGCTGCTACGGCGCACATCCTGCAGGATGCCGGTGATCTGGTTGACGAACTGGTTGAAGGAGTGCGAGATCTGGCTGACCTCGTCGCGGCCTTCTTCGGGCAGGCGCAGGGTCAGGTCGCCATTGCCGGAGGACAGACTGTCCATGGCGCGGCGCACGCGCGACAGGCGCAGGAACACCGCCGCCGTGATCAGGCTCATGATGGCCGCGGCCACCAGTGCCACCACCACCAGCGCGATCACTGCCGAGCGCATCGCATTGCGCATGCCGGCGGTGACGTCGGACTTGTCCATGGCCAGCAGCAAGGTCCACTCGGTGCCCTTGATGGGGACGGCCTTGATCAGCTTGGCCGCGCCATCCAGGCTGATCTCGCTGGCCTTGCCATCGTTGCCCTGACCGCCCAGGCTGGCCAGTCGTTCGGGGGTGAGATCGGCATTCCATTCCTTGGCCGGCTTGTTGACCCACTGGCCATCCGGATGGGCCAGCATCAGGCCGTCACGGTCGACCAGGAAGGCGAAGCTGGCCGGGGTCGGGTGGATGGAGCGCACCACGTCCGAGACGCCGTCCAGGAACATCGCTGCCGCCACCACGCCGGCGCGCTGGCCGTTCTGCATGACCGGGGCGGTGAAGGACACCATCGGTTTTTTGGTGGCCACGTCGGTGTAGGGCTTGGTCAGCACCGGCTTGCCGGCAGCCACCGCCTGCTTGTACCAGGGCCGCGCGGTCGGATCGTAGCCGGCCGGCAGGCCCTCGGCGGCGGAGGTGAAGGCGGTCTTGTCCTCGCGGCCCAGGGTGGTGACGTAGAAGCCGCCGCTCTTTTGCAGTTGCTTGATGACAAATACCGGATCAGCCCCCAGGACACCCTCGGCCGAGGCCACCGTCATGGCTGTCCTGGCGGCCACCCATTCGTTGATGGTCGAGCCGAAGCCGTTGGCTACTGCCTCGGCGTTGCGTTCGATGGAGCGGTCGTTGTCGATCTTGATGATGAAGAAGGAGACGGTGCCCACGACAGCCAGGCTGGCGACCAGCAGGGTGATCGTGTAGAACAGGATGCGTGCTTTGATGGTGTTGAACATGGTGGAGTCCCAGGAGGCGTAATCGTTATTTCCGTCGGCGGCCCGTGTTGTTGTGATTATGGGATGAGCGGTACGGGCCGGTGCATGAGTGTGGCTGCGCGGCGTACAGGCACAAATGGGGAATACAGCGGCTTTTCACCGTCTATTGATGCAATCGCCGATGGCCTTCGATTTTGTAAATGAATTGTCAGGAAAATCGGGCTGAACTCCCCGTCCAGCAAGGATTGTTCAGTGCAGCAGATGCCTGCTTACTAACTTTGCCCAGGTGCGGGACGAGATCGTTTCCACGCTCAGGAGAGCAGCTCACGCAGCAGGTCCTTGCGCGGTCCCGAGGGCGGCTCGAACATCAGTGCCTGTTCCACATGCAGCAGGTGGTGCTCCATCAGTTCCACTGCCCGGTCGGCATCGCCGGCGCGGGCGGCGGCGATGAAGGCGCTGTGCTCCTCGTTGGAGCAGGCGGCGTCGCGGCTGGACTGGTAGAGCATGGTGATGAGGGCGCTGCGCCCGGCCAGCTTTTCCAGGATATCGGTGAGGACATCGTTGCCCACGATCTTCGCCAGCAGGATGTGGAAGTCGCTCAGCAGGCTGGAACGTACCTGCATGTTGGCGTCCTTGACGGCCTGGCGTTCCTGCTCCAGGTGGGCCTCCAGCCGCGCGTAGTCTTCCGCCGTGGCGCGCGCCACGAATTGCCGCACCATGGCCGCCTCCAGCGTGCGCCGCACGAAGAAGATGTTGCGCGTCTCCTCCACCGTGGGCTTGCTGACGAAGGCGCCCTTGTCGGGGATCAGGTCCACCAGCTTGTCCTTGGCCAGCATCACCAGCGCCGAGCGGATCTTGGTGCGGCTGACCTGGTAGACCCGGGCCAGCGCTTCCTCGGGCAGCTTGGCGCCCGGCGGCAGGCGCTGTTCGGCGATGTTGGCGGCGATGTCGCGGGCGATGGCGTCGGAACTGTCGGGGGCGGGCGCGGAATCGGTCATGGCAATGGCAAGCGGCTTGGTCTGGGTGCCACGGGGGCGATGCTGGCTATTGTACCCATTGTCCCCCGAGCAACCCCGATAATCCATGCCGCCCTTCCTGTCCATGACCATGTGCGTGCTGCCTAGCCCGGGCTTATGCCTGGGCGTGACCACCGACGATATGCGGCACCTGCACGGGTTCGCTGTCCTCCACCAGCGGCGCCAGCTGTTCGCCATTGAGCACGGCGCGGGCACGGACCTTGTCGATATCCTTTTCCCAGCTGGCAATGACCACGGTGGCCACGCAGTTGCCCAGCAGGTTGCCCAGTGCCCGGGCGATACCGATGAACCAGTCGATGGACAGCACCAGCACCAGGCCCACCACGGGAATGGCCGGGATGGTGGTCAGCGTCGCCGCCAGGATCACGATGGCCGAGCCCGGTACGCCGTGCGCGCCCTTGGAGGTCACCAGGGCAATGGCCAGGATGGCGGCCAGGTCGCCCATGGACAGGTGGGTATTGGTGGCCTGGGCAATGAACAGGGCCGCCATGGTGAGGTAGATCGAGAAGGCATCCAGGTTGAACGAGTAGCCGGTGGGGATCACCAGGCCCACGGTGGATTTCTTGATGCCCATGTGCTCCAGCTTCTTCATGATCTGCGGCAGCACGCTATCGGAGGAGGTGGTCGCCAGCACCACCACCAGTTCTTCGCGCAGGTAGCGGATCAGCTTGAAGATGGACAGCCCACTGGCGCGCAGGATGCCGCCCAGCACCACCAGCACGAAGAAGATCACCGCGCCATAGAACAGCAGCACCAGCAGCGCCAGCTGCTTGAGCGAGCCGATGCCGTACTTGCCGACCGTGAAGGCAATCGCGCCCAGCACGCCCAGGGGGGCCAGGCGGATGAAGAAGGACATGCACTTGAAGAAGGTATCCGACAGTGCGCCCACCAATGACACCACCGGCGCGCCGCGCTCGCCGATCAACAGCAGCGCGCAGCCGAAGGTCACCGAGATCAGCAGCACCTGCAGCACATCACCGGAGGTGAAGGCGCTCACTGCCGTGGCCGGGATCAGCTTCATGATGAACTCGGCAAAGCCGGTTTCCTTGACCTTGCCGGCGTTGGCCATGTAGCTCGACAGGCTGCTGGCATCCAGGCTGCCGGGGTCGATGTTCATGCCCGCACCCGGTTGCACCACCATCGCCAGCACCAGGCCCAGCAGCAGGGCAATGGTGGTCACTGCCTCGAAATAGATGATGGCCTTCACGCCCACGCTGCCGACCTTCTTCAGGTCGGAGGCGCCGCAGATGCCCTGCACCACCACGCAGAAGACGATCACCGGAATGATCATCTTGATGAGCTTGATGAAGCCGTCGCCAAGCGGTTTGAGGCTTTGCCCGAAGTCGGGCCACAACAGACCGATGACGATGCCACCGACCAGGGCAAGGACCACTTGCCCGAACAAGGACTTGAATAGTTTGCTCACCGTTGTCTCCAGTTATCGTTTTCTTGAAAGTTTGCCAACGCTGGTGATTTTTTTGGCGTGCGGTGGCGTGAGAAGACTATATTGCATACAAAAGTTGAATACAATAAAAATGTACAAAATAAATGTGCAGACAATCGAGACCTCGATCTGACTTATCCACAAGGAGACGCGATGAACGATGTTCCAGGGCAATTCCGCCACAGTGGCCGCCAGGCCATGCAGTGGGCCGAGCAGTTGGCGCAGCACAGCGAAGCGGCCGGCATGCTGACCCGCACCTATCTCACCGCCGAGCACCAGGCCGCCGCCCGCCAGCTGGCCGATTGGATGGAGCAGGCCGGCATGACGGTGCGGCGTGACAACGCCGGCAATGTCATCGGCCGCTACGAAGCCCGGCCAGGCTGCGAGACGGCGCCGGCCCTGGTGACCGGGTCGCACTTCGATACCGTGCGCAATGGCGGCAAGTACGACGGCAACCTGGGCATCGTGCTGCCGGTGGCCTGCATTGCCGAGTGGCATCGGCAGGGACGGCGTTTCGGCTTTCCCATCGAGGTGATCGGCTTTGCCGAGGAAGAGGGCGTGCGCTTCAAGGCCACCCTGCTGGGCAGCCGCACGGTGGCCGGCACGTTTGATCAGGCCGTGCTGGAGAACCGCGACAGCGACGGCATCAGCATGCGCGAGGCCATCCGCGCCGCCGGCTACGATCCCGAGCGCATCGCCGCCGATGCCTGGCCGCGTGCGGCCGTGGCGGCCTTCGTCGAGGTGCATATCGAACAGGGGCCGTTGTTGCTCAACGAGAACCTGCCCGTGGGCGTGGTCACCGCCATCTCGGGGGCCACGCGCTTCATGGCTGAAGTGCGCGGCCTGGCCGGCCATGCCGGCACGGTGCCCATGCACATGCGCCGCGATGCGGCCATGGCCGCTGCCGAGATCGGTCTGTATATCGAGCGTCGTTGCAGCATCAAGCCCGGCCTGGTCGGCACCATGGGCATGCTGGAAGTGGTGCAGGGCGCGGCCAATGTGGTGCCGGGGCTGGCCACCTTCTCCATCGACATCCGTGCCGAACAGGATAGCGACCGTCTCTCGGCGGTGGCCGAGGTCTGCGCCGAGATCGAGCGCATCGCCGCGCGGCGCCAGGTCGAGATCACCCTGCGCCAGACCCACGAAGCCGCCAGCGTGCCCTGTGCACCGCGTCTGCAGCAGGCGCTGGCGCAGGCCATCGCGGCGGCCGGCTGGCCGGTGCGCCACCTGCCCTCCGGCGCCGGTCACGACGCCATGGCGATGGCCGCCATCGCCGACGTGGCCATGCTTTTCGTGCGCTGTGGCAATGGCGGCATCAGCCACCACCCCGACGAGACCATGACCGAGGACGACGCCGCCATCGCCGCCCAGGTCTTCAGCGGCCTGGTCGAGCAGTTCCAGCCCTGAACCGGGCGGCCCCGATACCGGGACGCAGTGACGAATGAATCGCTCACCGTTCGGACTGAGTAGGCCCCAGGGCCGTATCGAAGGCGCTCTCAATGTCGGAACAGTCTCTTAAATTACTTTTTGCCGAACAAGGATCAAGACCATGAAAACCATTACCATCGACGGCTTCAACCTCACCGCCCAGCAAGTCATCAGCGTGGCCCGCGCGCCCCACCTGAAGGTGGCCCTGGCCGATTCCTCCCGCGCAGCCTTGAAGCAAAGCCGCGACTACATCGAAAGCACCTGGATGCACGATGAAGCGCCGATGATGTACAGCTTCAACACCGGCGTGGGCCTCTTGAAGGACACCCGCATCAAGGTCGAGCACATCGAGCTGTTCCAGACCCAGATGATCCGCGCCCACAGTGGCGGCATCGGCGAGCCCTTCTCGGAAGAAGTCAGCCGCGCCACCATGCTGCTGCGCGCCAATGCCTTCGCCTCCAACTATTCGGCGCCGCGCGTGGAAGTGGTGGATCGCCTCTTGGCCTTCATCAATGCCGGCATCCACCCCATCATGCCGCAGAAGGGTTCGGTGGGCGCCTCCGGCGACCTGGCACCGCTGGCCTATCTGGCCGCAGCCATCGCCGGCTTCGACGAGGCCGAGGTGATGTACCAGGGCCAGCGCATGCGCGCCACGCAAGCCATCGAGCTGGCCGGCATCGGCCCGGTGAAGTTCGACCTCAAGGCCAAGGATGCCTCGGCACTCATCAATGGCTGCACCGCCTCGTTGGCCGTGGCCATCCTGGCCGCGCACGATGCCCGCCACCTGCTCACCGACGCCTGCCTGTCGCTGGGCCTGACGCTGGAAGCCATGCGCGCCGAGATGTCGGCCTTCGATCCGCGCATCCAGCAGGCGCGCCCGCATGCGGGCCAGATCAAGACGGCGGCGGTGATCCGCACGCTGCTGAAGGGCTCCACCCGCACCACCCATGAAGCCCGCGCCGCGCAACTGCCGGACGAGCTGCGTCGCACCGACATCCCCTATACCGCCCGCATCCAGGACGTGTATTCGCTGCGCTGCGCACCGCAGGTGTATGGCCCGGTGTTCGATGCGCTGGACTACATCGACACCATCATCGAGAAGGAGACCAACTCCGCCACCGACAACCCGCTGATCTTCAACAAGGAAGACGGCG
>NZ_JAELUH010000120.1 GCF_016429215.1 Herbaspirillum sp. ASV7 | reverse complement strand
CCCCCCCCCCCCCCCCCCCCCCCCCCCCCCCCCCCCCCCCCCCCCCCCCCCCCCCCCCCCCCCCCCCCCCCCCCCCCCCCCCCCCCCCCCCCCCCCCCCCCCTTTTTTAATTATACGTCGACCACCTTGATCTACACTTGTAGTGTATCGTCGGCAGCGTCAGATGTGTATAAGAGACAGGTCGGGCACAACGTGTGCCGACCGCTGAACATGTTCATACAGTTCTCCAAAAAAGAGCACTTAACGACATCTCAACGGATGGACTCAAGGAAAGAGAAAGGAATCGATGTTGGGATGGGGAAACGGATCATGTAAGCTAGCTCTTGCTTACGAGAGGATCCGAGGAAGGATGTACAGACCTTACTCTTAATTCACGTCGAAAACGAATATGTCGCCCATTTATTTTCCAATCGCCGAAGCCTGGTCAATAGCCTTTGCTACATGAAAATACCGCAAACTGCTTGGGTGTCACCGAGCAGCCTTTCTCATAAGACTCGACATATGAACCGCTAATTCTGGCCTGTGCTCCCGTTCGCTGCAAATGCAGCGTCCACAGTCGAAATGAGGAGAGTGAGCGAGCATGGCTTAAGAAGAACGGCCGAAAACACGGCAAGGGTCTCAGTTGAGCACCGTATGGGCGTTGCGCTGAGAAGCACTATGGGTATTTCGGCATAACGTGTATCAGATCTCATTTTTTTCGCAAATTCCAAGCCATTCATCCGAGGCATACGCAAGTCGGTGAGAATCACATCCACTCTCAAGTTCGATCTCCTCATAACTTGAAATGCCTCTTTGCCATCTCCTGCATCTAAGACGTGATAGCCTGCACCTTGAAAGGCTTCTACGAAAATACTTCTCACCTCTTTGTTATCTTCAACAATTAAGAGGCACCGGGCATTGTAGGCTTCTCCTTTCATAGGACCGTCCTCCGAGTTGATGGGCTGTGTCCCGATGATTAGATGGGCAAGATTTATGAGCATACGTTACGGAAAGAAGTAAGAGGATCAGACACTCGGTCGAATTAGCGAACATTTCTCTTACAAGTCTTTGTAGGAGCCCAGCAATGGCTGCGAGCACGGCCAAATCGTATGCCACGCACTTTTTCCATCATGACGCTGCGGCGCGCGGATTCATGCTACTGTCCGCTTCACAGCGTTCTCGTACTGACAAATCCTGACTTGGACTGAAAAATGTGACGGCCTTAGCTGCCATCACGCCTCTGGCGAGTTCAGGCCTGGTGGCGGTCGTGAGACTCTGGCACCGACACGCATAGACCTGGCCTGTCTTCCGTCTAGCGCCACCCTGGCTACCGGCGCAGGTTCCCTGGCCTTCCTCAACGCAGAACCCTTGAACCTGCGTGCATTTAGGCATTCCTATTGCCAGGAGTACATTTTGAATCATTCACTGACCCGTGCTGGCAACCCGATACAGCTTGAGGTCGAGGGGTACTTCCCCGATTTCCGCTACAGGCTAAGGTTTTCCCACAGGCCCGAGGGATGGACCCTCGGCAACGTACAAGTGTTTCATGAAGGCATCGCGCTTATTACACGACAGTCATTGAAAAGGATCTACCCGACAGAAATTGAAATGATCGATCACGCTTTGAGCTGGTGCGACAGTATTGCCCGACAACTCCTGGGCGGGGTCATGTTCGAAAGGGAGTTGTCCCATCAGGGGGCGTGATCGGCATCGGCATTCCTGCCCCGGCACCTGCGCCATCGACAGGCGGGAAGATCAGCAGGCATGCTCCATGACCGAGCCTTCCGGGCGGTACGAGACATAGATGACGCCCAGATACTCGCGCGCGGCCTGCTTCCTGCGCTTGCGCAACTCGCGCTCGCTGGCATCGGCACCGGCCGGGCAATCAGCAGGATCGACTGCAAAAGGCCATTCCTCCGTTGGAAACAGATGTTGCCCTAACGCCCTCAACACGATGTCGCAACTCAAACTAGGTCCCGCCGTCTCCAGTTCTATCTCCTGCCGACCAGGCCGGTTAACCGACTTATACGCTACCCGGAATTTGGGCATCACTTCTCCTATGCATACAAAATATTGTAAGAGTGACAAATTTTGTTCCTATTCCTGGAACGTGGAAATCGGGGATTTCCTGCTTGTGCAGCGGCAAAAGAGCGGACCAGCTGGCTAATGATGGCGAAGCAACAAATGATGGTTGATACCGCTTGATTGAAAACGATGACGTAGTGCCCTTTAAAAACGCCGTGATAGTGCGTCAAAATGCGTCAGATTTGATGTCGGTCGGGCGGACCGTGAAGCCAGTCCGGGCGTGCCTCGGCGCCTGATGCAAATTTGAATCAAAACCGACCTATGTAGCGGGCAGGCGCGGGGTGGGGGCAACCGCGCGCTAGAGGAGCTAATGCAATAAATATGTTGCAAATGTGAAGCTTTTTGAGGTTGGCCTACGAGTCGTCGGCGTCGCAGTATCGGCGAAAGACAGTTAGAGGGAGTAGGGCGAAGGTTCCGAAATATATTTACGTGAAACCATTACTTGGAATCGTCCAGAGACCGCGATAGCTATATGATGGGTAAGCGGCTATGCATAGCCGAATAGGAGCTGTGATGAATGCGTATGAATATTTCGATGTACCTCTGGCCAACCGAAACTCTGCATCGGAATTCGCTGCGCGGTGGAAGCTTCACGTTTTTAACACGAGAGTTCCGACGCGGACCGACGTCGCACTGTTGCGCTCAGGCGAAGTATCGTCTTTAGTTGAAAATTGGATATGCCACAGTGCTACAGAAATTATTCCTAGCCGTTTGCAGATCTCGGAAGCAAAAAATATCTTGTTGGCTAGGCCAGACGCATCAGAGCTCGGAAATTTAATCAAACTCTGTGATCTTAGAATAGGCACCGGGAACCGACCCTGGTGACAAAGAGGCGGGAGTGGACTAGTGAAATTATCGAGTCAGCTTAATTTGTTGCAACCATAGTCCATTGAAAGACGTCAGAAGACAGGACTATCGTCACTCGAAAGAAGAGACGCCGCATCTGTGTAGGCGCGCTCTAGAACAGCCCTATACTTCGCACGCTCGGGTGAGGCCCCGTCATACCTTTCTAATATTGCTGTAGCGAAAATATCAAAAATTTCGCTCGGTGTGGCTCCAGCCTTTTGCATGGCAGAAATGCATGCCGCTACTGCAGAACAAGGAAGATCGCTAACGAACTCCCCGCTCTCAGCCATCTCTCCAATGTTGGTCACAATTAGAATATAGCTGCCAGCGATTCTCTCTGCGTATGGGGTCATGGCAATCTCCGTTTGACATACAAACGATAGTCTCAGGCGATGGAAATCACTATAGGGAATATCCTGATGAAGCTTAGCGAGTTGAACAATTCACGTTGATGGTGCACCAGAAATTACTCGACATGATTGCCCCTGCTGGCTCGAGTCGCGATTTGGACATTCGAAATAGGACAACGTGATGAAGACTGAATACTCCGAATCCTCAACCCCCTTCAGATTTAGCTTTCTTTACAGAGAAAATTTCTGAACGGCATCCACGGTCGAGATCAATACACTGAACGGACATGGCTTGATCAAGAGTGCGTCAAAAAATCGCAGAGCGTGTGAGGAATTCGGTATTGGTGTCGCGCTTAGAAGAATGATCGGAATCCCTGAAAAGCGTATGTCGCTGTAGAGTTTTTTAGCGAATTCCATACCGTCCATTGACGGCATGCGTAGGTCCGTTAGGACTACGTCAACAATATTGTTATCCTGCTCCAGAATGGCATATGCCTCTGCTCCATTCCCTGCTTCAAGAACTTGGTATCCCTCGCCTTGAAATACCTCTGAACAAATGGCTCGGATTTCCTTGTCGTCCTCGACTAGCAAAAGAGTACGACCGCCTGGGGTCTTCTGCATGGTTTCGGTCGGTAGTTTTAGGGGACATGTTATTGCCGGCCGCCGCTCTGATTGAAGAAGCATTCGCGCGATGCTTCAAGTAGCTAGTGGCCGGCCTGAATGCACAGCTGCGCCTACACAAACCCCGCTATACAAAGTGTAATTCGACGATAACGCCACGATGCTGTGCCTGCGCGTCGAGTCTCGCATGAGGAGCCACCATGGCGTAGCTGCAAAACACCCATCACCGCGCCGACCAATTCCAGCACATAGCCTTCACCGAATCGCACAAGCTGAAAGTCTGAATTCTCCTAACGCAGCTCATAGGCGCTGCCGATCCACCTCAGGCGCTGGATGGCGAGTTCGGTGTTCACGATCGCTACAACGATGTGTCTGGTGACCGGCGGCATAGACTTGTCGACTATAGTCTTGTTGCCGGGATTGATGCCTGCCAGGCGCATGCTCCAGTCCCCCACATCGGAAATGAACGTACACACGGTGAGCTAGAAAATATATTGATTCAGATCCAGCGGCTCAGCCGTGTAGTCGGCGGCCGGACTGGAAAAGCCAGCGGAAAGCTTTTGAGCGATGTGCAAGGGCCTCCAGTACGCCTCGGAAGGTGGCCGCTGGCAAGGGCTACGGCGCGCGGCTGGCCTGGGCTGCCGTTGGGATGTCAAATAATTGCCACAATAACAATTAAGGATGGTTATCTGGCAATTGCCACTGTATTCATGCATAGCAAAAAGAAGAATCTCGGCCCCGCGCGCGCGGTTGCCCCCACCCCGCGCCTGCCCGCTATATAGGTCGGTTTTGACTCAGATTTGCATCAGTCGCCAAAGCCCACCCAGCCCGGCCCGCCGCCCGACCAGCATCAAATCTGACGCATTTTGACGCACGTACGCCTAGTTTCGTTGCGCTCTCATCCGACTAGCCATCTTTGCATGATTTATTATATGTTTGCCAACTCTCTCCGCCATTAATGGGGGGACCGCGTTGCCCACTTGACGGGCTCGTGACTTAAGTTGCCCTCGAAAGACATAGTCGCGGGGAAAGGTCTGCAGGCAGGCAGCCTCCCGAATACTTAATGCCCGATCTTCAATAGGATGTCCGAAGCGCCCATTCGAGTAACTTATGCATTTCGTTGTAAGTCCTGCCGCTGGACGATCCCACGCAAGCCGCCCATACACATCTGAGTGCCCACTATGCGTTCTGTGGCAATCAAGCCAAAGTTCTTGAGGCCAGTCATGACGCCCTCCCCCTTCTGGAGTCGAGCGAATACGCAAAAGATTGAGCTCCGACAAACTCGCGGCGGCGTGATCTGGATCATCTTCTGCAACCTCGCCAGCACGCAGAGGCGGTAAGCCATCAATCCATGTCCGGACGGTCGTATAAGGTTGTAGTTCAGGGCCATGAGTAGCATCTGGCAGAGCGATTGCTTCTTCCAAGCTGGCAAGGAGCACAAAGCGTTCTCGCTTCTGTGGCACCCCGTAGCTCATAGCAGGAATCACACCAAACGAAAATTTATAGCCAAGACGTTTCAGCAGTCTGAGAAAGCTAGGTAACGGCCCGCTCTTTTCTTGGGCGATTTTTTGCATACCAGGCACGTTTTCAACGAACACATAGTCCGGCAGCCATGCCTTTACGAAACGTGCAAATTCGTCGAGTAAATATCTGCGGTCGTCACTTTCATCAGTATGCTTATTTTGCTTTGAGAAGGGCTGGCATGGAGCACAACCGGAGAACAAAACGGGATGCCTTCGATTCCTCATGAAGGGATCGAGTACATCGGTCGAGAGCTCGCGAATATCTTCCTGGATGAAAGACGCTCGCGGAAAATTTGCTTGGAATGTATCTGCCGAATCGCGATCAAAATCCAGACCCAACACGATCTTCATCCCAGCTTGCTCGAAGCCGCAACTGGTGCCGCCGCACCCAGAGAAGAAATCAAAGACTTGGATTGCCATCAATAGAATTCCTGAATTTATTTCTGCTTTGCAAAGTCTTGCAGAATGGATTTTATTTCCAACAAATCAGGATGCTCGTCTGGAATTGTACCCAGTGCCATCCTTTGGACGCTGAAAATTTCATCGCTATTAACATCAACAAATTCTTTCAGGTTTAGTACGTTCTTCGTGTATTGCTCGAACTTCTTTTTTGCATCCTTTACAGGCTTCTCACCTTCTTCACGCGTACGGTACATATTGTTCCATACAAACGCCTCGGGATTGGTGTCGGGCAAATATCGAACGTATTTCGAAGCCCAAGCAATGAACGTTCGTTGCGTTGCTATCAGTTGAGCTCGATTTCCACCGTTTTTTCCACCATCAATAGGAAAATCAACGGAACAACCTGCAAACGCTTTTATGGCGTCGCCAAGAACACCATTCTGCGCTTCGGGAATATCATCGGCGTTAGGAATGGCGGAGAAATACTGATCTCCATCCAGCAAGAACAAAACATCTTTTCGTCCTTCTGCTGCATAGCCTGGAGCATGATGTGTCCACATGCTACTGGCGCCCCCTGGATAATAGACAACCTTGAAGAGCTGGCTGAATGCCTCTCCTTCAGACTGCAAAATCTTCTCCACCAACGCCGTAGCAAGTCTATCTTCGACAACAACCATTAGTTTTCCCGCGGGTGGCTCACCCAGATGGAAAAATGCTTCTTCTGGCAGCGACGATTGCTTCGGCAATATAACTTTTCCCGAAACTGAATCGAGCATCAGCAGCTTTATGGCATCAGGCGGCAAATTGCGCACAATAGCCGGTGAATGTGTTGATAAAACGACCTGATGCTTTTTTGTCTTTACAGATTCGGCCAAGTAATTCATCAGCCGCTCTTGTGCACCCGGATGCAAACTTACCTCGGGCTCGTCCAGCAGGATCAAGGAAGCCTGCGATGCCTTATGCACCGCATACACTAATGCGACAACAGAAAATTCGCCGCTACCGGCAAATGCCTCCGTATACTGCAAATTAGCTGCCCTCATTCTTGCTGTGTATCCATCTTGGCAGTAATAGTTGTGACGAATAAGAGCTATCTCCGTATATTCCCTTCCTAGAATTTCCGAAACCTTCGCTACCTCTTCCCTCGACAAAAGCAAATTCTCAGAATTAATAATACGTTCGACATGCCATTTCACTGACTTGCTTTTGCTCTCAATTGCAGCTTTCAATCGCCCCGATCGCGCCCGAATAAATTCCTTCTTCTGCTTGAGATCGTCGCCATGGCTTCTAACTTGGCCATGGTAGAAAAATTTATCGAACGCACTCAAGTGTGCTCGGAAGTCGATATACACGACGTTTTTGCGAATATTTTTCCAGCGCGTACGAGTTCCTCCCGCTGGAGCTTCAGGCAACCCACGTTTAAAGGGCTGCATGCCGTAACGCGCGATGGGTCGCGATGGTTCCCAGTAATCAGGATCATCTTCTCTGCTAATGCGCGACTTCAATACTTCGGTGTTCTGTTTTGCTTCTAAATTGTGATAGCCATAAATGAAACAGTTTGGCGCTCCGTCGCCTTCTTCGATTGGGTCGATAGACGTCGAGAACCAAAGGTTGCCTAGGTTGTTGTAACCAGGCGCGCCATATAACGCCCGGAGTATCGAGCTCTTATTCGTTCCATTTTGGCCAACAAGCGCGGTAATCGGATGCGAAAAATCCACTCGCAAATTCTCGGCTAGATTTTTGTAACGAGGAAAACGCAGATGAGTGATGTATGGCTCTAATTGTTTTCTTTGCAATAAATTATTCAAAATCTGCTGTATATCCACCGTACCCCCTTAAAAATTTTTTCATGCGGCGAGATTTCCACAATTTTCCTGGGGCACATTTTACACCTCGGCTTTAGTGATGTAGGGAGCGCGCGGGTAAGCATTCCCTCACTGAATCACTCGCAATGAAGTGTCGAGATTCTGCTCCGCAATTTCAAATCCAGCCGCGTCCTAATTAGCCTTGCGGATCGCTAATTTTCTGAATTGCGGAGCAAAATAACAACTAACTCATTGATTTATATATATTTCCCTGCAGATTCGTAATTAGTAGGTCGACGGTTCGATTGCCCCATCAGCACCACGAGAACCAGGCATTCGGTCCAGCCTTTTCGAGGCTAGCCCTTTTGCTTTCTAGAGCCATAAACTGACGAACAGTCTCAAGCCACTTCGCCGCCCTTATTCCACCCACCTAGCAGGGGACAAAAGGCCATTGCCCCCATTCCGTCGGGGGCTATGATTTTATGGCGCCCCGATCCTTGCTCCCGGCTAGTCGGCACGAACTGCCACGATTACCTCGACATCCGGTAAATTGGCAAGCACCTCCTCATAGGTCTCGTAGCGCTCCAACGCCTCAACGACGACAGGCAACGGTGCCGCCCAGATTTCTGGCAGGTCGCGAGCCCCCTCTCCCTTCGCCAGGAAAGCAAGCTGTTCACGCGGAGGAGAAAACTGGGCGTCAATACCGGCTGTCTCTTATACACATCTCCGAGCCCACGAGACTCCGTTAAAAATGGGGGGGGGGGGGGGGGGGGGGGGGGGGGGGGGGGGGGGGGGGGGGGGGGGGGGGGGGGGGGGGGGGGGGGGGGGGGGGGGGGGGGGGGGGGGGGGGGGGG
>NZ_JAELUH010000011.1 GCF_016429215.1 Herbaspirillum sp. ASV7 | reverse complement strand
CCCCCCCCCCCCCCCCCCCCCCCCCCCCCCCCCCCCCCCCCCCCCCCCCCCCCCCCCCCCCCCCCCCCCCCCCCCCCCCCCCCCCCCCCCCCCTCTTTAATCCCCCGGCCACCACCGATATCTACACTTGTAGTGTATCGTCGGCAGCGTCAGATGTGTATAAGAGACAGGGTCCGCACTCACCATATCCAGCAAACCGACTCTGGTCTGCGCGGCGAGCTGCGGATCGAGATCGAATGCGATGGATACCTCCGGGCGAGAAATCTGCAGGTGCGGGAAATGGACGATATCGCCCCAGATCAACAAGTCCTGATCCTTTGACTGGATGCGATAGCCACAATGTCCGGCCGTATGACCAGGAAGCGGCTGGGCGCCAATACCAGGGAGCACCTCTTCGCCGACGAAGACGCGGAGCCTGTCCCGATACTTCTCGAAGACCCGGCGCGCAAAGAGAAAGTTGCCGCGTGCCCGTTCGCTGGCGCGGTGAAGATTGGCATCGCTCTGCCAGAAGGCCAGTTCCTGCGCATGCAGTACCAACTCGGCGTTCGGGAAGCAAGGTTCTCCGGTGCTATCGAGCAGGCCACCGATGTGATCAGGGTGAGCATGTGTCAGGAGGATAGTATCGACGTCGGACGGCAGCACACCCGCCCGCTTCAGGTTATCCCGCAACCTGCCACCCCATTGCTTGAAACCGCCAGCGCCAGCATCGACCAGCACGGTTCGCGTCTCGCTGCGGATCAGGTAGCAATTGATATGGATGGCAGATGGATCGATTACCCCCGCATCACGCTGAATCCTGGCAGCGTCGGCGGGATCGATGTTGGACAACATATCCAGCGGTGCGCTGAGAAAACCATCACTGATGGCGGTGACGGAAAAGTCTCCGATTTGCTGGCTGGGAAAGTTCATCTTCATCTCATTGCTTTTGGTGGATTATCAGTTAAGCGCATGAATGGCCTGCGCCGCATAGGCAAAACAGCGGATGCGTGGCACCAGTCCGGTATGGGCTTGTATGGCAGCCTCCAGTTGCTGCATGAAATCTTCCATGACTGCTGGCGTCCGGCGTGCCGACATCCGATACCGGATGTCGGCAAATGCAGGATGACCTTTCCCATGGCTGACGGCGACGTAGATGATGTGGATGTTCTCGGGCAGCGCATCCAGAATCCCGATGCAAAGTTGTTCGCAGCTCGCGGTAAGCCTGTCCAGGCATTCTGCTCGGGGCATCTGGTCATCGCGGATGAAGAGGGTCACGTTTGGCATCTCGTCAGCTCGCTTTGCGCACTGCCGCTTCGCTACTGCTGCTCAGTTGCGCGGTCATCGGCACATAGAGCGCGACGCCGTCAGGAAGATCGACACAGTCTGTATCGATGGGACCGGATAAGACCGCCATCCATCTCCGTTGCGGGAATTTCTCCAATGCCACCACATGCATGTCCAAGGGCGACAGCCCCATCAGCAACAGCGGGTCGGGTCCGACGGCGCTGAGCAAGAGATACTCTCCCTCGTGCAGGGCTGGCGCAGGTGCCGCCATCTCATAGAGATTGCGGTGCCAATCCGTGATGTGCTGCTGCCAGCGTGCGAAATTTCCGCCCCCCTTGCGGCGGTATTCGTCTGAGAGAAGTACCTCGTGATTGTCGATGGTATGCAGCGCGAGATAGGTGGGGCAGCCTTTGGTGACGGCCTTGAATCGCTGCGAAGTACGAAAGCCTGACACGGAGATGAGGGCCGGAAGCTTTTCCACGCTGTAGAAGTCGTTCCATTCTGCCTCGCTGAGGGGATCGGCAAAGCTGCATTCGACGGTATAGATCATAATGACGTTTATCCACGGTCACCCTGGCGGTGACCTGTCTGGTTGAGGAGTTGTCATGATAGATGCCACATCAGAGCCAATAAATCGATATTTAGACAAGCTTCACTGACAAAAGGTAACGCTGGCCTAACCAGCTCCCGGCAAGGAAAACGATGCGGCGCAAGATTCCCAGCAACAGCTCACTGATGGCATTTGAAGCGGCGGCACGCCACGGCAACTTTGCACGTGCCGCCGAAGAACTGGCGTTGACGGAGGGTGCCATCAGTCGCCAGATCGGGCGCCTGGAGCAATTCCTGGGGGTGACGCTGTTCGAGCGGATCGGCAATCGCGTGCGCTTGCTGCCGCATGGCCAACGCTACGCCAGCCACGTTCGGGAAACGCTTGAGCGTCTTGATCGGGACAGTCAGCATCTGATGTCCCAGCCCACCCATGGGGCCAGCCTGGATATCGCAGTCAGCCCCACTTTCGCCATGCGCTGGCTGATACCCCGTCTGCCGCGCTTGGCTGCATTGCATCCCCACATCACGGTTCATCTCGCACAACGGATGGAGCCCTTCCTGCTGGCTGGCAGCGGATTAGATGCGGCGATTCATTTTGCTCATCCAGCCTGGGCGGGAATGCAGACTTATCCTCTGCTGGATGAGGTGCTGGTGCCAGTGTGTCATCCTGATTTGCTTCAGGGAGCAGCCGATACGCCCGCACTCGACACCTTGCCCCGCCTGCATCGACGTCAGAATTACGACGCCTGGCAGCGCTACGCAGCGCAGACCGGCATCAGCCTGACTCACGCGGCCCAAGGTCCCCGCTATGACTTGCATGGCATGCTCATCGAAGCCGCGCTGGCCGGCCTGGGCGTAGCGCTGGTGCCACGCCTGTATGTGGAAGCGGAACTGGCGCAAGGCCGCCTGGTCGCACCATGGCCGCAAGACCGCAGCATCTCCAAGACATTTTGTCTGGTTCTCCCTGAGCCGGTGCAACTTGGCAGCGAAGCCATCAAGGCGTTTGCGCAATGGCTTCTGGAAGAAGCAAGACCCTCAGCCGAACCTGTTTAAGTAATCGGCGCGCTTGCGTATAAAGGGAGCTGGAGCAAGCAAGCTGCATGTCAGTCTGCCCCCCACCTCGTCGGGTTGAAACCTGGAACATCACCATCGGTTTTCACTGCTTCCACAACTCTTGCGCGGCGGCACTGCCCGGCATAAAGAGGCCCATCCAGAAACCCATCCAGCCAGAGCGAGCCAGGTCCGAGCCACCCGCCGCATACACCGGGAGCGCCATCGACTAGGACTTAGGCTCCGGTATCACCAACGGGCCGCAACCTTCTTCGGTGACGAACATCACAAGCAGCTCGGCAGATTCCGACGCGCTGGGGTTTTCCGCAAACATATGCAGCGCCATGGTGGGCTCAAACCAGGTGCTCCCGGCCGGATAGGTCTGTGCCGGCGATCCAGCCAGTTGCGAACGCACTGCCCCCTTGACCACGAAAGCGGTGACCGATCCCGGGTGTCGGTGAGCGGGCGTATAGGCGCCTGGCGGGAAGTTGACAAGCATCGTCGTGACCGACTTGCCCGGCATGTCGGCCAGCTTCTCGCAAGAGAGAATCCTGGTCGTCGTCGCCGGTCGTGCGCTCTCTCCTGCGCTATTGACGGGTGTGCTGAACATCTGCTGCGCAGCGCCGCAGATCTCTGCGAACCAGGCCGGGACCTTGGCGCCAACTGGCGCCGGGCCGCTTGCATACCAAATGCCGGCGGCCGCCAGCAAGGTGCCTGCCATCCAGGACGAGCGCGGCCAGGCCTGGAGCGATTGCTTGATCGAGCGCACGTTCACAAGCCATCTCCTTGAAAGTCTGGCTGCCAGCCGAGTTGGCGTTGCGCTTTGCTGGTATCGACCGTGGCATTGGTCCCGACGATGTTGTACACGCCTGGCTTGTTCGCCAGCATCGCCAAGAGCACGGCCGTGGCGGCGCCGTCTACGTGCAGGGGTAACTTCTTGTCGCCCTTGATGTCTTCGCCCGTGCCCGGCCCGTAGAGCTGTCCGTAGCGCAGGACTACACCGTTCAGGCCGGACGCCTCACGCACGGCCTGCTCAAGCGCAACCACTCCGCCGACGCTGATCGCCCGCAGGCCCTGCGCACGAATATCGAGCGGTGACTCTTCGGTATAGGGTTCATTACCAGGTGCGTAGGCCCAGGCAATGCTCTGTGCCACCAACAGCTTGGCCCCGGCGGCTTGGGCAGCCGCTACGACGTTGGCCGTGCCCTCGGCACGGATACGCGCGTTACGGCGCACGCCTTCTTCCATCTGGCTGGGATCGAGGCCACGCGGGAGATCCGTCAACTGGTGGATAACGATGTCGGGCTTGGCCGCAACCATGGCTGCCGTCAATGCCTCGGTGTCGAATACGTCAGCCACCACCGGGTCGACTCCCAAGGAAAGCAGGGACGGCGCCTTGGCGGCGGACCGCGTCAACCCGTAGACGCGGTGACCGAGCGCGACGAGCCTGGGCAGAAGACGGCTGCCGATGGCGCCGGTGGCGCCTGCGACAAAAATGGTTTGAGTCATGGTATCTGGATCCTCATTGGCGGGTAGTGAAGAAGGAAAATCAAGAACGGCATCTGCGGGCCTCTTGCCGGAAGAATTGCAGCCATGAAATTTTCCTTGTTGGTACACCATGACTCTACGAAACCAATGACCTACCAGAAAGGTGCAAGATTTGAATTTTTGAATAGGACATCCCAAGAAGCAGGCCGCTGATCTGGCCTCACGGTGGTGCCGACCGGATCTGCGCCATCGCGATGTTCACGCCTGCAGCTCGATCTGCTCGCGCGTCACCTTTTCCAGCATGCCGGCCAGGTCAGCGGCGGCCGTCGATAAACCACTCTTGGTCAGCAATCTCAATTCGATCGCCGGCAGCGCAGGCAAACGCAAGCTCGCCCCAACGTCGCTGACCGACGCGGGTAGGCGGTGCACAGCCCTGACCGTGAGACCCAGTCCGAAGCGCAACGCACTCCACACACCGGGCAGGCTGGGAGTGGTCAACGCCAGGCGCCAGGGACGGGCGTGACGGTCCAGCGTCTGCAGCGCGGTCTGGCGAAACAGGCAGGGGTGATCGAACAGCACCAGGGGAATCCGTTCTTCCTCCAGGCGGGTCAGCTTCTTCGGACCCAGCCATGCCATCGGTATCGACGCCAGCAGCGTGCCCGCATTGCTCTGGCCAGCCTCGAAAAAGGCAATCGCCATATCCAGGCGACCGGCACCTACCTCCCCCTCCAGCGCATGATTGTTACCGGCGCGTACATCCACATGCGTGCCCCGCCGAAGCCGCGCAAAGCGCGTGATCGCCTCCGGCATGACGTCTTCGAAGAAATCCTGCGGCAAGCCCAGGCGTACGGTGGGATGCCGCGCGGCGGCGCCAACAGCCACAGCCGCTTCGTCGTGCAATTCGAGGATCTTGCGGGCGTAGACCAGCAGTTCCTGGCCAGATTCGGTAGGGGCCATACCGCGCCCGTTGCGCTGGAACAGCGCGTGACCGACCTGCTCCTCCAGCCGTTTGAGCTGCATGCTGACGGCCGATTGCGAACGGCTTAGCTGGATTGCCGCACGGGCAAAACTACCGAGCTCGGTCGCCACCACGATGGTACGCAAGGCATCGATATCGAAGGTGGGACGCATATATTCGAAAATCCAAAGTCTCAAATCAAAATTATCTGATATTCGAAAGTATCATGAATCGTTAACATGCGCTCACGTGCTGCACCCGACATCATCGGGTAAGGCGAAACCCTAATACAAGCTCCACAAGAGCGCAGACGACGGAGACCCCATGCCAGATACCTCTTCCAAACCAATCGGCTTTATCGGACTGGGCACCATGGGTGAACCCATGGCGCTGAACCTGGCACGTGCGGGCATTTCCCTGATGGTATGGAACCGCTCGCCCGAGAAATGCGGGACCTTAGCCGATCACGGTGCGATCGTCGCGCCCAGCAAGCAGGCACTGTTCGAGCATTGCCAGCTGGTCATTCTGATGCTGGCCGATGAGCTATCCATTGACGCCGTGCTTGATCGTCACGGTGAGCATTTCACTCGTTACGTACACGACCACACGCTGGTCAACATGGGCACGGTGACCCCGGCCTACTCGCAAGCGCTCGGCCACGCCATCAGCGAAGCCGGCGGCCGCTATGTGGAAGCGCCGGTGTCGGGCTCGCGCAAGCCGGCCGAAGCCGGGCAGCTGGTTGCCATGGTCGCCGGGGAAGCGGATCAGGTCGGCATCGTCCGTCCCCTGATCGGCCCGATGTGCAAGCAGACCTTTGACTGCGGTGCGGTGCCGGGTGCCTTGCGCATGAAGCTGGCCGTCAATCTGTTCCTCATCACGATGGTGACGGGCCTGGCCGAAGCCGCGCACTTTGCCAGCCGGCAGGGGCTCGACCTGAGCCAATTTGCCGCCATCCTCGCGGCCGGTCCGATGGCCAGCGACGTCTCCAGGATCAAGGCAAACAAGTTGCTGCAACAGGATTTTTCAAGGCAGGCGGGCATTTCCGATGTGCTGAAGAACAATCGCCTGGTTGTCGAGGCAGCGCGTGAAGCCGGCATGGTCTCACCGCTGATCGATACCTGTCTCGCCCTCTATGCCGAGACGGAATCGCTGGGCCACCAGAGCGACGACATGATCGCCGTCATCAAGGCCATGGAGCAGCGTACGCGGGAATTTTCCGGATCGGTGTGAGCGTGCAGAGCCGGCCTGGCGTCATCGCTGGCGGCAGCTCATTTCAGCGCCGAAGGCGCATAGCCATATTCACGCGAGAAGGCCCGCGAGAACGCCGCCTGGCTACCGAAGCCCACATCGGGCGCAACCGCCTTGACGCTCAGGCCTGAACGCAAGCGGTAGTGACCCAGCGCCAGGCGCCATGTCGTCAGATACGATGCCGGCGTCTTGCCGACGACTTGGGAAAAGAGGCTGGTGAAAGCGCTACGCGACAGGCCGACCAATTGCGCCAGCTCGGAGACACGCCAGGCATGTGCCGGATCATCATGCATCGCAATCAAGGCCAGGCATAGCTGCGGATGTGCCAGACCGGCCAGCAGGCCGGCGTTGACCGTGCCCATGGCGATGGCACGACGCATGGCCAGCACCACGATCACCTCGCACAAGCGGTCGCAGACGGTCGCACCGCCACAACGTCCCACCGCGTGTTCGGCCACCAGCAATTCGGACAGGGCCCTGATCTGGGGTGCCTCTTCCAGAGAGATCAGCAGTTCCTCCGGCAATGCCCCCGTAAGCGGATTGGCCGCTGCCCCGAACTCGATCGCCGCGCTCGCCAGTATCGGCGCCTGCCTGCGTGGCGCTCCGCCACGGCTGCGAAAGGCCAGCTCGGCAGCCTGGCCCTGCGCATCGGCCAGGACGAACAGGCTGGCGGTCTCGGCATCGCCCGCCGTCGGCCAGCGGCCGGCGCGCAATCTGAAGGTCTTGATGAAGGCAGTCAGCCGATCATGACTTGGTTTCTTTTCTGGCGTTTTGATCATGAGATGTGCAGGTAATCGAGGCAGATTTTCTCCAGAATATCTGGAACCCATTTCATCAATAGCGTGAGATGCGTTCTCGCATCTTGACCCCTTGGTCTTGATGCCCTTCCGATCAACCAATACTACTCCAAGCATGCCAATCTCATTGCTCCACACCATGGCCGCGAACCGGCCTGTCTTCGACCAGGCTGCACAGGAACTGGATATTCCCGCCGGGCAGCTTCATCACCTGAACCTGCCGGAGTTGCGCGAAGCGGTCGTTGCCGCGGGTGGCTTCACCGACGCACTGAGGTCTGAGTTGCGCAATCAACTGCAGGCCCTCGCCGCTCAATCCGATGCCATCATCGTCACCTGCGCAACACTAGGGGCCGCAGTTGATGACATGACCGACATTGCCGTTCCGGTGGTACGCGCCGATGCGGCGCTGGCCCGCGCTGCGACGGCACAGAGCGGCAGGCTGACCGTGCTGTGCGCGGCGCAGGGGGCCCTGTCTGCGGTACGAGATCTGTTCTGCAGCCAGGAAAAAAGGCCGGATCTGATCACCGTGACACATGTACCGGAAGTATGGCGCTTCTTTATCGAAGCCGATGCAGAACGCTGTCATGCCAGCATCACCAAGGCCATTGAACAGGCCTTTGCGGACGGCGCCGATATCGTTGCCCTCGCCCATCCCTGGATGGCGGCGGCCTGCACCTCGGTCCAGGCCGGGCAGGCATTGGGCATTGCGCGGGCAGCCTTCGCGGAGCTCCTCGCCGACCCTCGCCTGCACTGGCGCTGAAGCAACGGGATTGCCTACCTGTCTTGCAGGAATGCCGAAGGCGGTTTGCCGAATTGCTTGCCGAAGGCGGTGGTGTAGGCGCTGTGGCTGTCATAGCCGCTGCTGAGCGCCACCTCCGTGATGGGCGTGCCCTGCATCAGCAGCGTGAGCGAGGACAACAGCCGCAGCTGCTGACGCCATTTGCCGAATGTCATGCCAGTGGCCTGGACAAAACGCCGGTGGAAGGTCTTCTCCCCCAGGGCTTGCCGGTGGGCCCATTCACCGGCGGTAGCGGCATCTGCCGGGTCGTCCACCAAGGCCTGGCATACGCGCGCGATCGCTGCGCTGGAACCGCTCGTGGGCCATGGCAGGTGAAATGGCAGCGTGGGCTGGCCCAGCACTTCCTCGACCACCAGCGCAGCCAGCAACTCCATGCGCCGGGATGACAGGCTCTCGTTTCCCGCCTGCGCCAGCGCGATGATGACCTCCCGCAGCAAGGGCGAGACCTGCACCACGCAATCAGAGGCCGGCAGACGCGCGCACACATCCTCGCGAAAGAACAGCCCATGCGCTTGCAACGTTACCGGAATGACCAGACGATGCGCCACGCCGGAACGCAGCCACACGGCAGCCGTTGGCGGCACCAGCCATTGCCCGCTCTCGGCCTCGACACGCAAGAGCCCCCGGTCGGCATAGATCAGATGCCCCTGTGGATGCTGATGCATGGGGACAACCGAACCCGCTGGGTAGCGCGCAGAGACACCGGATACGGGCAGATCAGCCGCAACCCCGGCGCCCTGGCCGAAGCTTTCCCAGCCGTCTTCAGTCGCGTAAAAGCCCATGTCTGCGCACTTTGTCCAAATAGATAAAGAAACTGTCGATTTTTATGTAGATGACAGAAATGTGCAAGCCTAATATCGGAGGCACAACAACTCGCAGGGAATAGTCTTCCATGTCCGCATCCGGCCGCTTGCATCACCTACTAGCACTGACTTCTGGCCGGGGTCCGCGCCTATGTCTGCGCCACGGACCATCCTGACTCCCCTGACCCCGACCATTGCCAGCTTGCTCCAAGCCAGGGGAATCAGGTATTTGCGATTTTCCCTGGAGTGTTTTCATGCTGACTGATCCTTCCCAGAAATACCAAGCCGCCGCCCCGGTCGACCTGCCCGACCGCCAATGGCCGTCCCGGACATTGCGCCAGGCACCGATCTGGCTGTCCACCGATTTGCGCGATGGCAACCAGGCCCTGTTCGAGCCGATGAATCGCGAGCGCAAGCTGCGTCTGTTCCATGAACTGGTGCGCATCGGCTTCAAGGAAATCGAAGTCGGTTTTCCTGCCGCCTCGCGCATCGATTTCGAGACCGTCCGCCATCTGATCGACGAACAGCTGATCCCCGAAGACGTCACCCCCATGGTGATGACCCAATTGCGCGAAGACCTGATCACCGCAACGGTCAACAGCGTAGCCGGCGCCCGCCGTGTCATCGTGCATTTCTACAATGCCATCGCGCCGGCCTGGCGCGAGATCGTATTCGGCATGAGCGTCGCGCAGATCGTTGCGATGGTGGAGCACCACATCGCCTTGTTCAGGCGGCTCACGGCAGCCCATCCCGAGACGGAATGGATCCTGCAATATTCCCCCGAGACATTTTGCATGGCCGAACTGGAGGTATCGCTGGAGGTCTGCAACGCCGCCATCCGGGCCTGGGACGCCGGACCACAGCGACCGATGATCATCAACCTGCCGACCACGGTGGAAGTCTCCACCCCCAACATCTTTGCCGACCAGATCGAATGGATGGACCGGCGACTGGAGCGGCGGGAATACCTGATCCTGTCGGTGCATCCCCACAACGACAGAGGCACCGGCGTGGCCTGCGCCGAACAAGCCATGCTGGCCGGCGCGCAACGGGTCGAAGGCTGCCTGTTCGGCAATGGCGAGCGCAGCGGCAACGCCGATGTGGTGACACTGGCGTTGAACCTCTATACGCAAGGCATTGCGCCGGGACTGGACTTTTCCGACATCGCGGCGGTCGCCCGTATCGCCGAAGAATGCACGGCCCTGCCCATTCATCCTCGCCACCCATACGTCGGCGACCTGGTCTTCACCGCCTTCTCCGGCTCGCACCAGGATGCCATTGCCAAGGGCTTTGCCGCGCAAAAAACCGACGCCCCCTGGCGTGTTCCCTACCTGCCTGTCGATCCCAAGGACCTGGGGCGAACCTACGACAGCATCGTGCGCGTCAACAGCCAGTCGGGCAAGGGCGGTATCGCCTTCCTGCTGCAGCGGGATCATCACATCACCATGCCGCGCCGCATGCAGGTCGAGTTCAGCGCCATCGTACAGACACTGGCCGACGCCAGCGAAACGGAATTGAGCAGCGAACAGATCTGGGACATCTTCCAACGCACATATCTCTTACCGGTGCAGGAGCAATCCGGCTTTATCTATCGCAGCCACCACCTGTCCGAACATGAGCAAGGGGAACGTATCGTGCTGGAACTGGCCGATGCCCATGGCAATGCCCGGACCGTGGAAGGATGGGGTAACGGCCCCATCGCCGCAACGGTGGCAGCATTGGGCCTGTCGATACGCATCGACAGCTATGAGGAGCGCAGCCTGGGCGCGGGCTCGGACGCCAGCGCAGTGGCCATCGTCGAAGCGGCCCTGCCTGCGATAGCTGGATCGCGCTTCGGTGTGGGCTGTCACGCCAACATCACCACAGCCTCGATCCTGGCGGTGCTGAGCGTAGCGCACCGGCTCTGCACGGCAACATCAGCGGCGCGCTGATCGGGACAGCCCCAGCGCGCCGGGAACCGGCCCGGTGCGCGGGCATTATCGAGGCGGGCAGTGGGCAGTGGGCAGTGACCGTCAGACTGGCCCTACCGTGTCTTGAAAAAGCTGGCAGGCAGATCGCTTTTTGGCATGGCACTGCGTGAGCTCTTCCGACCTGCCGAGCGTCCACGGGAGCGAGGCCGCCCAGGCTCGGCAGGACTATCCTCGGCTTGAGGGCCGGTGTACACCGCACGCGGCCTGATCAGGTGGCCTTGCTCGCGTTGCTCCAGTCCGTGCGCAATCCATCCCAGCGAGCGACCCAGCGCGAACAGTCCGAACGCAGCGCCCACAGGAAGCCGCAAATGCCTGCGCAGCGCCACGAGGGCGAAATCCACCGAGGGCTTTTGACCCGTCAGAGCGGTTCCGGCCGCGACCATCGCCGCCCATTGAGGATGGCGCGGCAAGATGCGCGATAGCAGATAGCTGGCGCGCGGATCGCCGTCCGGATAAAGCGTGTGGCCGAAGCCTGGCAGATCGTCCCCCCTCGACAGTCGCTCGCGCATTTTCCTTTCGACATCGCGCGTGCCGATTTCGTCCCAGAGCGCCTCCACCCGCGCCGTGGTGGCGCCGTGGCGTCCGCCGGACAGCCCCGCGAGTCCGCCGATCACCACTGCCCGCAGACTCGCATCCGTCGAGGCCACGCACCGGCCCGTGAAGCTCGATGCATTGAGCTCGTGGTCGGCGCATAGCACCAACGCCATCCTGATCAGCTCGGCGCCCGAATGTCCCACGCCCCATCCCCGTGCGCATTGCTGGTGGATCGGGCTGGTATCGGGACGGGTACGCAACAGGCAGGCCGCCAGGATCCGGACCAGATCCCCGCAGCCTTGCGCCTGACGCTCACTCGCCTTCTGCCAGATGGCGGTCGCCCCATCTTCGCTGGCCACCGCAAAAAGCGGCAGCAGTACTTGCTCCGCGCGCTGGTCGCCATAGTGCTTGAACAATGCGCGCAACACCGCAGGAGCGGCGGCAGCCTGGGAGCCGAAAGCGGTTTCCCTATCGCATTGCCAGAATCGGGCGGCCAGCTCTTCCAGGCTGACATGGTCAGCCAGCTTGAGTGCGTCCGCGCCACGGTAGAAGAGCCGCCCGCCATCGATGAGCGTAATGCCCGATTCGAGTACCGGAGAGCCCCAGTCCAGCGCCGCCTTGGCCACTTCCTTCGGCTTGCGGCCGCGCGCACGTTGTGCCGCGACCCGCTCGACATCGTCGGCGAAATAGCGGCTCTCGCGTTGATTGGCACCTGGCTCGGCATGCAGCAGGCCGCGGCTGACGTAGGCATAGAGCGTCTGTCGCGACACCCCCAGCCTTGCCGCGGCTTGGGTCGAATTAAGGTAGTTGGTCATGGTGGAGGAAGCAGATCGTTCAATCAGTTGATCAGGATAATCAACGTTGACAATAAATTCAAACAAACCGATCTTTGCCACACCGTAAGCAATCGAGGCGGACATGCACAGAGATCAATTGTCATCAGCCAAGGTCGTCAATGACAGCAACCTGGCGTCGCAGCATCTGATGGCCGCAGCCGCTCTGCGTGGATTGACGATGAGAATGACGCAGGGCGTGGGCGTCGAGGTTCGTGCATCGCTGGCGCGTACCGCAGCGGCATTGCAGCTGCGCCCGCAGCCGATGAGGGAGCTGGCCAGGATCGCAGCGGACACGCCACAGGATCGCACCGCGCACGTCGAGCCGACATCATGGGGGCCGGCGGCGCGGCTGCTTGCACCGGCGCAGATCGAGGGTGCGCCGATCGCATGGCGTTACCCGGCGCGCGCACTGGGTGCCTATGAACCGCAATGGTTGTCTTCGAATGAACTGCTCTGAATGAGAGGAAGAACGATGAATCAGGTAGTGCTGGTCAGTGGCGGCGGTACCGGTATCGGCTATGGCACCGCCAGGCAGTTTGCGCGGATCAATGCGCAGGTCATCATCATCGGACGGCGCTTGGCTGTGCTGCAGCGTGCCGCAGAAGAGATCGCGGGCGATTTCCCGGACGCACAACACAAGGCCAAACTGGCGGAAACGATGAACGGTCGTGCCGGAACAACCGAGGATATCGCCAATACCGTCGCCTGGCTGGCATCCCCCGAGGCTTGCCACCTGACCGCACAGATTATCCAGATCAACGGTGGTGCCGAACGAGGGCGCTAGCAGGCAGCAGATGGCGCCTTAGTGCGATGACACGTAAATCGCGGAAGGGTCCGGATCGGGAAGTGCATAAGCACTCTTCATCCGCGCCACTTCCTCGATGGGAGAAAGTCCAAATAGGCGCTTGAATTCGCGGCTGAACTGGGACGCGCTTTCATAGCCAACCTGGGCGCTGGCTACTGCAACTGTCAGGCCCTTGCGCAGCATCAGCAGACGTGCCTGATGCAAGCGTGTCGACTTGAGGTACTGCATTGGCGACGTGGCGGTGACCGCCTTGAAATGCGCATGGAAAGAAGGCGCACTCATCCCCGCTTCGCGGGCCAGTTGTTCAACGTCCAGCTTATCCCGATAGGCGGCGTGGATCTTCCTGATGGCCCTCGCCACCTTGCCATACTGCCCGTCGTTACGCAGCGCCGCCCGCATGGCAGCGCCCTGCTCGCCTGTCAGCACGCGCAGGTAGATCTCCTTCACCAGCGCCTTGCCCAGAATACGTGCTTCCATCGGATTGCACATTGCCTCCAGAAACCTTAGCACGGAGCCTGCCATCCTGTCGTCCATCTCGGTCGCAAACATCGTCACGGGACTGGCGGAGGGAACGGCATCGTCCATCTGCAGCAGCAACTCGGCGAGAAGCTGGAAGTCCAGCCGGAAATAGATGGCCAGCAACGGCTTCTTTTCACTGGCGTCGGTTTCCATCGTGAACGGCACCGGGACAGATACGGCCAGATAGTGATGCGCGTCGTAGAGATAGGTCTGTCCTCCCAGAAATCCACGCTTTCGTCCCTGGACGACAACGACGATTCCGGGCTCGTACAAGACCGGCGTTTCATTCAATGACCGGTTCGATCTGAGAAACCTCACATCCGGGAGAAACGACAGGTTATAGCCCTCACCCGGGGCGAGGTCGCTCAGCAGACTCACCATGCGCTGACGCACATCCCATTTCTCTTGCGTGAGCTTCTTTACGGTTCTCGACATGGATCCATTCATAGTTTTAGGCAAACATTGAATGTCAACCGGCATATTCCACTCAGTTGCGCTTGACTATCATATTTTCCATCGGCTTCCCAGGATACCGGGCCAGATCAGCCAGGAGGGAGGTCTCACCATAGCAGAATAGGGATAAACATGCGCAATACCAGAAAATTGAACTTCCTGATTACTGGCGTCAGCTCAGGATTCGGCCGTGCCTTGGCGGAGGCGGCCTTACAAGCAGGTCATTCAGTAATAGGCACGGTACGGAATCAAGACGCCAAGCAGGAGTTTGAGAAATCCGCAGCTGAACGCGCGATTGCCCTGGTACTCGATGTGACCGATTTCCCCTCCATTGCCGCAACCATCACCTCAGCGACCGACAAGCTCGGACCAATCGATGTATTGGTCAACAACGCCGGCTATGGGCACGAAGGCGCACTTGAAGAATCCCCGCTGGAGGAGATGCGACGGCAATTTGACGTAAACGTCTTCGGTTCGGTTGCCATGATCAAGGCGGTGCTTCCTTCCATGCGGGCAAGACGCAGCGGCCATATCATCAACATGACTTCCATGGGTGGCTTCATTACCATGCCTGGCATCGCTTACTACTGCGGCAGCAAGTTTGCACTGGAAGGGATTTCCGAGACGCTTGCCAAGGAAGTGGCGGATCTCGGGATCAAGGTAACCGCAGTGGCGCCAGGTTCCTTCCGCACCGACTGGGCGGGCCGCTCGATGGTCCGGTCGCCAAGAAGCATCCGGGATTACGATGCGGTGATCGACCCCATCCGTCGGGCTCGTCAGGAAAAGAGCGGCCATCAGCTCGGTAACCCGACGATCGCCGCCCAGGTGATTCTGGAGATTGCCGGCTCCCCGGAGGCACCGGTGCATCTCCTGCTTGGCAGTGATGCAGTCAGATTGGTTCGCGAGAAGTTGGCGCAGATGAGCGCGGAAATCGACGCGTGGGAGGAAGTCTCTGTCTCGACCGATTTCAAGTGAACGGCGCGGCGGTCGGTGGATTCTGGACGCTTGAGGACAGGGGTTCTCGAATTCGCTTCTGGCCGATTGTCGCTGCCTGTTATTGCTTTCGGCTTGTTGAGTTACATCGGAAACTGCCCCATTGCGAGCTTGATTGGTCGGTTGCAGGAAGATTTTGGACTTTGAGTCAATCCTCCTTTATCGCCGAACACCGCCAGCAAGCCATTTCCTGCGGCCAGACGGTATCACCTGGGCCGAAAAGCTTATTGAAGTGTCAAAGAAAGGATGTGATCTTGACGGAAACGGAGTTATTTTCCACACAAGTCATTGCGGCGCTCAGCCCGCATCAACGACCTCTTCTGTGCCCAGTTGCATGATGTGGGCCACCGTGGGATCGATCTCCTTGCCCCTCCGTTTCCTCCAGGCAAAAAAAAATCCCCGGCCAGTTGACCGGGGAGGCAAACCAAATCCACCAGGATTCAGGGAGACAGCGGGAGGGCGGCGCGCTGAGGCAGCGCCGCCTGAATGAGTCAGACCGGGATCGGGCCCACCAGCTCGCCGACGCTGTGCGCCAGCGGATGGTGACGCCACTTCGACTCGGCAAACAGGTAGATGCCCAGCGAAGACAGGACCACGGTGATCAGGGTAGAGAGAACGGCAGTCAGCAGGAAGGTGGTGAACATGATGATCTCCTCAAGATGAAGTCATCTTAGGCAATGCCTTTGCCGTTGGCTGTAGTGATTTTCCCTAGAAAACACACAGGCCGCTCAGGAAATTCCCGAGCGGCCTGCCCTGCAAGTTGGCACATGTCTGAAACCTGACGGCATGACCGTCTACTTCACCATCAAGATCATGCCACCTTGGTCAACAGGGCTTGCACGGACGCCTCAGTATTTGCGATCGCTGCCTTTGCCGCGTCCGGCCCAAACACCGTCCCCTCCACACGTACCATTTCAACGTCTGTCAGGCCGATGAAACTGAGCAGGTGCAAAAGGTAGTTGCTCTGGAAATCAAACGGCGCCCACACTCCTTCAGAGAACACCCCACCTGCTGCGACAACGAGGTAGACCTTCTTACCCGTCAGCAAGCCCTTCGGTCCTTTGTCCCCATAGCCAAACGTGACCGACGGCCAAGTTACGTGATCAAACCAGGCCTTGAGCTGCGAGGAGGGGCCGAAGTTGATCATGCCCGACCCAATCACCACTACATCGGCGGCCTTGAGCTCATCCACCAGCTCTTGGGCGAGCTGCACCGCCGCGACCTGGTCGGGGGTTCTATTCTCCGGGGCTGTGACACGCCCCTGGATGTACGCGGAAGTGATATGGGGAAGCGGATCTGCCAGGAGATCGCGCACCGTCAGCGTTCCGGAAGAGTTAGTCTTGATGCCTTCGGCAATTTCGGTGGCGAATCGCGAAGAAAGACTGTCAGCCCCACGAGGACTCGAAGTGATTAGCAGGACATGCGACATAGCGGCTCCTTGGTATAAATTACGAACTAAGTAATTTGGATGAGTGGGACGATTAGGATGATTTGGATGAACTGAATTACTAAACCATAAGGGGATGGTATGGTTCTCCTCATCAATTCACAAGAAGGCACATGTATGTCACCAAGTCACATTGAGCTACCCAAAGACATGCCGTCCCCCGAGACAGAAGGCTGCCAGGCCACCCGGGGAATCCTGGATCGCGTCGGCGACAAGTGGAGCTTTTACATCATTGCCACGCTGGCAAATGGGACTAAGCGGTTCAATGAGTTGAAGTCGGAAATAGATGGCATTTCACAACGTATGCTGACGCTGACCCTGCGCGGTCTGGAACGCGACGGACTGATTACCCGAACGATCTATCCGACAATACCGCCGCGGGTAGATTACGAACTCACTGCGCTAGGAATGACGCTGCTGGAGCCGGTAATGTCGCTGGTCAAGTGGGCTGATGCAAATAAACGCGCGATATCGGAAGCGCGCACGCACTTCGATGCAAAGTCAGCAGCTAGCTAAGCGTCCGGAAGAATGGCCATTTCCAGCGGGTGTCGCCACCGACAGATGGAGCAAACATCCGCCTATGGCCGGAGCCGGCGAGGCTGAAGAACAGGCCGAAAAACACGCTGCCAATGATGGCCACCATGCCTGAGCCGCCAGCTTGCGCGGGTTCGATCATCGATATCTCGCGACCCAGCGGACTCATCTTCAGCGATGCTGGCGAGGATGACAGCTGACGACGGCCGTACTTCAAGTCATCCGCCGATACTGCCGCAGACGGGCACTCCCTAAGATGGAAGTTCGCAAGGCAGACATGGCAACAGACACAGCCAAGTCCTTGTCGGCCCTGCGAGACTAGCCGCACTTCCCTTCGTTTCATTTGACATACAAGGAGATACACCATGGCAAACCAGCAAAACCAGCAAGGTTCCACCAGCAACCGCGGCTTCGCCTCGATGGATGAAGACAAGCAACGCGAGATCGCCAGCCAGGGCGGCAAGGCAGCGCACGAGAAAGGCACGGCGCACGAGTTCAGCTCGGAAGAGGCTCGTGAAGCTGGCCGCAAGGGTGGCCAGAACAGCCATGGCGGGAACAGCGGCAACAACGGCTGATCCCACCTCGGCAAGCAAGGGCCCTGCGGGGCCCTTTTTGCTTGCCCGTCCGGAGGCAAGAAGGCCTGGTCGTTACTTCACCGTGATGTTGATACCGTGGGACATCATGTGGCCGTAGGAATGTTCTTCACCGTCGGCGAACTGGTCGGTCAGTTTGTAGTGACCGGGCGGCAGCGACAGCGTGGTCTCGGTTTGCCCCTGGTCGAGATGCAGATGAGTCTCGTCGCGGGGACGATCGTGCGTGGGCATGCGCCGACAGACATGCCAGCACCGCTTGATGAGGCGTCATGGCGAAGGCCGACGCCTTCATGCCAGCGTCTCGCGTCCCAGCTCACGCTGCCCCGCCAATGCCTCGGTGAACTGCTGCAGGAGCTCATCGACCTGGCCGGCCTCGCCCACAGCCAGCGAGAAGTCGTCCTGGCCATCGGGCAATACATCAGGCAACTCGGCCTTGTCGATTACCGAAACCGCGCTCCCCAGCGCCAGCAGCGGCTTGCAATGGTGGTACTGGTCGCGCAGGAACTCGGCCACCAGCGGGTCGGCAGCCAGCACGGTGGCGCTCTCCTGGCCGTCGACGAGCACCACCGCGTCATACAGCACCGAGGGCGCCGCCGCCAGGGTGATCTCGACCTGGAACGGTTTGCCAGCCGAGCAGCTGATCGCCCCCAGCTTCTGGCCGACCAGTCGCGGCACGGCACCCTGCTGCAACAGATGCTCATAGATCTGCGTGAGCATGGCGCCGTCCACGCCATCGGCCACCAGCATCGCCACGCGACGGGTGGCAATGCCGAGCTCGCCCGGATAGGCGGTCAGCGACAGCGCAGGCGAGGCGCCGTAGCGGGTCGGTTCATCCACCAGCACCGGCGCAGCCTCGGGCACGGGGAACCCAAGCCCATCGGCGACCTGCCGGGCCAGCATGGGATCGACGTTGACCAGCAACGAGACCACCCGCTGGCGCACCGCCGGTGTCTGCACGCGCGTGAGTTCGAAGCGGAAGGCATTGACGATGTGCAGCTGCTCGGCCAGGGTCTGGCTCTCCCAGAACAGCCGCGCCTGCGCATAGTGCTCGGCGAATTTCTCGGGCTTGGCGCGGATCTTGTCGCCCTCTACCGGCTGCGGGAAGCTGTGAAAACCAGCTGCCCCCGCCTGGAAGGGACAACCACCGCCCAGCGAGTTGGGCTCGTAGGCCACGCGGCCCCGGTGGATGGTCTGGCGATGCATGCCGTCACGCTGATTGTTATGGACGGCGCGCAGCGGCGCGTTGATGGGCAGCTCATGGAAGTTGGCGCCGCCCAGGCGGCTGATCTGGGTATCCAGGTAGGAGTGGATGCGTCCCTGCAGCAGCGGGTCGTTGGTGAAGTCGATCCCGGGGATGATGTGGGCCGTGCAAAACGCCACCTGCTCGGTCTCGGCAAAGAAATTGTCGGGGTTGCGGTCCAGCACCATGCGGCCCACCGCCACCCGTGGCACCAGTTCCTCTGGCACGATCTTGGTGGGGTCGAGGATGTCGAAGGGCATGCGATCGGCCTCTTCTTCCGAGAAGACCTGCAGGCTCAGCTCCCACTCGGGGGCGACGCCTGCCTCGATGGCTTCCCACAGGTCGCGCCGGTGGAAGTCGGGATCGGCGCCGGCGATCTTGACGGCTTCGTCCCAGATCAGCGAATGCGTACCGGCCTTGGGGGTCCAGTGGAACTTGCAGAACACCGACTCGCCGTCCACATTGACCAAGCGGAAGGTATGCACGCCAAAGCCCTGCATCATCCGGTAGCTGCGCGGAATGGCGCGGTCCGACATCTGCCACAGCAGCATGTGGGTGGACTCGGGCATGAGCGAGACGAAGTCCCAGAACGTGTCGTGGGCGCTGGAGGCCTGCGGCATGCCGAAGTGCGGCTCTGGCTTCAAGGCATGCACCAGGTCGGGGAATTTCATGGCGTCCTGGATGAAGAACACCGGGATGTTGTTGCCCACCAGGTCCCAGTTGCCCTGATCGGTATAGAACTTGACGGCAAAACCGCGTACATCACGCACGGTATCGGCCGAACCGGCGCCACCGGCGACGGTGGAAAACCGCGCAAACACCGGCGTGCGCTTGCCGTCCTCGGCGAAGGGGGCCGCGCAGGTGAGCTCGGTAAGCGCCTTGTAGCATTCGAAATAACCGTGTGCGGCCGAGCCGCGCGCGTGCACCACGCGCTCGGGGATGCGCTCATGGTCGAAATGCGTGATCTTCTCGCGCAGGAGGAAGTCCTCCATCGAAGTCGGTCCGCGCAATCCGGCCTTGAGCGAATTCTGGTTGTCGGCCACGGGCACGCCCTGGTTGCTGGTGAGCGCCTGGTCGCTATCGTCGGCCCTGACCCGATCCAGCGAATCGGCCAGGGCGTTGGCGCCTGGCAGCGCCTGTGCGGCTCCGGTCTTGAGCGAGCCATGGGCTTCGCTCACGGTGCTGGCGCGCACCAGCGGGTCGGGAGCGTCGACGCTGGCGCCGGTGGGAGCCACACGTCCCTGGGTGCCGATTTCACCGGGCTTGTTGGGGTTATCGGGCAAGGCCGCAGAGACCGCGTTGCTGCCGGCGATCTTGCGCAGCAGTTCGGCCGGCGAGCGTTCGCCCGCCGAAAAAGCGGGCTGGCCATCGGCCGGACCCGAGATGGTCGACAGCAGCGAACCGGATCCGGGGCTGCCGGCTGGAGTGGAGTGGGCGTTTCTCTTTGGGGCGGGAGCTTTCTTGGTCGGCATGGAGGACTCTCAATTCAAGGGCGGGGTGGACAGGCTGGCGGCAATGCGCAGGACGCGCATGAAGAAGTCGCCAGCTTAGGCAAGCCCGGGGCCGCCGCCCATAAGACGGCGCCGCCATCGGCCGTCAGATACCCTGAAGAAGAGTTTGCGTCCTGCCCCGCGTTCAGGCTGCGCTACTGGACACGGGGACAGGGCGACACGGATATGCATTGCGATCTCGCCGGACGACGGATGCCGTCGCCAAAACCGCCATCCTCCTACGACACCCCACGCCGTCTGCCGACATCCAGGCCCACCGGTTTTCACGATACTCGGCCTTGACCGGGCCTCGTCCCTTCCCTCTTCTGTTCCAGGACATCATGGCAGCTACCGACCACCCCGATATCGCCGACGCTTTCGACCAGCTCATCGCCGAGCGTATCGACACCTGCCCCCAGGAGGATCTCTCCGGCCTGGTCGGAGAAATCCTCTGCCAGGCCGTCGACAACCATCTCGACGCGCTCCCCCTGCCGGGCAATGGGGCGACGCTGGACCGATGGCGGGTGCTGGCTGCCGTCGCCGCACGCGACCTCAACCTGTTCAAGCTCTATGAAGCCCATACCGATGCCTTGGCCATTCTTGCCGAGGCCGGTGTCGCCGAGGTTCCACCGCTTTCCGTGTGGGGCGTCTGGTGCGCCGAGGTTCCCGGCACCACGCTGCATGCCCGACGCACCGCGGCCGAAGGGCAACTGGTAGTGGAGGGTGAAAAGCGCTGGTGCTCCGGCGCCATGCTGTGCACGCATGCGCTATTGAGCTATCGCGATCCCCAGGGGCAGGTCTGCCTGGCCTGGGTCGACCTGGACCAGGACGGCATCTCGGTGCAGGAGGATGGCTGGAAGGCCGTCGGCATGGCCGCCACCCGCACTGCCACCGTCAGGCTCAAGGGCGTCCATGCCAGCCCGGTCGGTTCGCCCGGCTTCTACCTGGAGCGTGCGGGATTCTGGCATGGCGCCATCGGCATTGCAGTCGGCTGGTACGGTGCCGCCGCCGCCCTGGCCGACACGCTCAGACAGGCCTTGCTCACCCGCAGCGACCCACATGCGCTGGCGCACCTGGGCCAGGTCGATTGTCTGCTGGGCGGTGCGCTGCACCGGTTGCGCGAGGCCGCGCGCTTCATCGATGCCAATCCGGCCACGACGGCATGGCAGCTGGCCCTGGGCACCCGCCTGCAGGTGGAGGCAGCCAGCCAGGCGGTGCTCTGTCATGTCGGCCGCGCCCTCGGTCCCGCGCCCTACTGCCAGGATCGCCACAGCGCGCGCATCCTGGCCGATCTCCCGGTGTTGCTGCGCCAGAGCCACGCCGAACGGGACCTGGCGCAACTGGGCGTGTTATGCCTGGAAAGCGAGGAATCTCCATGGCGACTCTGACTCTGAGTAACTGCGCCGCCCAGGACAGCCTCCGCCACATCGATATCGACAGTGGCACCCCAGAACACGCCTGGCAGCACTGCGGCAGGCTGGAGGCGCTGCCCCGGGTCGAGCTGGAGCGGCTGCTGCCGGCCCGCTCACGCGCGGTCATCCTGGCACCGCATCCCGACGACGAAACCCTGGGCTGTGGTGGCCTGATCTGTCAGCTGGCGGCCATGGGGCGGCAGGTGCGTGTGGTGGCGGTCACCGATGGTGAAGGCAGCCATCCGCGGCAATCGTCGCTGTACGCCCGCTTGCCCGACATGCGCGCCCGGGAAAGCCGGCGTGCCTTGCGCTTGCTCGGCCTGGAAGACGCCGCCATCGAGCGCATCGGCCTGCCCGACGGCGCCGTGGCCACCTATCGGGCCGAGCTGCGGGGATGGTTGCACGCGTATCTTGCGCCCACCGATATCCTGTTCGCTCCCTGGAGGCTGGACGGGCATCCCGACCACGAAGCCGTCGGCCGGGTCGCTGGCGAGATGGAGACGGACATCGGCTGCAAGCTGGTCGAGCTGCCCATCTGGGCTTGGCATTGGGCGCAGCCGGAGGATGCACGCTTTCCGTGGAAGAGAGCCCACTGCCTGCCGCTGACGCCCGCAGTCGAACAGCGCAAGCGTCGGGCCCTGCAATGCTATCGCAGCCAGATCGGCGCAGACGAGGGCCGCAGTCCGGTCCTGCCGGCCCATGTCCTGGCTCACTTCGTCCGTCCCTACGAGGTGTTCTTCCTATGACTTTGCCGACCATCACCATGCCCAGCACTAACGCCGAGCACTTCCACGCCCTGTATGCCCGCAGTGCTGACCCCTGGCATACCGCCGACAGCTGGTACGAGCAACGCAAGCAGTCCATCCTGCTGGCCACGCTGCCGCGCTCGCACTTTGTCAGCATCTATGAACCGGGCTGCGGCAATGGCGCGCTCACCCTGGCGCTGGCTGCACGCTGCCAGCGCTTATGGGCCTCGGACTTCTGCGATGAAGCCGTACGCCTCACCCTGGAACGCCTGCGCGAGCACGCGCATGTCCAGGTCGCCAGGCAGAGCGTGCCCGAGCAATCGCCCGACAGTGGCCCCGCGCCGTTCGACCTCATCGTGCTCTCCGAGCTGTGCTATTACCTGGACGACGAACAGCTGCGCAGGACGGTCCGGCTCTCGGTAGCCAGTCTGAGTGCAGCCGGTTACCTGCTGGCCTGCCATTGGAAGCTGCCTTTCGAGGACCGCCAGCAGGAGACGGCCGACATCCACGCGCTGTTCGACCAGCATCTGCAGTTGCGCGCTTGCGCCCACTATGAGGACGAACAGTTCCGCCTCGACCTGTGGCAGAAGTGTCCCCACGGAGAAACAGCATGATCGGCATCGTCATCCCCGCCCACAACGAAGAAGACCTGCTTGAGGGCTGCCTCATGGCGGCCCGGGCAGCGGCCAGCCATGCCGCCTTGCTGTCCGAACCGGTGCGCATCACGGTGGTACTCGATGCCTGCACCGACGGTTCCGCCGCCATCGCCGCCAGCCACCCTGTGGAGATCGCGCAGGTAGCCGTGCGCAACGTGGGCCATGCGCGCGCGCATGGCGCCAGCCGCCTGCTGGCGGCGGGCGCACGCTGGCTGGCATTCACCGATGCCGACACCCTGGTCGCGCCCGACTGGCTCGCGGCCCAGCTAGCTCTGAAGGCCGATGCGGTCTGCGGTACGGTGGGCGTACTGGACTGGCGCGAACATCCTGAGCACGTGCAACGCAGGTTCGGTTCGGAGTATTGCGACCGCGACGGCCACACCCATATCCACGGTGCCAACTTCGGCATCTCGGCCGCAGCGTATCTCCGGTGCGGTGGTTTCAAACCCCTCGCCTGCCACGAGGATGTTGCACTGGTACGCGCGCTGCAGGCCATGGGCGCGTCCATCGCCTGGAGCGCCACGCCGCGCGTGAGCACCAGTGCCAGACTGGCCAGCAAGACCCGGGGCGGCTTCGGCGACACCTTGCGCAGCTGGACTCATGCGACGGCCCTGTCTTGCACCACGTCCGGGTAGCTGCGCCCGACGCTATCTGGGTACAGCCGATCTCGGCACAGCCACCTGCCGGGCCAGCGCCAGCAATTGGACCACCGTGGCGGAACGATCCAGCAGCCGCGTGGCGATGACGACTTCGGAGAATTTGTTGGCTGCCGTCAGCGGCCGGAAGATCGCACCGGCGCCGCCGAAGCGGGACAAGGTGCTCGGCACCAGCCCCACCCCCAAGCCGGCCGATACCAGTGCCAACACCGTGACGGCATCCGGCGCCCGCAACAGCGCCGAAGGATGCAGGCCCGCATCGGCGCATAGCTGCAAGACGTGTTGCCCCAGTCCCACGCCCGGCGGGTCGTTGACCATGACCAGGCGATCCCCGGCCAGATCACGCAGACCGATCCTGCGCGCCGCCGCCAGGCGATGGCCGGCCGGCAGCACCACGTCCAGCACGGTGTGCGAGAACGCCGTGAGCCGGATGGCGTTGGACACCTCGCCCAGTGGGGTGCGCAGGAAGGCGACGTCGATGCGCTCGTCCTCCAGGGCTGCCAGTTGCTCCTGGACGGTCAGGGCGTGCAATTCCAGGTCGATGTCGGGGAAGGCCTGGTTGAAACGCCGCAGCAGGGACGGCAGCTCGGCCTCCTGCATGGTCGAGTGCGTATAGGCGATGCACAGGCGTCCCAGTTCGCCGCGACTGGCCCGGCGCCCGACGATGGCGGCCATGTCGGCGCTGGCCAGGGCTTGGCGTGCGTGATGGAGAAAGGCCTGGCCGGCATCGCTGAGGACGATCCCGCGCCCGGCGCGCCGGAACAATCGGTAACCCAATGCGCTTTCCAGCGCCTTGATCTGCTGCGTCACTGCCGGCTGGGCGATCCCTAGCCGCTCGGCCGCACGGGCAAAATGCTGCTCCTCGGCGGCGACGACGAAGGTACGGAATTGGCGGAAGTCCATGGCCCCCCTCAATTGATAAGGATATCTTATTAAATAAGGCATTTTATCCGGATTGATCATATCAATGGCTGGACGTGTAATGGAGCCTGTCAACAACAAGGAGCGCACCATGCCGACCAATCAACAACCCCCACTGGCAAGCGAAGGCCACGAAGACCTGCGCAGCGCGCTGGCCCGGCTTGAACGCGTGCCGGGCCAGTTCATTGAAACCAGCCGTGAAGTCGATCCGCATGCGGAACTGGCCGGCGTCTACAAGCGCATCGGCGCCGGCGGCACGGTCGCCCGTCCCACCCGACTGGGGCCGGCGATGATGTTCAACCGCATCAAGGGCTATCCGGGCAGCCGGGTGCTGGTCGGTCTGCTGGCCAGCCGCAAACGCGTCGGCCTGCTGCTGGACTGCGCGCCATCGCGCCTGACCCAGCGCATGGCCCGGGCGATCGAAGAGGCTATCCCCCCGGTGCTGGTGCCGCGTGCACAGGCGCCCTCGCAAGAGATCGTGCATCTGGCCAGCGATCCCGGCTTCGACCTGCGCACGCTCCTGCCCGCCCCCACCAATACCGAAGAAGACGCCGGTCCGTTCTTTTGCATGGGTCTGGTACTGGGCACCGATCCCGACGAAGGCCACAGCGACGTCACCATCCATCGCCTGTGCGTGCAGGGGCGCGACGAGCTCTCCATCTTCTTCGCGCCGGACCGCCACATCGATGTGTTCCGCAAAAAGGCCGAATCGCGCGGGCAAGCCCTGCCCGTCACCATCAACATGGGCCTGGATCCGGCCATCCATATCGGTGCCTGTTTCGAGGCGCCGACCACACCGTTCGGCTATGACGAGCTGGCCATCGCCGGCGGCCTGCGTGGCAAGCCGGTCGAGCTGGTGGAGGCGGTCAGCGTCGACCAGAAATCGATCGCCCGGGCCGAGATCGTCATCGAAGGTGAAATCCTGCCTGATGTGCGCATGCGCGAAGACGTGCATACCAACACCGGCCGGGCGATGCCGGAGTTCCCCGGCTATACCGGCCCGGCCAATCCATCGCTGCCGGTCATCAAGGTCAAGGCCGTGACCATGCGCCACGGTGCCATTCTGCAGACGCTGGTGGGCCCGGGCGGAGAACACACCAGCCTGGCAGGCATCCCGACCGAGGCCAGCATCTACAAGGCGGTACAAGCGGCCATGCCGGGTTTCGTCCAGCAGGTGTATGCCCATACGGCTGGCGGTGGCAAGCTGCTGGCGGTGCTGCAAGTGAAGAAGACCCGGGCGCTCGACGATGGCCGCGCCCGCCAGGCCGCCCTGATCGCCTTTGCCGCCTATGCCGAGCTCAAGCACGTGATCGTGGTGGACGACGATGTCGATCCCTTCGACAGCGATGACGTGCTGTGGGCCATGACCACACGCTTCCAGGGCGACATGTCGACCATGCTGCTGCCCAAGGTCAATGGGCACGTGCTCGATCCCTCGCAATCCCCGGAGTTCAACCCAGCCCTCCCGGCACGCGGGGTCACCTGCAAGATGGTGTTCGACTGCACCGCACCGTTCGCGCTGCGCGAGGAGTTCAAGCGCGCCCAGTTCAAGGAGGTCGATCCGCGCCCCTTCGCGCCGGCGCTTTTTGATGCGCTGGGAGAGAGCGATGAATAAGCGCCATGAACGCGGCCGGCGGCGCCTCATCGTCGGCATCACCGGCGCCACCGGGATCATCTACGCCGAGCACGCCCTGCGCATGCTGCGCGGGCTGGGCATCGAAACGCACCTGGTCATCTCGAAGGCGGGGGAGCTGACGCGGGAATACGAGTCGCAACTGTCGCGCCAGGCGCTGCATGCGCTGGCCGATGTGGTCCACCCTATCGGCGATGTGGGGGCCTGCATCGCCTCCGGTTCATTTCGCACTCTGGGCATGCTGGTGGCGCCCTGCTCGATGCGTACCGTGGGCGAGATCGCCAGCGGTGTCACCAGCACCTTGCTGACCCGCGCCGCCGATGTGGTGCTCAAGGAGCGTCTGCCGCTGGTGCTGATGGCCAGGGAAACGCCGTTCAATCTGATCCACCTGCGCAACCTGTGTACCGTCACCGAAGCCGGGGCCATCGTTTGCTCCCCGGTACCGGCGTTCTACGCCAAGCCCAAGACCATCGATGACATCGTGGAGCATTCGGTGAGCCGGGCACTGGACCTGTTCGGGATCGATACCGAACGCATCCAGGGATGGAGGGAGGAAAGTCTGGCTGCCGCCATGTCGGCCTAAGCCCTCGTCCGTAACGCCAGCCGCAGCGGCCTGTCCAGCTGGCCGATCCAGGCGCTGTAGGTCTGCCCGGCGACGATGCGCAGGGCCTCGATGCGCTCGTGCAGCTCCCTGAGGATCTGTGCTTCGCTCTGCACTGCCGGCCCCTCGGCGCGGCACAACTCCGCGCGCCCGCTGGCGCACCAGTGCCTGACGCTCTCGGCGGTCACTTCCAGATGGCCCTGGAAACCCCACTGACGGCCGCGGCAAAAACCCTTGTTCAGGCAGTGGCTGCCATACATCGTGCGCGTGGCGCCGGCGGGAATGTCGAAGCTGTCGTAGTGCCAGTTGAAGATCGTCGCTTGCCGGGACAAGCCCATCAGCTGCTGCGCCCGTGGGGTCACCCAGACCGGACTCCAGCCGATGTTCGGACAGACATGGCGACGCACCCGCGCACCCATGGCCCGGGCCAGCATCTGCGCACCAAAGCAATGGCCGAGGACCGGCACGTCGCGCCGGATGGCGTCCTGCAGCAGCGTCAGCTCGTCTTCGATCCAGACATGGCTGTCGTTGGCGCTATGATCGCTTCCCAGTACGACAATGCCACCGAAGCGGCTGGCATCGATGGGCGCCGCCCCCTCTTCAGAGGGATAGATGAGCCGATAGGCGATGCCGTTGTCTTCCAGGTGATCGCGCAGCACACCTGGTCCTTGCGTTGTCTCGTGCTGGAGAATGGCGATGGGCCTCATGGAGTCTTGGCCTGCGTTGGCAAGCCGGTAGTGAAGAAGCCCTCAATCTAGAGGCCGTCGCATAAAAACCGGGTTCCATTTGAGGTATTCCGCGTAAAAAACGCATCAACAATCACGCCAGCACATCATGACCGGATGCGGATTTTCATCCCGCCGCGCAGCTGCCTCTTGCCGCACGGCAGCGATCCGGTGAGTATTGCGGATCGTTTTACTCAGGAGCTTCCCGATATCGCATGCGGACCGGCAAGGGTATAAATGCAGCAGATTGGATTGGGGATGGAAATGCTTCTTGATTACGCCGAGGATATCGCCTCGCGCTACATGCAGTTCATCGGCAGCCTGGCAGAGGTGGCCGAGCGAGGAGAGCTCGTCGGCGACCTGGTGCGCTCGGCCGTGCGACGCTGTCTCATCGGCATGCAGGCAGCCGGTGCCGAACCCGAGGATGCGCGCCGCATCCTCGGCACCCTGATCGCCGAGCAGATTGCGCAGCTCGATGCCGGGCAGGACAAGGCCCGCTGGATCCTGGTCGCGGTGCGCCACCATATGGAGTTCCTGCTCTTCCTCGAAGAACACCATGAAGGAGCGCTGCAGCACTGCCACGCTCCGGGACAGACATCGGGGCTGCACTGACAACGGATGGCGTCGTCGTCACGATGTGGGCAGGCCCACCACTTCCAGCTGGCCATCGCGCAGCACCAGCGCCTGGCCATCGCGCAAGGTGCGATAGGCCATGCCGCGCTCCTGGTAGTAGCGGATCTCCGCTCCCATCGCGGCCGACTCCGGGTGATCGGAATCGACGTGCACCACCACCGCGAACGGTAGCAGACCCAGGCCCTCCCATACCACCTCCGGGGCGTAACCCGCTGGCACTTCCGCTGGATCGCTGGCCCCCGTGAGCGCCTCCAGAGACGAGGAGGCAATGACGACAGCAGCGCTGAAGCCGGCATAGACGATCTGGTCGTGTGCGAGCAATTCGGTCAACAGGACGTCGCAGCCGCTTTGCTTCATCGCCCGACGCAGGATGAAGGCATTGCCACCATTGACCCAGAGCAGATCGATGTGCGCCAGCGCATCGCGCAGCCGCTGCGGCTCTCCGAAGTAATTGCGCAGGTCCAACTCCTGCACCTGCAGGCCCAGCGCGCCCAGCTTACGGGACTGGCTCTGCAGCCATTGCGCCCGCGCAGCCTCCCGATGATCAAGCGCGTTGACGACAATGGCCGCGCGCGTGCGGCCGGCCATCAATGCGATGATGTGCTCTGGAGCAGAACCCAGATCGAAGGAGGAGAGATACATGCGCATGGACGATGCCTCGATGAAGTAAGAGAGTGCGGACCAGATGGCAAGGGGTCCGCCGGGTTTCCGCATGGATGGCTCAATGATACGCGGTGCGGCTGCGCCAGCGGGCATTACCCTTCTGAAGCGGGCAGGGAGTTAGAATGCACCACCCCCAGTCCCTTCCACGCCCATGAAGCAATGGCTAGACATCCGCCGCGACCAGGATCATGGCATCGACAGCATCAGCGCGCATTTCGAAGGCCATGCCTATGATCCGCATGACCATGACGAGATGCTCGTCGGCGTCACCCTGCAGGGAGTGCAGCGCTTCCGCTGCGGGCGCTCGCTGCATGTGAGCACGCCCGGCAAGGCCATCCTCATTGAGCCCGGCGCCATCCACGATGGCAATGCCCCCGAGGCCGGCGGCTTTACCTATGCCATGCTCTACCTGCCACAGGAATGGCTGGCACCGACACTGGCCCAGCTGGGATTGCCGGAATTCTCCCGCCTGGCGGCCTTTCGCCACACGCTCAGCGATGATCGGTCGTTGAGCACCACCATCCACCGGGCTTTCCTGGCGCTGCATGGAGGCCATGGTCGCCTGGCGCGCGACCAGTACCTGGATGCGCTGCTGGTGCGCCTGTGCGGCCATCTCGATCCTGCGGGCGCCACGGCCATCTCGGCATCGCCGCAGATACAACGGGTGCGCGAGCTGCTGCATGCGGGCATGAGCGGGGATATCGGCCTGGCCGAGCTGGCCAGCCAGAGCGGCATGGACCGCTTCCGCCTGAGCCGCCAGTTCAAGGCCGCCTATGGCTGCGCTCCGCACGCCTATCTGGTGCAGTTGCGCCTGCGCGCCGCGCGCCGTCTGCTGGCGCGGGGCAGTACACCGGCCGAGGTGGCCAGCGAGGTCGGATTTGCCGACCAGAGCCATCTGGGCCGCTGGTTCCAGCGGGTCTACCGGATCTCGCCGGCGGCCTATCGCCGGGCCTGCACAAACGTTCTAGCGTGAGCCCGGTCGGACTTCCTATCATGGCCGCTTTGCATCCATGACAGGAGTCTCCATGTTCGATACCCGCATCGCCATTCTCGTGCGCGACGATCTGCCGATGTGGCAGCGTCTCAACGTCACTGCCTTCCTGGCCACCGGCATCGCCGGCGCTGCGCCCGACGCCATGGGGGCGCCCTACGTGGACGCCGCCGGGCATCGCTATGCCAGCCTGTGCGGCCAGCCCATCCTGGTGTTCGAGTCTTCCCTGGCGGGCTTGCAGGCGGCGCGCCGCATCGGCGTGGAGCGCGAGATGCTGATGGCGCCCTATGTGTTTGCCATGTTCTCGACCGGCCATGACGAGGCCAACCGGCAAGCCTTCCTGGCCGAGGATGTGGAGAACATGGACCTGGTGGGACTGGCCCTGCGCGGCAGCAAGAAGGCCATCGACAAGGCGACCAAGGGATTGCGATTGCATCCCTGAGGCAGATGGAGTGGGCAATGACGCAGCCATGGGCATCAGGCTGCGCCATAAAACAAAACCGGCCCTTGCGAGGCCGGTTCAGTCGGGTCAGACGATACCGCGCAATACTACGTATCGCTACGTGTTGCTCAGCCAGCCTGCTTGGCGTCCTGGATGGATTGTTCCAGTTCGATCAGCGATTCGATGGCAGCGATGAGCATGCCGATACGGTGACGGCGGTAAATCAGGCGTTTTCTCGAGCGGTTGTTCATGTTTTCTCCTACGACCAGCACCATGCTGGTTCTTGCAATGACAAAGCCGCGTCGGGCGCGGCGGGACTTGTTCTGGCGGTGGCCGCGATTATAGCCGACCTGGCTGTGCCCGGCCCCCGCACTGTCGTCACATCACCACATGGTCCGGACGGGCTTGCTAGAATCGCAACCGTACTCTCCCTCAACGTTTGCACAAGGCAATATCGACATGGCCGACTCCGGTGATATCCGCTTCCTGCTGGCCATCCGCGACAGCGGCAGCCTGCTGGGTGCGGCGCGCAAGCTGGGCGTGACACCCTCGGCGGTGACACAGCGCCTGCAGGGGCTGGAAAAGCAACTGGAGATCCGTCTGGTGGATCGCAGCGCGCGCCGGCTGTGCCTGACCACCGAGGGCGAGCTGCTCTGTCGGCGTGGTGGCGAACTGGTGCAGCAGTTCGATGCCCTCTTCGATGACTTGCAGCAGCAGCGCCAGGCCCTGGCCGGCAGCCTGAAGATCAACGCACCGCTGGGTTTCGGCCGGCGCTACCTGAGCGACATCGTCGCCGATTTCCAGCAAGCCCATCCCGACATCGAGATCGCCCTGACGCTATCGGACCAGCCGCTGGCCGAGACCATCGCTCGCTATGATGTGGTGGTGCATATCGGCGAACTGCGCCTGTCCAATCTGGTCGGCCATGCGCTGGCGCCCAATGCGCGCTTGCTGTGCGCCTCGCCGTCGTTCATCCGCCGCCATGGCATGCCGGCCTCGCCGGAGGCGCTGGCGCAGCTGCCTTGCATCGTGCTCAATGAAAACAACGAGGACGTCTCGCTCTGGCATTTCCGCCGTGGCCAGCACAGCCGCAGTGTGCGGGTTTCGTCAAAGCTGAGCTGCAACGATGGCGAGGTGATCCGGCGCTGGGCCTGTGCCGGGCGCGGCATCATCCTGCGCTCCGAATGGGATGTGGCCGATGACCTTGCCGCCGGTCGCCTGGTGCGCCTGCTGCCGGGCTGGAAGGCGCCGGACGCCGATGTCATCGCGCTCACCCACGACCGCGCGGGGCTGCCGGCGCGCATTCGCCACTTCACGCGGTTCCTGCAGGAACGCTTCAGGCCGGTGCCGCCCTGGAGAAGGTGAAATGCTCTCCGATTTAGTCAGACTAAATCCAAGAGTTAATCTGGCTAAATAAAAAGCGCGGTGGTCGCGCCTATAATCGGCGCATCCTCTTTCTCCGGACTGGCTTGCAGCCACCAAGACCACCATGAACCTGAGCACCGTAGACACACCGGCAGCCGTCATCGACCTGGCGCGCATGCAACACAATATCGCCAGGATGCAAACCCACCTGGACAGCCTGGGCGTGCGTTTTCGCCCGCACGTCAAGACCAGCAAGTGCATGGAGGTCACCCGCGCGCAGATCGATGCGGGGGCTTGCGGCATCACCGTCTCCACCCTCAAGGAGGCCGAACAGTTCTTTGAGGCCGGCGTGCAGGACATCCTCTACGCCGTCACCATCGACCCGGCCAAGCTGCCACGCGCGCTGGCGCTGATCCGGCAAGGGTGCCGGCTGCAGCTGGTGGTGGACAATCCCGCCGCAGCCCGGGCGCTGGCGGAGTTCGGCCGCGCGCACGGACAGGTCTTCGAGGTCCTCATCGAGGTCGATACCGATGGCCACCGCTCCGGCATCGGCCCCGACCAAGAGCTGCTGCTGGAGGTGGCGGGCCTGCTGCATCACGGTGGCGCCCGGGTGGCGGGCGTGATGACCCATGCCGGTTCCAGCTATGAGCTCAATACCCCCGAGGCGCTGGCCGCGCTGGCCGAGCAGGAGCGCGCACTGTGCGTGCATGCGGCCGAGCGCATCCGCGCCGCCGGCCTCCCCTGCGCGACGGTCAGCGTGGGCTCCACCCCGACCGCGCTGGCCGCCACGCATCTGGAAGGCGTGACCGAGGTACGCGCCGGGGTCTATGTGTTCTTCGACCTGGTGATGCATAACGTCGGGGTCTGCCGCAGCGACGACATTGCGCTCAGCGTCCTCACCACCGTCATCGGCCACCAGCCCGAGAAGGGCTGGGCCATCGTCGATGCGGGATGGATGGCCATGAGCCGCGATCGCGGCACCGCCAGGCAGGCCCGGGATTTCGGCTATGGCCTGCCCTGCACGCTGGCCGGTGCTCCCCTGGAAGGCCTGGTGCTCAGCGGCGCCAACCAGGAGCACGGCATCCTCTCCTCTCTGGCCGCAGCGGCGGGCACGGTACCGGAGGATATCGTCACGCGCCTGCCCATCGGCACCCGGCTGCGCATCCTGCCCAACCATGCCTGTGCCACGGGAGCGCAGTATCCGTATTATCATGCGCTCTCGCCAGAGGGCGAGTTGACACAATGGGGACGTTTTCATGGATGGTAAGACAAGCACATTGACCCGCCCGGGCGGCCACTACAGCCACTTCACCGAGGCGGCCGGCCTGGTGTTCATCTCCGGCCAGCTGCCTATCACAGCTACTGGCGTGAAGCTGGCCGATGCCAGCTTCGATGAGCAGGCCCTGCAGGTGCTGGACAATGTCGGCCGGGTGCTTCAGGCGGCCGGGTGCGGACTGGATGATCTGGTGCAGGTGCGCATCTATCTCGACGATATCGAGAACTGGCCGCGCTTCAATGAACTCTACGCGCAGTGGCTGGGCGAGCACCGCCCGGCGCGCGCCATCGTGCCTACGCCGCCGCTGCATTACGGATTCAAGATCGAGGTGGAGGCCGTGGCCAAGGCCCGCGCCTGAGCGGGCGTGGACTTGCGCCGCGCGCATTGTCTTGGCCGGTGTTATGGCCGATAATCGCGGACATGAACGATACCGCACAACGCCCCGCCTTCCCCGACCGCCTCTCGGTCGACCCGCGCAGCCCGCACTACAATGCCGCCGTGTTCGAATACGACGTCGGCATCCGTCTCAATGACAAGGAATTCACCAACGTCGGCGAATACTGCATCAGCGAAGGCTGGATCAAGATTCCCGCAGGCAAGGCCCTCGATCGTCGTGGCCAGCCCATGATGACCAAGCTCAAGGGACGGGTCGAGCCCTTCTACCGCTGACCTGGCGTCGGCATTTCCTCCAGAGAACCAGGCTCGCATGACGGGCCTTTTTTCCGGGCGCCCTGTTCATTGCGACAGCGCCAGCTGCTGCGCGCGCCAGTCCCTGGCCGAGACCCCGTTGACCTGCTTGAACTTGCGCACGAAATGGCTCTGGTCATGAAAGCCGATGGCATTGGCGATCTCGGCGATGGATAGCGCGCTGCTGGCCAGCAGGGTCCGCGCGCGCTGCAGGCGTACCCGGGTGATCCACTGGCACAGGGTATGGCCGGTACTGGCCTTGAAGACACGACTGAAGCAGCTGCCCGACATATGGCACAGGCTGGCCAAGGTCGCCACCGTAATATTTTCCGACAGGTGGGCCTCGATGTAGGCCATCACCAGCTTTTCCTGTTCGGCAGTGAGGTGTCGGTAGCTCTGTCGGGGACGGGATGGCGGCAGATGTCGGTTCACGCGGGGCCTTTCTCGGTCAGTCTGGGGCAAGACCCGTATCTTGCCACGGCTGGCCTACCTGGACCTGGGCTTGTCGTCGGCCGCAGCCGGATCGATACGCAGGTCGGTCTCGAAGCTTTGCAGGATGGCACGCAGCTCGCCGCGCTTTTGCATCAGCTCCAGTTGCGCATTGATGCGCGGCAGGTATTTGACGCAAGGACTGGCCTTGCTCAGGGCAATATAGTTGTCGGTCTCGCTGACAAAGGGGCGCAGGGGCATGAAGCGATCAGTCTGGCCGCTTTGGTTCAGGTAGATGACACCGCTGTAGTAGCCCGTGATCAGGTAGTCGATCCGACCGGAATCGAGCTTGGTGAAGTTCATGTAGACCTTCTGCGCGGTCTCGATGGTCAGGTTGTCGCGCATGAACTCGTCGAAGCCGCCACCGAACTGGTTGCCCAGCGTGATGGCGCCACGTTTGCCGACCAGATCCTTCCAGCCGGAAAACGCGAAGCGCCGGTCGCGCGCCACGAAGACTGCGATGGGATTGGAAAACAGTGGCACCGAGGTGAAGGCCAGGTACTGCTGGCGCTCGGGCGTATTCTTCAGCGAGGAGATCATGGCTACGTCACCGCTCTCGGCTTCGCTGAGTACCCGGTGGAAGGGGCCGACGTAGCGCACCTCGAACGGGATATCGAGCGCTGTCAGCGCCCGCGTGGCAATCTCGATACTGGCGCCGGTGAGGCGCTTGCCATCGTACCAGTGCAGGGGGGCATAGTCGGAATCGGCGGAGATCACCAGCTTGTTGCATTCGGCGGCAACCGCCGCAGGCGACATCGTCACCGCAGTCACCGCCGCTACCGTGGCCAGCAAGCCGGTCGGGAAGAAATTCTGCATGAAGTCTCCTGCACGTTTTGCTTTGTTTTCCTGATCAGCATAACCCGGTTGGGAGCCTGTACCCTAATCAATTTCTCACCGATTGCGAGCAGCGGGCATTTTTGCGACAAGCGGCGCCGGATGACTTGTCGTCTGACAAGTGCCCTATCCCGTCGGGGCGGAAATATCTCGTCACAAAACCCGTGCGGGCTGTCAGCAAGGCGTCTGACAGGCCGGACTCCCCACGGCCGTACCATGCCGGCGCACCTTGCGGCCCGCACGGCCTTGAGAAGAGGGCCGCCGGCGCCGATGAGCTCGGACCGCGCTGGCCCGGGACCGCGTCCGAAGCACCGCCCGGCGCGCCACGGGCCGGCCAATCTGCTGTCAGAGAAGCGCGAATGCGCCGACAGGAAGATGCAGCTCGCGCCGACTGCCAGAGGGCCGGCTGCTTCCTATGATGACTTCACGTTTGCGCAGATCGCGCAACGGCCATCCAAGGATAAAGGAGAACAGCCATGACCAAGACCATCCTCGGCGCCGCCATCCTGGCCACCGCCGCCTTCGCCACCGGCGCCTATGCGCAGTCCTACGACCAGGGCAACAGCGGCATGCAATCAGCGCCGCAGCAACAATATGACGCCTCGCCCTCGCAGTCCCAGTACTACAACTACCAGGGCGAGCAAACCGGTTCCCCGGCCAGCTACCAGGAAAGCGGGCAGAACGGCCGCTATGTGGATCACAAGGGCTACGAGATGCCCAACGGTCGCCCCAATAATTACGCCCGCGAACTGAAGGACGGCCCGATGGGTACTTCCCCGGGCGCCTGATTGATGCGTTGACCCGCAACACCCCTGCCCCGGTGCACGCACCGGGGCAGTTTGCGTGACCGGGCAGGAGCTGGCCGCATGCCGTAGAATCGCGCTTTTGCCGTAGCGCATGGAATGCGCCGGCCCCCCTTCCTGGTCTGGCAATGAATCCTCATGAAATCGGCCGCGGCATCGGCCTGTCCGTACTCGCCTCGGCGCTGTTCGCTTTGCTCTCCGGCTATACTCGCCTGCTGGCGCCGCTCGATGGCAGCGCCATCTTCGCCTGGCGCATCCTGGGCACCGTCCTGGTGGCGCTGGCCCTGATCGCCTGGCGCGGTCAGCTGGCGCAGTTGAGCCAGGCCCTGCGGCAATTGCTGGGCACTCCCGGACGTTGCCTGCTGCTGCTAGTCATGGCGGCCCTGCTCGGTTTCCAGCAATGGCTCTTCCTGTGGGGCTCGGTCAATGGCCGGGCACTGGAGGTGTCGCTGGGCTACTTCCTGTTGCCCTTATCGATGGTGCTGGTGGGGCGCTTCTACTATGGCGAGCGCATGGACCTGCTGCAACGGCTGGCGGTGCTGTGCGCCTGCGTGGGCGTGGCGCACGAACTGTGGATGACGCGCGCCTTCTCCTGGCCCACCCTGGCCGTGGCATTGGGCTATCCTCCCTACTTCATCCTGCGCCGGCGCATCCGCCTGGACTCGCTGATGATCTTCGTGGTGGAACTGCTGATGCTGGCACCGCTGGCATTGCTGATGCTGGGCCAGGACGGTTCCACCCTGACCACCCTGCAGACCCCTTCCATGGCCCTCTTGCTGGCCGGGCTGAGCATCCTCAGCATGGTGGCGCTGACCTCCTATCTGCGCGCCAGCAAGCTCCTGCCCATGGGCCTGTTCGGCATCCTCGGCTATGTCGAACCGGTGCTGCTGGTGCTGGTGGCCATGGGCGTGCTGGGAGAAACTCTGCAATCCTCGCAATTGGGGACCTATGCTCCGATCTGGCTGTCGGTGGCGCTCACGGCCCTGCATAGCGTGAAGCTGATGCGCCGGCCGGTGACCAAGCCCATGAATTGAGGGCTTTTTCACGAACTGATCGCCGCCAGCCGCAGCCTGCCCTCTCCTTATACTGACGCCAACGACCTGCCCTGGGGAGGGATGAGGCCGGGCCAAGGGGAGAGACATCACATGCGGCCAATACTGGCAAAGGCGGGGCGGGTGGCGCGCCATTCGGTGGCGCGGCGGGCGCGACTATTCGTCGTGCTGATCTGCATCGCCATTGCCGCTGGCCACATCTGGGAGAGCCTGGCCGCACGCACGGTGCAGATCGACAATACCCGCATCTATACCGGCAACATCGCACGCGCGCTGGCACGCCATGCCTATGACGTGTTCCAGGCCACCCATGGTGCGTTGATCAACATCAGCGACCGTATCGACGAAGCCGGAGTGGGTAGCACGCAGATCCACGCCATGGGCCCGATGCTGCGCCGGCTGGCCAGCGAAATGCCGCAGCTCGACGGACTCTACATCTACGATGCCCGGGGCAACCGGGTGGCCAGCTCCTCGCCTCCGCGTCGGACCGATGCCAACAACGCTGACCGCGACTATTTCATCTATCACCGCGATCACGAAGATACCGAGCCCACCATCCACGGCACGCTCATCAGCCGCGCCACCGGTGAGTGGATCATTCCGATGTCGCGCCGCCTGAACCATCCGGACGGACGCTTTGCCGGCGTGCTGCTGGCGACGCTGCGACTGGATCACTTCAATGCCCTCTACAGAGAGGTCGAGATCAGTGGCGACAGCTCCATCCTGCTCATTCTTCGTCCTGGCAAGATATTGACCCGTGAGCCCTTCGAGGCTGCCTACATCAACCGCGACCTGAGCCTGGATCCGACCCTGCGCGGCATACTGGCCGGACAGCAGAGCGGCCATGCCGACATCGTCTCGCCGCTCGATGGCGTCGAACGCTTCATCGCCTACTATCCGGTGCAGGGCTTCCCCCTCATCGTGACGGTGGCCACGGCGCGGGATCAAGCGCTGGCTGCCTGGCGCCACCAGACCATCTTCTACGCCGCCGCAGTGATACTGCTGCTGGCCATCATCGGCCTGTTCGGCTGGCGCCTGATCGGGCAGATCGAACTGCGCCTGGCCGCCGAGGACCGCGCGCTGCAGGTCATGGGCGAACTGCACCAGGCCAACCAGCGGCTGGAATCGCTGGCGCACCAGGACGGACTGACCGGACTGGCCAACCGGCGCCATCTCGATACCGTGCTCGATGCGGAATTCCGGCGCGCCTTGCGCAGCGGTTCGGCGCTCTCGCTGATCATGATCGACGTGGATTTCTTCAAGCAGTACAACGATCTCTACGGCCACCAGGCAGGCGATGAATGCCTGCGCCGCATCGCCGCAGTCCTGAAGGAACGCCAACGCCGTCCGGGTGACCTGGCCGCGCGCTATGGCGGCGAGGAAATGCTGATGCTGCTGCCCGACACCGATGCCGCCGGTGCCATGCAAGTGGCCGAAAAGATCCGTGCCGGCATCCAGGCGCTGGACCTGCCCCATCGCGGCAATCCGGCAGGAGTGGTGACGGCCAGCGCCGGCGTGTGTGCCATGGAATTGCTGCCCTCATGCGCCCGCTCACCGGAAGAATTGCTGGGTCGCGCCGATGCCGCGCTCTACGAGGCCAAGCACGGCGGCCGCAACCAGGTGCGGCAGGCACAGGCCGGCGCCCCCACGGCACAACACTGAAGGCAGCAGCGCTGGCGAAAAAAACCGCCCGGGGCAAGCCGGGCGGCATCTCTTGCAACGGCGCAGATTTCTCCTGCCGCCGACTGCCATTTATTGCTTGTGATAGCTGGTCACGCGATCGACTTCATTCTTCGAACCCAGGAACACGGCCACGCGCTGATGCAGTTTTTCCGGCTGGATGTCGAGGATACGCTGCTGGCCATCGGTGGCGGCACCACCGGCCTGCTCGACGATGAAGGCCATCGGATTGGCTTCGTACATCAGGCGCAGCTTGCCGGGCTTGTTGGGTTCGCGGGCGTCGGCCGGATACATGAAGATGCCGCCACGGTTGAGGATGCGATGCACGTCGGCCACCATGGAGGCGATCCAGCGCATGTTGAAGTCCTTGCCGCGCGGGCCGGTGACGCCAGCCAGCATTTCATCGACATAGCGCTTGACCGGCGGGAACCAGTGGCGCTGGTTGGAGGCGTTGATGGCGAATTCCTTGGTGTCTTCGGGAATGCGGATGTCCTTCTGGGTCAGCACCCAGGCGCCCATTTCGCGGTCCAGCGTGAAGCAGTGCACGCCGTCGCCGGTGGTCAGCACCAGCACCGTCTGCGGGCCATAGACGGCATAGCCGGCGGCGACCTGTTTGGTGCCGGGCTGCATGAAATCCTGCTCGCTGGGCTCGGTCATGCCATCGGGGGCCTTGAGCACCGAGAAGATGGTGCCGATGGAGACGTTGACGTCGATGTTGGAAGAGCCGTCCAGCGGGTCGAACATCAGCAGGTATTCGCCCTTGGGATAGCGGTTGGGGATGCGGTGGATGGTTTCCATTTCCTCGGAGGCCATGGCCGCCAGGTGACCGCCCCATTCATTGGCTTCCAGCAGGATCTCGTTGGAGATCACGTCCAGCTTCTTCTGCACTTCGCCCTGCACGTTCTCGCTGCCGGCACTGCCCAGCACCTCGCCCAGCGCGCCCTTGCCGACCGCGTGCGAGATCGACTTGCAGGCACGGCCGACGACTTCGATCAGCAGACGCAGCTCGGACGGGATCTTGTTGTGCAGGCGTTGCTGCTCGATCAGGTGTTGGGTCAGGCTGATGCGTTTCATGGTGGTCTTCCTTGTTTATAAATATATAAAAGATATAAAAAATAAGTGACTCAGTTGGCCAGCGCCTTGCTGATGACTTCCGAGACATCGCGCGAGAGCTTGGGCGCGGCGGCCACCTGTTGCAGGGCCAGGCGCATCTTTTCCTGCAGCGCCGGCGTGTACTTGCGCCAGCGGTCCAGGCTGCGCGCCAGGCGCGCGGCCACTTGCGGGTTGCTGGCATTGAGGGCGATGACCTGCTCGGCCCAGAAGCTGTAGCCATTGCCATCCAGGGCATGGAAGGCCGAGGGATTGCCATTGCAGAAGCTGAAGATGAGGCTGCGCGCGCGGTTCGGGTTCTTCAGCGTGAAGGCCGGGTGCTCGGCCAGCGTGCGCACGGTATTGACGTCGGCGTCGCGGGCCGTGGCCTGCAGGGTGAACCACTTGTCGATGACCAGGGCTTCGCTCTCGAACTCGGTATAGAAACGCTGCAATGCCTCGCTCTTGTCTGGCGCGGCGCTGTTGAGCACGGCCGCCAGTGCCGCCAGGCGATCGGTCATGTTGTTGGCGGCGGCGTCCTGCTGCTGCGCCAGCGCCATGGCCTCGGCATCATCCAGTTCGGCCAGGTAGGACAGGGCCACGTTCTTCAGGGCACGGCGACCGGAAGCGGCGGCATCGGGGCTGTAGTCGCCCGGTGTCTGGTTGGCATGGTAGGCCGCCAACAGGTCCTCGCGCAGTTCGCGCGCCAGCGAGCGACGCAGGAACTGGCGTGCCACGTGGATGGCATGCGGATCGATGACTTCCATCTGCTCGGCGATCATGGTTTCCGAAGGCAGGGTCAGCACCAGCTCGCGGAAGGCCGGATCGAGCGCGGCATCCTTGAGCGTGGCACGCAACGCCTCGACCAGGGCGCCGTCGTTCTCGATATTGTTGAGCACCGTATCCACCGCCACCACATGGCCCGACTGGCGCGCGGCCTGCACCGCCACGGTGAGGTTGAGCAGGCGACGCATGGCCAGGCGCTGGCCGGCTTCCCAGCGGTTGAAGGCATCGCTGTCGTGGGCCATCAGGAAGGCCAGTTCGGCATCGCTGTATTCGAACTGCAGCACCACCGGCGCGGAGAAGCCGCGCAGCAGCGAGGGCACCGGTTTTTCGGCCACGTTGGTGAAGCGGAAGCTCTGCTTGCTCTTGGTCAGCTCCAGCACGCGGGTGGTGGCGCCGGCCTTCTTCTCGCCTTCCAGCGTGAGCGGCAGGTCGCGACCTTGGGCATCCAGCAGGCCCACGGCGACCGGGATGTGGAAGGGCTGTTTCTTCTTCTGGCCGGGGGTGGCCGGGCAGCTCTGCTCCAATGTCAGGGTCAGGGTCTTGCGCTTGGCATCGTAGTCCACGCTGGCTTGCACCAGCGGGGTGCCGGCCTGGCTGTACCAGCGCTCGAACTGCGCGAGGTCACGACCGTTGGCGTCTGCCATGGCGGCGCGGAAATCGTCGCAGGTCACGGCCTGGCCGTCATGGCGCTTGAAGTAGAGATCCATGCCCTTGCGGAAGCCTTCGCGGCCCAGCAGGGTCTGGTACATGCGCACCACCTCGGCGCCCTTTTCATAGACGGTGACGGTGTAGAAGTTGTTGATCTCGACGTAGGAATCGGGCCGCACCGGATGCGCCATCGGGCCAGCATCCTCGGGGAACTGCGCCTGGCGCAGCACGCGCACGTCGTCGATACGCTTGACGGCGCGACCGCTGTCGCTGCCGATCATGTCGGCCGAGAATTCCTGGTCGCGGAAGACGGTGAGGCCTTCCTTGAGCGAGAGCTGGAACCAGTCGCGGCAGGTGACGCGGTTGCCGGTCCAGTTGTGGAAATACTCGTGACCGACCACCGCTTCGATGTTGGCGAAATCGACATCGGTGGCGATGCGCGGGTTGGCCAGCACGTACTTGGTGTTGAAGATGTTCAAGCCCTTGTTTTCCATGGCGCCCATGTTGAAGTCACCCACGGCGACGATCATGAAACGGTCCAGGTCCAGGTCCAGGCCGAAGCGCTCGACGTCCCAGGTGATGCTGTTCTTGAGCGAATCCATGGCGTGCTGGGTCTTGTCGAGGTTGCCTTCTTCCACCCAGACCTGCAGCAGCGCATCGCGGCCCGAATGCAGGCGCACCGTCTCCTGCTGGCAGACCAGCTGGCCGGCCACCAGGGCGAACAGGTAGGACGGCTTCTTGAACGGGTCTTCCCACTTGGCGTAGTGACGACCGTCGGGCAGGTCGCCCTCCTCGACCAGGTTGCCGTTGGAGAGCAGCACCGGATAACGGGCCTTGTCGGCGCGCAGCATCACGGTGAACTTCGCCATCACGTCCGGGCGATCGGGGAAATAGGTGATCTTGCGGAAACCCTCGGCTTCGCACTGGGTGAAGAAGTTGCCGTTGGAGACATACAGGCCCATCAACGAGGTATTGCGCTCGGGATGGACCAGGGTCTCGATTTCCAGCTCGGCCTTGGCCGGGGCGGCGGGGATGGTCAGTACGCCGCCGGCCAGGCGGAAATCACCCCGCTCCTGGGACAGTGTCTTGCCGTTCACGCGCAGGGCCACCAGTTCCAGCTCCTCGCCGAAGAGCACGAGGTCGCGGCCCTTGGCGGCCGGGTTGCGGGTCATGGTGAGGCGGGTGGCCACGCGGGTGGCCGCCGGGTCGAGGTCGAAACCCATCTCGACGGTGTCGGCCAGGTAATTGGGAGCGGCGTAGTCTTTACGGTAGATCGTCTGGGGCGTATCGGTGCGCATGGAGGCCTGTCCGGGATAGGAAATGGAGATGAAAACGCAGGTAATAAGGGCTTATAGCGGGTTGCAGCGGATTTCAGCGTGCCGCAAAAGTATCATCAACTGCAGCAAAGACCCGATTTTACCAATCATCCCGCCGGGCGCGGATGGAAATCAGCCCGACGGCTCTCTGACAGACCTGTTCATGACGCGATGGTTCGCCATGACCGCTGGCGCCGGCGCCGCACTACAATAGCGGCACGGCGCCGTGCGCCAGAATGGGGCGGGCGGGATAGAAAGCCCCGGCCGACGGTCCTACCGTGCGCACCACGCCCCTTCCCCGACCACAGGCAGCCCAGCCCGACGCCCGGATGGCCTTTTTTGACTGGAGTATCTTCATGAAACGCTGGCTCTACACCTTCCTCGCGGCCGCCAGCCTGCTGCTGTCCGGCTGCGCCTCGGTCATCGAGAGCAATGTCACGTCCTTCCATGCCTGGCCGCCGCAGACAGCGGGGCGCAGCTATGTCTTCGCCCCCACGCCGGAGCAACAGAACAACCTGGAATATGACAACTACACCGGGCTGATCCGCCAGGAGCTGCAGGTGCTGGGATTTACCGAGGCACGCGACCGCCAGGCGGCCCAGTTGAGCGTCAATGTCAGTTATGGCATGAGTACCGAACAGGTGGTGGTGACCCGCCCGGCCTATGATCCCTTCTTCTATGGACCGCCGCCGGGCTGGGGGCGCTTCGGGCCGCATCCCTATGGGTTCTATGGCCCCTATGGGCCCTACGGCCCGTTCTATGATCCCTTCTGGAACGGCGGCCCCATGCAGAGCACCAGCTATCCGGTGTTCCTGCGCCGACTGCAGATCGGGATCTCGTCGGTATCCGACGGCAAGAAGCTCTTCGACGTGGTGGTCGACAGCGATGGCAACCGCGCCGGTCTGGCCGCCGCCATGCCCTACATGGTGCGGGCGGCCTTTGCAGACTTCCCCGGCCCCAGCGGGGTGACGCGGCATATCTCGATGAAGGTGGGCAAGAACGGCCAGCCGGCCGACTGAGCGGCGCCGGACCAAGCGAGCCAATCTCAGTTCAGGAAACGGCCGCCCCTGCCAATGGCGGTCAGGTCGACGAAGTCCGAGCCATTGTGGTTGCCGCGCTGGAAATGCAGGAAGAAGCCGCCGCCATCATAGTTATCGGGCGTGATCGTCTCCAGCGCCCTGATCAGGCCTTCGCGGGTGAGCGAGCGACCGGCCCGCCGCAGGCCCTCCGTGAGCGCGCGCGCGGCGATATAGCCTTCCAGGCCGACGAAGTTGCAGGCCACGCCGGGGGTATGCGCGACCGCCTTCTGGTATTCGTAGACGATGGGCAGCCTCGCCCTGTTGGGAAAGGGCACCACCTGCGTGATCTCCACCCCTGCCCCGCCCTGGCGGATACGCGCCGCCAGCGACACGCTGCCCACGAAGGAATAGTTGGAAAAACCGCCCAGGTAGCCGCCCTCGCGCATGCGCGTGATCAGCGCCGCAGCCGGCTGGTAGGACACCACCAGGATCACCACATCGGGCTTCACCTTCAGCAATGCCTCGGCCGGCTCCTGCACGGCCACGCTGTTGCGCTCGATAGCCACGCTGCCTACCAGCGTCAGTCCGTAGATCAGCGCACGCTGGCGCAAGGTATCGAGCATGCTCTTGCCCAGCTCATCGTTCTGGTAGAACACCGCGACCTTGAGGCGCCCCGTGCTTTGCAGCTGGCGCAGCAGGAAATCGGTTTCCTGCGCGTAGCTGGCGCGGATATGGAAGATCTGGCGATTGAAGGGCTGGCGAAAGGCTTGCGCGCCCGACAACGGCGCGAACAGCGGAATGCCCGACTCCTTGATGGCGGGCATCGACGCCAGCAGCGTGGGCGTGCCCGAGACGCCGAACAGCGCAAACACCTTGTCGCGCCAGACCAGTTGCTGGATAATGGCCAGGGCGCGCTCGGGCTCATAGCGGTCGTCCAGGCTCAAGAGCCGCACCCGGCGCCCGTGCACCCCGCCACGGGCATTGAGCTGCGCAAAATAGGTCTGGGCGCCGGCCAGGAAATCCCGCCCCACTTCTGCCGCCGGCCCTGAAAAAGGCGCCGACTGGCCCAGCAGCACTTCGGTCTGGCTAACGCCGGTTTCCGCCGTCGACCTCCCTGCCAGCAGTGCGATGACCATGCCCAGGCATACGCGCAGCCTGGCGTGCGAACTCCATTCCATCTCCCTCTCCCGCCAAAAAATTCACCCCTGCTGCCCATCGTGAACAAGGTCGACACGATGGGCAGCAGGGGTGCATTTGACGGCCAAGCCGGGGAAAAATGCGCCAACGACGCATTTTTCGCGGCAATTACCGATAACTTGCGAGAGACATCCAGAAGTATTTCGACTTCACCTAAGAAAAGTAGGCTTCACTGGCAAAGGTGATGACCACGATCAGCAAAACCGCGCTGATCAGGACCAGCAGCAGGCGACCGAATTTGGGCGTGCCATCGCTGCCGCTGGCCTGCTCCGGCGGATGGCGCATCGGATTGTGCTGCGGGCTGTCGTGTTGTGGCTTGTCCATGGTGGCTCCGTGCGACGATCAGGGAACCAGGATGGTGGACCCGGTGGTCTTGCGTCCCTCCAGGTCGGCATGGGCCTGGGCTACGTCCTTCAAGGCATAGCGCTGGTTGATCTCGATGCTGACCTGACCGCTGTTGACGACGGCGAACAGGTCGGCCGCCGTGGCCTCCAGTTCGGCGCGGGTGGAAGTGTAGTTGCCCAGCGAAGGTCGGGTCAGGAACAGCGAACCGCGCGAGGCCAGCTCGGAGACCGCGAACGGTGCCGCCGGGCCGGATGAATTGCCGAAGCTGACCATCATGCCGCGCGGTCGCAGGCAATCCAGCGAGCCGATGAAGGTGTCACGGCCGATGGAGTCGTACACCACCTGGACGCCACGCCCGCCGGTGATCTCCTTGACGCGCTCGACGAAGTTCTCGGTCTTGTAGTTGATGACGTGGGTGGCGCCATGGGCCTTGGCCAGCGCGGCTTTTTCATCGCTGCTGACGGTGCCGATCAGGTTTGCGCCCAGGGCGCGTGCCCACTGGCAGGCGATCAGGCCGATGCCGCCAGCGGCGGCGTGGAACAGGATGGTGTCGCCGGGCTGCACCGCATAGGTCTGGCGCAGCAGGTATTGCACGGTCATGCCCTGCAGCATCATGGCTGCGGCGGTGTCGAAGCTGATCGCATCGGGCAGCTTGACCAGGATATCGGCCGGCATCACGCGCGCTTCGGCGTAGGCTCCATTGGGACGGCCGGCATAGGCCACGCGGTCGCCCACCTTGAAATCGCTCACGCCGGCGCCGACGGCTTCGATGGTGCCGGCGGCTTCCTGACCCAGGCCCGCTGGCAGCGGTTGCGGATACAGGCCGGAACGGAAATAGCAGTCGATGAAGTTCAACCCGACGGCGGCATGGCGGATGCGGACCTCACCGGGGCCGGGTTCGCCGACCTCGACGTCGACGTATTCCATCACCTCGGGGCCGCCGGTCTTGCTGATGCGGATTGCTTTTGCCATCTGGGTCTCCTTGTTGTCGGGTTCGCGCTGGGCGCACTGCGGGGAAATTGGTCAGTGGGGCAGTATAGAACGCCTCAGGTCTTCTTGCGCGAGAGCAGCCACATCCCGGCCAGCACCAGCGAGGTACCCAGCAGCTGGATGCCGGTGATGGGCTCGTCCAGCAGCACGGCCCCCATGAAGAGCGTCGAGACCGGCCCCACCAGCCCGGCCTGGGCCGCCGTGGGCGCGCCGATGCGGGCCACCGCGACCATGGTCAGGAACACCGGCAGCACGGTGCAGAAGACGGCATTGAAGAGCGAGAGCTGATAGACGCCGGCGGCCTGGGTCAGCAGTTCACCAGGACTGCGCAGCACGAAGAACTGGATCACGCAGGCCACGCTGGAGACGCACATGGCATAGGCCACCAGCCGCACCGCCCCCACCCGGCGCACCAGCTCGCCCGAGGAAATCAGGTAGATCGAATAACTGAAGGCCGAGCCCAGCACCAGCAGGCTGCCCAGGATGACGTCGCTGCCGCCGGTGTGCAGGTCGTGCTGCAGCACCAGGACGGTGCCGAAATAGGACACCAGCAGCGCCGCCCACTCGATCCAGCCGACCTTGCGCTTGAAGAAGAAAAAGGCGATCAGCATCACGAAGGAAGGTGTCAGGAACAGGATCAGCCGCTCCAGCCCGGCCGAGATGTATTGCAGTCCGAGGAAGTCGAGGAAGCTCGACAGGTAATAGCCCATCAGCCCGAGCACCACGATGCGCAGGTAGTCGGCGCGCGCCAGCGGCGGCTGGGTGCGGGCCTTCCAGACCGCCACGACGGCGAACATGGGGAAGGAAAACACCATGCGCAGGGTGATCACCATGACCGCATCGACCTGGTAGCGGTACATCAGCTTGGCGACGATGGCCTTGGCGGAGAAGAAGATGGCGCCAACGATGGCGAGGACGAGTCCGCTCAGGAAAGCCTGGCGCGGCGCGGAATGAGGAGTGGCGGCGATCATGGCCGCGATTGTAAACCGTCCGCCGGCTGGGTGCCGGGGACGGTCGCATCCGCGCCCCTCAAACCATCCTCAGCGCTTTTTCATCAGCGAGCCCAGCACGCCACGAATGATCTCGCGCCCGACCTGGGAACCGATGCTGCGGGCTGCCGACTTGACCATGGCCTGCAGGGGCGAGTCGCTGCGGCGGCTGCCGCCGCCATTGCCTAAGATGCCGCCGGCGGCGTCCTTGAGCAGGTCGCCCAGGCCGCCACCGTCAGCCGGAGCCGGCTGCGGCGCGGGGGCGGTCGTGGGTGGCATGCGGCTGCCGCCGGTGGGGCGTGGCACTGGCGCGGGAGCCGGCGCGGCGCGACCGGCCGAGGCGCCCCAGGCATTGTCATCCACCGGGGTCGGATCGGGTACTGCCGGGGATGGTGGTACGGCCTGTGGCTGTTGCACCGCCCGGCCCTTCAGGCGTTCATAGGCCGACTCCCGATCGACCGCCTGTTCATAGACGCCGGCCACCAGCGAGGAAGCGATCAGGGCGCGTCGCTCGTCGGCGGTGAGTGGGCCGATCTGCGAGGACGGGGTCAGGATGTAGCCGCGCTCGACCACGTTGGGCCGGCCCTTCTCATCCAGGAAGGACACCAGGGCCTCGCCCACGCCCAATTCGGTGATGGCCTGTGCGGTGTTGAGCTGCGGATTGGGCCGGAAGGTCTCGGCGGCGGCGGTGACGGCCTTCTGGTCGCGCGGGGTGTAGGCGCGCAGGGCATGCTGCACGCGGTTGCCCAGCTGGCCCAGCACGGTGTCGGGGATGTCCAGCGGATTCTGGGTCACGAAATACACGCCCACGCCCTTGGAGCGGATCAGGCGCACCACCTGTTCGATCTTCTGCAGCAGCGGCTTGGGGGCTTCATCGAAGAGCAGATGGGCCTCGTCGAAGAAGAAGACCATCTTCGGCTTGTCCAGGTCGCCCACCTCGGGCAGGTGCTCGAACAGCTCCGCGAGCATCCACAGCAGGAAGGTCGAATACAGGCGCGGCGCATTCATGAGCTTGTCGGCGGCCAGGATGTTGATGACGCCACGGCCCTGGCCGTCGGTCTGCATCCAGTCGGCGATGTCGAGCATGGGCTCGCCGAAGAAGCGGTCGCCGCCCTGCTCGTCGATGCCGATCAGGCCGCGCTGGATGGCGCCGATGCTGGCCGCCGAGATGTTGCCGTATTCGGTCTTGAACTGCGCCGCGTTCTCGCCCACGTGCTGCAGCATGGCGCGCAGGTCCTTGGTATCGAGCAGCAGCAGGCCGTTGTCGTCGGCGATCTTGAACACCAGCTGCAGCACGCCCTGCTGGGTGTCGTTGAGGTTGAGCATGCGCGCCAGCATCAGCGGGCCCATGTCGGAGATGGTGGCCCGCACCGGATGGCCCTGCTCTCCGAAGACGTCCCAGAACGCCACCGGCGCGGCGGCCCAGGCCGGCTCGGGCAAGCCCAGCTGGGCCAGGCGTTCGCGTGCCTTGGGCGAGGCGCTGCCGGCCTTGCCCAGGCCCGACAGGTCGCCCTTGACGTCGGCCATGAAGACCGGCACGCCGATCTCCGAGAGGGCTTGGGCCAGCACCTGCAGGGTCACGGTCTTGCCGGTGCCGGTAGCGCCGGTGATGCAACCGTGGCGATTGGCCAGTTGCGGCAACAGGCACAGTTGCCCGCCGGAATGACTGGATTGAATGGCGATGGGAAGTGGATTAATCATGTCGGCAAGCCTCGCTAGGCGGAAATCACGGGTTGGCGGTATGGTAAAATGCCCGCCCGATTATAGTCAGAACGTAGCGGCAGACGTCCATTATGGGGCCTGCCTGTGCTTTGCCCTCTTCTGCACCGATCCGTTGCCGGCGGCGCCCGTCTTCGCGGCCCGCTCCCGGATGGACGCAGCGGCGCGCAACGGAACGCTTCTGGCCTCACCATCTCGCACGAAAGATTCAACATGGCTGGACACAGCAAATGGGCCAATATTCAGCACCGTAAAGGCCGTCAGGATGAAAGGCGTGGTCGCATCTGGACGCGCCTGATCAAGGAAATCACCGTGGCTGCCCGCATGGGCGGCGGCGACCCGGACGCCAACCCGCGCCTGCGTCTGGCGGTGGACCGCGCCTCCGACGCCAACATGCCCAAGGACAACGTCACCCGCGCCATCCAGCGCGGCACCGGCGCCCTGGATGGCGTGAACTACGAAGAAGTGCGCTATGAAGGCTACGGCATCAATGGCGCCGCCATCATCGTCGACTGCATGACCGACAACCGCGTGCGTACCGTGGCCGAGGTGCGCCACGCCTTCTCCAAGTTCGGCGGCAACATGGGGACCGAAGGCTCGGTGGCCTTCCTGTTCAAGCACTGCGGCCAGCTGATGTACGCCCCCGGCACCGACGAGAACGCGGTCATGGAAGCGGCGCTGGAAGCCGGCGCCGAAGACGTCATCACCGACGAGGAAGGCGGCATCGAAGTGCTGACCGGCCCCAACGACTTCTCGGCCGTGAAGGCCGCCATGGAAGCGGCCGGCTTCAAGGCCGAGGTCGCCGAGATCACCATGAAGCCCTCGACCGAGACCGTGTTTGCCGGCGAGGAAGGCGTGAAGATGCAGAAATTGCTGGACGCCCTGGAGAACCTGGACGATACCCAGGAGCTCTATACCAATGCCGTGATCGAAGAATAATTGCCCCGAATCGCCACTTTTACTCCCATATCCCATGAAAATCCTAGTTGTTGGCTCCGGTGGCCGTGAACATGCGCTGGCCTGGGCCATTGCCAAGTCGCCGCGCATCCAGACGGTCTATGTCGCTCCCGGTAATGGCGGCACCGCGCTCGACGAGCGCCTGCAGAACATCGCCATCACCGACCCGGTGGCGCTGGCCGACTTCGTCGAGAAGGAACACGTGGCACTGACCGTGGTCGGCCCCGAAGGCCCGCTGGCGGCCGGCATCGTCAACGTCTTCCGTGGCCGTGGCCTGAAGATCTTCGGCCCCACCCGCGAAGCCGCGCAGCTGGAAAGCTCCAAGGACTTCGCCAAGGCCTTCATGCATCGCCATGCGATCCCCACGGCGGAGTACCAGACCTTCTCGGACCTGGCCGCCGCCCACGACTACATCGCCAAGAAGGGCGCGCCCATCGTCATCAAGGCCGACGGCCTGGCGGCCGGCAAGGGTGTGGTGGTCGCCATGACGCTGGAAGAAGCCCATTCGGCCGTGGACATGATGCTCTCCGACAACAAGCTGGGCGACGCCGGCGCGCGCGTGGTGATCGAGGAATTCCTGGCCGGTGAAGAGGCTTCCTTCATCGTCATGGTCGACGGCAAGAACATCCTGCCGCTGGCCACCAGCCAGGACCACAAGCGCCTGCTGGACCACGACCAGGGCCCCAACACCGGCGGCATGGGCGCGTACTCTCCGGCCCCCATCGTCACGCCGGCACTGCATGCGCGCGTGATGCGCGAGATCATCGTGCCCACCGTGCAGGGCATGGCCAAGGATGGCATCCCCTTCTCCGGCTTCCTGTATGCCGGCCTGATGATCGACGCCGAAGGCAACCCCAAGACGCTGGAATTCAACTGCCGCATGGGCGACCCGGAAACCCAGCCCATCATGGCGCGCCTGAAGACTGACCTGCTGACCGTGTTCGAACACGCTGTCACCGGCACGCTGGACAAGGTCGAGCTGGAATGGGACCGCCGTACCGCGCTGGGCGTGGTCATGGCCGCCCACGGCTACCCGGAAGAACCGCGCCGTGGCGACCTGATCACCGACATCCCGGCCGAAACCGTGGATTGCGTGACCTTCCACGCCGGCACCACCCTGACCGGCGAGAAGCTGACCACCAACGGTGGCCGCGTGCTGTGCGTGGTGGGCCTGGGCGATAGCGTCAAGGTCGCGCAGAAGCATGCCTACGATGCGGCCGACCTGATCCATTTCGCCGGTTCGCAGATGCGTCGCGATATCGGCTGGCGCGCCCTGAAGCGCTAATCGCCAGGCGCAACTGCGTCCGACAGGATCGTGCGATCCCCCGCAATGCCTGGCGCATTGCGGGGGATCGTCATTTTGCAGGTGCCGCCTGCCATAGAATGTGCTCGTGCACTGCAACAAAAGCGGGCCAGACACGCACTAAGCACGACAGGCGCACCGCCGCCCCCTCCATCATCGCCATCCATAACAAGCAGGAAAGGAATCCTCGATGCCGCAACACCTCCTCAACCTCGACACCCTGATCAACCTCTACCTGGTCCCCTTTGGCCTGAAGGTGATCGCCGCCCTGGCCATCTGGATCATCGGCGGCATGTTCATCAACACCTTCGCCAAGGTGGTACGCCGGGTGCTGACGGCGCGCCAGTTCGAGACCACGCTGATCAACTACGCCAGCTCGGCCATGCATGTGATCCTGCGGGTGCTGCTGGTGATGGGCATCCTGGAAGTGTGCGGCATCCCCACCACCTCCTTCGCCGCCATGATCGGCGCCGTCGGCGTGGCACTGGGCGTGGCCTGGTCGGGCCTGCTGTCGAACTTCGCGGCCGGCATCTTCCTGGTGGTGCTGCGTCCCTTCAAGGTGGGCGACTACATCACCGCCGCCGGCCAGACCGGCACTGTCTCCGACATCGGCCTGGTGACTACCATCATCACCACCGACAACAACCTGCGCGTGGTCATCGGCAACAACAAGCTGTTCTCGGAAAACATCATCAACTACAACGTCAACGCCACCCGCCGTACCGACCTGCGTTGCCAGATTGCCTATAGCGTCGATCCACGGGAAGCCATTGCCAGGTTGACCGAGCGCGTCAAGGCCATCCCCAATGTGTTGGAAACGCCGGCGCCGGCCATCGTGATCCAGGAATTCAATGCCACCGGTACCCTGATCGCCCTGCGCGTGCACGCTCCCACACCCAATTTCGGCCAGGTCTACAACGATGTGCAGAATGCCATCGCCGAGGTCTGCCTGCAGCAAGGCTGGCCGGCACCGGCGACCTACCAGGTGGCCGTGCCGCTGGCGCCGGCACAACAGCCCGGCTGAGGCTGCCAGCCCACACCGCAGGCCCGGCCCGGCCGCCGGGCCTGCTTTTGCCGCCCATGGGCGGGGCTGGCAAGGTACAATGGCGGGTTGGAACGCATTTCCGTCCAGTAACCGTGCATCAGAGCGACCCGCCGTGACCACACATTCCAACGCATCGAGCCACGCCTCCTCCGTCAAGACCTACCTGCAGGATCTGCAACAGCGCATCGTCGCGGCCCTTGAAGAAGCCGATGGCTGCGCCTTCCTGGCCGATTCCTGGGAGCGTCCGGAAGGCGGCGGCGGCACCTCGCGCCTGCTCGAGGAAGGCAATCTGCTGGAGCGTGGTGGCGTCGGCTTCTCGCATGTGATGGGCAAGAACCTGCCGCCTTCGGCCGCGGCCAACCGCCCGCACCTGGCTGGACGCGCCTGGGAAGCCATGGGCGTGTCGCTGGTGCTGCATCCGCGCAACCCGCATGTGCCGACGGTGCACATGAACGTGCGCTTCTTCAGCGCGCATGCCGAGGGTGAGGAGCCGGTCTGGTGGTTCGGTGGCGGCATGGACCTGACGCCCTATTACGGCGTGGCCGAGGATGCCCGCCATTTCCATCGCACCTGTCGGGATGCGCTGGAACCCTTCGGCGCCGAGCTGTATCCGCGCTTCAAGACCTGGTGCGACGAGTATTTCTACCTGAAGCACCGCAAGGAACCGCGCGGCGTCGGTGGCATCTTCTTCGATGACTTCAACGCCCTGCCCTTCGATGACGCCTTCGCCATGCTGCGCAGTGTCGGCGACGCCTTCCTGGCGGCCTACCTGCCCATCGTGGCGGCGCGCCGCGACACGCCTTATGGCGAACGCGAGCGCGACTTCCAGGCCTATCGCCGGGGACGCTATGTGGAATTCAACCTGGTCTTCGACCGGGGCACGCTGTTCGGCCTGCAATCGGGAGGCCGTACCGAATCGATCCTGATGTCGATGCCGCCGCTGGTGAAGTGGCGCTACGACTGGCATCCCGAGGCGGGCTCGCCGGAGGCGGCCCTCTACACCGACTTCCTGGTGCACAAGGAATGGCTGTAATGGCGCCGCCTGCGGCGCAACGCTGCATTGCCGTGCTCGGCGGCAGCTTCGATCCGGTGCACAATGGCCATGTACTGCTGGCCGAGCATTTCGTGCAATTGCTGCGTCCGGATGAGCTGCGCATCATTCCCACCGGCAACCCCTGGCAGAAGCACGGCCTGCAGGCCGCGCCGGCGGACCGGGTGGAGATGGTCAGGCGCGCCTTCGACAGCCAGCCCTTGCCGGTGGTGATCGACGAGCAGGAAATCCGCCGTACCAGCGCCACCTATACCATCGACACCCTGCGCGCACTGCGCGCGGAGCTGGGTCCTGAGGTCTCCATCGTCTTCCTGATGGGTGCCGACCAGCTGCAGCACCTCGATACCTGGCAACACTGGCAGGAACTGTTTGACTACGCGCACCTGTGCGCCGCCTCGCGCCCCGGCTTCGAACTGGCCGACGCCCATGTGCCGCCGGCCGTGAGGGAAGAATTCAAGCGGCGCAGCGCTGCGCCGCAAGACATCCGCAGCACCACGCACGGATACGGCTACCTGGCCCTCGGGCTGGCGGTCGATATCTCCTCGACCGAAATCCGTGCCCAGCTGCAACGCGGCATCCGACCCGATTCGCTGATCCCGGGCAGGGTGCTAGACTATATCGAACAACAACATCTGTACCGAAACTAATGGACATCAAAAAACTGCAAACCCTGGTCGTGGACGCCCTGGAAGACGTCAAGGCGCAAGAAATCCGCATCTTCGACACCACCCACCTGACCAGCCTGTTCGACCGCGTGGCGATCGCCTCCGGCACCTCCAACCGCCAGACCAAGGCCCTGGCCGCCTCCGTGCGTGACAAGGTCAAGGCCAAGGGCGGCCAGGTCATCAGCGTCGAAGGCGAAGATACCGGCGAATGGGTGCTGGTCGACCTGGGTGACATGATCGTGCACATCATGCAGCCGGCCATCCGCACCTACTACCGCCTGGAAGAAATCTGGGGCGACAAGGAAGTCAAGCTGGGCGCGGCCAAGCGCACCGGTACCTCGGCCGCCGCCAAGCGCGCAGCGGTAGAAGAAGCACCCGCGCCCAAGAACCGCCGCACCCGCGCCCAGGCCGAAGCGGTCGAAGCCAGCCAGGCGCTGGACGACGACGAGGACGCACCGAAGAAGCCAGCCCGCAAGCCGCGCACCACCACCGCGACCGGCACGCGTGCAGCCACCGGCGCCACCCGTACCACCCGCACCACTGGTACCAAGACTGCTGCGCCCAAGACCACCACCACCCGCAGCACCAGCACCCGTGGCACCGCTGCCGCCACCAAGGCGGCCGGCACCAAGGCTGCAGCGCCCAAGGCTGCAGCGCCCAAGGCTGCGACCACCCGCAGCAAGACCGCCGCACCCAAGACCCCGACCGGCAAGACCGTGCGCGTGGCAGCCGCCAAGAGCGAGACCGCCAAGAAGCCGGCAGCCAAGCGCGCCAGCAAGGCTTGATGCAGCTGGTCATCGCTGCCGTCGGCCACAAGATGCCGGCGTGGATCGAAACCGGCTTCCAGGAGTATGCCAAGCGCATGCCACCGGAATGCCGGATCATCCTCAAGGAAATCAAACCCGTCGAACGCTCCGGCAGCCGCACGGCCGAAACTGTCATGGCGCAGGAGCGCGAGAAGATCGAAGCGGCGTTGCCCAAGGGCGCGCGCGTGATCGCGCTGGACGAACGCGGGCGCGACTGGACCTCGGTGCAGCTGTCGCAGCAACTGGTCCAGTGGCAGCAGGATGGCCGCGACGTGGCCTTCGTCATCGGTGGCGCCGACGGGCTCGATCCCGGATTCAAGGCCGGCGCCGATACGCTCATCCGGATTTCCAGCATGACCCTGCCGCATGGCATGGTGCGCGTCATGCTGGCCGAGCAACTGTACCGGGCATGGTCGATTACGCAGAACCATCCGTATCACCGCGCCTGAGACCGTCCACCGCCGGTGCCCGGCACCGGCCCTTGACATGCATAGCTCAATGAAACAAGCGGACCACAAAATCTATCTCGCCTCGAAAAGCCCGCGCCGACGCGAGCTGCTGCGCCAGATCGGCATCGATTTCGAACTGATGCTCTCGGACAAGGAAGTCGACGAAAGCGTGCTGCCCGGTGAGGCCCCGCTGGACTACGTCGCCCGCGTCACCCGCGCCAAGCTCGACAGCGCCCAGCAGACCATGATCCTGCGCCAGTTGCCGCACCGGCCGCTGCTTTCGGCCGACACCACGGTGGTGGTCGACGACCTGATCCTGGGCAAGCCAGCCGACCATGAGGAGGCCGTGCGCATGATCAGCCTGCTCTCCGGCCGCACCCACCAGGTCTTGACCAGCGTGGCCGTGGGCGTGACGCAAGGGGTGGAAACCCAGATCTGGCAGATCGTCCAGCAATCCGACGTCAGCTTTGCCGCGCTCAGCGACGAGGCCATCGCCGCCTACTGCAATACGGTCGAGCCTTACGACAAGGCCGGTGCCTATGGCATCCAGGGCCTGGCCTCGGTATTCATCAGCAATATCGTGGGCAGCCATTCCGGTATCATGGGCTTGCCGCTATTCGAGACGGCGCAACTACTACAACAAGCGGGCGTGCGGATCCTATGAGCGAAGACATCCTCATCAACATCACCCCGCAGGAGACGCGCGTGGCGTTGATCCTGCAGGGCGCCGTGCAGGAACTGCACATCGAGCGTACCCTCTCGCGCGGCCTGGCCGGCAATATCTACCTGGGCAAGGTGGTACGGGTGCTGCCGGGCATGCAATCGGCCTTCATCGACATCGGACTGGAGCGCGCGGCCTTCCTGCACGTGGCCGACATCTGGGAAGCCCGTCCGCATGACGGCCAGAATGCCCCGGCCATCCCCATCGAGAAACTGTTGCACGACGGCCAGACCGTGACCGTGCAAGTGATCAAGGACCCCATCGGCACCAAGGGTGCGCGACTGTCCACGCAGGTTTCCATTGCCGGGCGCATGCTGGTCTACCTGCCGCAGGACAAGCATATCGGCATCTCCCAACGTATCGAGAACGAAGGCGAACGCGAACGGCTGCGCGGCAAGGTGCAGGCCCTGCTGCCGCCGGAAGAAAAAGGTGGCTTCATCATCCGCACCATGGCCGAGGATGCCTCCGAGGCCGACCTGCAGATGGATGTGGAATACCTGCGCAAGACCTGGGCCGCCATCACCCGCCAGGCCAAGACCCATCCGGCGCCGACCCTGCTGCACCAGGACCTGTCGCTGGCGCAGCGGGTGCTGCGCGACTTCGTTTCCGACCATACTGCCACCATCCAGGTCGATTCGCGCGAGAACTTCCTGATGCTGCAGCAGTTCGGCGAGATCTACACGCCCTCGGTGCTGCCCAAGCTGACCCACTATCGTGGCGAGCGCCCGCTGTTCGACCTGTATGGCGTGGAAGAGGAAATCGAGCGCGCCCTGGGCCGGCGGGTGGACCTGAAGTCGGGCGGCTACCTGATCGTCGACCAGACCGAAGCGATGACCACCATCGACGTCAACACCGGCAGCTTCGTCAACGGCCGCAATTTCGACGACACCATCTTCAAGACCAACCTGGAGGCGGCACACGCCATTGCTCGCCAGCTGCGCTTGCGCAACCTGGGCGGCATCATCATCCTGGACTTCATCGACATGGAGAGCCTGGAGCATCGCCAGGCCGTGCTGGCCGAGCTGAACAAGGCCCTGCAGCGCGACCGCACCAAGATTTCGGTGTCCGGCTTCTCCACGCTGGGACTGGTGGAGATGACACGCAAGCGCACCCGCGAGTCGCTGGCCCACATCCTGTGCGAGACCTGCCCGGCCTGCAAGGGACGCGGCCAGGTCAAGACGCCGCGCACGGTGTGCTACGAGATCCTGCGCGAAGTCATGCGCGAGGCCAAGCAATTCAACCCGCGCGAATTCCGCATCCTGGCCGCGCAGGTGGTGGTGGACATGTTCCTCGAAGAAGAGTCGCAGCACCTGGCCATGCTGGGGGATTTCATCGGCAAGCCGATCTCGCTGCAGGTGCAGAGCGATTACCAGCAGGAGCAGTACGACATCATCCTGATGTAAGCGAGTAGTAATGCACAGACCAGATCAAACCTAAAAACAACTCTGTGCCTGAGAATACCTGGCATGTGCCGTCAATGGCACACCAGGTGTTTTCACATCCCGGCCCCGTCGGCCGTCGAAGACGTCTCCAGATTCCGGCCGCCCGCCTTGTCGAATTGTTGCGTCCGGCTCCCCTGGTTTCCGTGGATTGCCTTCAATGACTTGACTAGCTCCGCCTCGAACACCGTCCCATCCACGTTCCTGATCGGGTCGCTGTCAAACACGATCTGCTGCGCATGGGCATTGTGGGGTGCCCAGACAAGATGATTGATCGGGATCGTCCTGTCTGGAGCATTCTTGATGAGGTACCTGCTGTCCTGGTAGAAATCCTGCAGCTTGCTGTTCAGCAGGAATATCTCATGGGAGCGCACGACCTTGAGATCAGTGCTGACTGGCGCGACAGGAACCGTGTTGATATAGAAAGCGATCGTGTTCTTTTGATAGCAGGTCGCGATATGAACAATGGCGGTATCGACCGTGACCACGAGATCGGCCTGCTCAATGAGCGGTATGACATCCAGCACGCTTTGCGAATCAAAGACCGACACTTGTTCCAACGCGCCCAGGCGCTGGACACTGTCCTTCTCTCCGATCAGCACGACATGATATTGACTGCCGAGCTGCTGGCACACGATGCCGATCTGTTCATCCGACAGGAACCGTGCCGGGACGCTGCCAAAAGGGTTGAAGACGACAATCTTCTTCTGTCCGCCATGCCCCAGGGTCTGCAGGAAAGAACCTGCCCTTGCCCGGATCTCGTCGCTGACAAAGAGCTCGTAGTGCAGGTCGTCTGCCCTCACCTGCAGTTGCTCCAGCAGTGTGCGCAGCTGTACGGTGACGTGACTTTCGGGTGAGTAGTAGGGAATCGGGCGGTTGAACGTGGGCAGGCTGCTCTTGTTGAAGCCGGCCAGGATCGGTGTCCTGAGGTAGGAACAGAAGAGCAGGTTCTTCAGGTCGACGAAGCGATTGCAGCGTACATCAACGGCCAGATCGAACTTCTCCCGCCGGGCGGCACGCATACTCTGCAGCCATGCCCCCACGCTGCTGTCGTCATAGACGAAGGTACCGCTGACATGCGGATGATGCTTGATGATGTCCAGTGCGGGCTTCCTGGAAGACACGTAGACCACATAACCGCACCTGGCCAGGTTGCGGATCAGGGCCGTCGTCGCAATCATGTCGCCGATGCGATCATTGCGGACGATCAGGATTTTCCTGGCCGCTGACAGGTCAGGGTTCTTCCTTCTCGGCCGCATGATCCATTTGACCATGCCCATCAACGCAAAGCGCATGCGCAACTTCCAGCGTCTGATCAGGAAGTTCTTTTCCCAATTGCATTCGCGCAACGTCTGCTTAAACGTTTTTCCCATTTTTCACCAAAATATCTGCTTTATTAGACCAGGCAATCGGTAGCGCCTGGCCGGGACCGATTTCCCCTGGGAAAAATCAAGGCAGGGAAAGACTCCCTTCAGATTGACACTCTGCGTGACGGCTTCGCTTCAGGAGGTGCCGAGATACTCGGGAGCAGGCTGGCGCCAGCGCAAAAGTGCCGCCATCAGCAATGACAGCAGGACCGTGTAGAACAGGCTGCACTCACGCCAGATGAACATCACATCCACCAGACCGTCGGAAACGAAGGCCAGGCACAACACCAGCCCCATTACTGCGGCCACTCGCCCGGTCTCCGTTTGCTTTGCACCATATAAGACAAAGTAGACCACCGGCACGAGGTACAAAGCCAACAGTGCCAGTAAACCACAAGTTCCGAAGACGGCTGCGGTAAACAGGAATTCGTTGTGGGAGTGCGGATAATAGGCAGCCGCCGGGCTGATGATACCTTCCTTGGACAGCTCCCCCAGTGCCTTGGAATAGCCATTGACGCCCACACCGATGAACGGATGCTCGCGATAAAGTCGCAGCGAACCGTTCCATAGCTGCAGGCGCGTCCCGATGGAGGTATTCAGGTCGGACCTGCTCTCGAAGGAAACCAGATCACTCTGCACCATCATCAGACGCTGCCTGATGTTTGCGCTGGAACTGTACAGGGTACCGATGGCAATCATCACCAGGAGCGCCGCACCGATCTTGAGTACCCGGTTCTTGCTGGGAACGAACACCACACATCCGGCAATAACAAAGACTGGTATGGCCAGCCAGGCGCCTCGTGACTGATAAAGATAGATGCAATACATGCCGCCAAGGCCTGCCAGCAGTTTCAGCGCCATAAGGGCCTTTCGCATGGCACCTGGGAACGCCTCATCCCATTTGATACTGAACACTGCCAGGGTACCAAGAATGGCAGCCAGCTCGGTGTAGGCAAGAATGGGCATGAAGTTGGCATGCTCCCGAGAGACGCCACCGCCGGTCAGCCAGTAGGTTTTCACCGTGGCCACCAAGGTGGCCAGCGCAAAAGCTATCCCCAACCAGCGGAAGAATCGTTGTGGCATCTGGGAAAACGCCCAGCACAGGACGACGAATCCCTGGAAGCGCAGGGCTATGTTGAAATCCTTGACCGATCCGTTGCCAACCAGTATCTGGCTCAGGACCAGGCAGATGGTGAACCCCGAAAAAGCCAGATAAAGGGGCCAAAGCGCCTTCCAGGATGATTTGTAACTGGCAAGCGAACGCCGCCCACCCACGACGATGGCGACAATCGCGAGCAGCAGCAGCAAATGGTAACTGATCCCGGCCAGACGATCGACGGACATCCCCAAGACCACGAAGACAGCCGCAACGACAAACAACATCCAATGCATGAGCTTTGGCAACATCGGCTTCTCATCCATCAGCAGGCCTTGCAAATGACAGTCGCTACGGACCTCATCCCACCTGAAACCCTGCTCATCGACAGCCGCCGGCCATCGATTTCCCCAATTTTCATCTTGTTTCCCTGATACAGCCAAACCGGCTCTGGCATCGCTGCCGACCGGATATCAATTTTATTGTGTTGTCCCCCGACGGCCATTGTCTTGTACTTTCGGCCAAACCCGGGGGCCGACCAAGTATAACGGCGATGACCCGAGCCATGCATACCTTTTTCCATCGTGTCGGCGCGTTTGATCATATATGAAAATTCCGTTTTTACTTGATATTGACGTAATCCATTTTCAATATAAATCCAATCTACTTGACCGTAGACGCCGTCTTCCCCTGAAGCAGGTCAATCACCTCGTCGACGCTGATCTCGGTCAACCACCCCTTGCGCGTCTTCACGGTCAAGATGGTGCTGCTGGCGGTATCGATCGGCGTCCACTCCGGGCTGGTCTGGCGCATCAGTGCGATGACCGGCACCTGCACGGCATTGGCCAAGTGCATCACGGCCGTTTCCACCGAGATGATCAGCCGGCACAGGCTCAGGACCGCCGGCAACTGGAAGAAGTTCTCCTGAGCGCTGAACAAATGCAGGCGGCCACTCTGATCAGCGGCCATCACTGCCCGCGCCTGCTCCAGCTTTTCCGGTACCACGTTGAGAATGAAGTGCGCGTCCCTCCACTGGGGTAGCGTCCGCATGCGGCCAGCCAGCTCCACCATCCTCTGCAAGGGCCAGCTGCGCTCCTCTGACTTGGAGAAGGCATTGAGGAATACCAGCGGCGCATCGGCCGCGATGCCCTGAGCCTGCAGGTCGGCGCGCGCACGCTGCAACCATTGCGGCGGCATGTCGACGTAGGGAAAGCGTTCCCCGGCCGCAATGTGGAGGCCGAACAGACTCTCGAACCAGCCCGCATAGATGGCACTGATGTGCTGGTCTTGCCCCTTGGCGACATACGCCGGGATGAAGGCATCCAGCTTGCGATAGGCCAGGTGCTTGCGGATATCGAACAGGCGCACGCGCTTCTTCTGGCCCACCACGAAGCCGCGCGGCGCGAGCTTGCGTACCAGCTCGGCATAGAGATGGCGTCGCAGCACGGCGAATGACACCACGATAGGATAGTCCTCGGCGCGCGCCTGCTCGATCGAACTAGCATAGCCCTTGGGGCTGTAGGTCTGATCGTAGATGCGCCCGAACATGCCGCAGGCCCTGACCCAGTCATAGAGGGCGTACTTGCTCAGGTGCTCCCACTGGGTGGCATCGGGTGTACGACGCACTTCATCGACCCACAGGTCCATGCGGACATGCGGATACGCCTGCTTGAACGCCCTGAAGCAGTTCTGCATATAGGTGAAATCGCCCAGCGCCAGGTGCGCGACGAAAAGGATCTTGTCCGCCTTGCGGAGCAACTCAGCAGGTACCAGTTGTTCGGCCATGTTCAGCTTTCTGCGCCTGCCGTTTGGGGCAGGCCTGCGGGAATGTCATTGTGGATGCGGGCCATGGCCTCAGCGACGGGCGCGCCGTACCAGCAGGTAACGCCAGTACCAGCGCAGGCTATCCAGGTAGCGGCCACGGGCCCACTGGAAGCGCGAGTGCATGCGCAATTCCTTGTAGTTCTGCGGCTCCAGGTCCAGGGGCTGGTCCGACCAGGCCGATAGTGCGTGGTAACGCTGGAACAGGCGCACCGAATCGTGGCCGCTCCAGACGCCCCAGGGCTTGACCGAGCCGGCAAAGTGGATGAAGCTCGCAGCCCCCTCGGCAATGGCCAGCGCCGGACGATTGTTTTCCAGGTCACCGACCAGACCGTAGAGGTAATTCCAGCGGATATCGACGAAGCGTGCGCGACCATCCAGCACCACGTTCAAAGCATCCTGGTCGGGGAAGCGGTAATGCTCGCCATCCCTGAGGATGGCATCGATGGTCTGCTGCGTGATGCCGGCCGCGATCCAGTTCGGGATGTTGATGTACAACATGCCCGAGTTGAAGTAACGCGGGTGCTTCAGCTTGAGCGCCTCCACCCGGCGCCGCGTGGTGGCTTCGGCATCGGGCACAACGGCGGCGATGTCCTGGCCCAGATCCATCTGCGCCAGCGCATCGATGCTGCCCACGCAGAGGATGTCGGCATCCAAGTAGAGCACGCGGTCGGTGACGGACTTGAGGATGTCCGGGATCACCAGCCGGGCAAAGATGGCCGAGGAATAATAAGACGACTTGGTGTACTGCTCGAAGCGCTCGAACAGCGATGCATCCAGCAAATGCAGATGCGTGCTGATACCGGGCTGTTCGCCCAGGCTGGCAAAGCGGCGGCGGTTGTCGTCGTTGACCTTGGTGGCCAGCACGTGGAAGGCGAAACGACGCTGGCGATTATTGTCGATCAGCGAGGAGATGGTCGCACCCATGCAGCGGAAATAGCGGTCATCGACACAGAACACGACGTGGAACACATCGTCCTTGCTGCCCTCGGGCATCGCGTCTTGCGACCTTGCGTGGGACATGTTCACGACAGCACCTCCAGTACCTGCTCCATCGGAATCGCATCGACCCAGTCGCTGCGACGTGCGGCCATGACCACGGTGCTGCGTGCGCGGTCGATGGGTGCCCACTCGGGGTTCTTGCGACGCATCAGCGCCACCACCGGTACGTGCACGGCATTGGCCAGGTGCATCACGGCAGTCTCCACCGAGATGATCAGGCCGCAACGCTGCAGGATCGCCGGCAGCTGGAAGAAACTCTGCTGGGCGCTGAACCAGTAGGTATTGGGCGGCAGCCGATCGGCGATCTGCGCCTTTGCCTGCTCGATTTCCTGCGGCGTGGCGTTGATGACGAAGCGCGTCTGTGCCCACTCCGGCCTTGCCTGCAGAGCCTGGATCAGGTCGGCCACGCGGGCCACCGGCCAGCAACGCTTCTTGGTCTTGGCAAAGGGGTTGATGAACACCAGTGCCGGCTTGCCGCTGGCGGTGGTCGGATTGTCCACGCCCCATTCCAGCAGTTGCGACTGCGCGTATTGCTGCCATTGGTCTGGAATATCGACAAAAGGCAGGCGCTGCTCGCCGTTGACTTCCAGGCCACTGAGCTGCCTGAACCAGTGCGCGTATTCATCCGTGATGTGATAGCCGTCGAAGGGCGAGAAACGCGCAAACGAGGCATCCAGCCCGCGATAGACCAGCCAGTCGGACGGTGCGTACCAGCGCGGCTTGCGGCGCATGCCCACGACCCATGCATCCGGCCCGACCTGGCGTGCCAGGCGTGCATACTGGGCCGGGCGCAAGGTCGCCAGCGAGACAACCAGCGGATAGTGTTCCGAGCGCGCCTCGGCAATCGACTCGGCCAGCAACTGCGGGCTATAGGTACGACGATAGACCTTGGCGAAGAAGGGACATTGCTCGGCCCAGTCATACAAGGCGTAGTTCTTCAGGTAGCCCCACTTGGCCTCATCGGAGGTACGACGCACTTCGTCGATCCAGATATGCACCTGCATATGCGGATGCGCCTGCGAGAACGCCTGGAAGAAGTTCTGCAGGTAAGTGAAATCACCGATGGCCAGGTGCGCGATGAAGAGGATCTTGTCAGCCTTGGCCAGGCGCGATGCGGAAATGAGCTGCATGTCAGCCGGCCATCTTCATGCGTTGCAACTGGAGGGGCGTGAAGCGAGGCGCCGCTCCCATGGGCAGCTGCAAGAACTCCATCACCGTATCGACGCTGATCTTGTTGATCCAGTCGTCGTGTTCGGGCGTATAGACGATATTGGTATTGGCCGCATCGATGGGCGCCCATTCCGGATTGATCTGGCGCATCATCGCCACCACCGGCACGCGTACCGCATTGGCCAGGTGCATGATGGAGGTTTCCACCGTGATGATCAGGTCGGACTGCTGCAGCATGGCGGGCAGCTGGAAGAAGTGGTCATGCGCGCTGAACAGCCGGGTCCGCGGCAGGGCTGCGGCCTGGATTTGGCTTTGTGTGCTCTCCCACAGCTCGGGCATGCTGTTGACGATGAAGTCGGCCTCGGCCCACTTGGGGTCGGCCTGCATGCGCTTGATCAGGCCGGTCACGTTGACCACTGGCCAGGAGCGCTCGGGCGGCTTGGCAAAGGCATTGAGGAACACCAGCGGACGGGTGCGCGCCCCCTTGGGTGCAACACCCCATTGCTGCAACTGCTGCACGGCGCCGTCCTGCCACTGCTGCGGCACATCCATGGTGGGCACGCGCTGATCCTTGGGTACCTCGATGCCGAACAGGCCCTTGAACCAGTTGGCGTAGACATCGCTGACATGCAAGGTACGGTCCTGCGAATACACCGGAATGGCAGCGTCCAGCGCACCGTAGATCAGGTGTTTGCGGAAATCATAGAAGCGCACGCGCTTGGTCATGGCCACCACGAAGCCCTTGGGGCTGATCCTGCGCACCATCTTGGCGTACATCGGCCGACGCGCCAGGCCGAAGGACACCACGATGGGATAGTTCTCTGCACGCGCCTCACGCATCGTCTCGCGCAGCACCAGCGGGCTGTAGGTGCGGGTGTAGAGCTTGTCGAACATGGGGCAGGTCTGCAGCCAGTCGAACACCACGTATTTCTGCAGGTGCTTCCATTGGCGGAAGTCCCAGGTGCGACGGACTTCATCGACCCACAGGTGGATCTTGATGTGGGGATAGGCCTCGGCGAAGGCCTTGAAGCAGGCCTGCATGTAGGTGAAATCTCCCAGCGCCAGGTGCGCGACGAACAGGATCTTGTCCGCCTTCTGCAAGACCTCGGCGGGGATGGTTTGTTGCAGCATGGCCGCTGCGCTGGTTTGGACTGGTTGGGTCATGCGTGTTCTTTTTATCAGAGCAGTTTCTTCAGTTGTTGCAGCTTGGCTTCGTCCTGCTCGGCACCTTCACCGGAGAACTGCAGGTGATACAGCTTGGCATAGGCACCATTGCGGGCCAGCAGTTCCTGGTGCGAACCGACTTCCACGATCTGGCCGGCCGACAGCACCACGATACGGTCGGCGCGCTCCACCGTCGACAGGCGGTGGGCGATGACGAAGGTGGTACGGCCTTCCATGAGCCAGTCCAGCGCTGCCTGGACGGCGCGCTCGGATTCGGTATCCAGCGCCGAAGTGGCCTCGTCGAGGATCAGGATGGGGGCGTTCTTGTAGATCGCACGGGCAATTGCCAGGCGCTGGCGCTGGCCACCGGACAGGCGCGAGCCGTTGTCGCCCACCACGGTGTGGATGCCGTCCTGCAGTTCCTTCATCAGCGCACTCAGGTGGGCGGCTTCCAGGGCGGCCTCCACGCGGGCGATATCCGGATGGGGGTCGCCATAGGCCACGTTCTCGATGATGGTGCCGTTGAACAGCACCACGTGCTGGCTGACCATGGCGATCTGGCGACGCAGGCTGCGCAGCGAGATGTCCTCGATGGGCTCGCCATCCAGCAGGATCTTGCCGCCGGTGGCCGAATAGAAGCCCGGGATCATGTTCACCAGCGTGGACTTGCCGCCGCCGGACATGCCCACGAAGGCGATGGTCTCGCCGGCATTCACGCTCAGGTTCAGGTGGTCCAGTGCCAGTTGCTCGCGCTCGGGATAGGCAAAGCACAGGTCGACCAGGTCGATTTTGCCGGCGGCGCGCTGTTGCAGTTCACGTCCACCGGTACGCTCGGTGGGCATGTCGATCAAGGCAAAGACCGCTTCGGCCGCGGCCATGCCGCGTTGCAGGGGGCCGTTGACTTCGGCCAGCTGCTTCAGCGGGGTCAGCAGCATCAGCATGGCGGTGATGAAGGACACGAAACCACCCACGGTGATCTGGCCATTGCCGGACTGGATCAGCGCCATGACGATCACGATGGCCACGGCCGAGGCCGTCATGAACTGGGTGATGGGCACCGTCGAGGAGAAGGTCTTGGTCATGCGCATGGTGTAGCGGCGCAGGTTCTCCGAGTTCTCATGGAAGCGCTGCTTCTCGAACTCCTGGCCACCGAAGATCTTGATGACCTGCTGGGCGCGGGTCGATTCCTCGATCACCTGGGTCAGCTCGGCATTCACGCGCAGCGAATCCTGGTTCAGCTTCTTGAGGTTGCGGCTGGTGAAGCGCACCACGGTGGCCAGCAGCGGCAACAGGATCAGGGTGACGATGGTCAGCGACCAGTTCAGGTACAGCAGCCAGGCCAGCAGGCCCAGCACGGTCAGGGCCGAGCGGATGATGGAGGTGAAGATGCGGGTCACCATGTCGGTGATACCCTGCACTTCGAACATGATGGAATTGATCACCTTGCCCACGCTATTGGTGGCATAGAAGGCCAGCGGGAAATCCAGCATGCGGGCAAACATCTGTCCGCGCACCTCATTGAGAATGCGCGTGGTCACCCAGGTCATGAGGTAGCTGCTGGCGAAGGTCGAGGCGCCACGGATGACGAAGATGCCGATCACCGCCACCGGTACCAGCCATAGCGAGAACGCCGGCTTGCCCACGAAGCCCTTGTCCAGCAGGACCTGGAAAATGTAAGGCACCACCGGCTCGGTACCGGCCGTCACCGCCATGGCGATGAACGCCAGCACCAGGCGCCAGCGATAGGGCTTGTGCAGGCGCAGCAGGCGGACGAAATACGGCGAAAGTTCAAGTTTCATTCTGTGTTTCCATATGGGAATACCCGCGCAGCCACCGCTTTCGCAGGCGGACGGGCAAAGAAGCCCGCCATTCTACCGTCCCCGGGATCATTCACGGCAAGGGTGGGCCCGACTGAAGCCCCGACGCGACGGTTTTACGCATTCTTGCAAGCGACGACAGCCCGGCAAGATGCCAGGCTGTCAACATCGCTGCCCTCAATACTCGACCACCACCGCTTCCTTGCCAAACGACGCCACCAGCGTCGATTGCAGGCTGTCGCTGGGATTAACGCGCCAGGCATCGCCCAGCACCACCTCGCAGCCGGCGTCGGCTTGCTGGTAGCGCATCACGAAGGGCAGGCCCTGCTCCTGGCGGTGGGCCGACAGCGTGTCACGCAACTGGTTGGGATCGACCGCCTTGTTCAGCGACACCACCATGCGCACGCCATACTGGATGCGTGCCGCGCCCAGGTCCATGACCTTGTCGGCGGCCACCCGCAGGCCGCCATTGAAGCGGTCTTCGGAGACCTTGCCCGAGACCACCAGCAATTCATCTTCCTTGATGAGATGCTTGAAGGGTTCGAAGAGCTCGTTGTAGATGGTGGCTTCGATCACGCCGGTGCCATCGTCCAAGGTGCAGATCACCAGCTTGCCGCGCTGGGTCATCTGCACCCGCACGCCGGTGATGATGCCGGCCAGGCTGCGCGGCTCCCAGGAGGGTTCCAGGCTGGCGATCTTGGTGCGCACGAAGCGGCGCACTTCCTTTTCGTAGGCCGAGAACAGGTGGCCGGACAGGTAGAAGCCCAGCGCGCCCTTCTCTTCGGTCAGGCGCTGCTTGTCGCTCCAGGCCGGCACCTGCACGTATTCCAGCGGGGCTTCCAGGTCGCTGTCATCGCCCCCGAAGAGGCTCACCTGGTTGGCCGACTTCTCGGCCTGCTCGGCGCTTTCCCAGGCCAGGTTGACCGAAGCCTGCAGCACCGCGCGGTCGACCTTGAAGCAGTCGAAGGCGCCGGCGCGGATCAGCGAATCGATGGTGCGGCGGTTGATCTGCTTCTTGTCGACCCGCTTGGCGAAATCGAAGAGGTCCTTGAAGGGGCCGCTCTTGCGCGCCTCCAGGATGGCTTCGATGGCATTCTGGCCGGCACCCTTGACCGCGCCCAGGCCATAACGGATCTGGGTGGCCTTCTTGCCCGGCTCGCCCACTGGCATGAAGCGGTAGTCGGACTGGTTGATGTCCGGCGGCAGGATGGCCAGCTTGCAGATGTCGATCGAATCCTCGATCAGGATCTTGACCTTGTCCGTGTCTTCCATCGCCAGCGACAAGTTGGCGGCCATGAACGCGGCGGGATGGTGGGCCTTCAGGTAGGCCGTGTAGTAAGACAGCAGCGCATAGGCGGCCGCGTGCGACTTGTTGAAGCCGTAGCCGGCGAACTTTTCCATCAAGTCGAAGATCTCGTCGGCCTTGGCCTGGTCCAGCCCGTTCTTGGCCGCGCCTTCGCGGAACAGTTCACGGTGCTTGGCCATTTCCTCGGCCTTCTTCTTGCCCATCGCCCGGCGCAGCAAGTCGGCGCCACCCAGCGAGTAGCCGCCGATGACCTGCGCCATCTGCATCACCTGCTCCTGGTAGACCATGATGCCGTAGGTCTCGGAGAGGATGCCCTCGGTACGCGGGTCGGGGTAGTCGAAGGCTTCGCCGTGCTTGCGCTTGCAGAAGTCGGGGATCAGGTCCATCGGACCCGGACGATACAGCGCCACCAGGGCGATGATGTCCTCGAAGCGGTCGGGACGGGCATCCTTCAACATGCCCTGCATGCCGCGACTTTCAAGCTGGAACACGGCGACCGTCTTGGCCTTGGTCAGCAGCTCGTAGGAGGCCCGGTCGTTGAGGGGCAGCTTGGCCAGGTCGAACTCGGCCATGGCCGGGTCGAGCATGCGGATGTAGCGCACCGCACGGTCCAGGATGGTCAGCGTGGTCAGGCCCAGGAAGTCGAACTTGACCAGACCGACGGCTTCGACGTCATCCTTGTCGTATTGCGAGACCACGCCGGCGTCGCCGCCCTGGGTGTAGAGCGGGCAGAAATCGGTCAGCTTGCCCGGGGCGATCAGCACGCCGCCGGCGTGCATGCCGATGTTGCGGGCGATGCCTTCGACCTGCTGGGCCAGGCCCATGAGCTGCTTGACCTCTTCTTCGTTCTCCAGCCGCTCCTTCAGCAGCGGCTCTTCCTCGATGGCATCGGCCAGGGTCACCAGCTTGCCGGGCTTGAAGGGGATCAGCTTGGAGATGCCGTCACAGAAGTTGTAGCCCAGGTCCAGCACGCGACCGACGTCGCGCACCGCGCCCTTGGCCGCCATGGTACCGAAGGTGGCGATCTGCGAGACCGCCTCCTTGCCGTAGCGGTCCTTGACGTACTGGATCACGCGGTCACGGCCTTCCTGGCAGAAGTCGATGTCGAAGTCGGGCATCGAGACGCGTTCGGGGTTCAGGAAACGTTCGAACAGCAGGTTGTAGCGCAGCGGATCCAGATCGGTAATCAAGAGGCAATAGGCCACCAGCGAGCCCGCGCCCGAGCCCCGGCCGGGGCCGACCGGCACGCCATTGTTCTTGGCCCACTGGATGAAGTCGGCCACGATCAGGAAGTAGCCCGGGAACTTCATCTTGATGATGGTGTTGTTCTCGAACTCCAGGCGCGCCTCATAGCGCGGACGCTGCTTCTCGCGTTCGGCCTCGTCGGGGAACAGTTCCTTCAGGCGTACTTCCAGGCCGGCCTTGGTCTGGGCCACCAGGAAGTCGTCGATGGTCATGCCGTCCGGCGTGGGGAAGTCCGGCAATTGCGGCTTGCCCAGCTGCAGCACCAGGTTGCAGCGCTTGGCGATTTCCACGCTGTTGGCCAGCGCGCCCGGCAGGTCGGCGAAGAGCTCGGCCATCTCGGCCTGCGACTTGAAATACTGCTGTTCGTTGAAGCGGCGCACGCGACGTGCATTGGCCATGATCTCGCCATCGGCGATGCAGGTGCGGGCCTCATGGGCGATGAATTCTTCCGGCTTCTGGAACTGGATCGGGTGCGTTGCCACGCAGGGCAGGCCCAGCTTGGCGCCCAGGGCCACGCTCTGGCGCACCTGCACATCCATGTTGGCCTGGCCGGCGCGCTGCAGTTCGAGATAGAAGGCACCCGGGAAGATCTCGGCCCAGCGGCGCGCGCAGGCCTCGGCCTGGGCCAGGTTGCCGTTGTCGATGGCCTGGCCGATGTCGCCCAGCGCCGCCCCCGAAAGCGCGATCAGGCCATTGCCGCCTTCCTGGTGACGCAGCGCGTCCAGCCATTCCATGCGCACCTCGGCGCGCCCCTTGTACTGGTTGCTCAGCCAGGCTTGCGACAATACCTCGCACAGCTGCAGATAGCCGTGGCGGCTCTTGATCAGGACCAGCAGGCGGAAGGGCTTGTCGCGGTCGGCGTCATTGGTGATCCACAGGTCGCAGCCGGCGATGGGCTTGACGCCCTTGCCGCGCGCTTCCTTGTAGAAACGCACCATGCAGAACAGGTTGGAGAGATCGGTCACCGCCAGGGCGGCCTGTCCATCCTTGGCGGCGGCCTTGACGATGTCGTCGATACGCACCAGGCCGTCCACGATGGAGTACTCCGAGTGCATACGGAGGTGTACAAATTGCGGTGTAGTCATGGGACGACATTTTACCGGAGCTTGGCATCCCGGCCCGCTCCTGATTGACTGCTTTTTGTCAGGAATCGCACGACTTTACACAAACGCGCGGGAGTCCTCCTGGCATCTTGCCTTGATCTAGATCAGAGTAGGCCCAAAATGCAGCGAGCCCCCGGTGTGCGCGGGTATAATGCTGAGAATTCAAAGACTTAGAGCCGAGTAAGGAACCATGCAGTCCCCCGATACACCCTACGTCAACATCGCCGCCTACAAATTCGTCAGCTTCGACGATACCGCTGAAAAGCGTCCGGAATTCCTCGCGTTTTGCCAAAAACACAACTTGCGTGGCACCGTGATCCTGAGCCCGGAAGGCATCAACCTGTTCCTGGCCGGCCTGCGCGCCGACATCGACGCCTTCCTGACCTGGCTGCGCGCCGATGCGCGCTTTACCGACCTGATCGTCAAGGAAAGCTATTCGGAGAAGCAACCCTTCACGCGCATGCTGGTCAAGCTCAAGGCCGAGATCATCACCATGAAGCATCCGCTGATCAAGCCCGAACTGGGCCGTGCGCCCTTCGTCGAACCCAGGGAGCTCAAGCGCTGGCTGGACCAGGGCCACGACGATGAAGGCCGTCCGGTGGTGATGGTCGATACCCGCAACGGTTTCGAGGTCGATGTCGGCACCTTCGAGAACACGGTCGATTACCGCATCAACAAGTTCACCGAATTCCCCAAGGTCATAGAAGACCACAAGGCCGATTTCGCCGGCAAGACCGTGGTCACCTTCTGTACTGGCGGCATCCGCTGCGAAAAGGCCGCCATCCACATGCAAAACATCGGCTACGACCATGTGTACCAGCTGGAAGGCGGCATCCTGAAGTATTTCGAGGACGTCGGCGGCGCGCACTATACCGGCGACTGCTTCGTCTTCGACTACCGCACCGCGCTGAGCCCGGAACTGAAGGAAACCCAGACCGCCCAATGCTTCGCCTGCCGCGCCGTGGTCACGCCACGCGAACAGTTGTCGCCCGATTATGTACCGGGCAAGTCCTGCCCGCATTGCGCCCACAAGCAAGGGAGCGCACAGGAAGAGGCGGCAACGCAGGCCTGACCGGCTGCGCTGGCCGGCTGCGGCCCCACCAGAACGGCAAAAAGCCGGCCACCTTGCGGTGACCGGCTTTTTTTCGCCTTGGGATCAGGCGACTTGCTGCCTGCTATTACTTCTTGAACTTAGCCGCAGTTTCCACCACGCGCGCACCGAACAGCTTGGCCGTTTCCAGGTCGCCCGGCAGCGGGCCTTCTTCCGGCGAAGAGTCCGACGGGCTTTGCGCCATCAAGCCCGAGAAGGAACCGACGAAGTTGATGTCGTTGCGCTGCGCAGCCTTGCTGTTGGAAGGCATCAGGCCAGTGCCGACCCAGATCATGCTGTGCTGCATGCCCAGCGTGAAGAGGTAGTGCAGGGTCGAGAGCTTGTCGCCGTTCATGGTCGCCGAGTTGGTGAAGGCGGCACCGACCTTGTCCTTCCACTTCTGGCTGAACCAGGGCTTGGAGGAAGCATCGGCAAACTTCTTGAACTGCCAGGAGACGCTACCCATGTAGGTCGGCGAGCCGAAGATGATGGCGTCGGCCGCGTCCAGGCTGGCCCACTGCGCATCGGTGATGGTGCCTTCGGCGCTGATGGCGATGAGTTCGACATCGGCACCGGCAACGCCGGCAGCACCAGCCTGCACGGCTTCGGCTTGCTTCTTGGTGTGGCCGTAGCCGGAGTGGTAGACGATAGCAACTTTGGTCATGGCGATGATTCCTTCTCTAGAGAACAGGTAACGCGGGTGGGTAGACCGCCGGTGTGATCGGGACCGGCGGAGGGAACTGCAATTGCACTGCCGCCGGTTCAGCGCGGCAGGTCGAACAACAACACTTCAGCCTTCTGTCCGTCACTGATCTCGATGCGGTCGACCGCACTGAGCTTGACGGCGTCGCCGGCCTCCAGGGCCTGGCCGTTGACGCTGACCTTGCCACGGGCCACATGCAGATACCCCAGGCGACCTTGCGGCAGGCTGTAGCCGGCACTCTGGGCGCCATCGAACAGGCCCGCATACAGGCTGGCATCCTGGTTCATGCTGACCGAACCCTCGCGGCCATCGGCCGAGGCCACCAGGCGCAGCTTGCCATCCTTGTCGGCGGCCGAGAAATGCGCTTCCTGGTAGCCCGGCTCGGCGCCGGCACGATCCGGCATGATCCAGATCTGCAGGAAGTGGGTGGTGCCATCCTGCGAATGGTTGTACTCCGAATGGCGCACACCAGTGCCGGCGCTCATGCGTTGCACATCCCCGGGGCGGATCACGCTGCCATTGCCCATGCTGTCCTTGTGGGCTAGTTCGCCTTCGAGCACGTAGGAAATGATCTCCATGTCACGGTGGCCGTGCGTGCCGAAACCCTGTCCGGCCGCCACGCGGTCTTCGTTGATCACGCGCAGCGGGCCGAATCCCATGTGCTTCGGGTCATAGTAATCCGCGAACGAGAAGCTGTGATACGAATCCAGCCAACCATGGTTGGCGTGGCCACGATCGTTCGCTTTGCGAATTTCCATCATGTCAACACCTCTTTCTTCAGAAATGTACGTCTCGGGATTGATTCGTACAAAATGTTTGTCGATGGCGTCACTATAGGCGCTATCTTTTTCTTGTATAAGGCCTAAAATCCGTAGGGTTCATTCAAAATTTTTAAACAAGTGGAGGCCACTTGAACCTGACCCTGGAATCCTTGCTGATCCTGGACATGATCGATCGCAAGGGCAGCTTCGCCGCCGCCGCCGTGGCGCTGGATCGCGTGCCCTCGGCGCTGACCTACAGCGTGCGCAAGCTGGAAGACGACCTGGATGTGCTGCTGTTCGACCGTCGCGGCCACCGGGCCCAGTTGACACCGGCGGGGCTGCAATTGTTGCAGGAGGGTCGCCACCTGCTGCTGGCGGCCAATGACCTGGAGCAGCGCGTCAAGCGCACCGCCACCGGACGTGAGACCGAGCTGCACATCGTGCTCAACAGCCTCATTTCCTTCGACAAGATGTTGCCCGTCATCGCCGCCTTCGACCGCGAGCAATCCGGCACCCGCTTGCGCTTCACGCCGGGGGTGCTGACCGGGGCCTGGGAAAAGCTCATCGAGGGCCGTGCCGATCTGGTCATTGGCGTCACATTGGATGGACCGGAGGTGGTGCGCACCAGTGGACGCTTCCAGATGCAGGAGCTGGGGGCGGTGGATTGGGTATTCGCGGTAGCGCCCGGTCATCCGCTGGCCGATGCTGCCGAGCCGCTGCCGGCCGAGCTGGTGCGCAGCCACCGGGCCATCGCCGTGGGCGACAACAGCCAGTCACTGCCGACCCTGACCATGGGCCTGCTGTCGGGCCAGGAGACCCTGACGGTGGCCACCGTGGCCGATAAGCTCCAGGCGCAACTGGCCGGCCTGGGGTGCGGCCACCTGCCGCGCATCTGGGCCGCGCCCTACCTGGCCAGCGGCGCGCTGGTCGAAAAGCAGACGATGGCGGCCAAACCCAATGACAACTTCATGATCGCCTGGCCCAAGGCCGAGCAGGGCAAGTCGCTCAAGTGGTTCATCCAGCACCTGTCGCGCCCGGAGGTCCGGGCTTCACTCATCGGCCCGGTGGCCGCGCAGGCAGCCCCATGAGCAGCAACGCCTACGTCGGCCGCTTCGCCCCTTCGCCTTCGGGCCCGCTGCATGCGGGCTCGCTGGTGGCGGCGCTGGCCAGCTTCCTGGATGCCCGCGTGCATGGCGGCCGCTGGCTGCTGCGTATCGAAGACATCGACGAAACCCGCACCGTCCCCGGCGCGGCTGAGGACATCGTCGCCACCTTGGCGGCACTGGACCTGCGCTCCGATGGCCCTATCCTGGTACAGAGCCAGCGCAAGGCACGCTACCAGCTGGCACGCGAGAAACTGGGTGCGCTGGCCTACCCCTGCGGCTGCAGCCGCAAGGAGATTGCCGATTCGCGCGTAGGTACCGCCAGCGACGGCGCGGCCCTCTATCCCGGGACCTGCCGCCACGGACTGGCGCCGGGCAAGACACCGCGCACCCTGCGGCTACGGGTGCCCGATGCCGGCCAGGCTGGCGAGCTGGTGCGTTTCGAGGATCGCTGGCTGGGGCCGCAGGCGCAACATCTGGCTTCTGAAGTGGGGGATTTCGTGCTGCAGCGGGCCGATGGCTTCTGGGCCTATCAGCTGGCCGTGGTGGTGGATGATGGCGAGCAGGGCGTCACCGACATCGTGCGCGGCGCCGACCTGCTGGATTCGACGGCGCGCCAGATCTACCTGCAGGGCCTGCTCGGCTATCCGACGCCGCGCTACCTGCACCTGCCCTTGTTGATGAATGAGGTGGGAGAAAAGCTTTCCAAGCAGAACGGCGCGCAGGCGCTGGACCTGGCGCGGCCGCTGGAACAATTGCAGCAAGCCGCCGGCTTCCTGGGGCTGGAGACGGCGCAGGCACGCGACCGCGAGGATTTCTGGACCCGCGCGCTCACCGGCTGGCGAGCACGCTTCGGCAGGCGCTAGAGGGGCTTCAGCGCTTGGGCATGCCGCCCAGCAGGGCTGCGACCTTGGCCTTGGGACGGTTGTTCTTGGCCAGTTCCGGCTTGGTGGAGACGGTCTCCACGGTGCTGGGTTCGTAGGGCTTGAGGAACCAGGGATCGACCTTCTCGCGGCGCGGCGACGGCGCCCCACCCTCGCGGCTGCTGCGGCTGCGTTCGCCACGGTCGCTGCGGTCACCGCGCTCGCCGCGCTCACCACGATCACTGCGTTCACCGCGCTCCTGGCGGCTGCGTGGGGCAAAGCCGGTCAACTCGGCGCGTTCGAACTTCTTCTTGATCAGCTTTTCGATATCGGTCAGCAGGCGGTCATCCTTGTCGCAGAACAGGGAAATCGCATCGCCCGAGGCACCGGCACGGCCGGTACGTCCGATACGGTGGACGTAGTCTTCGGCGTTGTAGGGCAGGTCGTAGTTGATCACGCAGGGCAGTTCGGCGATATCCAGGCCACGCGCGGCCACGTCGGTGGCCACCAGCACCTCGATCTGACCCTGCTTGAAGGCTTCCAGCGCGGCCATGCGCTCGCCCTGGGTCTTGTCGCCATGGATGGCGGAGGCCTTGACGCCCTCGGCCAGCAGCGTGCGCGCCAGCCGCGACGCGCCGATCTTGGTGTTGGAGAAGACGATCACCTGCTTCAACTCGCGCTGGCGGATGATGAAGCTCACCGCATCGGCCTTGGCTGCTTCGTCCACCTTGTAGATGGTCTGGGTGACGTTTTCGGCGGTGGCATTGCTGCGTGCCACTTCGATGGTGACCGGGTTGTTCTGGAAGCTGGCGGCCAGCTTCTTGATTTCCGGCGAGAAGGTGGCCGAGAACAGCAGGTTCTGGCGCTGCTTGGGCAAGAGATTGATGATGCGCTGCAGGTCCGGCAGGAAGCCCATGTCCAGCATGCGGTCGGCCTCGTCCATCACCAGGATCTGGGTCTGCGACAGGTTCACCGTCTTTTGCTGCACGTGGTCCAGCAGGCGGCCCGGGGTGGCGATGACGATTTCCACACCGGCACGCAGGATCGCAGTCTGTGGCGCCATGTCGACACCACCGAAGACGACGGTCGAGCGCAGCGGGGTGAAACGGCAGTAGGCGGCAACGTTGTCGGCCACCTGGTCGGCCAGTTCACGGGTGGGCGTGAGGATCAGGGCGCGCACCGGGTGACGTGCCGGCGAGGCACTGTGGCTGGCATGCTGCAGCAGGCGCTGGATGATGGGCAGCGAGAAGCCGGCGGTCTTGCCGGTACCGGTCTGGGCCGCGCCCATCACGTCCCGCCCTTGCAGCACTACAGGAATGGCCTGGGCCTGGATCGGGGTGGGATGGACATAGCCTTGTTCGGCCAGTGCCTTCAGGATATCGGGCGAAAGGCCGAAATCTTCAAAGCGGACGGCGGGGGCAGCCGGTGCTGCGGACGTGGTGTCGGACATGGTTTATTGCGAACGGTGCGACAGCGCCGCGGCAGCCGCCAGGCGGCTCCGGTGCATGGGGTGCATGCGCACGGGTTCTCGTTGCTTTCAGTGTTGAAGTGTTACGGGCGAATCGGCCAAACCTGGACGGCCGGGCGCTTCGGATGATGCTAAAGATGCTGACCGGGCCAGCTACGGACATTGCCCGGAATCCTCTATTATACGCCGCATCGCCGCCGGCTTCATGACAGTTTGGTTTCCGGGCCCGTCCTGAGGCGCCCGATGACCCGCAAAGGGCCACCGCGACGCCCCACAACGGCGGCTGCGCGCGGCTTAGCCGATGGTGATGTTGATATCCGGCAAGCCGTCAACGTGACCTTGCAGCTTGTCGCCCTTGACCACGGCGCCCACGCCTTCGGGCGTGCCGGTATAGATCAAGTCACCCGGGAACAATTCGACCAGTCCCGACAGGTAGGAAATGGTCTCGGCCACGCTCCAGATCAGGTCGGACAGGTCGCCCTGCTGGCGGATCTCGCCATTGACCTTGAGCCAGACGGCGCCCTTGTCCGGATGACCGGCTTGGGCCACCGGCACGATCGGTGCGCAGGGTGCGGACTGGTCAAAGCCCTTGGCCATGTCCCAGGGACGGCCCAGCTTCTTGGCCTGGGCCTGGATATCGCGACGGGTCATGTCCAGCCCCACGCCGTAGCCGTAGATCAGGTCCAGAGCCTGTTCCACCGGCACATCACGGCCACCCTTGCCCAGCGCCACCACCATTTCGATCTCGTGATGGTAGTCGGCGGTGGCGGCCGGATACGGCACCACGGAATCGGTCGGCACGATGGCATCGGCCGGCTTCATGAAGAAGAACGGCGGCTCACGGTCGGGGTCATGCCCCATTTCACGGGCGTGGGCAGCGTAGTTGCGACCCACGCAATAGATGCGGCGGACCGGGAACGGTGCGCCACCCACCACGGAAACGGTGACCTGGGCGGGGGCGGGAATGGCGAAACTCATCGGGATGACTCCGTAATGGCGAAATGCAAAAAAGAAGGCGAATGAAAGGCCGATCGCAGGCCGGCTTGCATCATGACGCGACGGCGGCATGACAGCGGCTTAGTGTAAAAGAAATCACCTGCCCCCGCTTGCGGCCCGCACAACGGCGTCATAGGCGGCAATTGGACGGCAATTCTGCCTGTAATCCACTGGTTAAATACCGGCGAATTTGGGACACTTGCCGGATCAGTATGCCGGCACCGCTGCGCATCCGTTTTTTCAACAACAATCCAGCCATGCGTCCACAAGCAAACGCTTCTCTCATCCTCCTGCAAAAAGCACTCGCCCTGCATCAAAAAGGCCAGCTGGTACCGGCTGAAGAGCTCTACAAGAAGGTGCTCCTGAAGATACCGGAGCACTTCGAGGCCAACTACCTCTACGGCATGCTCAAGCTGCATCAGGAAGACTGGAGCGCGGCCGAAGCGCAACTCGACCGCGCCATCAGCCTCAATCCGGCCCACCTGGACACCTATTTCGACCACGCCGGCGTCCTGGTCCGCCTGGGACGTGATGAAGAAGCCATCGCCCGCTACGACCACATCCTCGCCGCCAACCCGGCCTTCGTCGATGCCCTCCTGCAACGCGGCGCCGCCCTGCGCCGCCTGGGCCGCACGCGCGAGGCCGGCACCGATTTCCAGCGTGCCGTGGAGCTCGACCCCGACAATGCCGACGCCTGGTTCCAGCGCGGCAATGCACTTCATGACGTATTCGCCTACCGCGACGCGCGGGATTGCTACCAGCGCGCCATCGCGCTGCGCCCGGACTTCATTGAAGCCCTGTTCAACCTGGGCAATACCTGCAAGGACAGCTACATGCTGCCGCAGGCGCTGGAAGCCTACGACCGCGCACTGGCGCTGCGCCCGGACTTCTTCCAGGCCTTGTCCAACCGGGGTTACGTGCTGTTCCAGCTGCGCCGTCCCTACGAGGCGCTGGCAGCCTATGACAGCGCGCTGGCGCTGGACGACAGCTCGCCCGACCTGTGGTTCAACCGTGGCTCGACGCTGGAAGAGCTGCGTCGTTTCGACGAAGCCAAGGAAAGCTACCGCCGCGCCCAGGAACTCAAGCCCGACAGCGCCTCGGCCGATTGGAACCAGGCCCTGATGAGCTTGCGGCAAGGCGACTATGCCCAGGGCTGGAAGCAATACGAAACGCGCTGGTCCACCTCGCAGATGCAAAGCCAGCGCCGCCAGTTCCTGCAACCGTTGTGGCTGGGCGAGCAATCGCTGCAAGGCAGGACCATCCTGCTGCACGCCGAACAGGGCTATGGCGACACACTGCAATTCGTGCGCTACGTACCGCTGGTGGCCGCCATGGGTGCACGTGTGATCCTGGAAGTCCCGCCGGCGCTGACCCGCCTGCTGGCTGGCGTACCCGGCGCCGCCGAGGTCATCAGCAGCGAGCAGTTCATCCGCCCGCCCTTCGACTATCACTGCCCGCTGATGAGCTTGCCGCTGGCCTGCCAGACCCGCAGCGAGGCCGATATCCCGCGCGCGCCCTATCTGCTGCCCGAGGCCAGCGCCTGGGCGGCCTGGCAACAGCGCCTGCCGCACAACCGTGCCCTGCGCGTGGGCCTGGTCTGGGCCGGCAGCTCGGCGCAGACCCACGCCGACGCCGTGCACATCGACGCCCAGCGCTCCCTGCCCTTTGCCGCACTGGCGCCGCTGGTGGAGCTGGCGCGCGACCGCCAGGACGTGGAATTCTATTCACTGCAGCTGGGCGAAGCGGCCGTTGCGCAGCTACGCAGCCATCCACTGGCCCGGCATGTGCGGGATTGCTCGCCCGAGCTGCACGACTTTGCCGATACTGCCGGCCTGGTCGCCAACCTCGACCTGGTCATCAGCGTGGATACCTCGGTATGCCACCTGGCCGGCGCCCTGGGCACACCCGTGCTGCTGCTCAACCGCGTCAATACCTGCTGGCGCTGGCAACTAGAGCGCAGCGACACGCCCTGGTATCGCGGCTTCACCATCCTGCGCCAGAGCGTGACCGATGACTGGAGCGATGTGATCGCCCAGGCCCGATTGGCATTGCAGCAGCGCCTGGCGCACCGCTAAGACCCGGTCACGGACGCAACCCGCCCCAGGCCAAGGCGCACGGCCGGAACCTGGGACGCTGCATCGCCTCATAGTTCCATCAGGACCCGATATCACGGTGACGCACTACACCGGGCGCCCTGCTGCCCGGCCGCGAGAACACAAGCACACAAGCACATGAAGGACCAGACCATGTCCAATGGAGACCCGATCGCCTCCCCCAGCCGCCGCACACACGCCGACGGTCCACGCCTGCTGGCCGATATCGGCGGCACCAATGCCCGCTTCGCGCTGGAGACCGGCCCGGGCCGCATCGAGCAGGTACAGATCCTGCGCGGCGCCGACTACCGCGAATTCACCGACGCCGTCCAGGCCTACCTGAAGCTGGTCGACCACCCGCCAGTGCGACACGCCGTGGTAGCCATTGCCAATCCGGTACAGGGCGACCAGATCAAGATGACCAACCATGACTGGGCCTTCTCCATCGAGGCGGCACGACAGCTGCTGGGCTTCGAGATGCTGCTGGTGGTCAATGATTTCACGGCGCTGTCGATGGCTGTGCCGCAGTTGCGTACCGATGAGTTGCAGCAGATCGGCGGCGGCAATGCCAAGCCGGGACATCCCGTAGGCCTGGTCGGTGCCGGCACCGGCCTGGGCGTAGGTGGACTGGTGCGTGGCGATGGTCACTGGCTGCCGCTGGCCAGCGAAGGCGGGCACGTTGCCTTCGCCCCCGCCAATGCCCGCGAAGCCGCAGTGCTGGCCTATGCCTGGCAGTTCCATGAACATGTCTCGGCTGAACGCCTGGTCTCCGGCCCCGGGCTGGAATTCATCCACCGCGCCCTGCTGGCCATCGACGGACGTCCTGCAGCCGAGCTGAAGGCCGCCCAGATCGTGGAGGGCGCGCTTGAACAGTCCGATGCAACCTGCCAGGAAACCATTGACCTCTTCTGCAGCATGCTGGGGACGGTTGCCGCCGACCTGGCACTGACGCTGGGTGCGCTGGGCGGCATCTATATCGGCGGCGGCGTGGTGCCGCATCTGGGGGATTACTTCGCGCGCTCGCCCTTCCGCGCGCGCTTCGAGAACAAGGGCCGCATGTCGGCATTGACCCAGGCCATCCCGACCTTTGTCATCACGGCGCAATATCCGGCCTTCACGGGCGTGTCAGCCATCCTCGCCGACACGCTGGGCGATCATCACTGAAAGCACGTATCCCGGCCCAGCACAGGCGCAGCAAAGCGTCGATCGTGCTGGCGGTGGTTGCCGTGGCACATCGTGTGGATAAGACAGGGGAAAGTATTGCGAGGAAGAAGGTAGAAAGAGGCGAGCCTTGTCTGCGGCACTTGCAGGAAATGGCTGTGGCTGCTTCGTTCCCGACCTGACCAGGTTGACCATGCCACAATGCGCAGGGGCCCGCCGGCGGCAATTGTACCCCATTTCCCTGCCCCCTTGCCAGCGAATTCATTCACCGGCGGTAGGCGACATCATCGCGTGAAATTCGTAAACAATTTACGCGATGATGCCAGGGGACCGGCAAGACATCAGATGCCCAGCTGTTGCCAGATATCGTCCACCCGTTTTTTCACTGCATCGCTCATCACGATGGGCGTACCCCATTCACGGTTGGTCTCGCCCGGCCACTTGTTGGTGGCGTCGATCCCCATCTTGCTGCCCAGCCCGCTGATGGGAGAAGCGAAGTCCAGATAGTCGATAGGCGTGCTGTCGACCATCACGGTATCGCGCACCGGATCGACACGGGTGGTGATGGCCCAGATCACTTCCTTCCAGTCACGGATATCCACATCCTCATCCACCACCACGATGAACTTGGTGTACATGAACTGGCGCAGGAAACTCCAGACCCCGAACATCACCCGCTTGGCATGTCCTGCATAGGACTTCTTCATCTGCACCACGGCCATGCGATAACTGCAACCTTCTGGCGGCAGGTAGAAATCGGTGATCTCAGCGAACTGCTTCTGCAGCAGCGGCACGAACACTTCATTGAGCGCCACGCCCAGCACGGCCGGCTCGTCGGGCGGTTTGCCGGTATAGGTGGAGTGGTAGATGGCATCGCGACGCATGGTGATGCGATCGATGGTGAAGACCGGGAACCAGTCCTGCTCATTGTAGTAACCGGTGTGATCGCCATAGGGACCTTCGAGCGCATGCTCGTAGCCGGACGGATGATTTTCATCCGGATAGATATGCCCTTCCAGCACGATCTCAGCCGAGGCCGGCACGCGCAGTTCGCTGCCCATGGCCTTGACCAGCTCGGTACGGCTGCCACGCAAGAGGCCGGCGAACTGGTACTCGGAGAGACTGTCCGGCACCGGCGTGACGGCACCTAATATAGTGGCGGGATCGGCACCCAGCGCCACAGCCACCGGATACGGCTTGCCCGGGTTGGCGATGCAGTGCTCGCGGAAATCCAGGGCGCCGCCGCGATGGGCCAGCCAGCGCATGATGACCTTGTTGGGACCCAGCACCTGCTGACGATAGATGCCCAGGTTCTGGCGCTTCTTGTGCGGGCCCTTGGTGATGACCAGGCCCCAGGTGATGAGCGGCGCCACATCGCCCGGCCAGCAGTGCTGGATCGGCAGGCGCGCGAGGTCGACCTCCTTGCCCTCCCACACCACGTCCTGGCATGGCGCCGAGCTGCGCTCCTTGGGGGCCATGTCCCAGAGCGACTTCACCAGCGAGCCCAGGTCCATCACATCCTTGATGCCCTTGGGGGGCTCCGGCTCTTTCAGGCGCGCCAGCAGGTGGCCGATGCGGCGCAGTTCACTGATGTCCTGCGCCCCCATGCCCAGGGCAACCCGATGCGGAGTACCGAAAAGATTCGCTAATACAGGGATATTTTTCTGATCAACCTGCTCAAAAAGAAGCGCCGGACCTTCGGCTCGCAGGGTGCGGTCGCAGATCTCGGTCATCTCCAGATGGGACGAAACGGGGTGCGAAACGCGTTTTAGCTCACCATTTTGTTGCAATTTGGAAATAAAATCCCGCAGATCAGTGTATTTCATACTTTTTAACAAATTTCTTTTTGCATCACAGCCGGCTCAACTATCCCCGGCAAACGCTTGATTCTATTGATTTTTGAAGGAAGGCCACGCTGAATATGATACACAAAAGTTATAAAGAACCAATTTCATAGTATTGACTCGATATAAAGTGGCTTCTACAATGCGCCCACTCTCAACCGAAGAGCAGAGCCATGAGCTCGTAGAGGCTTGAAGCAAAGTAGTCAAGTCAGCAAGGTATCCAGGGATGCGGGGTCCCAGCAACTCAAGAAGTGTCGTCCAGGGCGTCAGCCCTACCCCCGAAACACTGCCATCCGACGGCAGGGCCAGCAGGCCTCGCGGATGGCCTTGCCGTAACGCCTTGCGACGGTAACGCAATAGATTGCAGCAGTGACAGTTCAGCCGTTTGGTCTCCACTTCTTGGCCAGGCGCGCCCTGTTTTTGCCGCAATAACGCAGGAGGTTCAATGTCCAACCAAGCTTCCGAGGCGCCTTTATCAGGCGCCCCGCAGATGGTTCGTCGCGTCGCCTTCCGGAATCTCTCTGGAAATGCACGCATCGCTCAATTTTTTGGCATCGCCCATCGTCTGCTGACGATCCTGGGTATCGCCGCCCTGTTCGTACTGGGCCTGATGTTCTTCAATCCGGACCTGGCCGACAAGCTGATCAGCATGTCGCCCTTCTCCGACGCCACTGAAGACGTCCAGGAAGCCGACGCTCCGGCTACTCCGGCCCTGGCCGAACTGATGTCGCCCACCGCACCGGTGGCCACCGTGAGCGCCCTGGCGGGTGCTGCTGCGGCGGCGTCGGTGCAACCGGCGGTCGCACCATCGGCGGCGCAGGCGCTGACCCCGGAGGAACGTCAGTTCCTGGGTAACCCGCGCCAGCAGAAGCTGGTCACCAACTGGCTGGCCAAGCGCTATCGCGTGGCCAGCGATGCGGCCGACATGCTGGTCTCGGCGGCCTATCTGACCGCGCGTGACATCAAGCTCGATCCGCTGCTGATCCTGTCGGTGATCGCCATCGAATCGCGCTTCAATCCCTTCGCCGAAAGCCCGATGGGTGCGCAGGGTCTGATGCAGGTGATGGCCAAGGTACACCACGACAAGTTCCAGGAACTGGGCGGCATCAAGGCAGCCTTGAATCCGGTGGCCAACATCCGCGTGGGCTCGCAGATCCTGAAGGAATACGTCACCCGTGGCGGTTCGGTCGAGGCTGGCCTGAAGAGCTACGTCGGCGCGGCCGATATGGCCAACGACGGCGGCTATGGCATCAAGGTGCTCTCGGAGTACCAGAACCTCAAGCAGGTCGCCATGGGCAAGAATGTGTCGATCTACACCACCGCCATGGTGAAGCCGCCGGCAACTCCGGGGATGGCAGCCAACGCCGACCAGGCCAAGCCGGCCACCAACAATGTCGCCTCGGCTGCCAAGCCCAAGACGGAAGAACAACTCGCTGCATTGTGAGCGTGTTGCGATTTGAATATTACCGGTATTCAAGACGCAAAAAAGGAGCCCCAGGGCTCCTTTTTTTTCGCCTGTAGCGCAGGCCAGGATAGCGTCGGCGCCGCTCAGGCGGCCCTGCGCCTGTCGAAGAACACGCGCAGGCGTGCTACCGCTTCCTGCAGGTTCTCCATCGAGGTGGCATACGACAGCCGGATGTAGCGACGCGCCGTGAAGGGGCCGAAGTCCAACCCCGGCACCAGGACAACGCCAGCCTCGTTGAGCATGTCCAGACTCAGTTGGTCGGCATCGTCAGACAGCGCACTGCAATCGGCATAGACATAGAAAGCGCCATCGGGCATGACCGGCACCTTGAAGCCCAGGCTTTCCAGCGCCGGCACGATGTAGTCGCGACGACGCTTGAACTCGGCCTTGCGCTCTTCATAGATGGCGATCGATTCCGGCGTGAAGCAGGCCACGCCCGCATGCTGGGCGATGGAAGAAGCGCAGATGAACAGGTTCTGCGCCAGCTTCTCGATCTGCGGCACCAGCGCCGGCGGCAGCACCAGCCACCCCAGGCGCCAGCCAGTCATATTGAAATACTTGGAGAAGCTGTTGATGACCACCACGTCCTCACCCAATGACAGCGCCGAGAATGGCGCGCCGTCGTAGGACAGGCCCTGGTAGATCTCGTCGACGATGGTGAAGCCGCCGCGCTCGCGCACTTCACCCACGATGGCGCGCAGCTCATCGGGCAGGATGGAGGTGCCGGTCGGGTTCGACGGCGACGCCAGCAGGACGCCACGGGTGGCACTGCCCCAGTGCTCGCGCACCATCTGCGCCGACAGCTGGAAACGATGCTCGGGGCCGCTGGCAATGAGCCTGGCCTGCCCCTCGAAGGCCGCCACGAAATGGCGGTTGCAGGGATAGCTGGGGTCCGGCATGAGCACTTCGCTGCCCGGCGCCACCAGCGCCGCACAGGCCAGCAGCAAGGCCGCCGAGGCACCGGCGGTCACCACGATGCGCTCGGGCGCGATCTCCAGGCCGTAGACACTGCGGTAATGCGCCGAGATCGCCTCACGCAGCTGCGGCAGGCCGGTGGCCGAGGTGTACTGCATCTTGCCATCGGCCATGGCGCGCGTGGCGGCCTCGACCACGCCTGGCGGCGCGGTGAAGTCGGGCTCGCCGATGCCCATGTGGATGATGTGGCGTCCCTGCTGCTCCAGCACGGCGGCCTTCTTGGCCAGCTCCATGACGTGGAAGGGAGCGATGTGCTGCAGACGTGAAGCAAGTTGATTCAGGTTCATGCGCTAATTCCGGACAACAGGGACAACGTGGACAACGGGGCGACAAGAAAGACGGTACCTACCCGGAGCGCCGCAATGGTCAGCCCGAGCGAAGGAGCGATCAGCGACGACCGGCTTCCACTTCGGTGCTGCGCACTTGCGCCGCAAAACGGTCCAGCACGCCATTGACGTACTTGTGGCCGTCGATACCGCCGAAGGACTTGGTCAGCTCCACGGCTTCGTTGATGACGACCTTGTAGGGGATCTCGATGTGGTTCTGCAGCTCGTAGGCACCGATGAGCAGGGCCGCGTGCTCCACCGGCGAGAGCTCCTTGATGGGGCGGTCGATCAGCGGCGAGAGGCCGGCGCGCAGCGCCTCGGCATCGCGGATGGCGCCGGTCAGCAGGGTATCGAAGTGCTCGGCGTCAGCCTTGTCGAAACCGTGGGCCTCGCGGATATGGGCTTCGATGGCGCCCGCATCTTCGTGGTTGAGCAGCCACTGGTACAAGCCCTGCAACGCGAACTCGCGTGCGCGGTGGCGCGGGGTGCGGTTCTTGTTCGAATTGGCGTGTTGAGATTTGTTCGACATGATGGATACGGCCTGGGCCTTGAATGACTATGACTTGAAACTACGGGACTGCCGCCGCCGCACCGGGAAACGATCTCCCGGTGCGGCGCAGGGCGGCTTATTCTTCTTCGGTGGCCTGGCCGAGTTCTTCCAGGACGATGGCCAGGTTGGCCATTTCCACGGCCACGCGCGCCGCATCGGCGCCCTTCTCGGCCATGCGGGCTTCGGCCTGCTCGTCGTTCTCGGTGGTCAGCACGGCGTTGGCGATGGGCACGCCGAAGTCCAGGCCGATACGGGTGATGCCCGCGCCCGATTCATTGGAGACCAGCTCGAAGTGATAGGTCTCGCCACGGATGACCGCGCCCAGCGCGATCAGAGCATCGAACTGCTCGGTCTCGGCCATCTTCTGCAGGGCCAGCGGGATTTCCAGGGCACCGGGCACGGTCACGTGCAGGATATCCTCGTCGGACACCCCCAGGTGCTTCAGTTCGGCCAGGCAGGCCGCCAGCAGGCCGTGGCAGACGTCTTCGTTGAAACGCGCCTGCACGATGCCGATGCGCAAGCTTTCGCCATTCAGGTCTGCTTCATAGGTTCCAATGGTCATGGCTGTTCCTTCTCGATAGGTTGACTTGCGTAATGCGGTTGCACTTGCTCGGGGTTCTTCAAACGGCTGCCCGGGTCTGGTAGCCGGTGACTTCCAGCTGGAAGCCGGCCATCGACGGCATCTTGCGCGGGCTGGCCAACAGCTTCATCTTGCACACGCCGATATCCTTGAGGATCTGGGCGCCAATGCCGTAGGTACGCAGGTCCATGCGATCGGCGCGGGTGGGCTTGGCCGCGTCGGGCGTGCCGACCTTGTTCAGGGCGCCGAACTGGTCGAACATCTGCTGGGCCGATTCCTCGCAATTGAGCAGCACGATCACGCCGCTTTGCGCTTCCTGGACCGCCTGCATGGCTGCGGCCAGGTTCCACGAGTGGGTGGTGGCACCGGCGTCCAGCAGGTCCAGGATGGAGACCGGCTGGTGCACCCGCACCAGGGTTTCCTGGCCGGGCTGGATATCGCCGCGTACCAGCGCCAGGTGGGCGCCACCCGAGGGCGTGTCGCGGTAGGCGATGACCTTGAAGGCACCGTGGGCGGTCTGCATCTCGCGCTCGGCCACGCGTTCGATGATGCTCTCGTTGCGGCTGCGGTAATGGATCAGATCGGCGATGGTGCCGATCTTCAGCTGGTGCTTCTCGGCGAACTCCAGCAGGTCCGGCAGGCGCGCCATGGTGCCGTCTTCCTTGAGGATTTCGCAGATGACCGAGGCCGGCGTCAGGCCGGCCATGGCGGTCAGGTCGCAACCGGCTTCGGTATGACCGGCACGCATGAGCACACCGCCCTTCTGGGCGCGCAGCGGGAAGATATGGCCCGGTTGCACCAGATCCGACGGCTTGGCGCCCTTGGAGGCGGCCACCTGGATGGTGCGGGCGCGGTCGGCCGCCGAGATGCCGGTGGTGACGCCTTCGGCGGCTTCGATGGAGACGGTGAAATTGGTACCGTAGGCCGTGCCGTTGCGCGTGGCCATGAGCGGCAGGTCGAGCTGGTCCACATGCTCTTCAGTCAGCGTCAGGCACACCAGGCCACGCGCGTGGGTGACCATGAAGTTGATGGCCTCAGGCGTGACGAAATCGGTGGCCAGGACCAGGTCACCCTCGTTTTCGCGGTCTTCTTCGTCGACCAGGATCACCATGCGACCGGCACGGAGTTCGGCGACGATTTCTTCAGTTGTTGCAAGTGGCATATTCGAGCTCTTTTCCCAATTGGAACCCGCTATTTTAAAGGATTGCGGGGTTCCTCCGTTGCGCAATTACGCGTGCTGCAGCGCCCGGGTGCGCTCCAGCGCTTCCAGCAGCAGGGCCGGGTCACCCAGCGCCAGTCGCTTGGAGTCCGACAGGGTCTGGCGGAAGGCGCGTGCGCCGGGCATGCCGGCCAGCAGGCCCAGCATGTGGCGGGTGATGCTGTTCAAGCGCAGGCCGCGTCCATTGTCGCCATGCAATTCCAGCTGGCGCTTGATGTAAGGCAACATGGCGGCGATCACCTCATCCCGGCTCGGCTGCAGGCCGCCCTCCAGGCCGGCATAGTAGCGGGCATCGAAGCCGGCCATCAGGTAGGGATTGTGATAGGCCTCACGGCCCAGCATGACGCCGTCGACATGCTGCAAATGCTCATCGATCTCGGCCACGGTCTTGATGCCGCCGTTGATCAGGATTTCCAGGCTGGGGAAGTCCTTCTTCAGCTGGTAGGCATAGTGGTACTTCAGCGGCGGGATCTCGCGGTTTTCCTTAGGGCTCAAGCCCTTGAGGATGGCATTGCGGGCATGGACGATGAAGGTATGGCAACCCGCCTCGGCGATCTGGCCGACGAAGTCGCGCACGAAGTCGTAGGACTCGACCTGGTCGATGCCGATACGATGCTTGACGGTGACATCGATGGACACCGCATCGCGCATGGCCTTGACGCAATCGGCCACCAGCGCCGGCTCGCCCATCAGGCAGGCGCCAAAGGCGCCCTTCTGCACGCGCTCGGAGGGACAGCCGCAATTCAGGTTGATCTCGTCGTAGCCCCACCGCTCGCCCAGCTTGGCGCTATGGGCCAGGTCGGCCGGCTCGCTGCCGCCTAGCTGCAGTGCCACCGGGTGTTCCTGCTCGTCGAAATCGAGGTGACGCGGCACATCCCCATGCAGCAGCGCCCCGGTCGTCACCATCTCGGTGTAGAGCCAGGTGTGGCGCGTGATCTGGCGATGGAAGACGCGGCAATGGCGGTCGGTCCAGTCCATCATGGGGGCAACGCTCAGTGTGCGCGGGGGCAGGGCTTTCTTCATGGGCTAAGCGGGTGTTTCAATCAAGGTGTTCGGTTTCGCGTCCGGGAGCGGGCCTTCCGAGGCAGTGTCGGTGATCGCGCCGGGCATCGCAAGGCTGTCGGCGCGGCCTGCGGTGCAAAATAGAAAGCCCGCAAGGCTTGCGCGTTGCGGGCTGGTGTCCCCTCTATCCTCTGCGAGATAGGATTTTTATACAGCGGACACGATTCTGCACCACAAAACGGCAGCCGTCATTTCGCAATGCACAATTATTGCGCATTGCCAACATCTGCACATTACCAGCCCGGCAATTGATCCCCATCAACAACGCGGCGCGAGCAGGATGGAGGGGATGGCCGATTTGACGCGGCTTGCCGCCCCGAGCCGTTCCCGACGGAAACGGCAAAAAAAAAGCCCACAACCGGAGTTGCGGGCTTGAATCCAATTCTTTAGGAGGAAATTGGAGGAGACAGGTGTAACTATATGGCACTGCATCATTACTGTCTGCTTTATTGTGCTGATATCAGTTATTCACAAAATAGATATCAGCACAAAGTAGCAAGCTGTCCCCCGGGCGATCCATGCAAGCAGGCCCGCCCTTTCCGCATCAGATGGACTCTTCGCGCGAAGCCTTCTTGCGCTCATGTTCCTTCAGGTGACGCTTGCGCAGGCGGATGCTCTTCGGGGTGACTTCGACCAGCTCGTCGTCCTCGATGAATTCCACCGCGTATTCCAGCGACAGCTCGATGGGCGGCACCAGGCGCACTGCTTCGTCGGTACCGGAAGCACGCACGTTGGTGAGCTGCTTGCCCTTGATGGGGTTGACCACCAGGTCGTTGTCGCGCGAGTGGATGCCGATGATCATGCCTTCATACACCGGGTCGTTGTGGCTGACGAACATGCGGCCGCGATCCTGCAGCTTCCACAGTGCGTAGGCGACAGCAGCGCCATCATCCTGGGAGATCAGCACGCCGTTGCGACGGCCGGCCAGTTCGCCCTTGGTGGTGTCAACCGGCTTGTAGTCGTCGAACACGTGGCTCATCAGGCCGGTGCCGCGGGTCAGGGTCATGAATTCGCCCTGGAAGCCGATCAGGCCACGTGCCGGGATGTGGTACTCCAGACGCACACGGCCCTTGCCGTCCGGTTCCATGTTCTGCAGGTCGCCACGACGACGGCCCAGTTCTTCCATCACGCCACCCTGGTGGGTTTCTTCAACGTCGACGGTCAGGTTTTCGTACGGTTCTTCACGAACGCCATCCACCATGCGGAACACCACGCGCGGACGCGAGACGGCCAGCTCGAAGCCTTCACGGCGCATGTTTTCGATCAGGATGGTCAGGTGCAATTCGCCACGGCCCGACACTTCGTAGGTCGAGTCGTCGTTCTCGGCCTGCACCACGCGCAGGGCCATGTTGGACTTCAGTTCCTTTTCCAGGCGGTCGCGGATCTGGCGGGTGGTGACGAACTTGCCTTCGCGGCCAGCCAGCGGCGAGGTGTTGACCATGAAGTTCATGGTCAGGGTCGGTTCGTCCACCTTCAGCATCGGCAGGCCATTGGGTGCATCCGGCGAGCAGATGGTGGAGCCGATGCCGATTTCCTCGATACCGTTGATCAGCACGATGTCGCCGGCCAGGGCTTCGTCCACCAGCACGCGCTCCAGACCCTTGAAGGTCAGCACCTGGTTGATGCGGGCCTTGGTGGGCTTGTCTTCGGGACCGTTCATCCAGACCACGTCCTGACCGCCCTTGACGCGACCGGCCAGGATGCGGCCGACACCGATCTTGCCGACGTAGGACGAATATTCCAGCGAGGTGATCTGCAGCTGCAACGGTGCGTCCGGATCATCCTTGCGGGCCGGGACGTACTTCAGGATGGCATCGAACAGCGGCTCCATGTTGCCGTCGCGCGCTTCCGGATCCAAGCTGGCGTAGCCGTTCAGGCCCGAGGCGTAGATCACGGGGAAGTCCAGCTGTTCTTCGGTGGCGCCCAGCTTGTCGAACAGTTCGAAGGTGGCGTTGATGGCCCACTCGGCACGTGCGCCCGGGCGGTCGATCTTGTTGAGGACCACGATCGGCTTCAGACCCAGGGCCAGCGCCTTGCGGGTCACGAAGCGGGTCTGCGGCATCGGGCCTTCCTGGGCATCCACCAGCAGCAGCACCGAGTCAACCATCGACAGCACGCGCTCGACCTCACCGCCGAAGTCGGCGTGGCCCGGGGTATCGACGATGTTGATGTGGGTGCCCTTGTACTCCACCGCGCAGTTCTTCGACAGGATGGTGATGCCGCGTTCCTTTTCGATGTCGTTGGAGTCCATCACGCGGTTGTCCACTTGCTGGTTGTCGCGGAAGGTACCGGACTGGCGCAGCAGCTGGTCCACCAGGGTGGTCTTGCCGTGGTCAACGTGGGCGATGATGGCGATATTGCGAATTGCGCGGATATTGTTTGACATGGTGAATGTGGGTTGGAATGCCGATTCTTGGAAGGCGCGCATTATAGCATGTTGCGACGCATGAACTTTGAAAAAACCTGTATTTTCAACAGCTTGCCGGCCTCTGGTGGTGCTGCTGCCAGCGGCCCCGCAAGCTGCTTGCCTGCCCCTGAGGCTCAGGCGGTCGAGATCAACCGCTCGGGCGCCAGGATGGCGTATTCCTGCAACAGACCGGTGCCCAGCAAGGCGGCGTCCGAACTGCGATAGACCCGCACGCGGCCGGTCTGCTCCGGCACGGCCACGCCTTCCTTGCCCAGCGGCAGGCGCTGGCCGTGCAGGAAACGGCGCGCCAGCTCATCGCTGAGCTCGACGGCGGGGAAGCTGCGCAGCAAGCCATCCACCGGCAGCAACAAGCCCTTGCGGGCCTCGACCTCACCGGCGGCGTCGAACTGCTCCAGCGTCACGGCGCCGTCCAGCGTCAAAGGGCCCACGCCGGTACGGCGCAGCGCATTGAGGTGGGCACCACAACCCAGCGCTTCGCCCAGGTCTTCACCCAGCACGCGGATATAGGTGCCCTTGCTGCAAGTGACGCGAATACGCAACATCGGCGCCTGGTAGTCCAGCAATTCCAGGGCGTGGATGGTCACGTCGCGGGCTTCGCGCTCCAGCGTGATGCCGGCGCGGGCATATTCGTACAGCGGCTTGCCGTCACGCTTCAAGGCCGAGTGCATGGGCGGTACCTGGCGGATGGGGCCACGGAACGGCTCCATGGCCGCTTCGATCTGCGCCACGCTCACCTCGACCGGATGCTGCGCGATGACCTGGCCCTCGGTGTCACCGGTATCGGTGCGCACGCCCAGGTGGACGAGCGCTTCATAGGTCTTGTCAGACTCCAGCAGGTCCTGCGAGAACTTGGTGGCTTCGCCGAAGCACAACGGCAGCAGGCCGGTGGCGAACGGGTCCAGGGTACCGGTATGGCCCGCCTTGGGCGCGTTGAGCATGCGCTTGGCACGGATCAGCGCGTCGTTGGAGGACAGGCCCACCGGCTTGTCCAGCAACAGCACGCCATGCACCGGCACGCGCGGTGGACGTGGCGCACGCGCGGGCTGGCCGCGCTTGCTGCGCTTGCCCTGTTCCGGCGCGCTCTCGGGGGAAGCGGACGCGGGGTCCGCCGTCATGTTGTCAGCCATGAAATGCAAGACCGGCCTCACGCCCCGATGAAGGGAGCGCAGACCGGTTCGAAGAGGATGAAGAAAGCTGCAATGCTACGTCGCAGCCGACGCTTGGCTCAGGCCTCGTCGTCCGAGTCCTTGGCGCGGGTGGCGTTGGCCTCGTCGATCAGGCGCGACATTTCAATGCCGCGCGCAGTCGAGTTGTCGTGCACGAAATGCAATTCCGGCAAGGTATGAATGGTCAGGCGCCGACCCAGCTGGGTGCGCAGGTAACCGCCAGCCTTGCGCAGTCCGGCCAGGGTGTTCTTGATCGCATCCGGGTTGTCCACCAGCGTGGTGAAGAAGACCTTGGCGTGCGCGTAATCCGGCGTGACTTGTACTTCGGTAATGGTGATCATGCCCACCCGCGGGTCCTTCAGCTCGAAGGCGATCAACTCCGACAGATCGCGCTGGATCTGGTCGGCCACGCGCAAGCCGCGCCCGGGAATGGATTTGCTATGTTTTGCCATGCTTTAAAAAAACAATCCGTCGATGGCTTGGCGGGAGGATTCCCGCGTTGCTGCGACGGATCTTGCCAGTGAAGCCGGCGCATCCATCAGGATACGCCGGCATATTGCCTTTTTACAGGGTACGGGCGACTTCCTGGACTTCGAAGATTTCGAGCTGATCGCCCACTTCGATGTCGTTGTAGCCCTTGAGCGAGAGACCGCACTCGAAGCCCGACTTGACTTCCTTGACGTCGTCCTTGAAGCGCTTGAGCGAATCCAGTTCGCCGGTCCACACCACCACGTTGTTGCGCAGCAGACGCACTTGGGAGCCACGCTTGACCAGGCCTTCCAGCACGTAGCAGCCGGCGATCGAACCCACCTTGCTGACCACGAACACCTGGCGGATTTCCACCAGACCCAGCGCCTGTTCGCGCTTCTCCGGCGACAGCATGCCGGACATCGCGGCCTTCACCTCGTCCACCGCATCGTAAATGATGTTGTAGTAACGGATGTCCACGCCCGAGGCTTCGGCCAGCTTGCGAGCCGATGCGTCGGCACGGGTGTTGAAGCCGATGATGACCGCCTTGGAAGCGACCGCCAGGTTGACGTCGTTTTCGCTGATGCCACCCACGGCGGCATGCACCACCTGGACGCGCACTTCGCTGGTGGAGAGCTTTTGCAGCGACTGCACCAGCGCTTCCTGCGAACCCTGCACGTCGGTCTTGATGATCATCGGCAGGTTCTTGACCTCGCCTTCGGTCATCTGGTCGAACATGTTTTCCAGCTTGGCGGCCTGCTGCTTGGCCAGCTTCACGTCGCGGAACTTGCCCTGGCGGAACAGGCCGATTTCGCGCGCCTTGCGCTCGTCGGTCATGACCACCACTTCTTCACCGGCGGAGGGCACTTCGGTCAGGCCCTGGATTTCCACCGGCAGGGACGGGCCTGCCTCGGCGATGTTCTTGCCATTTTCGTCCAGCATGGCCCGCACGCGGCCATAGGCCGAACCAGCCAGCACGACGTCGCCGCGCTTCAAGGTACCGGATTGCACCAGGATCGTTGCCACCGGGCCACGGCCCTTGTCCAGCTTGGCTTCGATCACCAGACCACGGGCCGGCACGTCCACCGGTGCGGTCAGTTCCAGCACTTCGGCTTGCAGCAGCACGTTTTCCAGCAGCGAGTCGATGCCTTCGCCGGTCTTGGCCGATACCGGGATGAACGGGGCATCGCCACCGTATTCTTCCGGCACCACTTCTTCGGCGATCAGTTCCTGCTTGACGCGGTCGGGGTTGGCGCCCGGCTTGTCGATCTTGTTGATCGCCACCACCAGCGGCACGCCGCCGGCCTTGGCGTGGGCAATCGCTTCCTTGGTCTGGGGCATGACGCCGTCGTCGGCCGCCACCACCAGAATGACGATGTCGGTCGCCTTGGCACCACGGGCACGCATGGCGGTGAACGCCTCGTGGCCCGGGGTATCCAGGAAGGTGATCATGCCGCGCGGGGTTTCCACGTGGTAGGCACCGATGTGCTGGGTAATGCCACCGGCTTCACCCGAGGCCACCTTGGTGCGACGGATGTAGTCCAGCAGCGAGGTCTTGCCGTGGTCGACGTGACCCATGACGGTGACCACCGGTGCACGCGGCAGCGCCTCGGCATCGGCGTGTTCTTCGCCTTCGACCAGCAGCGCTTCCGGATCTTCTGCCTTGGCGGCGTGGGCGCGGTGGCCCATTTCTTCCACCACGATCATCGCGGTTTCCTGGTCCAGCACCTGGTTGATGGTGACCATCTGGCCCAGCTTCATCAGGTGCTTGATGACCTCGGATGCCTTGACCGCCATCTTGTGGGCCACTTCGGCCACGGTGATGGTTTCGGGCACATAGACGTCGTGCACCACGGCTTCGGTGGGCACCTGGAAGTTGCTTTCACGCTGGTCATCGCCATGCGAGTGACGACGGCCCTTGGGGCCGGCGCGCCAGCCATCGCGACCACCGCCACCGGTGGCGCCACGCGACTTCATGCCGCCGGTGCCACGCTTCTTGGCGTCGTCCTGCCAGGTCGAGGAGACATTGGCCGACTTGATCGACTTCTTGTCTGCCGTCGTCGCGGCGGGCTTCTTGTCATCCTTCTTCTCGCCCGGCTTGGCAGCGGTTGCAGGCTTGTGCAGCGTGCCTTCGGAGGTCTTCGCGGGCGCCGCAGCGGGCTCAGGTGCCTTGATGACGCGACGCGGCGCATTCATCATGGCCTTGATCTGCGCCACTTCGTCTTCCACGGCCTTGCGCGCACGATCGGCGGCAGCGGCACGGTCAGCGGCTTCCTTGGCGGCAGCATCGGCCTTCTTCTTGGCTTCTTCGGCGGCGGCGCGCTTCTTTTCTTCGGCGGCCGGATCGACAGCCGGGGCTGCAGCGGCAGCAGCAGCCGGCGCGGCGGCCTTGGCCTTGGCGGCTTCGGCCGCAGCAGCGGCGGCTTCGGCAGCCTGGCGCTTGGCTTCGGCTTCGGCGGCTTCGCGGGCACGCTGCTGTTCCAGCTCGGCAGCCTTGGCCTGGGCGGCACGTTCGGCTTCGAGCTGGGCCAGGCGTTCTTCCTGGGCCTTCAATTCAGCCTGACGGCGAGCCTCTTCCTGCTCACGTTCCTGCGCTTCGGCAGCCTGGTCACGCTGGATCGCCGCAGCACGTGCTGCGGTCTCTTCCACGGTGGGCTCGTCACGCTTGATGAAGGTACGCTTCTTGCGCACTTCCACCTGGATCGTGCGCGATTTGCCGGTCGCATCGGCCTGCTTGATCTCGGTGGTTTCCTTGCGGGTCAGCGTGATCTTCTTCTTCTCGCCTTCCGGCGCGGCGCCGCGCGAACGGCGCAGGTGTTCAAGCAGGCGGTCCTTGTCTTCCTTCGACAGGGAGTCGGATGCAGAGCTTTTCTCGACACCGGCCGAACGCAACTGGGTCAGCAGCAGGTCGGCGGGCATTTTCAGCTCGGTGGCAAATTGGGCAACGTTGTTACTCGCCATTCAGTCCTCTTTTCTATGTGGCTCGGCAGATGATGTGGAGACGCACCGCTTCTCAGCGGCCTTCGACTGCGCTCCATGCCTTGGCCTGCAGGGCCTTGGCGCGCTCATCGTATTTGGAATCGATGAGCTTCATTTCATCGTCGGTCACATCTTCAAATGCATTTTCAATCAGTTGGCGCGCGCGCTCGGAAGGCAGGGCCAGGATCGCGCCGAATTCG
>NZ_JAELUH010000119.1 GCF_016429215.1 Herbaspirillum sp. ASV7 | reverse complement strand
GGAAGAAGCACTGCGCCGTGGCCACAACATCGTCGCCATCGCCCGTGACGCCGGCAAGATCCCGGCACGCACCGGCGTGACCGCCGTCGCCGCCGACGTCAAGAACGCCGCCGTCCTGGCCAGCGCCATCAAGGGCGCCGACGTGGTGGTCTCCAGCGGTCGTTTCACCACCTTCACCGCCGCCGACCTGCTGCCGGCCGTGAAAGCCGCCGGCGTCAAGCGCCTGGCCGTCGTGGGTGGCGCCGGCAGCCTGGAGATCGCACCGGGCAAGGCCCTGATCGACACCCCCGAGTTCCCGGCCGAATACAAGCCGGAAGCCTCGGGCGGCCGCGACTTCCTCACCGCCCTGCGCGCCGAAGACACGCTGGACTGGACCTTCCTGTCGCCCTCGGCGCTGTTCACCGCCGGTGAGCGCACCGGCCAGTTCCGCCTGGGCGGCGACCAGTTGCTGGTCGGTGCCGATGGCAAGAGCTGGATCTCCTACGAGGACTTCGCCGTGGCCCTGCTGGACGAGCTGGAACAACCCAAGCACGTGCGCGCACGTTTCACGGTAGGCTACTAAGCCAAGCCACACGCACTGGGCCTGACGGTGCAGAAAACCGCAGGCCCGGTGCCGATTCAATCAAGAGGAATGGCATCATGACCCGCCCCCAGACCACGCACGACACCGTGCTGCACTACATCCACGACCCGCTGTGCGGCTGGTGCTACGGCGCCGCCCCGCTGGTGGCCGCCGCCCGCCGCGTACTGCCGGTGCAGGCCCATGGCGGCGGCATGATGGCCGGCCGCAACCGCCGCCGCGTCGATGCGCAATTGCGCGACTACGTGATGCCGCACGACCATCGCATCGCGCAGATGACCGGACAGGCGTTTGGCGAAAACTACTTCAATGGCTTGCTGAAGGACACCGACGCCGTCTTCGACTCGGCCCCGCCGATTGCCGCCGTGCTGGCGGTGCAGTCGATCAAGGGCGATGCAGCCGGACTGGATATGCTGGCGGCAATCCAGCGCGCGCATTACCAGCAGGGACGGCGGATTTCTGAGGTGAGCACGCTGACCGAACTGGCCCAGGCGCTGGGCATCGACGCTGCCACCTTCGCCGCCGAACTGCAACGTGTGGAGCAGGAAGAACTGGACGGCCACATCGCGGCCAGCCGCGAGTTGCTGAACTACGTCGGCGGACGCGGCTTCCCCACCTTCGTCTTGCAGCGGGGCGACACGCTGGAAGTGCTCGACACCGGCCGCTGGCTGGGACAAGCGGAGCAGTGGACGCAGTACCTGCGCGATGAAACCGGCGCCCTGCCGCCGGCGACGGAAGGCGCAGCGGCCCAGTGCGATCTGCAGAGCGGCCGCTGCGACTGAACAGGTCTACTCAGACCGGCAGGCCCAGCGCACGCAGTTGCGCCCGGGTCTGCGCTGCATCGACGTGATGGATGCCCTGCCAACCGAGGGCGTGGCAAGCGTCGATATTCTTTTGCACGTCATCGATGAAGACCAGCTGCTGCGGTTGCAGATCGGGCAGGTGGCGGCCATAACGTTCCAGCGCGATCTCGTAGATGCGCGCATCGGGCTTGATGCAGCGCTCATCACCCGACACCACGATGTCACCGAACAATTGCAGGAAGTCGTGATTGTCGCGCGCGTAGGGGAAGGTCTCGGCGGACCAGTTGGTCAGGCCGAATACCGGCACCTGCTGCGCGTGCAGCTCGCGCAGCAGCGCCACGCCCTCATGCAGGGGGCCACGCAGCATCTCATGCCAACGGTCATAGAAGGCGCGGATCAGCGCCTCATGCTGCGGATGCTGCCGCACCAGATGTTCGGTGCCCTCGGCCAGGGTACGACCACCATCCTGCTGCACGTTCCACTCTGGCGAGCAGATGTGTTCAAGGAAATGCCGGCGCTCTTCTTCATCGGCGATCAGTTCGCGATACAGGTGCTGGGGATTCCAGTCGAAGAGTACGCCGCCGAAGTCGAAGACGACGGCGCGGATGCCGCTTGGTGTGGAAAACGTCATTGTCGATATTCTGAAAAAAATCTGGCAAGGTTGATTGACGAATGGCTCCGGCGATGGTGGCCGGCATCCCGATAATACAGAGATTTAAATACAGAGGTTTAGTGCGTGTGCCACGCCAGGAGCGTCGTTCCACTATCCAGAAAAAGCAACAATGTCTGATGCCGGGTGCAATGGGGCAGGCGAGAGAGCCTGCCCTCACTGGCGCAAAGAACTCAGAAGCCCAAACTCAACATCCCCACCAGCTGGTTACCCTGCTTCACGTCAAAGCGGTTGTAACCGCCCAGGATGGCCTGCAGCGACCAGGTGATGGACGAATTCGGAAACGGCGCCGACAAGCCCAGCGTCAGGTGGCGCAGGCCGCCGCTGCTGGGACCGTTGCCAGCGAAGCAGCCGTTGACCACGAACGCCGCCCCGGCGCCGCAAGCGGTGCCGGTGGCGGTATCGCGGGTGCCAAGGTACTTGCCTTCGCGGTGGTAGGTGTAGGCGCCCAGCGTGCTGGAGAAGGTGATGTCGTAAGGCAGCGGCTTGGTGTAGACCAGGGTCCAGTAGGTGTCGCCCTTGTTGCCCCAGACCACATCGTTGAGCAACGTCTGCGCATTGAAGGACAGCGCGCCCCAGGTCAGGCCAGCCTTGGTTTCGAGCGCATTGGCATGGCTACCGTTGGCATAGTAGTAGCCGGTCATGCCCAGGACATAGCCGAGGTCACCGGTCAAGTTGCCGGCATAGGCGAAGTAGAGATCGTTTTCGACCGAGCGCGGCTTCTGGAATTCGGTGATGCTGCGGTCGCTGTAGGAATTGCCCAGCTGCTTGTACGAATAGTTGATGGTAGACGCCCAGTAGCCAAAGCTCCAGCCGCTGCTGTGGACGAAATCGATGCCCCATTGCAGCGCGCCCTGGTCCGATTCGGGCGCGTCCGCGCCAGCATTGCCCAGCGGCTGGCCGTTGCCGTAGGTGGTGGTGACACCGCGCAGCACGTAACGCGAGGCCAGGTCGATGTGTTTGGTGATGGTCCAGGGGCCGGTAGGTTCAGCAGTGGCCGGGGCGGCATCGTCGGCCAGGGCCGGCGCGCAGGCCAGCAGGGAGACGAGGGCAGCGGCGCAGGTGCCGAGGGTGCGGCGCGACAGGGAAGCGGTGTGAGCAGTCAAGGTTCTCTCCATTGTGTTGAACGGTATCGATGTGAAAGCAAGGGACGAGCAGGGCCCGGCGGGTCCGTGGCCGGACCCGCACAAGGCGGGGTGTCATGCAGTTACTGAGGGGATGACAGGCGTATGCGCGCGAAGGACTTAGAGTTTTCCGTCAGCCGCCATCTTCATGTAGGTCGGGTCGAAGCGCAGCTTGACGTTCTTCTTGTCGCCGATCACCACGTTGCCGTCGAAGGCGATGCCGATGCCGTCGGCGCTCTTGACGTTGGGACCGAGGATGCCGTGGTCAAAGCTGAACCTGGCGATGCGGCCCATGATGGTGGGCAGTTCCTTCTTGGTCGCAAATTCCAGCGCCGCCTTGGGCTGGTAGAACATGGCCGTGGCCGCCAGCTGCGACTGGAAGCCCGCCAGATCGGTGCCGGAGGCCTTGCCCATGGCGGTCAGCGCGCGGGTGGCGCGTTCATCCTTGGCGGTCATGATGGACATCATCTCGTACCAGGCGCCAGTGAGCGCCTTGCCGAAGGCGGGGTTCTCCTGCAGGGTCTTGGTATTGACCACCATCAGGTCCATGATTTCGCCGGGCAGTTGCTTGGAGGTATAGACCAGCGAGACATCGGGCGATGCCGCAATCGAGGACAGCATCGGGTTCCAGGTCACCGTGCTGGTGACGGCCTGGGTGGCGAAGGCGGCGGTGATGTCGGCGTCGCTGGTGTTGACCACCTTGACGTCACGTTCACGCAGGCCGGCCGTTTCCAGCGCGCGTGCCAGCAGGTAATGCGAGACCGAGAACTCCACCAACTGCACAGATTGGCCCTTGATGTCGGCCAGCTTCCTGTTCTTCCCCTTCAGGACGATACCGTCGTTGCCGTTGGAATAGTCGCCCACGATCAGGGCCGTGGAGTCCACGCCGCCGGCTGCGGGAATGGTGAGCGCATCCATGTTGGTCATGGTGCAGCCGTCGAACTTGCCGGCGGTGTACTGGTTGATCGATTCCACGTAGTCGTTCAACTGCACGGCGCTGATGGTGATGCCGTACTTCTTGCCCCACTTGGCCAGGATGCCTTGTGCCTGGGCCTCGCCCCAAGGCATCCAGCCGGCATAGATGGAAGTACAGACCTTGAAATCGGTGCGGGGTGCGGCGTGGGCGGATGAGAGCGCGCCTGCGAAGGCGGCCAGGGCGATGGCGGCGCCACCAAGGATTCGGGAAATGTTATACACGGCGTAGGGTCCTCGAAGGGTTTATTGGAAAAAAGCCCGGGAGCGGCGCGGTCTTGCGATCGCGTCATCTCCCGGGCTTTTCTCCCGCCGTGTAACCCCTTGCGAGGTCGACTGCTCTCGGACCAGACATCCGCACCAGCGAACCGGAACCCTAGCTGTCCATTGCAAATTGTGCTGACTCAAGACCGGACTCTCCGGCTCCCGCTCGCTTTTCAGCAAGGTTCATGCCAATCCGGTAGCGATGCCTTGGGCATGCGTGATTCTGCTTTTTTGCTATTAATAGCAGGCCCGGCAAAAACGCTTCCGACCCACCGGGCATGGGCGATGATGGCGCATCATCGACGCGCCAAATCGGTGCCGGCTTGCACCATGCTTGCGCTCAGCTTGCCCTCGGCTTGCCGCCTGTTTCTCCACGACTCAGTACTGGAGCGGCTTTGCGCCGCACACACGAACCCGCCTCGGCTTGGCCTGGAACTTGCATGCAAGATTGTCGTTCTCGCATAGGGCGAGCCAAGACGACTTGGGTCGGCACACAGGAAGTGAGTGTGGCCTCGACAACCATCCTGGACGGCCAGGCCATGTTCGCAGGAGTAGACCATGCCCATGACCCGATCAACCGACGCAGCCGTTTTTCCCATCGCCTTTTCCAATGAGATCGCACAGGCACTGCCGCTGTGTGGCCGCATGCGCAGCTCGCTGCTGCTCATCGAAGCCCTGGTCTATGCCATGCGCTGGCTACGCGGGCGATGATGGTACGGAATTTGCTGAAATCCACTGACATGCAGAGCAGCCCGCATCGATGATCCGACAATGATCTGATCACTCAGGTCATCCAACGGCTGCACAGAAAGTTCAAATAGCTGGCTAGGGTTCCGGTCTGCCGCAGGCAGATGACTGGTCCGAGAGCCGGCGACCTCGGTCGAGGTTACACGGCGGGACAAAAGCCCGGGAGAGAGTTGCACCACAGGTGCTGCGCTGCTCCTGCTTTTGTTCAACCCGACCGGAGTTACCCGTGATCGCTGTTCATCTCCCCAGGTCCCATCCGGCAGCCGCTGTGCTGCCTCCGTTCCCATCCCGGTCAGTGCTGCAGGGAGGCGCGCCATGCGTTTCCTGAATCGCCATCCGGGCCGCTCCGGGCAATGGCTGCTCACGCTGCTGCCCTTCCTCATCCTGGCCTTGCTGTATGCGGTCGGCTCGGCCACGCGCCTGGCCGACAATCCCAATGACAAGCTCTTGCCCAGCCTCATGCAGATGGTCGATGCGGTGCGTCACATGGCCTTCATGGAAGACCCGCGCACCGGCGACTACCTGTTCTGGGCCGATACGCTGGCCAGCCTGCAGCGGGTCTTGCTGGGCCTGGGCATCGCCGCGCTGGCCGGACTGGTGTTGGGGATCGCCAATGGCATTTTCCCGGTGCTGCGTGCCGGATTCTCGCCGCTGCTCACCGTCATTTCAATGGTGCCCCCGCTGGCGATCCTGCCTATCCTCTTCATCGTCATGGGGCTGGATGAATTATCCAAGGTGATGCTGATCGTCATCGGCGTCACGCCCCTGCTGGCGCGCGACCTGGAACACACGGGCCGCGCCATCCCCGCCGAACTGCTGATCAAGGCGCAGACCCTGGGCGCCAACAGCTGGACCCTGGTGCTGCGCGTGGCCCTGCCGCAGATGCTGGCGCGTCTCTTGGTCTCGCTACGGCTGTCGTTGGGCGCGGCCTGGCTGTTCCTCATTTCCGCCGAAGCGATCTCGGCCACGGCAGGTCTGGGGTATCGCATCTTCCTCGTGCGCCGCTATCTCGCCATGGACGTGATCCTGCCCTACGTGGTCTGGATCACGCTACTGGCCTGGATGATGGACTGGCTGCTGCGCGCCGTGCACCGGCGCTTCTTCCCCTGGGCTGAAGGAGGCCGCGCATGAGCTATATCGAGATCCGCAACGTCTGGCAGCAATACGGCCAGAACGTGGTGCTGGAACGCCTGAACCTGCGCGTGGAAGAAGGGCAGTTCTGCACCCTGGTCGGCGCTTCCGGCTGTGGCAAGTCGACCTTCCTGCGCCTGCTGCTGGGGCAGGAACGGCCGAGCAAGGGCCAACTGCTGCTGCAAGGCCAGCCTTTCCCGGCCGAGCCCGATGCCACGCGCGGCGTGGTGTTCCAGCGCTACTCCGTGTTCCCTCACCTGAACGTGCTGGACAACGTGGCCATCGGCCTGGAACTGCCCCGATCCCCGTTGCTGGGCCGCCTGTTCGGCGCCGCCAAGCGGCGCGCGCGGGATGAGGCGGCGCAGCTGCTGCATCGCGTCGGGCTGGGCCATGCATTGAACCTGTATCCCAGCAGCCTCTCGGGCGGCATGCAGCAGCGCCTGGCGATTGCCCAGGCGCTCATCGTGCGCCCGCGCGTACTGTTGCTCGACGAACCCTTCGGCGCCCTCGATCCGGGCATCCGCAAGGAGATGCACACCCTGCTGCTGGACCTGTGGCAGGACAGCGGCCTGACCGTCTTCATGGTGACCCACGATCTCTCCGAAGGCTTCACCCTGGGCACCCGGCTGCTGGTGTTCGACAAGGTGCGTGCCGATCCGCAATACCCGCAAGCCTATGGCGCCCACATCACCTACGACATCGCCCTCAACGAGGCCCGCGCCCGCGAACAGGCCGGCAAGCTGGCCTCCCTCATCACTGCAAAGGAAAGCTGACATGAGCAAGGATCCCCTGGCCCTGCAAGCCAGACTCTACGAAGAAGTGCTGCCCGGCGGCGGCCATGCGTCCTTCATTCTCAAGCGCGGCCAGTCGCTGCGCATCACCGACATCGAAGGCGGCGCCAACGTCAGCATGATGATGTTGAACGCCCAGCAGCCCAGCGAACGCCTGAACCTGCCCGATACCCTCAAGGGCCAGCATACCGCACGCCTGCAGGCCGGTCATTGCCTGTACTCCGACATGGGACGCGTGCTGGCGGCCATCACCGAAGATACCTGCGGCTGGCATGACAGCTTCGGCGGCGTGCTCAATGCCGAAGAGGTGCGGGAGAAATACGGCCAGGGCCGCTACCAGGAATTGCGCAACGCTTTCCATCGCAATGGTGTAGACAACCTGCTGGTGGAAATGGGCAAGTGGAACCTCGATCTGCAAGATCTGCTGATGGTGGTGAACCTGTTCTCGCGCGTGAGCGTGGATGCCGAAGGCATCTTCCACTTCGTACCCGGCAATTCCAAGGCCGGTGACTACATCGAGCTGGCCGCGCCGATGGATACGCTCATCATCCTGACGGCCCTGCAGCATCCCATGGATCCTCATCCGCACTACGCGCCGCGTCCGGTCAGGCTGGAGTGGCTGCAGATGCATAGCGACGACAGCACCCATGCCTGCCGCCATTCGCGCCCCGAGAACGAGCGCGCCTTCCACAACACCGAACGCTTCCATCTCTGAGCCAGGGAGAATCCCATGCATATCATCGAAAGCCAGCGCGTCCCCGAACAAGCCGTGTTCCGTCACGTGATCCCGGCGGGCGAACCTTACCTCTTCAATGTCAACGCCGGACAGACCGTGCGGCTGCTGGACCTGGAAGGCAACCAGGCCATCGACACGCTGTTCTACAGCAGCACCAATCCGCGCGAACGCTACGACCCCCAGCGCACCCTGCGCCGCCAGAACCGCGCCTACCTGGGCGCGGGCAGCGTGCTGTATTCCAACCTGGGGCGTGCCCTGGCCACCATCGTGGCCGATACCTGCGGCCGCCACGATACCCTGGGCGGTGCCTGCGCGCAGGAGAGCAATACGGTGCGCTATGCGCTGGACAAACGCTACATGCACAGCTGCCGCGACAACTTCCTGTGCGCCTGCCTGCACGATGGACGGCTCAACAAGCGCGACATCGGCGCCAACATCAACTTCTTCATGAACGTGCCGGTCACCCCGGAGGGCGGCCTCACCTTCGAGGATGGCATTTCCGCCGCCGGCAAGTACGTGGAGCTGCGCGCCGAGCAGGACCTGATCGTGCTCATCTCCAACTGCCCGCAGTTGAACAATCCCTGCAACGGCTGGAACCCTACCGCTGCCGAAGTGCTGGTGTGGGACTGATCCCTGCCGCATGCGCATAAACTGCCCCCCCTCGCGGACGACCGCGAGCCGGTTTTTCGAATCACGGGACGACCCGGATTTCTAGGCCACCTCCATGTTTGACCATCTGCTCATCGCCAACCGCGGCGCCATTGCCTGCCGCATCCTGCGCACCCTGCGCACGCTGGACGTAACCGGCGTGTGCGTCTATTCCGAAGTCGACCTGGGCAGCCTGCACGTGCTGCAGGCCGATCACGCCATCTCGCTGGGCGAAGGCCCGGCCGCCCAGACCTATCTCGCCGTGGACAAGATCCTGGCCGCCGCCCGCGACAGCGGCGCCCAGGCCATCCATCCCGGCTATGGCTTCCTCTCCGAGAATGCCGCCTTTGCCGAAGCTTGCGAAGCCGCTGGCATCGCCTTCGTCGGCCCTACGCCTGCGCAGTTGCGCATCTTCGGTCTCAAGCACACGGCCCGCGCACTGGCGCGTGAACAAGGCGTGCCGATGCTGGAAGGCACGGACCTGCTGGAGAACGTCGGCGATGCCCTGGCCGCTGCGGCTCGCGTGGGCTATCCGGTGATGTTGAAGAGCACCGCCGGCGGCGGCGGCATCGGCATGCGCGTCTGCCGCAGTGACGCCGAACTGGCCGATGCCTTTGATTCGGTGCGCCGCCTGGGCCAGAACAATTTCAGCGATGCCGGCGTCTTCATCGAGAAATAC
>NZ_JAELUH010000118.1 GCF_016429215.1 Herbaspirillum sp. ASV7 | reverse complement strand
CCCCCCCCCCCCCCCCCCCCCCCCCCCCCCCCCCCCCCCCCCCCCCCCCCCCCCCCCCCCCCCCCCCCCCCCCCCCCCCCCCCCCCCCCCCCCCCCCCCCCCCCCCCCCCCCCCCCCCCCCCTTGTCCAACGGAGTCTCGTGGGCTCGGAGATGTGTATAAGAGACAGGTGCCTTCCCGATTCATCTTCCGCCATTGCGCGAGCGGCCCGATGACATACCTTTGCTGGTCGAGTCATTACTTCAGAGGGGGGCAGGGGGAGAAGGCAAGTCGCTGAAAATCTCTACGGAAGCCATGGCGCAGTTGTTGCAGCACGACTGGCCTGGAAACATCCGTGAACTTCGCAACGTGATCGAGCGGGCGCGCCTGTTTGCGGACGATGGCGTGATCAAGAAAGAGCATCTGGCATTGGATCGTTTCAATCCGCCGCGAACTACCGGGTTCGACAAGCGCGCACCCCAAGTACATGATCTTGTACAGATAGCACGCGAATTCAATGGAAGCCGCAAAGAACTGGCAGCAAGTTTGGGGATGAGCGAACGTACGTTATACAGACGTATGAAAGAGGCAGGATCTGATTAGTGTGGGGCAAGGGGATTCTCAGCCTGTACACGGGACGGATCGGTTTTTCCCCGAAGGCGATCGCTGAACACTGACCAACGTCGAAGCTGGCGCGTTGGCATTGGTTTTCATCCGATAGGCCCGACGGGAAAGGCGACCGCGAGGCACTGTTGCTTCATTTGCTGCAAAAGATGGCAAATTTACTTCAGATAATAAGGCACTTTTACTTCAACGAACGGCAGTCAGAACGGTCAGAGTGAACAAAACCATGAATCGTTCACTTCCGAAATTTTACATAATACAAATTATGCGAAGTTTTATGGGTAAGCTGGCAGCATGGAACCTGACAAAACGTCAGAAAAGCCACCTAAAACGGTGGCTTTTCCTTTACATGGTTTTACAGGTGACTCGTAAAATCTCGGTTCGCAAGAATTAACGAAAAGTCAATAAAAATGAGGATGCCAAACCTTCGGTATGGGGATACCGATGAGCTTGTTTTCTACGCCGCTGGCCGGCCCACAAAAGACCTCGCCCGCATGCTTCGCAGGTCCGAACGCTCTGTTCATGACTGGCTTACAGGAAAACAGAAATGCCCCTGGTGGGTTCCCGAACTGCTGCGCCTGCGCGAAATGGAAGCCCGGGAGCGGCACCGCCAGATGGGATTTTCTCCAGCCACAACTAAACGCCTCGGAATTGTCGTCGGGGATGTAGTCCAATTTAACGTAGCACCAACCCAAAAGGAAAAGAAGAATGAAAGCAAAATTCGCCGCAGTAGCCTCCCTGTCCCTGATCCTGGCGGCATGCGCATCGACGCAACCGGCTAACGTGGTTCCGATGGCTGGCGGTCAGTACCGTACTACTGGCATTGCCGAAACCGAGCGTGATGCCGAGGCCGCTGCCGTCAAAGCTGCTGACGCCACCTGCGCCAAGCAAGGCAAGCGCCCCGAGGTCTCCGATAGCAAAACCAAGTACAAGGGCGTGGTTAGCGAAGACGCTAACCGCAACATCAACAAGGCCGGAGAACTGGCTGCCTCCGTTGGCGTCTGGCTTCCCGGCCTGAGTGGCGACGATGACTATCAAGTCAGCCTGACTTTCGCTTGCGTCAAGTGATCCTGGCCAGGACAGCAAAAAGCCCCGCGTCGATGCGGGGCTTTTTCACTTCTTGCGCTTGCGGAATTGGCCGTTCGCCTTACGCGGCGGGGTTCGCTTTGCCATGCTGCTCCTTTGTTTTGCTGGTGATTTCGATGGTCAGTAGACGGCGCTCGATGCCGAACGCCCATTTGCTTCTGGCCCATTTCGGACATTCATGCCAGACAAGTCTAACGGCTCAATATTTCGACGAGTCAGCAACGGCGCGGCAATAGACCGATCAAGCAAACTGCCACTCGAACCCCTGGTCGCCGCGCGAAACCCGGCCAGCTGATGTATCGGGAAAGTGCGCCGTAAACAGCATCGCATCGTGGTCCGCTGCATAGTCGAGCAACCACTGGCGCGCCTGTCGCGCCTGCACCTGTTCATGGCAAAACGCCGAGTTCCATTCGGGGCGGTAGAGTTGGATCGGGGTATGCATCACATCCCCGGTAAACAGCGCGGTTTCACCTTGCGACCTGAACGAGATCGACATATGGCCACGGCAGTGCCCAGGTGTCGGGTGGAAGCGAAATGCGTCGAGATAGCTACCACCTTCGGTCGCCATGGCGACCGCCTGGCCGGCGGCGATGATCGGCGCGACGCTGTCGTCGTACACCATGCGCCGGCTGTCTCCGGCAGGCGTGGCGAAGAAGTCGAGATCACCTTGCGGCATCACATAGCGAGCATTGCCAAAGGTCGGCAGCCAACTGCCGTCAACAAGACGAGTATTCCAACCCACGTGGTCGGCGTGTAGATGCGTCAGCAACACGTGATCCACGCCCTCCGGTGCGATACCGATTGCGGCGAGGCGCTCAAGGAAGGGCGTTTCCAGTTGATGGAAGAGCTTGCTGAAAGGCCGCTCCTTGCCATTGCCGATGCCGGTGTCGATCAGGAACACTTGGTCCGCCCATTCGACCACCCAGGTATGCACACTGAGCACGACCGACGTCCCCGTATCGTCCAGCAGGCTGCGTAGCTGCGGCTGCTCATGCAATACCTCGTCGCTCCAGTCTGCGTAGAGGAACGATGGGGTCAGGCCTTGCAGCAGGGTTTCGGTGACTTTAGTGATGCGCGCGTCGCCAATCTGGTAGGTATGCACGTCCATGTGTTGCCTCGCTTTGCCGTAACTGTTGGGGTCTGGTTGTGCTTTATTATCGCGGAAACCGTTCCTACTTACCAATGCAGAATTCCTGTGATGTGATACCTTTCAGGCATCACTAATGCCTTGCCAACGGCAAAGGGAACAGTATGGAACTACGTCATCTTCGCTATTTCATGGCGGTGGCCGAGTACGAGAGTGTACGCTTGGCCTCCGAGCACCTACACATCACCCAGCCGGCCGTTTCACGGCAAATTCAGGATCTGGAAGACGAGCTCGGGTTTCTGCTGTTCGAGCGTTCCCCACGCGGGCTGAAGTTGACGCTGGCCGGCCAAAGTTATTTGCGCGACGTGCGCCAAGCGATGGCGGCGCTGGAGAGCGCGGCTCGAACAGCCAAGCGCCTTGCGGCGGGGCTGCAAGGCCAGCTTAGGCTTGACTTTGTCGAAAATGCGGGCTGGGACGGTCTTGTGCCCAAGACGTTCAGTCGGTTCCAAAACGATGTGCCAGAGGTCAAGATCGAACTGACGGCGCTCAATAGCCCAGAGCAATTACAGAAAATTGCCGACGGTACCCTGGATGGTGGCTTTATCTACCAGTACGGTTCACTGCCCGACGAGTTCACAACGGTCCCGCTGTTCGACTATGACGTGGTACTGGCCATTCCACGCGCGTGGACGATCGCGCAGCAAGAAGGCGAGACGATCGCGCTCCGCAACATGGCTGGTCGGCCGTTCGTCATGTTCCCACGAGCGGTTTACCCGAGTTATTACGACTGTCTGATCGGTGCCTGCCAGCAAAGCGGTCTCATCCTGAACGTAGTGCAGGAGGAAACCACGGAGGCGGCCATACTGTCGCTGGTCTGCTCGGGCATCGGTGCTGCCATCGTCAATTCAGCTAATCTCGGCCGCCCTCCAGCCCAGGTGCGATTCTTCAAGCTGACCGATCTGTCAGTGCCAATGCCGCTGGCGTTCGCTTATCGCGCCGATTCCGCCAATCCCATCCTGTCACGTTTCATCACCACCTTGCGTTCCACTTTTGATGATGCCTGAAAGGCATCGCTAACTACAAAAAACGGCATTTGCCGGCATTTCTTGCTTGCTCGATAGTTCGTATGACTGTTCGCCCCGCTCTCTCCCTGGCGGACAACATCGCACAACTACGAAGGAGAAATGCATGAATGCCACCCAATCGCTGATCCAGACGGACATCGACTACGAACGCGAGGGATTCCAGACCAGCGTGCTGCGGCTGCCCTATTCGCATAACCGCTCCGCCTACGGCCACATCCCGATTCCGATTGCCGTATTGAAGCAAGGCCATGGCCCAACTCTGCTGCTGACCGGTGGCAACCACGGAGACGAATACGAAGGCCCGGTCGCGCTGATGAAGCTGATGCAAGAGATGCCGAAGATGCAGATCAATGGCCGCCTGATCGTCATTCCGGCGCTGAACTTCCCAGCCTTCCTGAATGGGTCGCGCACCTCTCCAATCGATAGCGCCAACCTGAATCGCGTGTTTCCCGGTTCTCGCAACGGCTCGGTTACGGAAATGATCGCCCACTACGTCGATACCGAACTGTTCCCACGGGCCGACGTCATTTTCGACCTGCATGCCGGAGGCGCCTCGTTTAACCATCTGCCCGCGCTGCTGGCTGCCTTACCGCGCGACACCACTCTCCACGATAACTACCAAACCCTGGTCGAGGCCTTCGCGGCACCGCATACCATGGTCATGGACCTGCTGGGAGAGGACAGGACCTACGGCGCGGCAGCAGAACGACAGGGCAAGTTGTTCCTGTGCGGGGAGTTCGGCGGCTACGCTTCGTGCAGCGTCGACGGTCTGGCCATCGTCGAGGATGGCTTGCGCCGTTTGATGCATACGCTCGGCATCGCCCCGGTGGCAGTCCCTGATCGAGCCCCGGCTACCCGTCTGCTCAGAGTCGAGGGCGCTCAGCATTACCTGTTCGCCCCCAGCCGTGGCGTGTTCGAACCCTGCTTCGAGTTAGGGCAGCAAGTGGCCGCCGGTCAATTGGCGGGACGCCTCTTCAACCCACATGCCCCGTGGGAACCGGCATGTGAACTGCATTTCGAAAGAGCTGGACTGGTGGTCTGCATCCGTTCCTTCGCGGCGGTCGAACCAGGCGACTGCATCGCATTGCTGGCGGCGGACACGCAATGGCAATAGCCGCTGCGCTGGTCTTGAATCGAGAGAAGGAGACAAAGATGTTTGCTGCCAAATCAACCCTGGATACGCATGGCCAAACTACGGGGCAGGCCTCTCACGGCTATACCATCGGGGTGTTTTTCATCTGCTTCATGTTTTCATACATCGACCGCCAGATCGTTAGCATCCTGGTGCAGCCGCTTAAACAGACGCTAGTGCTCAGTGATGCACAGATCGGGCTGTTGCAAGGCTTTGCATTCACGATCTGCTACGCCACCACCGGCGTGTTCGTGGCGCGGATGGTGGATCGTTCAAATCGGGTTAGGCTCAGCGCGGCCTGCGTGGCACTCTGGGCTATTTCAACCGCGATGTGCGGTACTGCGCATAGTTTCGGCGAGCTGCTGTTCTGGCGGGCCGGTACGGCTATCGCCGAAGCCGCCTTGAGCCCTGCGGCCTTGTCGATCTTCAGCGACCTGTTCCCGCCACGTAAGGTATCGCGTGCAAGCAGCATTTTCATGCTGGGGCCATACGCTGGCGGCGGCGTGGCCTTGCTCGGCGGTGGCCTGCTGCTTGACTGGCTCGGTCAACCTTCCAACCGGATATGGCAGATCCAGATGGCCCTGCAGCCGTGGCAGGTGGCATTCTTCATCGTCGGCTTGCCGGGCATTCTGCTGGCGGCAGTCGTTTTGCTGACGGTGCGTGAACCAAGGCGGATCGAGTCGCACCACCATCCAGACGGCGATACCCCGGCAGCCGCCACGACTGACGCTCCGACGCTGGCCGAGGTGCTGCGCGAGCTGTTCGTGCGCAATGCCTTCTGCCTGCCTTACTTTGCCGCTTACGTTGCCCTGATCCTGTTGTTCTACGCCCACTCGGCCTGGTTTCCCACGCTGCTGATCCGTCACTTCGGCCTGACCGCCAGCACCGTAGGTCGATATGCCGGCCCGGCGTATATGGTCGGCGGCATAGCCGGGGTCATCAGCGCTGGATTCCTGGTGCGTAAGGCAAGCGATCAGCACGCATTGAGCAAGTCACTGAGCACCGCCTCCAAAGCGGCCTGCTTACTAGTGCCGCTGGCTCTGGCTGCACCGCTGGTACCGAGTTTTACCATGGCTGTGCTGCTCTATGGTGCGTGTGCCTACGCGGCGAGCATCGTGATGGCGCTGGCGCCGATCCCTCTTCAGGTAGCCATTCCCAACCGCATGCGAGGCCGCTCGATCGCGCTCCTGGTATTCCTCACCAATGCCATCAGCGGTGGGCTCGGGCCGTTTGCCGTCGGCTATCTCAATCAGAGCTTTCATACGCTGGATAACAGCCTTGGTGTGGCACTCACGATTGTCGGCGCCACCGCCGCAATCGCAAGTTCATTGCTCTATGGCATGGCCAGCCGCCGAGTGGCTGCAGCACGCCAGAGCGCATGACAGATTCCGATACCACCTTTTTCCTCCCTCTTTTTTTCAGGACAGTAATCAATGAGTGATATTCAGCGTAAAGGTGGCTCGGCCCGCTTCAGCCAGATCGTGGTGCACAACGGTACCGTCTATCTGGCCGGGCAAGTCTCGCAATTGACAGGAGCCGACATCCGGGAACAGGCGAAAGACGTTTTCACCAAGATCGACAGCTTGTTGGCCAAGGCGGACAGCAACAAGGGCCGCTTACTGTCGGCGACGATCTGGTTGGTAGACATGCAGGATTACGACCAACTGAATCAGGAGTGGGATGCCTGGCTGGCCGGCCACGGCACACCTGTACGCGCTTGCGTTGCGGCTGACTTGGCCAAACCTCATTATCGCGTCGAGGTACAAGTCACCGCAGCAATGTGCGGCTGAAGTAAAACGATGAATGCAGACCCTTGCCCAGAACACAGGGCTTGGTCTGCTTCCCATCTGTAGTCAGCAAGTTTGGCCGAGGAACTGTCCGCCAGGCAGTCAGCCGGGTCGGACGCCTGCACCTCGGCCAAAGCGGGCTATCGTACCATCTGTCCTGAGCGACAACTCCAGGCCGCATACTAGACATTTCTCGGACATTTACCCGATAGTCATCTTCCTGCAACGGGAACGCGAACTCCCGATCCGTTCCGGACTTTCGAGCGATAGCGAAGCAGCCATTCACAAGCAGTTCAAAGTCCAGTCCGAGATGGGCGGCCTTATGCTCCTGACCGGTCTTAGCGCGCCACCGCTTGCCTTCAGCCAGATGGCCACGTTCAGCGAGGCAGCAGCGCGCTTGGTTAGCTTGGCCAGCAACATGTGGCGACCAGCCCTCACCCGCACCTGCTGCTCGGCAGGCAGTCCACCATCCTTCGTCCAGAGACTTCCGGCCTTGGTGAAACTATCCGATCCAACCATGCGCAATTAGGAGCTTCTTAATGCCAATCCCACAGCCAAGAAGTACCACTAGCAACGCAAAGTATACCGGTACGACGCCAATGTAATTTTCACAGAAACGAGGTGCGCCATATGGTTTAACTTCCTTTTTCTCCCTGCTCATTGCTTCCCTCTCTGGCGCATGCACGCCAATAACCGAACTCGTGAGTACTGTATTGAAGTATATCAAGGAAACATGCAAAATCAAACTCACAAGTACTGTTAAGGATTCATATGGCGCGAATGAGGACCGAAGGCAAGCGCGAAGAGCTTTTGGCGGCCGCTACTGCCGTCTTTCTTGAGCAAGGGTTTGAGCGGACCCTGATGTCCGATATCTGCGAGAAAGCGAAATGCTCCAAGAGCACGCTATACGGCTATTTCGCTTCGAAGGAGGACATCTTCTACGAGGTGGTGATCGGGGGAACGGCACAGGAAGGCGCCGAGCTGTTCATGAACCTCGATGGACTAGGCGATTGCTTTGAGGAGCGACTCTACGAGTTTGGCCGACGGTATCTGTTGAACTTATACTCACCTCGCTTCATGGCGCTCCGGCGCTTAATCTTTGCCGATACTTCCAACTTGTCGATTGGCCGGACCATTTATGAAAATGGCATCCAGCGCTACGAGCACTTTGTCGTCGAGTTTCTGGCAAAGGCGATGGATAGTGGATCACTCCGTCCAGCAGATCCGTCCATCGCAGTTAGCCATCTTTGCGGATTGTTAGAGTCCGAGCTTCTTCCCAGATTCTTGCTAAGGGCGCTGGATAACATTTCGAGGACTGATCTTGAAATGGTGGCGCAACGAGCGGTTGAGTCATTCCTTGCCGCATACCGGCCAAGCATTCATTGCTCACTATCGTAGGGGCCCCATCAATAAGTGACAATTGAAGGACAACGCCGGCTCGCCCCAGGAGTGCCGGACAGCATTTCCGGAAATCAGCCATCTGAAAGGCGACTTTGGTCAGAAACCCGCCGGCCACAATGAGATTTCCTACCCCGGCCCCCTAACAGAATTACTCGTATCCTCGCCTCGCACCCGCTGATTGAGAAACCCTACCAGCATGCCATTGAAAATCGCAGCATGGGTCGCGGTCAAACCATGGGATGCCCCGACAATCGTGTGCCGCCGGGCCGCGGGAATCCATTCGGCCAGCGTCTCGACGTTGGCCCGATACATTTGCGGGCTCAGTTCGCCATCCACCAACAAGACCGGACCGCACAATTTTTCAGCCTCACGCTTGCGGTAACCGGGCAAGGGATCAGCTAGCTGCCAGCTCAGGGTATGGGCGTTGTCTCGCGCCATCCTTTTGAAACCCTGCGAGCTCTGCATCCAAGCGCCCGGCCGGCTGACCGAGTCGACGAATAGTTGCAAGCCCTGCTCGGTCAAGCCAGATTGGATATACGGGACATTGCCGATAGATTGAAAAATCTCTTTCAATCAATGGCTTAGGAGGGTTTTGGCCAAAATTTCAGGAATCCCGCCCGACCCTCATAGGGCGGCTTAGTTACATTTACGCTGATATCCGAAATTTTTCGTTATCTCGGCTGGCTCGCAAGAAGACTGGCGCTTTATTTTTAAAATAATTTATTAAATCAGTTACTTAGCTAAACTTCTGCAAAAATTTCCAGAATCCCGGCCGACCCTCAGGATCGCCGGTTTCATTTCCATATGATTCTCCCAATGAAAGTCGTCATGGTGACCGGATCGCACGCGTTTGCTGCGCCGGAACAAGGTGGCCTGACCGAGTTCAGGGAGAGATAATTTAACGTAAAAGCACGGATGACTTTCCCGCGATCATGTCACTTGAAAAGTGACACTTCGTCGTGAATCATGAATCGAGATCGCGACAATCCTTCGCCAAGCCAACCTCGTTGCGCCCACAACACCTGGAGTGCTGACCTCACGCCTGGGCCTCCACCGGAAGCGCCGTTCCCTCACCCATCATGATCTCCTCCACGAAAGCTGCGAAAGCCCGCGCCTTGGCGCTTGCGAGGCGGCCGGAGGGATAGAGCGCCCAGACATCGATCGTCGGCAGCGACCACTCTGGCCTGTCTCTTATACACATCTCCGAGCCCACGAGACTCCGTT
>NZ_JAELUH010000117.1 GCF_016429215.1 Herbaspirillum sp. ASV7 | reverse complement strand
TACATGGGCGACGGCGGTCGCGTCATCAGCATCGGCAGCACCAATGCCGAGCGCATCCCCTTCGCCGGTGGTGCCGTATATGCGATGAGCAAATCGGCGCTGGTGGGCCTGACCAAGGGCCTGGCACGTGACCTGGGGCCGCGTGGCATCACCGTCAACAATGTACAGCCCGGTCCGGTCGATACCGACATGAACCCGGCCAGTGGCGACTTCGCTGCCGCCCTGACCGGTCTGATGGCCTTGCCGCGCTATGGCAAGGCAGAGGAAATCGCCAGCTTCGTGGCTTACCTTGCTGGCCCGGAATCGGGTTATATCACCGGCGCCAACCTGACCATCGACGGTGGCTTCGCAGCCTGATCTTCATCCTGCTGGGGATAAAAAAACCTCGCACCGGTTTGCACCGGGCGAGGTTTGTTCCTGTGCGCGAAAGTCGGATCAGGCGAACAGGCGCGCCAGTTCCACACCCGGTTCCGGCGCCCGCATGAAGGCTTCACCGACCAGGAAGGCATGCACGTCGGCGTCGCGCATGCGCTTGACGTCGTCCGGCGTGGCGATGGCCGATTCGGTGATCACCAGCTTTTCCGGCGGGATGCGCGGCAGCAGGCCCAGGGTGGTGTCCAGCGTGGTCTCGAAGGTACGCAGGTTGCGGTTGTTGATGCCGAACAGGCGCGTCTTCAGCTTCAGCGCCGCATCCAGCTCGGCGCTGTCATGCACTTCCACCAGCACGCTCATGCCCAGCTCGTGGGCGCAGGCTTCCATGTCGGCCATCAGGCCGTGGTCCAGGGCGGCCACGATCAGCAGGATGGCATCCGCCCCCCAGGAACGGGCCTGGTAGATCTGATAGTGATCGACCATGAAATCCTTGCGCAGCACCGGCAGCGCGCAGGCGGCGCGGGCTTGCTTGAGATAGTCGGACGAGCCCTGGAAGAACTGCTCGTCGGTCAGCACCGACAGGCAGGCCGCGCCATGCTGGGCATAGCTGACGGCGATCTCGGCCGGCTTGAAGTCGGGGCGGATCACGCCCTTGGAGGGCGAGGCCTTCTTGACCTCGGCGATCACGCCGGCCTGGCCATTGGCGATCTTGCCGCGCAGGCTCTCTTCGAAGTTGCGCAGTTCCGAACGCAGTTCGCTGTCGGACTCGACGTCGCGGCGCAGGCCGGCGAAGTCACGCTGTTTCTTGGCGATGCGGATTTCCTCGGCCTTGACGTCGAGGATCTTGTTGAGGATGTCGGACATGGGCTTCCTTGTCGGATTAGTGTTTGCCGCCAAGCTGGCGCGTGACTTGCACGAACTGGTCCAGCTTGGCGCGAGCGGCACCGGAGGCGATGGTGGCGCGCGCGGTGGTCAGGCCATCGGCGATCGAAGACACTACGCCGGCCGCATACAGGGCGGTGGCGGCGTTGATCAGTACGATGTCGTGCACCGGACCGGGTTCCCCGCGCAGGGCCTCGAAGATTTTCTCCTTGGACTCGGTCGAGTTCGCCACCTGCAGGTTGCGGCTGGCGAACATGGACAGGCCGAAGTCCTCGGGGTGGATCTCGTATTCACGGATCTCGCCATTGACCAGCTCGCCCACCATGGTGGCACCGCCCAGCGTGACTTCATCGAGATTGTCGCGGCCCCACACCACGATGGCATGTTGCGCGCCCAGGCGCTGCAGCACGCGCACCTGGATGCCGACGAGATCGGCATGGAACACGCCCATCAGGATATTGGGGGCGCCGGCCGGATTGGTCAGCGGGCCCAGAATGTTGAAGATGGTGCGCACGCCCAGCTCCTTGCGCACCGGCGCGGCATGCTTCATGGCAGCGTGGTGGTTGGGGGCGAACATGAAGCCGATGCCGGTCTGGGCGATCGATTGCGCCACCTGTTCGGGTTGCAGGTTGATGTCCGCGCCCAGGGCTTCGAGCACGTCGGCGCTGCCCGAGGAGGAGGACACGCTGCGCCCGCCATGCTTGGCCACGCGCGCACCGGCAGCGGCAGCCACGAACATCGAGGCGGTGGAAATGTTGAAGGTGTGGGCGCCATCGCCGCCGGTGCCGACGATGTCGAGCAGGCCGGTGGTGTCGGCCATGGGCACCTTGGTGGCGAATTCGCGCATGACCTGCGCGGCGGCGGCGATCTCGCCGATGCTTTCCTTCTTCACGCGCAGGCCCATGGTGAGGGCGGCGATCATGACGGGCGACATCTCGCCGCCCATGATCTGGCGGAACAGGGTCAGCATTTCATCGTGGAAGATCTCGCGATGTTCGATACAGCGCAGCAGCGCTTCTTGCGGAGTGATAGGCATGTCTTGTCTCATCAGGATGGGGGGACTCAGCCGTGGGCGCTGCCGGTGAGGAAATTCTTCAGCAGGGCGTGGCCGTGCTCGGAGAGGATGGATTCGGGGTGGAACTGCACGCCCTGCAAGTCGAACTCCTTGTGGCGCACGCCCATGATCTCGCCGTCGTCGGTCCAGGCCGTCACTTCCAGGCAATCGGGCAGGGTCGCGCGTTCGATGGCCAGCGAGTGGTAGCGGATCACGGTGTACGGCGTGGGCAGGTCCTTGAAGACACCTACGCCGGTGTGGGCGATCTTGGAGGTCTTGCCGTGCATCACCTGCTTGGCGCGCACGATGTTGCCGCCGAAGGCTTCGCCGATGGCCTGGTGGCCCAGGCACACACCCAGGATGGGCAGCTTGCCCGAGAATTCCTTCAACAGGTCCACGCAGATGCCGGCTTCCTTGGGGCTGCAGGGGCCGGGGGAGAGGCAGATACGCGCAGGGTTGAGTTTCCTGATGTCATCCAGCGTGATCTCGTCATTGCGGACGGTCAGCACCTCTTCGCCCAGTTCGCCGAAGTATTGCACCAGGTTGTAGGTGAAGGAGTCGTAGTTGTCGATCATCAGCAGCATTTAGATTTCTCCGTCCAGGCCATCTTGCACTTGTTCAGCAGCGCGCAGCACAGCACGCGCCTTGTTTTCGGTTTCTTCCCATTCCATTTCCGGCACCGAGTCGGCCACGATGCCGGCGGCGGCTTGCACGTACAGCGTGCCATCCTTGATGACGCCGGTGCGAATCGCAATGGCCACGTCCATCTCGCCGCCGAAGGAGAGATAGCCGCAGGCGCCGCCATAGATGCCGCGCTTGGTCGGCTCCAGTTCGTCGATGATTTCCATGGCGCGGACCTTGGGCGCGCCCGACAGGGTGCCGGCGGGGAAGGTGGCCTTCAACACATCCAGGTTGGACATGCCGGGCTTGAGGATGCCCTCGACGTTGGAGACGATGTGCTGCACGTGGGAATACTTTTCGATCACCATCTGGTCGGTGACCTTGACGCTGCCGGTGGTGGCGATGCGGCCGATGTCGTTGCGGGCCAGGTCGATCAGCATGACGTGCTCGGCGATTTCCTTGGGGTCGGCCAGCAGTTCGCGGGCCAGTTGTTCGTCGCGTTCGATGGTGGAGCCGCGCGGACGGGTGCCGGCCAGCGGACGGATGGTGATCTTCTTCTGGCCGTCGCCGATGGATTCGTTGCGCACCAGGATTTCGGGCGAGGCGCCGACGATCTGCATGTCGCCGAAGTTGTAGAAGTACATGTAGGGCGAGGGGTTCAGCGAACGCAGCGCGCGGTACAGCATCAGCGGCGAATCCACATAGGACTTCTTCAGGCGCTGGCCGATCTGCACCTGCATCAGATCGCCGGCCATCACGTATTCCTTGGCGCGGGCCACGGCCTTGAGATATTCATCCTTGGGGAATTCGCGGATGGTCTCGGTACGCACCGAACCGGTGGTCACCGGCGCATCGGCCGGACGGCGCAGCATGGCGCGCAGGTCGCGCAGGCGCTGGCGGCCACGCGAGAAGGCTTCCGGCTGGGTGGGGTCGGCGTAGACGATCAGGTAGAGCTTGCCGGAGAGGTTGTCGATGACGGCCAGTTCTTCGGTGAGCAGCAGCTGGATGTCGGGCAGGCCGAGCGTGTCGTTGGGGGCGCTGTCTTCCAGGCGCTTCTCGATGTAGCGCACCGCGTCGTAGCCGAAGTAGCCCGCCAGGCCGCCGCAGAAGCGCGGCATGCCGGGGCGGATGGCGACCTTGAAGCGGGACTGGTAGTCGGCGATGAATTCCAGCGCATTGCCTTCGGCGGTCTCGATGACCACGTCGTTCTTCAAGACCTCGATCTGCTTGCCGCTGCAGCGGATCTTGGTCGAGGCGGGCAGGCCGATGAAGGAGTAGCGGCCGAAGCGCTCGCCACCCACCACCGACTCCAGCAGGAAGGTGTTCTTGCCGGTGTTGTGGCTCTGGGCTAGCTTGAGATACAGCGTCAGCGGGGTTTCCAGGTCGGCGAAGGCTTCGGCGATCAGGGGGATGCGGTTATAGCCTTCGGTGGCCAGCGATTTGAATTCGAGTTCGGTCATGTTTCACTCCAGACCGCCATTGTAGGGCACGCAAGCCGGGCCACGGGCGGCTGTGCAGACGCAATGCAGGCAATGCGCGCCCACGGCCGTGGCGGATGCGGACTCTCGTCAGCGGTGTCGTTGATGGAAATGCAGGGGGATGCGGTACTACAACAAACGACCCGGTCGCAGGGGCGGCCGGGATCAGGCGTCAATCAATGCGCCTGGAATTGCCAGCGTCGCCACAGCCAGGCCTCAGGAGCGGCTGTGGGTTGAGCGGTACGTTTGTTGTTGCGAAACATTGATGTGATGGTCGCGGTTTGGTCTGTTGACCGGCGGCTTGACGGGGTGTCAGTCCACCGAAATTTGCTGCGCTGCTTCTACAAGCGAGGAGACTATACCATCCGAATCGACATCGTGTATAGATTCACCGTGGTTGTATCCATACGGAACATTGAGGACACGGCAACCCGCCGCGCGGGCGGCCTGGGCGTCGTTGCTGGAGTCGCCGATGGCCACCACCTGGGCCGGTTCCAGCTGGAAATCGCTGCAGACCTGCAGCAGCGGCATGGGATGGGGCTTCTTCTTGGGGAAGGAATCACCACCGTAGACCACCTCGAAGAAGCCGCTCAGGCCCTTCTTTTCCAGCAGCGGCAGCGTGAAGGACACCGGCTTGTTGGTCACGCAGGCCAGGCGCAGGCCCTTGGCGCGCAGGGCTTGCAGCCCCTCCAGCACGCCCGGGTAGAGCGAGGCGTAGTCGCCGTTGATGGCCAGGTAGTGCTCGGTGTAGGCGTCCAGCGCCTGCTGGAAGTAGCCGGCCGCTTCATCCTCGGCGTAGTCCACAGCCAGTACGCGGCGGATCAGGTTCTCGGTGCCCTTGCCGACGAAGTTGACGATGGTTTCCTGGGACAGGGGTGTCAAGCCCAGCTCGTCACGCATGCGGTTGACGGCGACCTGGAAGTCGCCGGCCGTATCCAGCATGGTGCCGTCGAGGTCGATGATGGCGGCCTTGATGTTGTTCAGCTTGCTCATATGCTCAGGAAACCTGTCGTCTTGGTTCTGGTAAAGGGAGATCAGACCTGCGCCAGCTCGGCGCGCATGGCGTCGATGACGGCCTTGTAGTCGGGCTTGCCGAAGATGGCGGAACCGGCCACGAAGGTGTCGGCGCCGGCACGGGCCGCTGCGGCAATGTTCTCGACCTTGATGCCGCCATCGACTTCCAGCAGGATGTCGCGGCCGGATTCATCGATGCGGCGACGCACTTCGGCGATCTTCTTGAGCGCTTCCGGGATGAAGGACTGGCCGCCGAAGCCGGGGTTGACCGACATGATCAGCACCATGTCCAGCTTGTCCATGACGTGGTCCAGGTAGTGCAGGGGGGTGCCGGGATTGAACACCAGGCCGGCCTTGCAGCCGTTGTCGCGGATCAGTTGCAGCGAGCGGTCGATGTGCTCGGAGGCTTCCGGGTGGAAGGTGATCAGGTTGGCGCCAGCCTTGGCGAAGTCGGGGATGATGCGGTCGACCGGCTTGACCATCAGGTGCACGTCGATGGGTACCTGTACGTGCGGACGGATCGCCTCGCACACCAGCGGGCCGATGGTCAGGTTGGGCACGTAGTGGTTGTCCATCACGTCGAAGTGGATGAAGTCGGCGCCGGCGGCGACGACATTGCGCACTTCCTCACCCAGGCGGGCGAAATCGGCGGACAGGATGCTGGGGGCGATACGGTAGGTCGGCATGGCGGTCAAGAAAGGATGGCTGAATCGGCGGGCGGCCTGCGGCGCGGGGCTACAGGCGGCAAAAGCGCTATTTTACCCTGCCGGGGCCGCATCGATGAGCTGACAGGGCCTGCCCGCTTGCGCGGCCTGCTGAATTCGTGTGCAATCTGGCCTGTGCGCCACGCAGCTTGCTGCGACTTGCGGTACGCTGGCGCCAGTTTCATTTACAACACAGGAAATCCCATGGCAGCGTATGAGTTCACGGTGACGGTCAAGACCCAGTACCTGGAGGAGCAATCCGATCCATCGCGTTCGCATTACGTGTTCGCCTATGCGATCACCATCGTCAATACCGGCACGGTGCCGGCGCAACTGATCTCGCGCCACTGGGTCATCACCGACGCCAACAACCACGTCGAAGAGGTGCGCGGACTGGGCGTGGTGGGACACCAACCCTTCCTGCAGCCGGGCGAGCAATTCGAGTACACCAGCGGTACCTCGCTCAAGACGCCCCAGGGCAGCATGCACGGCGAATACTTCTGCGTGGCCGAGGATGGCGAGCAGTTCGACGCGCGCGTTCCGGAATTCGTCCTCTCGCTGCCGCGCACACTGCACTGATGCGCAGTGTTCCGTAGTGTTTGTGCGTTGCTGCGGATATTTCAGCGCGACTCGCTGTCTCTGCCTTCTTGTGCAGGCGGCGCCTGCCGCGTGACCGGCCTGCCGTTGTTTTCCTTGCGCCCCGAGAACATGGTCCACCAGACGATGAAGACCAGGACGAAGAAGGCAGTGCAGGCCTCCAGGATCAACCACAACATGAATCTGTCTCCGATGTTATTGAATCGTTTTGCCAAGCTTTCTGCGCTCAGGCGTTCCAGTGTACCTGCATTGGCGATCTCGGTCGCCGTCCTGCTGACGGCCTGCCAGACCACGCCACTTACCCCCGTGACCGGCCAGCCGCCGGCCAAACCGGTCGCGCAACCGGGCCCGGCCCTGCGCGCTACCACCTTTGCCCAACTGCCCGGCTGGGGCAACGATGACCTGCGCGAAGCCTGGCCGGCCGTGCAGTCGTCCTGCTCGGTGATGATCCGCAAGCCTGAATGGCGTGCCGCCTGCAGCGCGGCCCAGCAGGTCAATGCCAATGACCTGGGTTTCCTGCGCTCGTACTTCGAGACCTATTTCACGCCTTACCAGCTCTTCAATCCGGACGGGACCGATACCGGCCTGGTGACGGGCTATTACGAACCGCTGCTGCGTGGTTCGCGCCGCCGCATGGGGCCTTACCAGACGCCGCTGTACCAGGCGCCGGACGACCTGCTGACCATCGACCTGGCCAGCGTCTATCCGGAACTGAAGAACCTGCGTCTGCGTGGCAAGGTGGTGGGGCGCAAGGTGGTGCCGTATCCGACCCGTGCCGAGCTGATGCAGGGCAATGGCCTGGCCGGCAAGGAGATCGTCTGGGTGGATGACCCGGTGGAAGCCTTCTTCCTGCAGGTGCAGGGTTCGGGACGCGTCTACCTGCCCGAGTCCCGGGAAACCATCCGCCTGGCCTATGCGGATCAGAACGGGCGCCCCTACAAGTCCATTGGTCGCTATCTGGTGGACAAGGGCGAGATGGAGCTGTCGCAGGCCTCGGCCCAGAACATCAAGGCCTGGGTGCAGGCCAATCCCGCGCGAAAGGAGGAGTTGCTCAATAGCAATCCCAGCTATGTCTTCTTCAAGCAAGAGAAGCTCCCGGATCCCTCCAAGGGCCCCAAGGGTGCCCAGGGCATCCCGCTGACCCCGCAGCGTTCCATTGCCATCGACCCGCAGCATGTGCCGCTGGGTGCGCCGGTGTTCCTGGCCACGACCCTGCCCAATAGCGAGCGCCCTCTGCAGCGCCTGGTGGTGGCGCAGGATACCGGTGGAGCCATTCGCGGCGTGGTGCGGGCCGACTACTTCTGGGGCTTTGGTGACGAGGCCGAGGATAGGGCGGGTGCCATGAAGCAGCGCGGCATGATGTGGGTGTTGCTGCCCAAAGGGATGACCCCTCCTGGCGGCAACTGAGCATTATTGATTTCCATGTGGAAATGAAAAGGCCTGATCCTGTCATGGGATCAGGCTTTTTCATTGATGGCCGGAGGTTAGCGCAGCACCAGCACCGGGATGGTGGAGTGGGCCAGCACCTTCTGGGTCTTGCTGCCCAGGAACACGCGTGAGAGGCCGCTGCGTCCGTGGGAAGACATGAAGATCGCGTCGCAGCCGTGCGCCTGGGCGGCCTTGATGATCTCCTCATCCGGGTTGAAGGAGAGCGTGATCAGGGTCTCGCAGGAAACGCCGGCCGCGGCCGCCGCGTCGGAGATCTTCTGCAGATGCTGGGTAGATAGCGCCTTCATGTTGTCTTCATACAGTACCGGATCGATCGCCATGGCACTCTCGGCCAGTGGCGAGAACGGGTAGGGCTCGGCCACCGAAATTCCCACCAGCCGGGCACCACAGTGCCTGGCGTAGTCCACCGCCATGGTGATGGCCTTGTCGGAGCGCTCGGAGCCGTCGGTCGGCACGAGAATGGTCTTGAACATGATTGCCTCCTTTTTTGGGTGAATGGGTTGATGCCATGAATTCAATATAGCCCCGCCCCACCTTGCCCGCATGAAATTCTTGGCAGACATTGCGCTAGGTCGGATTTGTTGATTATTCTGCGGTATCGCCGCACCGGGTTCGTGCCACGACGGGGCGGTCTGTCGATTCAATACAAGAAGGAGACTTGCATGAGCTACGAAAATATCCTTGTCGAGACCCACGACAAGGTCGGCCTGATCCGCCTGAACCGTCCCAAGGCGCTCAATGCCTTGAATGATGGCCTCATGACTGACCTGGGCGCAGCCCTGCTGGCCTTCGATGCCCAGGACGAGATCGGTTGCATCATCGTTACCGGCAGTGAGAAGGCCTTTGCGGCCGGTGCCGATATCAGCGTCATGGCGGGCTATGACTACATGGATGTCTTCCAGGGCGAGTTCATCACCCGTAACTGGGAAACCCTGCGTCGCATCCGCAAGCCGGTCATCGCCGCAGTGGCGGGCTATGCTCTGGGTGGTGGCTGTGAGCTGGCGATGATGTGTGACTTCATCATCGCCGCCGACAATGCCAAATTCGGCCAGCCGGAGATCAAGCTGGGCATCGTTCCCGGCGCCGGCGGCACCCAGCGCCTGCCGCGCGCGGTGTCCAAGGCCAAGGCCATGGACCTGGCGCTGACCGGCCGCATGATGGATGCGCAGGAGGCCGAGCGTGCCGGGCTGGTGTCGCGCATCGTGGCGGCCGACAAGCTGCTGGAGGAGGCGATGGCGGCGGCGGTCACCATCGCCGAGATGCCGCGCCAGGTGGCGATGATGGTCAAGGACTCGGTCAATCGCGCCTATGAGACCACGCTGACCGAGGGTATCAAATACGAGCGCGCCTTGTTCTACAGCTGCTTTGCGACCGAAGACCAGAAGGAAGGGATGAAGGCCTTCCTGGAAAAACGTCCCCCTTCGTTCAAGAATTGTTGAGGAGCCTGATGCCGGCGTGCTCCGCCGGTTTTAGTCCGATGAAAGAAAATAAATGGCCGCCCGTCAGGGCGGCCATTTATTTTTTCTTGCGATCAGGATTTTGTTGACTGGCGTAAAGCCGCGCCAGCATTGGGTTTGCGGCTTGTTGTGAGGAATGGCGAGGTCTTTCGTCTAAATTATTTTCAATTATTTTTCAAAAAGTGCTTGCGCACCGCAGAGTCGGTTGCTATAGTTCGCCCCCTGCTGCTGACGAACACAACGATTCGCAGCGATGCAAACAGCGCCAGGTGCGCGTTTGATGCAGACAAGATCTTTAAAAATTAACAGCCGATAAGCGTGGGCGTTTAATGAAGTGCGACAGAACCTCGGTTCTGGAAACTTTAAATATTAAATGCTCACAAGAAATATAGGTAAGTTCGCAAGAAATTACCTGTC
>NZ_JAELUH010000116.1 GCF_016429215.1 Herbaspirillum sp. ASV7 | reverse complement strand
GGTGAGGAACAGGCCCGCGCAGGAGATGGCGATGCCGGCCCCCACCAGCGGGGCGCGACCGTAACGGTCTGCCAGCGCACCAGCCCAGGAAGAGGACACCATGCCGAAGAGGTAGGCGCTGAAGATCAGGCCGGTGACGGTGGCCGAGAGCGAGAACGGCGGGCTCATCAGGCGAAAGCCAGCGTAGTTGTACGAGGTGACGAAGATGCCCATGTTCAGCGCGGCGATGCCGAAGGTCAGCGGCAGGCGCGCGTGGCTGAGGTGGCGCTGCCACAGCGCCAGGTGGTCGCGTAGCCGCAGGGTGCCGTTGCGCACGAAGTTGCGTGACCTGGGCAGCAGCATCACGAACGCGATCGCCAGCACCAGGTCCAGCGCACCGATGACCAGCATCGCGCTGCGCCAGCCGTAGGACTCGGCCATCATGCTCATGCTGACCCGCCCCATCATGCCGCCGAAGGCATTGCCGCCGACATAGAGACCCATGGCGAAGCCCAGGCCGCGGGCGTCGATTTCCTCGGCCAGATAGGCCATGGCCACGGCCGGTACGCCACCCAGGGCCAGGCCTTCCAGGGCGCGCGCGGCCAGGATCAGGTGCCAGGTCGGCGCCACGCCGGCCAGCAGGTTGCAGCAGGCGGCGGTGGCCAGCGAGGCGAACATCAGTTCCTTGCGGCCGTAGCGTTCCGAGACCATGCCGGCCAGCAGGATGGACAGCGCCAGCAAGCCGGTCGACAGCGACAGCGCCAGCGAGGCACTGGCCGCGCCGATATTGAATTCATGGGCGAAGGCCGGCAGCAGCGGCTGCACGCAATACAGCAGCGAGAAGGTGGCGAAGCCCGAGCAGAACAGCGCCAGCACGATGCGTTGATAGGCGGCCGAGCCGCGCGTGGCACCCTGGATGGGGACCGGCCTGGCGGCAATGGTGGCGGCGGAACGACTGGCCGTGGTGGTCGTATCGGCCGGGTCGGAGAGGGACTGCATGGCGATTTCCTTGCCATGGCGCGCCGGGAGCTGGACGCGCCGCATCTGGCATCTGGTTGGAGAGGAATGCAGTCTGGAAGAATTCGGCTATATTGTCCAATATATGGGACAGGCCCCATCCATCTACAAAACAGATAACAGATAACAGATAACATACCCGCATCATGGAACTCCGACACCTCCGTTATTTCCTGGCCGTGGCAGAACAGCGCAGCTTCACGCGCGCCGCCGAAAAGGTCGGCATCGGCCAGCCGCCGCTGTCGATGCAGATCAAGGCGCTGGAAGAAGAGATTGGCGGCGCCCTCTTCCTACGTACTTCGCACGGCGTGGAATTGTCGGAAGTGGGGCGCGTGTTCCTGCCGCATGCGCAGAAGGCGGTGGATGATGCCGAGCAGGCGCTGCGCGCGGCGCAGCAGGCCGCCAGCGGCGAGGTCGGCTTGCTGCGCATGGGTTTCACGTCCTCGGCGGTGTTCCACCCGCTGGTGGCCAACGCCTTGCAGCAGTTCCGCGAACGTCATCGCAAGCTGGAGATTTCACTGAGCGAAGGCATCACCGAGCAGTTGCTGGCCGATATCGCCGCCTCCCAGCTCGATGCGGCCTTCGTGCGCATCGTCACCACGCCCTCGGCGGAGCTTGGGGTGGTGGAATTGCCGGCCGAGAAGTTGAAGGTTGCGCTGCCGCGCTCGCACCCGCTGGCGCGGCGCAAGTCGTTGCGGCTGCAGGACCTGGCCGGGGAGAATTTCATCATGGTGCCGCGCGGCAAGGGCTCGGCCCTGTACGACAACATCTTCAATGCCTGCCAGGCGGCGGGCTTCGATCCGCAGGTGATCCAGCTGGCGCCGCAACTGACTTCGGCGATCAACCTGGTGGCCTCGGGGCTGGGCATTTCCATCGTGCCCGAAGCCATCGAGCAGGTGCAGCTGGCCCAGGTGCGTTATATCGAGATCCGCGAACCGGCGCCGCGCGCCCAGCTTTCGCTGGCCTACCACCGCCAGTCGATTGCCGCCTCGCGCTTTGCCGCCCACCTGCAGCGCTCGCTGCGGCGCACCGGCGGACAGACTGACAAGGACCCGGCTTGAGGGGCTAGGCGTCGCTGGCCGGCTTGAAGCGGCCCAGCACCGAATTGGCTTGCTTCAGGAAGGCGGCCGGATATTCCTCCACCAGCTGCTCCAGCGCCGGCAGCATGCGTTCCAGGGCGATGGTCAGGGCGATGTCGCTGATCTCCTCGCCCCACAACACCTTTTGCACGAAGGCCGCCGGGCCGTATTCGGCGATGAGGCTCATGCTCATCTGGCGCTCCAGCGTGTCGGTGCGCGGGCCGAAGACTTCCTCGAAGATGGCGATGATGGCCTCTTCCAGCTCGACCCGCTGGGTACCGCCGTCCGCGTCCTGTTGCGCTTGCGCCCCCTGCACCGCCAGCGGTTCGGGATCGATCGGTGCCGGCATCTGGCTATGCTCGATCAGCGCGCTGGCTTCCCCCGCCATGCGACTGAGTTGCTGGACGTGCAAGGTCAAGGCACTGATTTCGTTGAGCAGCGAACGCAGCGGCATCTGCTGCGGCATCTCGGATTCGGCTGGGCCTGCTGGATGTTGATTCATGTTGTTCTTGTTGCAGAGACGGCCATGCAAGGGCCGCAACCGCCTGCGTGAATCGATCTTCCCGACGATTCCGCCCCCATGCGGATGCCTCGCCGGTTCCCGGACGCTGGCGTTCCCATCGCTTCCCGCGCATCGCCGAGCGCTGCAGAAAACGACTGATTTGAAGCGCCAAACGTGAATTTCCGTAAGGAAACTCGGCAAAGTATAGTGCGCCGCAAAAATTTACGCATGGAAATTTTTGACCTATGGGACGAAGAAGCGACAGCTTCGCAGACTTTATTGTCCAGATGATAAAAGAAATCCTTCACCTTGCCACTCATGTTGTGTTTTTTTCATTGTTGATCTTGCCACATGCTATTTCCTGGCGAGGGGGTGTTGCGTCAAATCGTCGCACTACGGGATCGCGGGCGGAAGCGGTCAGGCATCTGCAAGAGTGAAGGAATATAATGAGAATGCTTATCGATTCTGAACATACAAGAACATCATGCGTCTGACCGAACTCGCCAAGGGCGTTGCCGCCATCGTTGATCATGTTGCCGACCAGCACGCGGCCGATGCCGTCGCGGCGCGCTTGCGCGACCTCGGCTTCGTGCATGGCGAGCCGGTGCGCATCGTGGCGGCTGCCCCCTGGGGTGGCGATCCCATCGTGGTTCAGATCGGGTCGACGCGGTTTGCATTGCGCCGCGCCGAAGCCCAGCGGGTCAACCTGCAGGCGGCACAGGGAGTGGCAGCATGAGCGGCGGCGCACTCAATATCGCCCTGGTGGGCAATCCCAACTGCGGCAAGACGGCGCTGTTCAACCAGTTGACCGGGGCGCGCCAGAAGGTCGCCAACTATGCCGGCGTGACCGTGGAACGCAAGTCCGGCAGCTTCACCGCGCCCTCGGGGCGCACCGTGCGCGTGGTCGACCTGCCCGGCGCCTACAGCCTGAAGTCGGTCAGCCCCGATGAGCGCGTCACCCAGGCGGTGCTGCAGGGCAGCTATCCGGGCGAGGCCGTGCCCGACCTGATCGTCTGCGTGGCCGATGCCACCAACCTGCGCCTGCACCTGCGTTTCGTGCTGGAGGTGCGGCGCATCGGCCGGCCCATGGTGCTGGCGCTGAACATGATGGATGCGGCGGCCCGTCGCGGCATCCGCATCGATGTCCAGGCCCTGGCGCAGCGCCTGGGCATGCCGGTCATCGAGACCATTGCGGTGAGGCGCGGTGGCGCTGCCGCGCTGGTGGGCGCCATCGATACGGCCGAACCGGCCGCCCTGGGCGTGTCCACCGTGCCGGCCGACCTGCATGCCGAGGTGCGCAGCATCCTGGCCGATACCGTGGTGATGCCGGCGCCCACCGACCGCCGCGACGATGCGATCGATCGCGTCGCCCTGCATCCGGTCTTCGGCGTGCTCTTGCTGGCCTTGACCATGTTCCTGGTGTTCCAGGCCGTCTACGCCCTTGGCAAGCCGATGACCGATGCCATCGCCGACGGCTTCGGCGCGCTCGGCGGCGTGGTCGGCGAATGGCTGCCGGAAGGGCCGTTGCGCGGCCTGGTGACCGACGGCCTGCTGGCCGGGCTGGGGACGGTGCTGGGCTTCCTGCCGCAGATCCTGGTGCTGTTCTTCTTCATCCTGCTGCTGGAAGAATCGGGCTACCTGCCGCGCGCGGCCTTCGTACTGGACAAGCTGATGGTCTCGGTGGGCCTGTCGGGCCGCTCCTTCATCCCCCTGCTCTCCAGCTTTGCCTGTGCCATTCCCGGCATCATGGGCACGCGCAGCATCACCGATCCGCGTGACCGCCTGGCCACCATCCTGGTGGCACCGCTGATGACCTGTTCTGCACGTCTGCCGGTGTATGCGTTGCTGATCGGCGCCTTCATCCCGCATCGCGCCGTGCTGGGCATCTTCAACCTGCAGGGGCTGGCACTGTTCTGCCTCTATGTGGCGGGGATTGCCGCAGCCATGTTCGTGGCCTGGGTGGCCAAGCGCATCGGCCGCTCGCGCCAGGAACGCGCGCTGCTGATGGAGCTGCCCTCCTACCGCCTGCCGCACTGGCGCGATATCGCGCTGGGCCTGTGGGAGCGTGGTGCCATCTTCCTCAAGCGCCTGACCGGCGTGATGCTGGCCCTGACCGTGCTGATGTGGGCCATCTGCACCTTCCCCGGCGCGCCGGCCGATGCCACCCGCGCCGCCATCGACTATTCCTTCGCCGGCATGATCGGCCATACCCTGCAATATGTCTTTGCTCCGCTGGGCTTCAACTGGCAGATCAGCCTGTCGCTGATTCCCGCCTTCGCCGCCCGTGAAACCGCCGTGGCCACGCTGGCCACTGTCTATGCGGTCGGCGGCGAGGAAGGCGCGGCCTTGCAGAGCGCATTGGCCGCGCACATCTCGCTGGCCAGCGCGCTGTCGCTGATGGTGTGGTTCGCCTTTGCGCCGCAGTGCATGTCGACGCTGGCCATCATCCGCCGCGAGACGCAGTCCTGGCGCATGGTGGCGCTGTCCTTCGGCTACATGTTCGTGCTGGCCTATGCGGCGTCGTTCCTGACTTATCGTATCGCGGGGTGGCTGGCATGAGTGGCGCGCACGGACTGTGGTGGCAATACCTGGTGATTGGCGCGCTGGTGGCGGCCAGTCTGCTGTTCATGCTGCGCAAGCTGGCGCCGACCCTGTCCTGGCGCGGGCAAGCCCGTCTGGCGACCTGGCTGCTGCGACGTCGTGCTGCCCCCTGGCAGGCCCTGGGCCGACGCCTGCTGCCGCCTGCCAAGGCCGGCGGATGCGGTGGTGGCGCCTGTGATGGTTGCGGTGATGGTGGCGATGCCTTGCCGCCGCTGGAACAGAAGATCCAGTTCCACCGCCGCCGTTAAGCACTCCTAGTGCAGTTCCTCGGCCTCGAAGCCGGCGGCGCGCAGCGCTTGCAGCACCTGGGCCAGGTGCGGACGGCCACGCGTCTGCAAGACCAGTTCGATATCCACGTTCTGCGCCGCCAGCAGGGTGAAGGCGCGCTGGTGATGCACCTCGTCGATATTGGCGCCGGCCTCGGCGACGATGCCGGTGATCCTGGCCAGCGTGCCCGGCACATCCCGGGAACTGACCTTGACCCGCGCCAGGCGACCGGCGCGCACCATGCCGCGCTCGATGATGGCCGTCAGCAACAGCGGATCGATATTGCCCCCTGACAGCACCAGCCCCACGCGCTTGCCACGGAAACGATCCGGATAGCGCACCAGTGCCGCCAGTCCGGCCGCGCCGGCACCCTCGACCAGGGTCTTCTCGATTTCCAGCAGCATCAGCACGGCTTGCTCGATATCGCCCTCATCCACCAGCAACAACTCGTTGGCTTCGCGCGCGATGATGGCGCGGGTGAGCGTGCCGGGTGTTCCCACGGCAATCCCTTCGGCGATGGTGCTGGAGCCCACCGGGTGATCGGTGCCCTTGACCGCGTTGACCATGGTCGGGAAGCGCCGTGTCTGCACCCCCACGATCTCGATCTCGGGCTTGATGGCGCGCGCGGCCACTGCCATCCCGGCCAGCAGGCCGCCACCGCCGATGGCGACCACCAGGCAATCCAGGTCGGGGACGGCCTTGAGCATTTCCAGCGCGACCGTACCCTGGCCGGCGATGATGGCTTCATCGTCGTAGGGATGGACAAAGGTCAGTCCTTCCTTCTCGGCCAGTTCGTAGGCATGGGCGCGGGCGGCTTCGAGCGTATCGCCGAAGAGCACCACGTTGGCACCGAAGCCGCGCGTGCGTTCGATCTTCACGCCCGGCGTGAAACGCGGCATGACGATGGTGGCCGGCAAGCCCAGCCGTTGCGCGTGATAGGCCACGCCCTGGGCATGGTTGCCGGCCGACATCGCCACTACACCGCGCGCGGCGTTGCCGCTGGCGGCCACATCGGCCATCTTGTTGCAGGCACCGCGCTCCTTGAAGGAGGCAGTGAATTGCAGGTTCTCGAACTTGAGGAAAACCTGGGCGCCGACGATCTGCGAGAGCGTGCGCGACTCCACGCAGGGCGTCTCCAGGATCTGGCCTTGCAACCGCTGTGCGGCTGCTTCGATATCGTTGAGTGTTGTCATGCTGCGATTGTAGAGCCTATGCACTGTTTTGTAGCGGATCATGCAGATCGCGGATGAAGATGCAGCCAAATCGACATTACCCGCCCCCAAATGTCGATTTATGCAAATCCTGTTGCCCTGTATGCGTTTTTCGACTGATGCCGGAATGCCCCTGGATTGTAGAATCGACAACATAAAAATCTTTGATTATCACCATTGAACTCGCCCCGCCTGCCGTCTAAAGTGAAATCTCGCCGCGCCACCGCCTGAATCTCTTGCCAACGTGGAATGCGGCACCCGGAAGCGCCGCTTGCGGCCTTCTCCCTCATGCAGGTTCCATCAGCCTCAGCCGTTCTCATCAAGGAGACACACATGAGCATCGCCACCCGGCACCCGGATGTCAGGCCATCCCTGTTACCGCCCTTTGCCGTATCCACCACGGAGGAACGTGCGCGTCCCCGTTACGAGCAGCGCACCGCGCCGTTGTTGTTGAAACTGGTAGAACTCGATCCGCGTGAAGTCGTCGACGGCATCATGACCCCCAATGGCTATCTGGCCGCCGACGTGGTGCCGATCGGCCCCATGCGCGAGGCCTGCCCGCATTGCGATGGCGTGGCCCTGCAGCTGGTGTTGCGGCATCGCCATGTCAAGCGCAGCCACCTGATGTGCCGGGTATGCACCCGGGTCTTTGATGCGGTCAACGAGAGCGGGCGTTCGGTCTTGACGCTCTGACCGGGAACGACCGACCAGAACCGAGAAAATCCGAGACCGACAAACAGGCAGAGACACGAAAAAACGCAGGGCGCCGCTGGATAGCGGCGCCCTGTTTCATTGTCCGTGGTGGTATTGCAATGTGCTGCCGCTACACCTTGTAGGGCACACGCACTCCGGGTTCGTCGGCCGGAAAGTCCTTGGTGTTGCGCGACACCAGCAGCAGCGAGTGGACTTGCGCGCTGGCCCACACGATGGCGTCCGGCAAGCGGATGCGGCGACGCTTGCGCAGCTCGACAGCACGGTCGGCCAGGGCCTGGTCCAGCTCGACCAGGTGGAAGGAGGACAGCCAGGCACGGATGGCCTCTTCATCCTCCGCCGAGGTGCCGACCATGACTTCCATCCAGGTGATGATGCTGATGTAGCGCTCTTGGTAGCGCGCCAGCTCCTTCCTGGCGGCGCTGATACCGTTGAGGTAGTCGACCAGGATGTTGGTATCGAACAGTGCCTTTACCATTCGGAGCGCAGCTCCCGCTGGTAGGTCAGGCCATCGGGCTTTTTCTTCTTCCACAGCCCGAAGGCCTCGGCACCCTGCTCCAGCTTGTGCTGCAGGATGTAGGCGGCAATGGCTTCGCGGATGAGCACCGCGCGGGGGCGCTGTTGATGCTCGACAATCTGTGTCAGCTCGGCCAGTTGTGCTTCGGGAAGGTCGATCAGGATACGGCTCATTGCCATGGCTCCATGATGATGGATGATATACATATCATATATCATCCAATATCCTCCCGCCTCGAACTTTCTTTGGAAGCCTTGACCATCTTCCTGGCTGACGCAGTAGAATCACCCGTTTCTATGCAAGAAATGAGTTGCGAATGGAATATGCGTACAAGCTGATGGCCTCACCTGCGGGGCTGCTGAAACTGGTGGCCCGTGGCGACCATCTGGCGGCGATCCTGTGGGAAGACGATGACGCCACCCGCGTGCGCCTGGGCGAGATGATCGAGGACGAGGATCGCAGCGTGCTGCTGGAGACCGAACATCAGTTGCGCGAATATTTTGCCGGCGAACGCGACAGCTTCGACATTCCCCTGCACTTCGAGGGCAGCGAGTTCCAGCGCCAGGTGTGGTCGGCCCTGCTGGAGATTCCCTATGGCCAGACCCGTACCTACCTCGATATCGCGCGCCAGCTCGGCAACGAAAAGGCGGTGCGTGCCGTGGGTGCGGCCAATGGCCGCAATCCCATTTCCATCATCGCGCCCTGCCATCGCGTCATCGGTTCGGGGGGCGAGCTGACCGGCTTTGCCGGCGGCCTGCACGTCAAGAAACTGTTGCTGGCCATCGAGGGCATTTCCACCGAGGGCCGCGATGCCGGCCAGGTCATCGATCCGCGTCGCAAGGCGCAGCATCGGCGCCGCGACGATCCCAACCAGCTGTCGCTGCTGTAGGCCGTCAGATCAGCTGCAGCGCAGCAGCCATCAGCCCATCAGCGCTGCATGCCCCACTTCTTCACCGTCACCCGTTCCAGCGTATTGAAGACCAGGTTCTCCACCAGCAGGCCGATGATGATGACCATCGCCAGGCCGGCGAAGACCTTGTCGGTATAGAGCTCGTTGCGGTTCTGGAAGATGTACCAGCCCAGGCCGCCCTTGCCGCTGGTGGCGCCGAACACCAGTTCGGCCGCGATCAGCGTACGCCACGCGAACGCCCAGCCGATGCGCAGGCCCGCCAGGATAGACGGCAGGGCCGCCGGCACCAGCACCTGCAGCACGAATCCCAGCCCGCGCAGGCCATAGTTGCGACCGGCCATGCGCAAGGTCTCCGACACCCCCAGGAAACCCGCATAGGTATTGACCGCCAGTGCCCACAGTACCGAATGCACCAGCACGAAGATCAGGCTGCCTTCGCCCAGGCCGAACCAGAGCAGCGCAATGGGCAAGAGCGCAATGGCCGGCAGCGGATTGAACATCGAGGTCAGCGTGCTGAGCAGGTCGCGACCGAACCGGGTGGATACCGCCAGTGTGGTCAGCACGAAGGCCGCCACGATGCCCAGCACATAGGCCTTCAGCAGGACCTGCAACGACAGCCAGGTCTTGCCGAACAACTCGCCACTGCGCAGTCCATCGAGAAAGGCCTGCGCCGTCTGCAAAAAGGTCGGCAGCAGCAGGTCATTGTCCTGCCAGCGGGCGATGATTTCCCACCCCAGTGCCAAGAGGACCAGGATGGCGCCCTTGCGCACCCAGTCCTGTTGCCAGATGCGCTGTGGCAGCGAGAACTGGCGTTGCAGCACCCGGCCGGGCAGGGGGGCCAGCGGGATTTCGTATTCGTCGCGGATCGGTGGCGTCTGGGGCAGGGGGTGACTCATTGCTCAATCCTCAATAGGAAAAACGGACATCGCCGAAATGGATGGCCTGCTCGGTAGTGGGCGTGGGGCTGCCACTGCCTTCCTCGAACAGCAGGCGGTGGATGCGTTGCGCGGTCTGCTGGAAGCCCGCGCCACCCAGGCTGGAGAGGTCGTACTGGTGGCTGTTGATCTCGGCACGCACGCGCCCCGGATGGGGCGAGAGCAGCAGGATGCGGTTGCCCACCACCAGCGCTTCCTCGATGGAGTGGGTCACGAAGAGCAGGGTGAAGCGCACCTCTTCCCACAGCGCCAGCAATTCCTCCTGCATCTTGCGGCGGGTCAGTGCATCGAGGGCGGCGAAGGGCTCATCCATCAACAGCATCTTCGGTTGCATGGCCAGCGCACGGGCGATGGCCACGCGCGCCTTCATGCCGCCTGAGAGCGTATGCGGATAGGCATCGGCAAAGCGCGCCAGGCCGACCTTGTCGAGGTAATGACGGGCGCGCTCGGCGGCCTCGCGCTTGCCC
>NZ_JAELUH010000115.1 GCF_016429215.1 Herbaspirillum sp. ASV7 | reverse complement strand
AAGCGAATCTATTTTTCCCACTTGTTACCCCACTCCGTCGGGAACCCTCCGCAGGAGGGCTGGCACTTGGGGGCCGTTTTCTTTGCTTACTTTCTTTGGCGGGCCAAAGAAAGTGAGCGGCTGCCGGGCCGCCCCCGGCGCTCCCTTCCGACCGGAGAAAGATAGGAATTAAGCTAGAGCGCAGGAAGAAATTCCGTGCAGACTACCCAAGAACCTTAAAAATAAAAACGAAAAGTTTTACTCCCTCAACATCCCCAAAGCCAGCCGCACCAATTCATCCTCAAACTGCCTGGTCCCCAGCAGAGGTGATTCTTCCAGAGAAGCACTACGAATCACCCCCATCACCGCCCGGGTCAACACAAACATGCTCGCCGCAGAAGGCGCCCGAAACCCCGGCGCGTCGACCTGAGCCAATGCGACGGCCACATGTTCAGCCCCTTCCCGCATGGCCTGCATGATGTTTTCGTGGTGATCCATGCGCCAGGCCAGCCGGATCATGGAGCGCTTGAACATCCCGCCCGCCCCGAAGGCTTCGATAAGGAAGCGGATGCGTTCACGGATGATGCGTTCAGGCGCCACCCCATCGGCTACGGCCTTCTGCATGGAAGCCTGCATCTCATCCATGACGCGTCGCCGCCCGCGATGGATCATGGCCAGCAGGATGGCTTCCTTGGTCGGGAAATACTGGTACAGCGTCCCGATGGAAAACCCGGCCCGTTCGGCGATCCGGTTGGTGGTCAGCTGAGTCTCGCCATGTTCATCGACTAACTGAGCAGTGGCATCGAAAATGGTCTCGATGGTGCGTTGCGCGCGATCCTGCACCGGCTGCTTGCGCATGGCCTGCGCGGCTTGCGGCGGTTTTTTCCTGTGCGAAAGTGCCATGGCGAAAAACTGAGCCCGAAACGAGTTGAGGGAGATGTAACGAAACTGAATAATGCTCATATTTAGCCGATACATCAATGCCTGACTAACACACCATGACCACCCAGCCGCTCACCGATCTGCCCGTCCGCAAACTCAGCATCGACCTCGCCAGCGGATTCGCTCGCCACTGGCACGGCGGTGATGCCTATCGCAGCATGTATTTCAATGCGCTGTCGATGAGTTTCCCGGTGGGCGAGCAGTTCTTCATCGACTCGGTGCGTGCCGGTGTCGCGGTGCTGGAGGACAAGCCGCAACACGCCGCCCTGCGCGCGTTGTGCGTGCAGTTCATCGGCCAGGAGTCCACGCATCGCCATCTGCACGGGCTGTACAACCGTCACCTGGAAGGGCAGGGCCTGCGCAACCGCTGGCAGCACTGGGCACAGCGGCGCGTCGAGCGCTGCCGGCGCATCGGCCTGTCGCCCCTGAACCAGTTGGCCGTGACCGCCGCCTATGAGCATTTCACCGCCGCGCTGGCCGATGCCACGCTGCGTTACCAATGGATGGAGGGGGCTGAGGAAAAACTGCAGAGGATGTGGAACTGGCACGCCGCCGAGGAGATGGAGCACAAGACCATCGCCTTCGATCTCTACCGCGTGCTGGGTGGCGGCAGCCTGCGTCGCATCGCGTGGTATGTCTATGTGTTTGCGATCTTTGCCACCGAGAGCAGCTGGCAGACCCTGGACAACCTGCGTCGCGACCGCAGCCTGTGGCGGTTGGCGACCTGGGGTTCGGCCTGGCGCTTTTGGTGCGGCGGGCAGGGCATGCTGCGCCGTTGCACCGGGCCGCTGCTGGCTTACCTGCGGCCGGGATTCCATCCCGACGATGACGACAACCGCGCCCTCAGCGCGCAATGGCTGGCGCGCTACAGCGCCTACTGGACCCGCCTCAAGTAAGCCGCAGGGGCGTCATCGGCTGCGTGGGCTCACACCATGCCCAGCATGGCTTCCAGGTCTTCGTCCTCGCCTTGTGGGGTGGACATGTCGAGCACGGCTTCGATGTGATGCAGGTGTTCCAGCATGGTGGCGACGGCGTCTTCTGTGCGGCCTGCGGCGATGGCATCGATGATCTCGCCATGCTCGTCGTGGGTGCAGGCCGGCACCGTCGGTGAGTCGTACAGCACGATGATGAGGCAGGTAAGCGAGGCCAGCTCGCGCATCATCTTGCTCATGACCGGGTTGTCCACCATGTCGGCGATGCGGATATGGAATTCGCCCGAGAGGCGGATGATGGCGCGCCGGTCATTGCTGGCGCGTGCGCGCGCTTCTTCTTCCACATGGGCGCGCAACTGGGCGATGTGCTCGGGCCGGGTGTTTTCGCACAGGTGCCGCAGCAGTGCCGGTTCCACCAGACGCCGGGCGGCGAAGATGTTGCGCGCTTCTTCCGGCGTCGGGCTGGCTACGAAGGCGCCGCGATTGGGGATGGTGGCGATCAGCCCCTCATGCGCCAGCCGCGCCAGCACCTCGCGCACGCGGGTGCGATTGACGCCGAAGATCCCTGCCAGCTTTTCTTCCACCAGCTTGGTGCCGGGCGTGAGCCGGTGCTCCATGATCGCGCCCAGGATGCGTTCGTAGATCGCATCGCCCGCCATGGGGCGCGTGCTGAACACCTGACCCGGCAGCGGACTGCTGTCCGGGTTGTCTTGCCGGGTCGCTTTCTTGCGAGGGGATGTTGCGGTGCTGGTGCTCATGTCGTCTCGGCGCGCTGGTGGTCTCTGTGGCCGTCATGATAGCGGAAAATTGTGGGAAATGATTGTCACAAAAGTCTAATTTTATCCACACAAAATTGGTGCGTCCTGTTTGCACTTGGCTGGGGCAGTCTCCCGTCGGGCCGATGCCGAGAGGAGCGCGTTTGGTGCAGGGAGGGCGGGTTTCCTCTGGTGCAATTCGCTGTGGACCACGCCGAAAGCCAATACAGTAAAGACTTGCAGCAGACTTTTTCATCACCCGGGACGGGGTAATGCAGTGCTGGCACAGCACTTGCATAAATGGTGGCAATAGATTTTTGGATTGTCACAATTTAGTGGCCTGCCATTCACCCCTGGGAGAAAACGATGCAAAAGCCGATGCAAAAGCAAGTCCGCAAGTCCCCGTCCGGTCTGTACTTCAAGGCTGCCGCGCTGGCTGCGCTGTTGGCCTGTGGCAGCCTGCTTGCCGGTTCGGCGGCGGCGCAGGCCAAGCCCAAGATCAAGCTGGCCTATGCCAAGTGCGCGCACTGCATGGCCATGTCGATGGTGCCGGCGCTGGCGCAGAACGTGGACATCGAGGGCATCAACTTCACCGCCGGCAGCGATGCCTTGACGGCGCTGGTGTCCAAGAGCGTCGATATCGCCCAGGTCACTTACCTGGCCTATGTCAGCGGGCTGGACAAGGGCTTCGACCTGGTGGCGGTGTCGGGCCAGGTCAATGGCGGTTCCGAGATGCTGGTGGGCAAGGACAGCAAGCTGGCTTCCGATGACTGGGCCGGCTTGAAGAAGCTGATCGCCGACTACAAGGCCCAGGGCAAGCCGTTCCGCATCGCGGCCTCGCGCGGTAATGCGCAGGACTTGCACATGCGCGGTGAATTGGCTGGCCACGGCATCGATCCGTCCAAGGACGTGCAGTTCGTCAATATCCCCAATCCTTCCGATCACGCAGCGGCGCTGTCGCGCGGCGAGGTGGAGCTGATCTGCTCGGTCGAACCCTTTGCCTCGCAGATCCGCATGACCGGCGTGGGCAAGCATTTCGCCTATCCGTATGACCAGGCGGCAGGGCGTCTGACCAACCTGATCGTGACGCGCTCGGATGTGATCAAGGAGCATCCGGCCGAGGTCAAGGAAACCGTGGCCGCCGTGGTCCGGCTGGTGGAGGGCTTGCAGAAGGACAAGCAGGGCTGGATCAACAGCATCGTCAAGGGCACCGGCCTGGATCCCAAGATCGCCACCGAGGCGCTCAACAACGCCTATCCCGACTATCGCATGTACCGCACCCAGACCAAGGCCATCGCCGTGATGATGAAGGACCTCAAGTACGTCTCCAGCGATGTCTCCTCGCTGGCCGAGAAGAACATGGACTACAGCTTCCTGATGAGCGTCACCGGCAAGCCCAAGACCGAACTCGGTTATTGATCCGCACATCCGCACCCCCACGAGGAAGGAATCATCATGAGTGGATTGAAGCACTCCCTGTCCGAGGCGAAGTGGCGCTTTGCCGTGCCGCTGCTGCTGGTCTTGTCCTGGGAGGCCTTCTCCCGCTCGGGGATGATTCCGGCCTCGCTGCTGCCGGCACCATCGCGGGTCTTCTCGACCTGGATGGACTGGATCTTCGGCATCAACGAGTCGGCCCAGGACAGCAGCGGCAAATGGATCTATGACGCCATGGCCAGTTGCTTGCGCGTGACTGCCGGTTACCTGATCGCCGCCGTCTCGGGCATCGCCCTGGGCGTGGCCATCGGCTGGTGGCGCTGGGTCGAGCGCGCCATCGAGCCCACGGTGCAGATGCTGCGGCCGGTGCCGCCGGTGTCGTGGATCCCGCTGGCCATCATCTGGTTCGGCATCGCCAACAAGCCGGCCATCTTCCTGGTGTTCCTGGGGGCTTTCTTCCCCATCCTGATGAACACCGTGCATGGCGTGAAGACGGCTGACCGCAACCTCCTGCGCGCAGCCGCCATGGCCGGGGCGCGCCAGGGGCAGCTGTTGCGCTTCGTGATCCTGCCGGCAGCCATGCCCAGCATCTTCGCGGGCTTGCGCATCGGCATCGGCAGCGCCTGGATGCTCACCGTCACGGCCGAGATGGTGGCGGTCAAGAGCGGGCTCGGGTACGCGCTGTGGGATTCGTATTACTTCCTGCGCTATGACCTGGTGATCGCGGCCATGATCAGCATCGGCTTGCTGGGCTTCCTGGCCGACTGGATCCTGAAGCAGATCATGAATTCCATGTTGCGCTGGCAGCATGTCTCCACCGTGCAGGGCAAGGGCTGAGCCGGCGCCTGCACCACGCACCGACCAAGGAAAACACATCATGGCATTCATCGAATTGAACGACATCGTCAAGGTCTTCAAGGACCGCAAGCGCGGCACCGACATGCTGGCCATCGACCACGTCAGCCTGAAGCTGGAGAAGAAGGAATTCCTTTGCCTGCTGGGCCCCTCCGGCTGTGGAAAGTCCACGCTGCTGAACATGATCGCCGGCTTCGAGTTCCCCACCACCGGCGAGGTCAAGGTGGCCGGGCGCGCCATCACCGGGCCCGGTGCCGACCGCGGCATGGTGTTCCAGCAGGCCAACCTGATGCCCTGGTTGCCGGTGTGGGACAACGTCGCCTTCTCCCTCAAGCTGCAGGGCAAGAGCGCCGCCGAACGGCGCGCAGCAGCCCAGCCCTTCATTGAGACGGTCAAGCTCAAGGGCTTCGAGAACCATTATCCCAGCGAGCTCTCGGGCGGCATGGCGCAACGCGTGGGGATTGCCCGCGCGCTGTTGCAGAACCCCTCGGTGATCCTGATGGACGAACCCTTCGCCGCCCTCGACGCCCAGACCAAGATGGAAATGCAGGAAGAGCTGGTGGCCCTGTGGCAGCGTTACGAGGGCACCATCGTCTTCGTCACCCATAGCGTGGACGAGGCGCTGATCCTGGCCACCAAGGTGGCGGTGATGACTCATCGCCCGGGCCGCATGCGCGAGCTGATCGACATCGACCTGCCGCGTCCGCGCGATACCACCACCCAGGAATTCAACCACGCCAAACGCCACATTCTGGGCCTGATCCGCGAGGAAGCGGCGCTGGCCCATGCCGATGCCGCCCTGCTGGCGGCCTGAAAGGAAACACCATGACCCAACGCACCCTGCTCGGCATGCTCACGCCGTCCTCCAACACCACGCTGGAACCGGTGACCACCGCCATGCTGGCCGACATTCCCGAGGCCAGCGCCCACTTCGGACGTTTTCGCGTGACCGAGATCGCCTTGTCCAATCAGGCGCTGGCGCAGTTCGATGACAGCGAGATCCTGCGCGCCGCCGAACTGCTATCGCATGCCAAGGTCGGCAGCATCGGCTGGAACGGAACGTCCTCCGGCTGGCTGGGCTTCGAGGCGGACGAACGGTTGTGCGCCCGCATCACCGAGGCCACCGGTATCCCGGCCTGCACCTCGGTATTGGCCTTGAACGAGATCTTCGACCTCACCGGCGTGAAGCGCTTCGGCCTGGTGACGCCTTACCTCGACGATGTACAGGCCGCCATCATCCGCAACTATGCTGGCGCCGGCTACGAGTGCGTGGCCGAGCGTCACCTGCGCAAGCAGGACAATTTCTCCTTCTCCGAAGTGGGTGCCGAGGAACTGCGCGCCATGGTGCGCGAAGTGGCCCGCGACAAGCCGCAGGCCATCACCATCTTCTGCACCAACCTGCGCGGCGCGCCGCTGGTGGAGGAACTGGAGCGCGAAGTCGGCATTCCCATCTACGACACCATTTCCACGGTGGTGTGGAAGTCGCTGAAGCAGGCCGGCGCCGATCCCTCGCGCATCCGCCACTGGGGCAGCCTGTTCCGCGACGTGGCGTGATGCCGCGCCAGTTTGGCCACATCGAAAGGAAGACGGATGGATAGCTTTGACCTGGTGATCCGCAACGGTACGGTAGCAACCGCCTCGGACCTGATGCAATGTGACGTCGGCATCAAGGACGGCAAGGTCGTCATGCTGGGGTGCGATCTCCCGCGCGGACGCGACGAGATCGATGCCAGCGGCAAGCTGGTACTGCCCGGTGGCGTCGATGCGCATTGCCACCTGGACCAGCCCATGGAAGAGGGCCTGAAGATGGCCGACGATTTCAGGAGCGGTACGCTGTCAGCCGCCTGTGGTGGCACCACCACGGTGATCCCGTTCGCGGCCCAGGCCAAGGGCGGTTCGCTGCGGGCGGCGGTGGAAGACTACCATCGTCGCGCCGAGGGCCGCGCCGTGATCGACTACGCCTTCCACATGATCGTCAGTGATCCCAGCGAGAAGGTCTTGAAGGAAGAACTGCCGCAGCTGGTGCGGGAGGGCTATACCTCCTTCAAGATCTACATGACCTATGACGATCTCAAGCTCAACGACCGCCAGATCCTCGACCTGCTGGCCCTGGCGCGGCGCGAGGGGGCGCTGGTGATGGTGCATGCGGAAAACGCCGACTGCATCGGCTGGCTGACCGAGCAGCTGGAGGAGGCTGGCCTGACCGCACCCAAATACCACGCCCATTCGCGCCCGATGCTGGTGGAGCGCGAGGCCACGCATCGCGCCATTGCGCTCTCGGAGCTGGTGGATGTGCCCATCCTGATCGTGCATGTATCGGGCAAGGAAGCCATCGAGCAGATCCGCTGGGCGCACGGCCACGGCTTGCGCATCCATGCCGAGACCTGCCCGCAATACCTGGTGCTGACCGCCGATCACCTGGACGATGGCTACCATGGCGCCAAGTGCGTCTGCAGTCCGCCGCCGCGTGACAAGGCCAACCAGCAGTATGTCTGGGACGGTCTGGCCAGCGGGCTGTTCACGGTGTTCTCGTCGGACCATGCACCGTTCCGCTACGAGGACCCGCAGGGCAAGAAGCCGGGCGGCAAGGAAGTGCCGTTCCGCTACATTCCCAACGGCACGCCGGGGCTGGAGACGCGCATGCCTATCCTGTTCTCCGAAGGGGTGGTCAAGGGGCGCATCGACCTGAACCGCTTCGTCGCCCTGACAGCGACCGATCCGGCCAAGATGTATGGCCTCTATCCGCGCAAGGGCACCATCGCCATCGGCAGCGATGCCGACATTGCCATCTGGGATCCGCATCGTCAGGTCACTGTCAGCAATGCGATGTTGCACCATGATGTCGATTACACCCCCTACGAGGGCATGCAACTGACCGGCTGGCCGGTCATGACGATCTCGCGTGGCGAGGTGGTGTGGGACGACGGCAAGGCCACCAGCGCCTTCGGGCGGGGCCAGTTCCTGCCCTGCGGCTTGCCGGATCCGGCGCGGCCAAAACAACACATTCCTTGATTAAAACAAAATATAAACAATTTATTGACTATTTATAGGTTACCCTTCAGCAGGACAGTTTGTCGGCCGTAATACAGATGGGGGGAGGGGACATCATGCATTGCCGGGCAGCAAATCGGGGCAGCGTGGTCGTGTCATCCCGCCATTTTTCCCATGACCACCTCCACCGCCCATGATGAACAATCTCTCGCTGAAGAAAAAACTCTGGCTTCCCCTGGTGTTTTCCTGGATGGCCTTGCTGTTCCTCTCGGTCTGGCATGCCTACCAGACCCGTGACCTGCAGATTGCCGAGCGCCAGCGCGGCCTGGAGGACGTCACCGAAATGGCCTATACCACCGTGGCCGGCTACGCCAAGCTGGAATCCGAAGGCAAGCTCTCCCACGAGGAAGCGCAGAAGGGCGCCATCGCCCGCGTGCGCGACCAGCGCTATACCGGTGATGGCTACGCCACGCTGGTGGGGGCGGACTCGACCATCGTGATGCACCCCATCAACAGCAAGCTCGATGGCCGCAACATGATCGATTTCAAGGATGCCAAGGGCAATGCGCTCTACAAGATGATCGCCGCCACCGGCGCCTCGGCCACCGGCCAGGGTTACCTGGAGTACTGGTGGCCGCGTCCGGGCAGCGACAAGCCCAGTCCCAAGATGGGCTTCGTCAAGCGCTTCAAGCCCTGGAACTGGGACCTGATCTGTAGCGTCTATTCGGACGACATCGAGGCCGACTTCCGTCGCGCCCTGATCCAGGCCGTGGTGGTGCTGGTGGCATTGGGGGTACTGCTGTCGGTGATCGCCGCGCTGGTGTCGCGCAATATCTTCCGCTCCATCGGTGGCGAGCCCACCGAAGCCGCCGAGATGGCCCGCAAGATTGCCGCCGGTGACCTGACCGGCAGCATCCGCACCGCCGGTGGCGACAACCAGAGCCTGGTGGCGGCCGTGGCCTATACCCGCGACCGACTGGTCGATACCGTGCACGGCATCCAGAACGCCACCGAGTCGATCAAGACCTCGGTCGATGAAATCGCCAACGGCAACATGGACCTCTCCAACCGTACCGAGCAGCAGGCCGGTTCGCTTGAAGAGACCGCCTCGGCCATGGAGGAGCTGACCTCCACCGTCAAGCAGAACGCCGCCAACGCCCAGCACGCCAACCAGCTCGCCTCCAGTGCGGCCAAGGTGGCCATCCAGGGCGGTGAAGTGGTGGGACAGGTGGTCGATACGATGGCCTCCATCAATGCCTCCTCGCGCAAGATCGTCGACATCATCAGCGTCATCGATGGCATCGCCTTCCAGACCAATATCCTGGCCCTGAACGCCGCCGTGGAAGCGGCGCGCGCCGGTGAGCAGGGACGTGGCTTCGCAGTGGTGGCCTCGGAGGTGCGCTCGCTGGCGCAGCGCTCGGCGGCGGCGGCCAAGGAGATCAAGCAGCTCATCGATGATTCCGTGGGCAAGGTCGATGCCGGTACCCAGCTGGTGCAGCAGGCCGGCCAGACCATGCAGGAAGTGGTCTCCAGCATCCAGGGCGTGTCCACCGTGGTCAACGAGATCGCCACGGCCAGCCACGAGCAAAGTTCGGGCATCGAGCAGGTCGGCGAGGCCATCACCCAGATGGATGAGACCACCCAGCAGAATGCCGCCCTGGTGGAGCAGGCCGCCGCCGCCGCCCAGTCGCTGCAGGAGCAGGCCGACAAGCTGGTGCGTCTGGTGGGGGTCTTCACGCTGGATCGCACGAGCCGCGCTGTTGCACCACACTAGAGCTTGATGCCGTCTGCACCGGGAAGTGGCGCATGCTGCGCCAAAATGGTTTGCTCGAATAAATAATTTGAAAAATCAGGTTTTGCAGTAGGAAGTGCTGCAAACCAGGTTTCCCGGCGTCAAATACGGCAGCACTATTTGCCGTCTCTTCTCTACCATGAAGGCCGTTTGGATGCGCTGCAACATGCATCGGACGGCCTTTTTTCATGGCCTCTCCCGCATCGCTGGCGCTCCGTTGTCTTCCCGGAGTCAAGATGTCCACCGCCACCGCCACTGCCACCGCTGCACCACGTTCCGTTTCCCTTCAACACAAGCCGATGAGCCGCCTGTTCCTGGTGTGCGTGGTGCTGGCCATCTGCATCTGGGGTGGCAACTGGCCGGTGATGAAGTTCGGCAGCCAGTTCATCCCGCCGCTGTGGTTCGCGGCCAGTCGCTTCCTGTCGGCGGCGATCCTGAGCTTCATCATCGCTGCCGTGCTGGGCAAGCTGCGCCTGCCCACGCGCCAGGAGTGGCCGGTGGTGGCCGGGGTGGGGGTGCTGCAGATGGGCCTGTTCACGGCGCTGGTGACGGGCGCCCTGCATTTCGTCATGCCGGGGCGGGCCTCGCTGATCGCCTATGCCACCTCGATCTGGGTGGTGCCGGGTGCGGCCC
>NZ_JAELUH010000114.1 GCF_016429215.1 Herbaspirillum sp. ASV7 | reverse complement strand
AGATCGGCATGAGCAAGTTGCCCTGCAGGCCGATCTTCGCGAACAGGACGTGCAACATGGCATAGGGGCCGATGACAGAGGCCAGGGCCAGCATCAGCGGCCCCATCACCACCATGATGGCGGCGATGGCGCTGAAACCCACAATCATGGCCTTGGCGGTGGCCGGATTGCGCTCCATGAACCCGGTGAGCGACTGGACGGCATTGGTGGCCATCTGCAGGCCGGAGGCGTAGAGCGGCAAGATCTTGGTGCCCAGCTCCAGTTTCAAGTCCGCCACCTTGGCCAGGGTTTCCAGTTCCTTGCCGCTGGCCATCTGTCGACCAAGCTGGTCGATCTGATCGATGTCATATGCACCAGCATTCAATTTGGCATTCTTATGGATTTGCGCACGTTGGCGGTACATATCCAGAAACTGATTTGCAGCCGTTCGCGTAGTGAACAAGCCGCCGATCGTGTCTTCGATTTCCTTCGAATCAGTGATGCCCTTTTTCTCAAGCTGCGGCAGCAGAACCGTTTCCATCCACTCGAATTGGCTACGCCGGAAAACATCACTACCTAGCAAGGCGCCAGGGCCAAGAGTGGCAATTTGTCCGACCTTATCGAGGGTGACCTTGCTCTTGTCACCGATCAAGCCAAGGTTGTCCAGATTTTTGACCGCGCGATGTGTCGTCCGGCCCTGATACAGGTTCTGATAACCCGACATCAATGCCGTACCCGCCCGATGGCCGCCAATCATCTGCACCAATGGTTCCATCTGGTAGTAAAAAGACTCGTCGTCCATGATCTTCGCCGCCACACCTCCTGTCTTGATGAAATTCAGCCATTCAGTGGGTCCGACACGACCGCCGGTAGCCGTAATGACTTTTTGCATCATGTTGGCCTGCAAGTTGAATTTCTCTTCACTGGCCGTCCCGCCGCGCTCTTCAATGACTTTTAGCGCGTCCATAAACTTGCGCTCGTTCTCTGTGCCATGCTCTTCCCCGAAGAATGCGTGGTTAGCAAATTTCATCTTGGCCATTGTTGGCAATACCATTTCAGCGTGATGCGTATCCCCAAAGGCGGTGACTGCATCGCGGAATAGCTGCAGGTTGTCGAGCTGACTGGTGCCGTAGGTTTTCAGCTCGCGTGAGAACTTGATGGCCTCGGCAGTGGCGGCCGGTCCCAGACCGAGCGCGCGAACACGGCCGGTCTCGGTCTCGTAGTGCTTGGCCTCTTTCAGGCCCGCCAGGACCGGCACGCCCATGGCGGCGCCGCTGGCCGTGGCGCCCACGCCGGCCGCTGCCAGGCCGCCGGCCGTGCTGCGCAGCTTGTCGGCGCGCTGGCGGGCGTTGGCCATGACCTGCTGCTGACGACTGCTGGCGGCCAGCTTCTTCTGCTGGTCGGCCAATTCGGCATTGGTGGCGGCGATGCTGTTCTTGAGCCAGGTCTGCGCATTGGCGAGCTGGCGCGAGCCAATACCTGCATCGGCCAGGCGTTCGCGCAAGGCACGATACTGCGTGCCTTGCCGCTCGCTGGCGTCCTGCAACGACTTGACGCTGCGCACCGCTGCATTGAATTCGCGCGTCAGAGCCCGGGTCGGGTTCTCGGTGGCCTTCATCCTGGCCGCCAGCTCGGCGACGCGCTGCTGCGCGGTGGCCAGCTCGGCATTCGTCTTGCGCATGCCCTGGTGCAGCTCGCGCAGACCGTTGAGGTCGTTCTGCTGCTTATTCAGATCACGTAGGCGGTCGCTGGTGTCCTTGAGCGCTTTCCCGGTCTCCCTGGCGCCGCCGGTGATCTTCTTCAGCGGGGCGGTAATCTTCTCCATCATGGAGAACACCACCTGCATTTTCAGTTCATTTGCCATTTACTCTGCCCCGCTTCGCACTCGGGCGCGCTCGCGCCACTTCATGAGGTCTGTCAGTTCCAGGTCATCCATCGCGGCCGGTTGCCAGTGGAACACGGTCGCGATGTCGGCCATGGCGTCTTCTACTTCGATTGGAAGACCAAGGCTCGGTCCGCCTTCGGTGCCAAAAAAACCGAGACCTCCATGCCGCACTTGATCAGGTCGGCCGGATCCATGGCGGCGACATCAAACTGCGTCAATGCCGGCTCGCTGATGCGCGGCAGCACCACCTGCAGGGCGCTCACGTTCATATTCATGAGATCCATCAGGCTGACGCCACGCAGTGCGCCGGACTTGGGACGGCGCAAGGTCAGCTCGGTGATTTGGGTATTGCCGCGCGTCAGCGGTTCGTCCAGCTCGATAACGACGGATTCGATTTTGGGAGCGGTTGCGGTGGTCATGTTGTGTCCTTATCAGATTGGAAATTGGGGAAGGCAGGCGGCGCGTGGCCGCCTGGCCATTACAGGCCGATGGCCTTGCGGATGTCGGCGCGGCGGTCCTCGCCGCCGACGATTTCGATGCCGTTCATGAAGTCGAAATCGAAGATCACTTCGTTGTCGATAGTCAGCTTGTAGGCGCTCAGGGGCATGCTGAACTTGTGCGAGGTATCGTCGCCCACTTTGGCATTGCCCATGTCCACCTCCTTGTAGCGGCCACGCACCGTGATTTCAACGGCCTGCACCGCACCGTCGTCATCGTTCTGATAGGCGCCGGCGAAGCGCAATTGCACGGCGCCGTGCGACTTTGCCGCGTACTGCTTGAGCGATTCCTTGACCAGGCCGCCGGCGGTCCACTCCAGTTGCATGGCCTCCTGGCCCAGGTCCACCGAGACCGGGCCGGACATCCCGCCAGCGCGGTATTCCTCCATCTTGCGCGACAGCTTCGGCAAGGTCACTTCGGTGGCCTTGCCTGCAAAGCTGATGCCGTTCTCGAACAGGTTGAAATCCTTCAGTTTGTGGGGCATGCCCATGTCTTGCTCCTATGAATTTGGATCGGTCAGGCGGCCGGCCGTGCCGGCCACCCATCCATTACGCCGCGACGCGGGCGGCGAAGTCGGCTAGGTACTGGTCGGTAATGCGCTGCTGGAACAGCAGGTTTTCCACCGGCGGCACCGGGGTGTAGCCGTAGTCGATGGTCAGCTTGCCGGCTTTGAGGGTGTCCTTGTCGTTGAACTGCTCATCGAACCAGGCTTCCCCGTCGATGATGTAGCCGCTGGCCTTCAGGGACCGGAACTTGGCATTGATGCTGGCCACCAGATCCTTGACGAGCGAGGGCGTCATTGGCAGGTCCACGTAGACCATGTGGGCTTCGGCAATGGTGTCGGCCAGCACCTGCGCGGTGCGGGTGTAGTTCTCGAAGGGGAAGTAGCCGCCCTGGATTTCGCAGGTGCGCGAGCCCCAGAAGCGATAGCCGGTCATGTTGATCAGGGTGGTCACTTCCTTGGCGTTGAGCACGCCGGCATCCGTGGCCGGGTCCTGCAGATCCCAGAACACGTCACGGCTGATGCCGGTGGGGCCGTTCACCACCACATTGGACAAGGTCTTGTGCCAGCCGGTTTGCTCGTCGATCTTGGCGCGCAGGCCCAGCGCATAGGCCACGGCCGAGATGCTGGCATCCGCATTGGTGGTTGTGTCCCAGGACACGAATTCCGGCCAGATCAACATGACCTCGCGCTGCCCGAACTCCGCGCGGTAGGCGGTGGCCGCCACAACGGTGGCGCAGTTCCAGCACGAGGCATAGACGAAGGCGCGCAGGGTCTGCGCAATCGACGCCAGCGCGTTGGTCACCGCCTTGGTGTCCAGGCCAGGCGCGCCCAGGATGCGCGGCTTGATACCCAGCTTGGCCTGCGCGGCGAGCAATGCTTTGGCGCCGGTATAGCGGCCCTCGGCCGAGACGCCGCCGATAACCAGGCTGGTTTGCTCGGCTTCGTCGTCGCCTTCGGCCACGCGCACCAGCACGACCAGGGGCTTGGCCTGGGCGGCAATGGCTTCCAGTACGCGGCGCATGGTACCGCTCTTGCCGGCCTTGGCCTGCGCGGCCACGACATTGGTGATCAGGACGGCGGTGTCCAGGGGGAAGGCGGTCGCGTCTGCATCGTCGGCCGTGACGATCACGCCAATGACGGCCGTGGAAATGGTGCGGATGGGGCGCGTACCTTCGTTGATTTCGATGACGCGCACGCCGTGGTGGTAATCAGCTGCCATAGTGATAGCTCCTAGTGGGTTCGGATTAGGCTTGCGCCGGGGATTCGTCGGTCAGCTCGGTGGCCGGCTCGGCGGCTGGTTCTGCGGCCGGATCCTCGGCCGGCTCTGGCGGCGCCGGGATTTCTTCGATGATCCATTCGCCGGCAGTGTCATACTCGGGGTCCATCGGCTGGAACGGGGACGCCCACCGGGCGCGGTGCCCCTCTGGCACGTCGGGCGGCACCACCTGCACCGCCATGTAAGGCACGTTGAGTCGGTCTTCGAGTGGGAAGGGGTAGGCATCTACCTGGTGCAGGAAAATGCCGTGGTCATCGGTCTGATAGCAAATGGTCGGTGTCATGGTCAGATATGAATGCGTGGAGCAAAGTTGGTATGCATCGGTGCGGTTTCTCCGCTGCCGAAATAAAGGGTGTAGTTGCTGGAGGGCAGGTTGCCACCGCCGTCTGCATAGCGGCCGGAATTGCCGGTAGTGCCGGTCAGGGTGTCCGAGGATTGCTGATGCCGGTGGGAACGGATCGTGTCGGCCTTGGTGGAGCCGATTGCGCTGGCCAGACCGGTATCGGCATCGGTGCCGGCGAAGCGCGGGAAGATCTTGCGCAAGTCCGGGAAGCGGAAGCTGTTGGCATCCACATCCGCAAACTTGAAGGCCTTGGTATCCCAGGTAGCAGCCGCCACGGCATGGCCGTTCTGCTGCGCCCAGGCCCATATTGACGCTTGGGTGGTTTTCGAACCCAGGCCGCCGACGAGATCCGCTTCATAGCCGCGAGGTGCGGCCGTGGTACCGAACTCCAGCGCGCCGCAGCGCAAGGTGCGGTAGCCGTGGAATTCGCCGGTACCGGCGACATCCGTCCACTCCATCAGGCCGATGCCCTTGACCATCACCACGTCGACCAGCTTCTTGGCCGGGATAGCGGTCAGAAACGGGACCACTCCCGCCATGGCCTGGGCAATGACGCCGGCGACATATTCGATGTTGACGATCTGGCCAGCATCGGCGCCAGCTCCTGGGGTGGGCGTTGTCGGCTGGCCAGTCAAGGCGGGCGATTTCAGGGGAGCCAGATCGGCATGCGTATGGCCCTTGGGCGCCGCATAGGCCACGATGGCGTCATCCGCATATTTGCGGGTGGCCAGTACCACGGCGGGGTCGATTTTCAGCTCCACGGCGGCGGTGCTCGACACCAGCAGCACGACGCGCACCACCTGGTCCTTGCCGGCCCCATCGGAGACCACCGGCTTATAGCTGGGCGGGCAGTTCGCCACCGCGCACAGGTTGCCGGCATCGTCGAAGATGCCGATTTCACGCACCCACCAGCCGCCCACGTCGGCCGGCAACACCTGCTCGATGATGATCTGGCTAGCGTTCTTCGGATCCTTGTCGAGCGTATTGATGGGTGCGCGGCGCTGTTCTCTGATCAGGGCAGTCTGCTTGCGATCCGGCACAGGTACGACGCCATTGCCATCGCCCACCGCCATGTGCGTGAGCTTCAGCGGGATGCCCAGCGCCAGGGCATTGGCAATCCTGGCCTCGCCAATTTCAGTGGGAATAGAAAAATAGGTGCTCATGGGTAGATGCTCATGATTTCGATGATGTGGGTTGCACAGGCAATGAATGGGCCGCCGGTTGTCTCGATGCTGTCAGGCGACCAGGGATAGACCGTGATGGCCTCGCCGAACTGCGCGTAGGCGCCGACATAAATCTGCCCCCGACTCTCAAGGTGGATGCGCAGCCCGGTCAGATGGCGGGACAGCGGCTTGGCGTCATCGATGAGCCGTTCCATTTCTTGGAACATCTCATCGGTAATGCCCGACTCCAGCACGCCGACTTCGAGCGCGAACGTCCCGCGCGTACCGTGTGGCGCGGTCTGCCACCATTCGGTGATCTTGATAACGTAGCCCAGCGACTCGACCACGCCGCGCACGGCGGCAATGGTCCCCTTGTGCTGGTGGATGTAGCGGGCGGCCTTGATCGTGCCGCGCTTGACGGACTCAGGCCAGGTGTCGTCCCAGCGATCCACCGAGAAGGACCAGGCCAGAAATGGCAGCAGATCCACCGGGCAGCGGTCGGGACTCCACAGGTCCCGAATCGGCACCGGGGTATCGGCCAGGGCTGCACAGGCGCGGGCGAGCGCCCGCTCTAGCGGCGTGGTGTTCGGTGGCAAGGTGGGGACCGGGTTATACATCGTCCACCTCTTCCAGCACTTCGGCAGTGATCTTGATGCCAGTGCAGCGCGCGGCCTGTGTACGGCCGCACAGAATGTCAGCGGCTGGCGACTTCACGCAGACATTGCGCACGCCCTCGACCTTCAGTGCGGCCACGTAGGCATTGCGATAAACACTAAAGCCGAGTGGGCGCAGTGGCTTGGAAATAGCGGCAGCGTTCGCCCGGGCGGCATTGAGGGCGATGGGGGCCTCGGGGCCTTTCTCGACATATACCACCGCTTCCAGCACGTAGTCCGTAACCTGGCCTTGCACCACCGATACCAGATCGCCCAGCGGACGGACATCCTCGGCCGACAGCGCGTCATCGACGGCCTGCAGCAGGTCGGCCGGCGCTTGCCAGTCGTCCGAGTTGGCCAGGATGGCCACAATCACTTCGCACGGTGCCGGACTGACGGCGCGCGCATCCAGTACGCGGCCGTCAGCGCTGCGCGCATGGAACTCGTAGGCGTTGCGAGGGCCAGCCGTTGACAGCGCGTCAGGGGCTTCCTGGATGCGCAGGCGGTAGGCGTCGTCGCCCTCCAGCACCTCCGCCACCGGTGGCGAGGCATCTGTATCGGCATCGACCAGCACCAGGCGCTTGACGTTGGTGTTTGCGCCGATCTGGTCGAGGTCCGCGCCGATGGCGAATGGCAGCATGACGGCCTTGGCGGCATCGTTGACACGGTTGCGCAGCAGCAGCTCTTGATATGCGTTCTCTTGCAGCAGCTTGGTGGCCGGCTCGGATTCCAGGGACAGCACATTGCCGGCGGCCTCGCGTTCGTCTTCCGGCAACAGCGCCAGGACGGCCGCCTTGCGATTGGCAAAGATGGTTTCGAAGTCTAGGGTTTCCAGCACCTGCGGCGCCGGCAGCAGAGACAAGTCGATAGGCGAACTCATTGCGCGGTCCCCTGGCGCACCTGCACGGAAAATTCGACGGCCGCACCGTTGGTAACGCCCTGCAGGACGACGGAGACGGCGCCGCTTGCATCGCGGTTGAGATTCACCGACGACAGCGAGATGCGCGGCTCCCACAGGGCCAGGCGGTAGGCGACGGCGGCATAGATGCGCATGATGGTCACGCCGTTGAGCGGCTGGTCGATCAGCTCGGGAATCTCGGAGCCGTAGCCCCGGCGGCAGATGCGGGTTCCTAGTGGCGTCATCAGGATGTCGCGCACGGATTGCCGGATGTGTTCCAGCAGCGACATGCTGCGGCCGGTGGAGGCGTTCATGGCGATCATGGCAGCGGCACTCCAGACTTCTCGTCGCCGCGCTTGATTTCGCCGTGCGGGTGATTGCGCAGGCTGATATTGCCGGCCTTCACGTCACCGGTGGCCGTTACGTCCCCCTCGATGACCACCGCTGCGCCACCGTCGCCGCCCTGGACCTTGGCGCCGTTGTTCAAGGCGCTGAAACCCTCCACCACCAGATTGCCCTTGATGGTCACGTCACCCGTGCAGGTGGTTTGCGGTGCATCGGCGGTCACCGCATCAGCCTTTACCATTGCAGAGCTGCCGGCCGGCAGGATGGCCGAAAGCGAGTGCCTGCCGAAATCGTAAAGCACCACGGCACCGTCAGGGTAGTGGATGGAGCGAATTTTGAGGGAAGTTTGCGGGGCGGGCGACTCGGCCGAGAACAGTCCGGCCAGGACTTTACCCTGCGTCAGATCGCCATTAGGCGAAAAGACGATGACCTGCTCGCCGATGGACGGCGGGCACCAGTCGATGACATCACCGGCACGCAGCGCGATCCACTGCAGCCAGGTTGTGAGCAACGAAGGGGATAAGCGAACGCGCACCTTGTCCGCGGTGATCTCGGCAATCTTGCCGGTGCGGATCAAATTCGGGATGGTGCGAACGAGTTCGGAGAGGTCGGGCGTCATGCAACCCATGTTGCCGGATCGCGCGCGGGAAGGCACGATTCGGCGGGTTGATATCTACCTTACCAACTTCCGAAACTATCGTATGAAAAAATGGAGGCTCGGGGACGGCCCAGTTATGAACGTTTAACACTTTGTGGTAGCGAAGGTAGTGTCAACGCCCTCAATTAGGCCGTACATACTAAGAATGAAAAATGCGAATGGATTATTCGATACAAATAAAAAACTTTAAAAAACTCTATAAATATTTTATTTTTAAAGCTGATCAGTACCGATCAAATCGAAGTTGAAGCATATAAATAATTTCGTATATTGCTAAAAATAAACAAGGGGGTAGAAATGAATAGGTTCGCCAGCATCGTGATTGCAGCACTACCTTTCATCTTTTCAGCATGTGCCATTACAAAAATTGGGGACCGACAGTATCAAGACGCAAAAGAGCATCCACAGAGCGCTTGCGTCGATGGATTTGGCTTCAATAGCCAATTCAAGGACCGATGCACGTCATATCAAGTTCTGGCCGATTTTACCCGCCTCACCATTGAATATCAGCAACATGCCCCTGATAACCCTGACCTCGGGCTCGGTGAACATTTTGATGAATCACAGGTGGATACCGCGCTAAATACGATTGAGAAGGCGCAAAGTCAGGACGCTGGTGTATTTGTAGTTTTTTATGTTCATGGATGGCACCACAACGCCTCAGACAATGACGATAACTTTAAAAAATTTGATCTGATGCTGGCAAGGGTGCGCGATCAACTTGATCGAAATGGGCGCAATCGTACCGCTTTAGTTGGAATTTATGCTGGCTGGCAGGGAGAAAGTGTTGAAGGCGGCCTTTCGTCGATACTAAGTATCGGAGACAGAGCTGCCGCTGCTGACGTTGTGGCAACGGGAAAAAACGATGGAATTGATTGCAAAAAAAAATCCGCTCTTTACTTGGATTTGAAAAAAATCGCAGAGAGGTTGGAAAGAAATAAATCGAGCCGTTTGCTGGTCATAGGGCATTCACTGGGTGGACGCATATTATCAACAACATTTTCATGTGATCTCCAAAATCCAGACATTCTCAGGCCGCTTAATGAACAAAGCACTATAGTTACCGTGAATGCTGCTGTCGACGCGGGCGTGTACGAACCACTATTTAGTCAATCAGCGAAGCCAGATAAAAATCTCAAGCCGTATTGGATCAATTTTACTTCGCGTGACGATCTATATACGAACCAAGTATTCAGCATCGCGAGTCACATTGGTTTAGTGAAGTCCCTTTCTCATCCAAAGGATTCCACTAGTAACGTCGCAATTGGACATTACAAGCCTTACGTGACACATACTCTTGATCTCGTTTACTCCCAATTAGACCCTTGTAAAGTTACAGATGGTCAGTTTATATGTGGCCCAGATGTGAAGACCGGACCAAAGAAATCCGGGGCCTGGTGCGAATCACGTTTTGGCCGCTTGGATGAAATTAGTTCTTGCAGGATATGGGCGCTACCAAAGGGCTTTCCTAGGGCCGATGCGTTTGGCTATCCATTCGAATTCAATGAGGCGTATTTTGCCTCCAAGGATCAGGGGTACAATTTTCAATCCACACCCTACGATTCAACCGGCTGGTTCCAGCCTACTACCGTGGAAAAGCTAAGTTTTCCGATTGTCTTTCGCGAGAGAAATGTAAATTACGTTAACAATCAAACTGCTCGTTTTGCGGTGGACGCCAAAGATGCTATTCGAAATCAGCATATTGATGCTCAGATATTTCTAACGAATTTTCGTCAGGATCTAGCATGGGAAAAAATCCCAATGAAGGGGCGTATGTGGAATATCCAAACTACCGATAATGTTATTGATTACGCTGGGCAGCAAGATGACTACTTTGGCACTGGTAAGCATAGCGCTTATGTATCGACGTTCATTTACAAGTTGCTGACCGAGCTTGCTATTGCACCGATATCTCCATAAGAGATATCACTTTTTGGCAAAGTGAACTAATAGTATGTGGCGGAGCAAAATAAGATCGGTTTGAGAAAATCCAAGTAGCGGCCGAGCTGGATATTTATAGCTCGGCCCGCGTGGCGCCACCTTGTCCTGTAGACCTTCATGATGCACGCGTGCGACACGCGCTACCTTCCCAAAGAAGCCGACCGATGCCTGGCTGGCATCGGCCTGCACGCGCAGATAGGTATTCGTGCGTAGCTTGCTGAACATGGCCGCCTTCTGGCGCTTGATCCGCCCGGCCTTGCCGCGCAGTG
>NZ_JAELUH010000113.1 GCF_016429215.1 Herbaspirillum sp. ASV7 | reverse complement strand
CCCCCCCCCCCCCCCCCCCCCCCCCCCCCCCCCCCCCCCCCCCCCCCCCCCCCTTTTAACGGAGTCTCGTGGGCTCGGAGATGTGTATAAGAGACAGCGGCCCACTCAAAGAACAACACCATGGCAACCACCAAAAAGCGCTCCTCCTCTTCCAGTTCCGCGTCATCCGCCCAGGGGCTCCTGCCCTGGCTGGGCATCGCCACCATCGTGCTGCTGCTGGACCAGCTCAGCAAGATCACCATCCTGAAACTGTTCCACTACGGCGAATCGCTGCCCATCACCGGGTTCTTCAACCTCGTGCTGGTGTACAACAAGGGTGCGGCTTTCAGCTTCCTGGCCGCCAGCGGTGGCTGGCAGCGTTATTTCTTCACCGCCATCGGCATCGGTGCGGCCGTGTTCATCATCCACCTGCTGCGCAAGCATCCCGGCCAACGCATGTTCTGCTGGGCGCTGGCGCTGATCCTGGGCGGCGCCATCGGCAACGTGATCGACCGCGTGGCCTATGGACATGTGATCGACTTCCTCGACGTCTTTGTGGGCAACTGGCATTGGCCGGCATTCAACCTCGCCGATAGTGCGATTTGCGTAGGTGCGGTATTGTTCGTGGTTGACGAACTGCGGCGGGTATCGAAGAAGTAAGCAAGAAAGAAACCGTCGCAAGGCTGGGCGCGCGGGCACTACGCCGTGGCGCCCCATTCCGGGAGCAAGAGATGGATCTGGCTGGCAAGAAAATCGTACTGGGCCTCACCGGCGGCGTCGCCTGCTACAAGGCCGCCATGCTGGCGCGCGAACTCGGCCGTGCCGGCGCCTCGGTGCAGGTGGTGATGACCGAGGCAGCGACCCGCTTCATCACCGCCGTCACCATGCAGGCGCTGACCGGCAACACGGTCTATACCGACCAGTGGGATGCGCGCATGGACAACAACATGCCGCACATCAACCTCACCCGCGAGGCCGATGCGGTGGTGATCGTGCCCTGCTCCACCGATTTCATCGCCAAGCTGGCCCATGGCGCCTGCGACGACCTGCTCTCCACCCTGTGCGTGGCACGTCCGGCACACGTGCCGCTGATGGTGGCACCGGCCATGAACGTGGAGATGTGGCAGAACCCCGCCACGCAACGCAACGTGCGCCAGCTGCGCCAAGACGGCATCGTGCTGCTCGGCCCAGATGCCGGGGCGCAAGCCTGTGGCGAAGTCGGCGAAGGCCGCATGCTGGAACCGGCGCAGCTGCTGGAAGACATCATCGCTGCCTTCCAGCCCAAGCTGCTGGCGGGCCGCCGCGTGCTGCTGACGGCCGGGCCGACCTTCGAGCCTATCGACCCGGTGCGCGGCATCACCAACCTGTCTTCCGGCAAGATGGGCTATGCGATTGCCCGCGCGGCCCGCGAAGCCGGTGCCGAGGTGGTGCTGGTATCGGGCCCGACGGCGCTGGCAACACCCTATGGCGTGGCCCGCATCGACGTGCAGACCGCGCAGCAGATGCATGACGCCGTCCTGGCCAATGTGGCCGGACAAGACCTGTTCGTGGCGGTGGCGGCGGTGGCCGACTGGCGCGTGGCCAATGCCAGCGCGCAAAAGCTCAAGAAGCAGCACGAAGACGACACCCCGCACCTGGAATTCATCCAGAACCCCGATATCCTGGCGGCGGTCGCCGCCCTGCCGCAACGCCCTTACTGTGTGGGCTTCGCCGCCGAATCGGAGAACCTGGAACAATACGGCGCGGCCAAGCGGATCAAGAAGAACATTCCGCTCCTGGTCGGCAATATCGGCCACCAGACCTTTGGCCGCGACGACAACGCCCTGATGCTCTTCGACGCCCAGGGCCACAGCGCCCTGCCACGCGCCGACAAGCAGACGCTGGCACGCCAGCTGGTGCGCGAGATCGCGCGCCGCCTGGCCTCCTGAAACACCACGGCCCGCGCCTTGCGGGCCGTGTCTTTTGATCTCTACCACGCATCCATGAAGACTATCGATATCAAGATCCTCGACCCCCGCATGCAAGACCAACTGCCCGCCTACGCCACCCCCGGCAGCGCCGGCCTGGACCTGCGCGCCTGCATCGATGCGCCGCTGACTCTGGCCCCGGGTTCTACACACCTGGTGCCGACCGGCCTGGCGATCCACCTGGCCGACCCCAACTACGCCGCCGTGATCCTGCCGCGCAGTGGCATGGGACACAAGCATGGCATCGTGCTGGGCAACCTGGTGGGTCTGATCGATTCCGACTATCAGGGGCAATTGATGATCTCCACATGGAACCGCGGCAGCACCGAGTTTGTCCTAAACCCCATGGAACGCCTGGCGCAGCTGGTGATCGTGCCGGTACTGCAGGTCGGCTTCAATGTGGTGGAAGAATTCGACAGCAGCGAACGCGGCGCTGGTGGTTTCGGCAGCACAGGCAAACACTGATGGAGAATCGCATGCTCGTATCCGCCCTGCCGGCATGGCAGAAGTTGAGGCATCTCGCCACCCTGGCGCCGCTGGCCCTGCTGGCCGCCTGCGCCACCCAGGAACCGACAGTCAGCAGCGCGCCGTCGGCCACCTGGCCCTCCCCGGCCACGCAGGCCGCCGCACCGAAGGCCCAGGCCATCAATCCACTGCAGAAGCCCTTGCGCGATCTGATCGCGCAGCAGGACCGCCTCTACCGCGTGGCCGCGCCGCTGTTGACCAGCAACGCCCAGCTCTGTCGTGGCAATGCCCGCAACCTGTTGGGCTTCACGGCCAAGAACCGCTACTCATTCCCTATCGAATATGTCGAGACCGCGCGCAGCCTGGGCTATGACGACCGTCTGCAGGTCACCGGTGTGCTGCCCGGCAGCGGCGCCGAACAAGCTGGCATCAAGCGCGGCGACCTGCTGGTCTCGGTAGCCGGCAAGCCCATGCCGCAGGGCACCGACGCCGAACGCCAGGCCGCCGTGCTGCTGAGCCCGCTGGTGGTCAAGAAGGCCCCCATCGCGCTGGGCGTGCAACGCAGCGGCCAGACCAGCACGGTCAATGTGCCGCTGACCTTCGCCTGCGCCTTCAGCATCGAGCTGGGCAATGCCGACAACGTCAACACCTATGCCGACGGCCGCCGCGTGCTCATCACCCGGGGCATGCTCAACTTCACGCAATCGGATGACGAACTGGCCTACCTGATCGCCAAGGACATGGCCCACAACATCCTGGGCCACGCCATCCGCCAGCGCATGGTCTCCACCATCGCCGAAGTGATCGACAACCTGCTGCTGCCGCATCCGGATCCGACCACCACGGCGGGCACCGCCGGTATCCGCGTCTATCCGCAGGACCTCGATGCCGCCGCCGACACGCTCTCGCTGTACCTGCTGGCCCGTGCCGGCTACAACATCGACAACGTACCCGCCTTCTGGAAGCGCCTGGCGGACCAGTATCCAGCCAGCGTGCCCAACGGCTACACGGCGCTGCATCCGGCCACAGCTTATCGTCTCTCCATGATCGACAAAGTCACGCAGATCGTGAAGGCCAAGCAGGAAGCGGGCAAGCCGCTGGTGCCGTAATTCTTCTGGTACGACTGCTTGAAATGACGACGGCGCGGTGAAGACCGCGCCGTTTTCGTTTGGTGATCGTGCGTACCGCTGCACCAAAACAAAAGGCCACGCCGGTTTCCCGACGTGGCCTTGTTGGTCTGGCTGATACGGCTTATTCGACTTCGAGCTTCTCTTGCGGCTCTTCCGGCGGGGACGAATCGTCTCCTTCCGGGAAGTCCAGCTTGATCTGGTCCTTGTCGTCCATCTCCACCGTGACACGGCCACCGCTGACCAGCTTGCCGAACAGCAGCTCGTCGGCCAGTGCCTTGCGGATCAGATCCTGGATCAGGCGCGACATCGGGCGCGCACCCATCAGCGGATCGAAGCCCTTCTTGCCCAGGAACTTGCGCAGGCTGTCGGAGAAGACGGCTTCCACCTTCTTCTCGTGCAGCTGCTCTTCCAGTTGCATGAGGAACTTGTCGACCACACGCAGGATGATTTCCTCGTCCAGCGGGCGGAAGCTGATGATGGCATCCAGGCGATTGCGGAACTCAGGCGTGAACATGCGCTTGATATCCGCCATCTCGTCGCCGGCTTCCTTCTTCTCGGTGAAGCCGATGGTGCGCTTCTGCAGGCTCTCGGCACCCGCATTGGTGGTCATGATGATGATCACGTTGCGGAAGTCGGTCTTGCGGCCGTTGTTGTCGGTCAGCGTGCCATGGTCCATCACCTGCAACAGGATGTTGAAGATGTCGGGGTGCGCCTTCTCGATTTCATCCAGCAGCAGCACGGCGTGCGGCTTCTTGTTGATGGCCTCGGTCAAGAGACCACCCTGGTCGAAGCCGACATAGCCCGGCGGCGCGCCGATCAGGCGGCTCACCGCATGGCGCTCCATGTACTCGGACATGTCGAAACGCACCAGCTCGATACCGAGGATGAAGGCCAGTTGCTTGGCCACCTCGGTCTTGCCCACGCCGGTCGGACCGGAGAACAGGAAGGAGCCGATCGGCTTGTCGGTCTTGCCCAGGCCGGCGCGCGCCATCTTGATGGCCGACGACAGCGCTTCGATGGCCGGGTCCTGGCCGAAGACGACGTTCTTCAGGTCGCGGTCGATGGTCTGCAGCTTGGCGCGATCATCCTGGTTCACGGACTGCGGCGGGATGCGGGCGATCTTGGAAATGATTTCCTCGATTTCCGGCTTGCCGATGGTCTTCTTCTGCTTGGACTTGGGCAGGATGCGCTGGGCCGCACCGGCTTCGTCGATGACGTCGATGGCCTTGTCGGGCAGGTGACGGTCATTGATGAAGCGGGCCGCCAGTTCAGCCGCCGAGGTCAGCGCCGAAGCGGAATACTTCACGCCGTGGTGTTCCTCGAACTTGGACTTCAGGCCACGCAGGATCTGCACGGTCTGCTCCACGGTCGGTTCGTTCACGTCGATCTTCTGGAAGCGACGCGACAGCGCGTGGTCCTTCTCGAAGACGCCACGGAATTCGGTGTAGGTGGTCGCGCCGATGCACTTCAACTGGCCGCTGGAGAGCGCCGGCTTCAACAGGTTGGACGCATCCAGCGTGCCACCCGAGGCCGAACCGGCACCGATGATGGTGTGGATTTCGTCGATGAAGAGGATGCCGTTGGGGCTATCCTTCAGCTGCTTCAACACTGCCTTCAGACGTTGCTCGAAGTCACCGCGATACTTGGTGCCGGCCAGCAGCGCGCCCATGTCCAGCGAGTAGACGACGGCGTTCTTGAGAATCTCCGGCACATCGCCTTGCGTGACACGCCAGGCCAGGCCTTCGGCGATGGCGGTCTTGCCCACGCCGGCTTCGCCCACCAGCAGCGGGTTGTTCTTGCGGCGACGGCACAGGGTCTGGATCACGCGTTCGACCTCGGAATCGCGGCCGATCAGCGGATCGATCTTGCCTTCGGCGGCGGCCTTGTTCAGGTTCTGGGTGAACTGGTCCAGCGGGCTTTCCTTCTGCTGGCCTTCGGCCTGCACGTCCTCGGCGCCTTCCGGTGCCTTCTGCGGATCGGCTTGCTGGTCCTTGCGCACACCGTGCGAGATGAAGTTGACCACGTCCAGGCGCGTCACGCCCTGCTGGTGCAGGTAGTACACCGCGTGCGAATCCTTCTCGCCGAAGATGGCCACCAGTACGTTGGCGCCGGTGACTTCCTTCTTGCCATTGGACGCCGACTGCACGTGCATGATGGCGCGCTGGATGACGCGCTGGAAGCCCAGCGTGGGCTGGGTATCCACCTCGTTGGTGCCGGGCACCGTGGGGGTATTGTCGGTGATGAAATTGGTCAGCGTCTTGCGCAAGTCGTCAATATTCACCGAGCAGGCACGCAGCACTTCGGCGGCCGACGGGTTGTCCAGCAACGCCAGCAGCAGGTGCTCCACGGTAATGAATTCATGACGCGATTGTCTTGCCTCGACAAAGGCCATATGCAAACTGACTTCAAGTTCCTGCGCAATCATGCTTCCTCCATCACGCATTGCAGGGGGTGCCCTGCTTTTCGAGCGTGGGTTAAAACGAGTTCCACTTTTGTGGATGCAATATCCTTGGGATACACACCGCACATTCCCTTCCCATCGCGGTGAACCTTGAGCATGATCTGCGTCGCGGTTTCACGGTCCTTGTTGAAGTACTGCTGGATGACGGCGACGACAAATTCCATCGGCGTGTAGTCATCGTTCAACAATAATACCTGGTACATCGGGGGCGGCTTGAGCTTGGACTCTTGCCGTTCCAACACTGTACCGCTGTCATTTTCGTGCTTGGTTGCCATGCGTTTATTCGACCATCAAAGCTGTGCAACGCACAATGATCACGTAACCTCTAGATGAGATAGATATTACGCGTTTTCCCGACCTTGCGCAGATGACGATGATTTATCCTAAATCAAGGGCTGACTTGCCCATCGTGCAAACAAGACCACAAACTCAAACCTAAAAACTGCTTGACTTTTCCATTTCCAGCGAGAAGAATGGAATTTCGTTGATTAGTAGTTACTAAATGTAACCGCTGATTGAGAGAAGGGGGCACGGTATAAGGGGGGCTGCGTGACGCGCGATGCTTCTTGCTTTGACGGCTCGTGTGATAGTTTTTATTTGAAAGATGCTTTTATGGCAACAGGTACTGTCAAGTGGTTCAACGATTCCAAAGGCTTTGGCTTTATCACTCCGGATGACGGCGGCGAAGATCTGTTCGCACACTTCTCCGCAATCCAGATGAACGGCTTCAAGACCCTGAAAGAAGGTCAAAAAGTCCAGTTTGACGTTACGCAAGGCCCCAAAGGCAAGCAAGCATCGAACATCCAGAACGCCGCCTAATCCCCGGTCTTCTCTGAAAAGCCCCGCTCTGCGGGGCTTTTTTCGTTTCTCCCTCCCCCCCACTGCCTGCCGCACCCCAAAAGCAGAACAGCCGGGTCACCCCGGCTGCCTGCCTGTCCACATCAGGAAGCGGGCCTCACATGTTCTCGATCATGGCCTCGCCGAATCCCGAGCAGGACACCTGGGTCGCGCCCTCCAGCAGGCGGGCGAAGTCATAGGTGACGCGCTTGGACGAAACCGACTTCTGCATGGCGGAAATGATCAGGTCAGCGGCTTCGATCCAGCCCATGTGGCGCAGCATCATCTCGGCCGAGAGGATGCTGGAGCCCGGATTGACGTAATCCTTGCCGGCGTACTTGGGCGCGGTGCCGTGGGTGGCTTCGAACACGGCCACCGAATCCGACATGTTGGCGCCCGGGGCGATGCCGATGCCGCCGACCTGGGCCGCCACTGCATCCGAGATGTAGTCGCCGTTCAGGTTCATGGTCGCAATCACGCTGTATTCGGCCGGACGCATCAGCACCTGCTGGAAGAAGGCGTCGGTGATGGCATCCTTGATGACGATCTGGCGGCCGGTCTTGGGGTTCTTCAGGCGCATCCACGGGCCGTCGTCGATCAGCTCGGCACCGAATTCGCGGCCGGCCAGGGCATAACCCCAGTCACGGAAGGCGCCTTCGGTGAATTTCATGATATTGCCCTTGTGCACCAGCGTGACCGAGGGCTTGTCGTGATCGATGGCGTACTGGATGGCCTTGCGCACCAGGCGCTCGGTACCTTCGCGCGATACCGGCTTGATGCCCAGCGCCGAGGTCTCGGGGAAACGCAGCTTCTTGACGCCCATCTCGCGGGTCAGGAAGTCGATGACCTGCTTCACCTCGGGCGTACCAGCCTGCCATTCGATACCGGCATAGATGTCCTCGGAGTTCTCGCGGAAGACCACCATGTCGGTCTTCTCCGGCTCGCGCAGCGGCGAGGGGACGCCCTTGAAGTAACGCACCGGACGCAGGCAGACATACAGGTCCAGCTGCTGGCGCATGGTCACGTTGAGCGAGCGGATACCGCCGCCCACCGGCGTGGACAAGGGCCCCTTGATGGAGACCAGATACTCCTTCAGGACCGCCAGCGTTTCTTCGGGCAGCCAGACATCGGGGCCATACAGCTTGGTGGACTTTTCACCGGCGTAGATCTCCATCCAGTGGATCTTGCGCGCGCCACCATAGGCCTTCTCCACCGCAGCATTGACCACCTTGAGCATGACCGGCGTGACGTCCACGCCCACACCATCGCCTACGATGTAGGGAATGATGGGGTTGTTGGGCACATTGAGGGTGTCATCAGCGTTGGCCGTGATCTTGCTACCTTCGGCTGGCACTTGGATATGTTGGTACGACATCGAGTTCTCCGGCGGTTGAGGCGGTGGGGCAATGGAAAGCATCAGCGACAATCATTGGCAAGAAGCCGCCATGACGGGCTCTTGCATGAATTGCCATGCAAGCGGGGAATTTTAAGAGATTTCCGGCATTCCAGCCTGAAAATTCCCCGCAGCAGCATGAAAAGTCTTATATAAGACAGAGGACATACCAATCGATTATGCATCAGGATTTTACGCAAAGCCATGTTTTTGCGACACTAGCGCATGCCTCTGATCTTATTCAACAAACCCTTCCAGGTGATGAGCCAGTTCTCGGCCCATCCCGAACGCCAGACCCTGGCCGATTTCATCACCCTGCCCGACGTGTACCCGGCCGGTCGCCTCGATGCCGACAGCGAGGGCCTGCTGCTGCTGACCGACGATGGCAAGCTGCAGCATGCCATCAGCCACCCGCGCCGCAAGCAGCCCAAGACCTACCTGGCCCAGGTCGACGGCCTGGTCAGTCCGCAGGCGCTGGAGCGTCTGCGCAAGCCGCTGGACCTGGGCGACTTCGTGACCCAGCAGTCGGACGCCAGGCTGATCCAGGAACCGGCCTGGCTGTGGCCGCGCACGCCGCCGATCCGCCAGCGCCTGAACCAGCCCACCAGCTGGATCGCCCTGACCATCAGTGAAGGCAAGAACCGCCAGGTGCGCCGGATGACGGCCGCCGTCGGCTTGCCGACCTTACGCCTGGTGCGCATCGCCATCGGACCGTTTTCGCTGGCGACCCACCCGCTGCTGCCGGGGGAGTGGAAGGAAGTGGATGCACTGGAGCTGGAAAAGTGAGCGGGCAACAAGCAAACGCCAAAATGTGAACATTTGACAACATCCCGAAAGGCGACCAACACACTTCTTCCTAAAACCTCATAAAAAAGATGAAAGATAGTGTCAACCTTCGCCCCGCCCCACCGTTATTGGCAGTGATTCGCACGAATCATCGTTTGCCTCACATCCCTAACATGTTGAATTGAAGGACGCAAAATGAAAAAACTGATCGCCGCTCTGATCGCTTCCCTGTTCGCTAGCGCCGCTTTCGCTCAAGCTGCTGCTCCGGCCGCTCCGGCTGCTGACGCTGCCAAGACCGAAGCTGCTGCTCCGAAGGCAAAGAAGGCAAAGAAGGCCAAGAAGTCGAAGAAGGCAAAGAAGGCCGCTCCGGCAGCTGACGCCGCCGCCAAGTAATTCGCGTTTGGCAATTCAAAAAGGCAGGCTAGTCCTGCCTTTTTTCATGCCCGCTCGCCGCACGACGCCCACCTCGGGGCGATTCCCTTGGCGACGCCCTGCTGTTATCCTGCCTGTCCCTGTGCCTGCCCCAATACGATTATTGACCATGCGCCACACCCGCCTGCTCCTAGCCCCTCGCTTCATCCTTCGTACCGCCGCCGCCCTGCTTACCCTGGCTTGCATCGCCAGCGCCAGCGCCCAGACGCCTGCGGTACGCAAATTCCCCACCACCCAGCTCAATATCGGCATCCACCTGATCAAGGCGGAAGTTGCCAAGACCGAGGCCGAGCGCGAACAGGGCCTGATGTTCCGCGAAAAGATGGCGGACAACGAAGGCATGCTGTTCCTGTTCGGCGCGCCGGCCGGCGTCTGCATGTGGATGAAAAATACCCTGATCCCGCTGTCGGTGGCCTTCATGGATGAAAAAGGCGTCATCATCAACATCGAGGAAATGAAGGAACAGACGCTGGATTCGCACTGTGCCAAGCGCGGCGCGGTCTATGCGCTGGAAATGAACAAGGGCTGGTTCAAACAGAAGAACATCAAACCCGGCACCAAGATCGACGGCCTGCCGGAATAAGGCGACAGCCTCGGCATGGCGCGCTCGCGCCATGCCGGCCGCTGGCAGGAAAAACGTCGTACCAATGCAAAAAACCGCTTACGAGTAAGCGGTTTTCTTGTACTGCGTGCCGGGGCGGGGTAGCCCGCGCCGGCTTCAAGCCAGGTGCAGATTAAGCAGCCAGGGCCTTCAGGGCAGCAGCCAGGCGGCTCTTGTGGCGAGCGGCCTTGTTCTTGTGGATGATCTTCTTGTCGGCGATGCTGTCGATGGTCGACACGGAAGCTTGGAACACGTTGGTTGCAGCAGCCTTGTCGCCGGCAGCGATTGCCTTGCGAACAGCCTTGATTGCGGTGCGCAGGGTCGAGCGCTGGCTCGAGTTGTGAGCGTTTTGCTTGACTGCTTGACGAGCACGCTTACGTGCCTGTGCGGTATTTGCCATGAAATTATCCTAAATCGAGAGTCGTTTGCGCCGCAAACCC
>NZ_JAELUH010000112.1 GCF_016429215.1 Herbaspirillum sp. ASV7 | reverse complement strand
CCTTCAATGCAGGTTCCTCGTCGATCAAGCTGGGCGTGTTCCGCCTCGATGGCGAGCGTGCCAGCAAGATCGGCCAGGGGCAGCTCGACCTGCATCTCACGCCACTGAAGCTGCGCCTGGAGATCGAAGGCGCAAGTTCATCCATCTCCATCGATGCCGATCCGGCCGCTTCCATGGAGCAGGTGCTGGAGCGGGTCTTGCACCAGCTCGAAGTCGGTCATGAGCAGGGTGCCCTGTACGCTGTGGGGCATCGCGTCGTCCATGGTGGCCTGCACCTGGCCGAAGCGGTGTTGCTGGACGCGCGCATCGAGGATGCACTGGAGGCGCTGGCCCCGCTGGCGCCGCTGCACCAGCCGCAGAACCTGCGCCTGATCCGTGCCATCGCACGCTTGCGCCCGGGCCTGCCGCAGACGGCCACCTTCGATACCGCCTTCCATGCCGGCCAGGATGCCCTGGCGCGGCGCTTCGCACTGCCGCGTGCCTTGCACGACCAGGGCGTGCTGCGTTATGGCTTCCACGGCATCTCCTACAGTTACATCGCCGGCGAATTGCGTCGGCGCGGCCTGCCCGAGGCGCATGGCAATGTGATCGTCGCTCATCTGGGCAATGGCGCCAGCCTGTGTGCCCTGCAGAACGGTCGCAGCGTCGATGCCAGCACTGGTTTCTCGACGCTGGAAGGCGTCCCCATGGGAACGCGCTGCGGTGCGCTCGATGCCGGCGTGCTGCTCTACCTGCTGCGCCAGGGCATGTCGCTGGATGATCTGGAAAACCTGCTCTACCAGCGCAGCGGTCTCCTGGGCGTCTCCGGCATCAGCGCCGATGTGCGCACGCTGCAGCAGAGCAGCGAGCCGGCTGCGCGCGAGGCGCTGGAACTGTTCGCGCTGCGCTGCGCGGGAGAGGCCGCCCGCCTGGCCACGACGCTGGGCGGCGTCGATGCCCTGGTATTCACCGCCGGCATCGGCGAGCACGACGCCCATATGCGCACGGCCATCTGCCGCCGGCTCGACTGGCTGGGCGTGCGCCTGGATGAGCAAGCCAATGCGCGCCACGCCGAATGCATCAGCAGCGACGACAGCCGCATCCGCGTGCTGGTGATCGCCACCAACGAAGAGCAAGTGATTGCCGACGACGCGGCCCGGCTTGTTACCGCCCTGCCGCCTTGCCGACGCCCTAGTCCTTCCCACTCAGGAAAATGACCATGACCACCAGCAGCCACGCCCCGCACGTCCAGCAAGACACACCACGCATGCCCAGCGCCGTTCCCCTGTTCTGGCCGATGGCACTGGCCGCCGAAGCCTTCAAACAGAGCCAGCAGCTGGTGGACAAGAACCTGCGTTTCCTGGAAGAAGAAGCCCGCCTGCACGCCCTCCACCATCCCAGGATGGCCACCCGCAACAGCGAACGCATCAAGCTGCGCACGCTGACCCTGCGTGAATACGGCCGTGCCGACGGCGGCATCCCCACTCTGGTGGTGGCGCCCTATGCCGGCCACACCTCGGTGATCGCCGACTACTACGCCGGCCAGAGCCTGGTGGAGACCTTGCTGGCCAATGGCGTGGCCCACGTGCTGCTGACCGACTGGCACAGCGCCACCGAGGACATGAAGGACCTGGAGATCGACAATTACCTGGCCGACCTGTGCGTGGTCATCGATGAACTCGGTGGCCTGGTCAATCTGGTGGGCCTGTGCCAGGGCGGCTGGATATCGGCGATGATGGCCGCGCGCTTCCCCGACAAGGTGGCGCGGCTGGTGCTGGCGGGCTCGCCCATCGATGCCGGTGCCGGCGAGGGCCCGTTGAAGCAGATGGTGGATCGCACCCCGCTGGGTTTCTATGAAGACCTGGTGCGCGCCGGTGGTGGCCTCATGCGCGGCAGCTTCATGCTGCAGGGCTGGAAGAACATGCATCCCGACGAGCACTACTTCACCGAGCACGTGGACCTGTTCCAGCACATCGACGACCCCGTCTACGTGGCCAAGCGCGAGACCTTCGCGGCCTGGTACGAGACGCCCGTCGACCTGCCGGGACGCTGGTACCTCCAGGCCATCCGCAACATCTTCAAGGACAACCTGCTGGCCCGGGGCAAGTACCAGGCGCTGGGCAGGATCCTCGACCTGAAGGACATCAGTTGCCCGCTCTACCTGCTGGCCGGCGAGCGCGACGACATCACCACGCCCGAGCAGGTCCTCAATGCCGCCCGTCTGGTGGGCACACCGGCGGCACAGATCACCCAGCGGGTGGTGCCGGGCGGGCATATCGGCTTGTTCATGGGAGGTCGCACGCTGGCCGATGTCTGGCCGCAGATCGCGCGCTGGCTGGTGGCGTCCTGAGCGGAGTCGCCGGGCTCAGTCGGTCTTCTTGCGGCTGGTGGCGGGTTTGTGCGTGGCCGGCGCGGCGGCCGGTGCCGGCATGGCGATGGAGGCCTTCATGAACCACGCCAGCACCGATTCGGCGGTCTTGCCGTCGACGATGTGCGGCACGCAGCGATAGGAAAAGCTGACCCCTTCGCACAAGGCCATCAGACCGATGGCGATCTCGCGCGGGGGCGCGCCCGGGGGCGTGCCGGTCAGGTGGCAATAGGCTTCGACGAAGTGGGTGATCTGGGCGTAGCGTTCTTCCAGGAAGCCGTTGAGCTGCTCACGGAACTTCTCGTCGCGCAAGGCCACGATGCGCGCTTCCATCCACAGCAGGCTGCATTTGTCGTCCTGGTACAGGCGCGAATACTGCCCGGCCAGGGCCTCCTGCAAACCGATGGCATCGGTCACCGGCCCGCCCAGGATGCGCTCGAACTCACGATCGATACTCTCTCCCTCGCGCCGCAGCAGCTCGAAGAAAAGCTGGGTCTTGTCATCGAAGTTGGAGTAGAACGCACCTCGTGAATAACCAGCTGCTGTGCTAATGTCTTCCACGCTGGCCAGCGCATAGCCCTTTTGCATGAACACGGCGTGCGCCGCCTCCAGCAGCCTTTCCCTGGTCTGCTCCCGGCTTTGCTCGCGGCTGAGTCGTTGGCGTGTCATGGAGCAAGATTCTAACACCGTTGTATTCAAATACAGTGTTGCATCTGAATTCATGTATGGATTAGAATCCCTGAACTCTTGCAAAGATGACCATCGAGGATGTGGAATGTCCGCCGATGCGACCCACCTTCCTGAAAGGAAAGCCGTGAAGCCTGTTTCCCATCCCCGTCTGCGCAGCCGGGCCGTCCCTCTGCTCGCGCTCAGCCTGGCCCTGGCCGCCTGCAGCAAGCCCGCACCGGTGGCCGACGCGCCGCGCGAAGTGGTGGTCCTGCAGGCGCAGCCGCGCGCGGCCATGTTGCCGCTGTACCTGCAGGCCGAGGTGCAGTCGCGCTACGTGACCGCGATGTCCTTCCGCATTGCCGGCCAGCTGGTGCAGCGCCGCGTGCACCTGGGCGATGTGGTGCGCCGTGGTCAGGTGGTGGCCCGACTCGATCCGGCCGATGCCGACCAGAATGCCGACTCCGCCCGCGCCGACCTGGAAGCGGCGCGCCAGCATCTGAAGACGGCGCAGAAGCAGCTGCAACGCGATACCGAACAAGCCCGCGAACACCTGGTCAGCACCCAGCAGCTGGAACAGAGCCAGGATGCCTATGCCGCCGCGCAGTCGCAGTTCAAGGCCGCGCAGGCACGTGCCGCCGTGGCCGGCAACCAGCGCGACTACACCACCCTGGTGGCCCAGCATGACGGTGTCATCAGCGCCGAGCAGGCCAATACCGGCGACGTGCTCGCGGCGGGCCAGCCGGTCTTCTCGCTGGCCTGGTCGGGGGCGGTCGATGTGGTCACCGATGTGGCCGACAGCCAGGTCGCCAGCATCGCCCCGGGTGCAGCGGCCAGCGTGACGCTGGCGGCCTTGCCCGGTCGCAACTTTGCCGGCACCGTGCGCGAAGTTAGCCCGGCGGCCGATCCGCAAAGCCGTACCTACCGCGTCAAGATCACGCTGGATCAACCCGATGCGGCCTTGCGCCTGGGCATGACCGGCAATGTGGTGATCACGCCGGCACAGCCCGGGAACTCATCGCCAGCCGAACCGGTGATGCAACTGCCCGCCACCGCGCTGTTCCACCAGGGTGACAAGCCGGCACTGTGGGTCGTCGGTGCCGACGGCAAGCTCGAATTGCGTCCCGTCACCGTAGCGGCCTATGGCGAGCGCAGCATCAGCGTCAGCCAGGGTGTGGCCGCCAGCGACAAGGTGGTGGTGCAGGGCGTGCATACCCTGACCGCGGGTGAGAAGGTCAAGCCGGTGGCGCCGCTGCATGCCGAGGACTTCGCCCTATGAGCGCGCCCGGCCGTTTCAACCTCTCCGCCTGGACGCTGCAGCATCAGGCCCTGGTGACCTTCATCCTGGCGCTGGTGACGCTGCTGGGCATCGGATCCTATTCACGCCTGTCGCAATCCGAGGATCCGCCCTTCACCTTCAAGGTCATGGTGATCCAGACCGACTGGCCCGGCGCCACCGCGCGCCAGGTGCAGGAGCAGATCACCGACCGCATCGCCCGCAAGCTGCAGGAGACGCCCGACGTGGACTTCCTGCGCAGCTATTCGCGCGCGGGACAATCGCAGCTGTTCTTCACCATCAAGGACACGGCCCCGGCCGCGCAGGTGCCGCAGACCTGGTACCAGGTGCGCAAGAAGGTCGGCGATATGGCCGGCCACTTGCCGCAGGGCGTCAAGGGACCCTACTTCAACGATGAATTCGGCGACGTCTACACCAACATCTACGCCCTGGCCGGCGACGGCTTCACGCCGGCGCAACTGCACGACTACGCCGACCAGTTGCGCGGCGAACTGCTGCATGTGCCGGGCGTGGCCAAGATCGACTACTTCGGCGACCGCGAAGAACACATCTACATCGACATCGGCAATGCCCGCATGACCAGCCTGGGCATCAGCCCGCAACAGCTGGCCGACGCCATCGGCGGCCAGAACAGCGTGGTGCCGGGCGGCCTCATCACCACCGGCAGCGACCGCGTCTACGTGCGGCCCACCGGGCAGTTCGAGAACCTGAAGGCCCTCGAAGACAAGATCATCCACATCAACAACCGCAATTTCCGCCTGGGCGATATCGCCACCATTTCCCGTGGCTACGACGAACCGCAGGAGCAGTCCATGCGCGCCAACGGCCAGCCGGTGCTGGGGATTGGCGTGACCATGCAGCCGGGCGGCGACGTGATCCGCCTGGGCAATGCACTCGATGAACGCACCGAGCAATTGCGCAAGCGCCTGCCGGCGGGACTGACGCTGACGGCGGTCTCCAGCATGCCGCACGCGGTGGAAAAATCGGTGGACGACTTCCTCGAAGCCGTCGCCGAGGCGGTGGCCATCGTGCTGGTGGTCAGCCTGGTGTCGCTGGGCATCCGCACCGGCATGGTGGTGGTGATCTCGATTCCCATCGTGCTGGCGGTGACCTCGCTGTTCATGTACGTGTTCGACATCGGCCTGCACAAGGTCTCGCTGGGCACGCTGGTGCTGGCGCTGGGCCTGCTGGTGGATGACGCCATCATCGCCGTCGAGATGATGGCGGTGAAGCTGGAGCAGGGCTGGAACCGCCGTCGCGCCGCCGCTTTCGCTTATACCAGCACGGCCTTCCCGATGCTCACCGGGACCCTGGTGACGGTGGCGGGCTTCCTGCCGATCGCCCTGGCCAAGTCCGGCACGGGCGAATACACGCGCTCCATCTTCGAGGTCTCGGCCATTGCGCTGCTGCTGTCCTGGCTGGCGGCGGTGGTGCTGATCCCGCTGCTGGGCTATCACATGCTCAAGGAAAAACCGGGCGCCCTCACCGACGAGCAGATCGCCGCCAACCCGCATGCCGGCCACGACGAGGAAGATCACGACCATCCGATCTACCAGACCCGCATCTACAAGCTGCTGCGACGCACGGTGTCCTGGTGCGTGGCCTTCCGTGGCCGTGTGGTGATCGCCACCACGCTGCTCTTCATCGGTTCGCTGGCGGCCTTCGGCCTGGTGCCGCAGCAGTTCTTCCCCAGCTCGGACCGGCCCGAACTGCTGATCGACCTGCGCCTGCCCGAGCGCGCTTCCTTCGAAGCGACCCAGCGCGAAGCCGTGCGCATGGAAGCCGTCCTCAAGGGCCGTCCGCAGATCGACCACGTCATCAGCTTCGTCGGTACCGGCGCGCCGCGCTTCTACCTGCCCCTGGACCAGCAACTCGCCAGTGCCAACTTCGCGCAGTTCGTGGTCACCGCCAAGTCGGTGGAAGACCGCGAGGCGCTGGCGCGTGCGCTGGAAGAGCCGCTGCGCACCCAGTTCAGCGGCCTGCGCACCCGCCTGACGCGCCTGGAGAACGGCCCCCCGGTGGGCTTCCCGGTGCAGTTCCGCATCAGTGGCGAACAGATTCCGAAGGTGCGTGAGATCGCCGAGAAGGTCGCCGCCGAGATCCGCAAGGAGAGCCGCGCCACCAACGTGCAGCTGGACTGGGACGAGCCGGCCCAGCGTTCAGTCTCCTTCGAGATCGACCAGAAGCGTGCCGGCGAATTGGGTTTGAGCTCGCTGCAGATCGCCAATTTCCTGGCCATGCAGCTCTCCGGCGTCACCGTGACCCAGTACCGCGAACGCGACAAGCTCATCAGCGTGGACCTGCGGGCCCCGCGCGACGAGCGGGTCGATCCGGCGCGCCTGGAGACGCTGTCCATGCCCACCGCCAATGGCCCGGTGCCGCTGGCGACCCTCGGCCAGTTCCGCAACACCCTGGAATACGGCGTCATCTGGGAGCGTGACCGCCAGCCCACCATCACTGTGCTGGCCGACGTGCATGCCGGCGTGCAGGGCATCGACGTGACCAATGCCGTCAACGAGAAACTCAACGCCTTGCGCGCCGAGTTGCCGGTGGGCTATCGCATCGATGTGGGCGGTCCGGTCGAGGAGAATGCCAAGGCCCAGTCCTCGATCTCGGCGCAGATGCCGCTGATGGTCATTGCCGTGCTGTTGCTGCTGATGGTGCAGCTGCAGAGTTTCGGTCGCACCATGATGGTGGTGATGACGGCGCCGCTGGGTCTCATCGGCGTGGTCGGCGCACTGCTGCTGTTCAACAAGCCCTTCGGCTTCGTCGCCATGCTGGGTACCATCGCCATGCTGGGCATCATCATGCGCAACTCGGTGATCCTGGTGGACCAGATCGAGCAGGACATCGCCGCCGGCCGTGGCCGCTTCGACGCCATCGTCGGCGCCACCGTGCGGCGCTTCCGCCCGATCACGCTGACAGCGGCCGCGGCCGTGCTGGCGCTGATCCCGCTGTTGCGCAGCAACTTCTTCGGTCCGATGGCCACCGCCCTGATGGGCGGCATCACCATCGCCACCATCCTGACCCTGTTCTACCTGCCGGCCTTGTATGCGCTGTGCTACCGGGTCAAGCCTGACGAAACCCATCACCGCGACGATGCCGCACAAGGGAGCCACTGATGCGTGATCTCCAATTCAAGCCGCAATCACCGACACGGCCGGCTGTCCTGACAGCGCTGGTGGCACTGGCGGCAATGGCACTGGGCGGCTGCACGCTGGGCCCCAGCGGCCAGGCCCCGGCCATGCCGCAACCGGCCGGCTATGCCGCCGAGGCCACGCCGACCACCCTGGGCCCCGAACAGGCGCGCCAGAAGTTCGTGCTGGGCCAGCGTGCCGTGCCGCAATGGTGGCAGGCCTATGGTTCGCCGCAGCTGTCGGCCTGGGTCGAGGAAGCTTTGCGCAACAACCATTCGCTGGCCCAGGCCGACCGCAACCTGGCCAGCGCCCGCCTGCAACTGCGGGCGCAGATCGACGAGTCGCTCTGGCCCACCATCGACGCCGTCGGCCAGGCCACGCGCCAGCGCGCGCTGGGCCTGCCCAACCTGGGGGCGCCGACCAACCTGTACAACGTCTTTGCCGGCCAGATCCGCGCCAGCTATACCTTCGACCTGTTCGGGGTGGAGCGCTATGCCAACTCGGCGCTGGCCGCCGAGGTCGACGCCCAGTCCTACCAGGTCGATGCGGCCCGCCGCGCGGTGGTGGCCAATGTAGTGATCACGGCCATCAATGCCGCCTCGCTGCATGCCCAGGTGTTCCAGACCGAGCGCCTGGTGGCACTGGCTGAGGCGGACGTGGCCGACCTGGAGCGCCGCGCCGCCCTGGGTGCGGTATCGGAAGATGACGTACTAGGTGCGCGCGCCTCCGCGCAATCGCTGCGCGCCACCCTGCCAGGCCTGCAGGCGCAGTGGCTGGGCGCGCGCCATGCCCTGGCGGTGCTCATGGGACGCACGCCAGACCAGGCGCCGGCCGATCTGGACATCGACGCCCTGCGCCTGCCCGCCGAAGTGCCCTTGTCGGTGCCCTCCGAGCTGCTGCGCCAGCGTCCCGACATCCTCGCCGCCGATGCTGCGCTGAAGGTGGCCGCAGCCCAGGAAGCCCTGGCCACGGCCGAGATGTTCCCCAGCCTGTCCATCAGCGCATCCTTCGGCCAGTCCGGTTTCAGCTGGGCCAAGGCCACGGGTGGCGCGGGAGCGGTATGGGGACTGGGGGCCTCGCTGACGCAACCGATCTTCCATGGTGGCGCCTTGCGCTCGCGCAGGGAAGCGGCCAAGGAAGCCTATCTGGCTTCCGAAGCCAATTATCGCCAGACCGTGTTGAATGCCTTCCAGAACGTGGCCGATAGCCTGGTGGCCCTGGGCCACGATGCCGATACCCTGCAAGCGGCGGCAGCGGCGCGCCAGTCCAGCGAGCAGGGTTGGCGCAATGCGCGCAAGCGTGCGCAACTGGGGGCCTATCCAGCCAGCGCCGAGCGTGCTGGCGAGCGCCAGTATCTCAATGCCCGCCTGGGCGAGATCCGCGCCACCGCCAGCCGCATGAGCAATACCGCAACCCTGTTCCAGGCCATGGGCGTGGGTATGGAGGCGGCGCCAAGCGAGCCACCGAAGCAATAGCCGAGCTGGCTCAGCCCTTGCTGGCGCCGAAGGTCAGCCCGGCCACGAACTGCTTCTGCATCACGAAGAACAGGATCACGGAAGGTAGTGCAGCCAGGATGGAACCGGCCGAGACCAGGTTCCAGGCGGTGGTCCACTGGCCGCGCAAGGCCGCCACGCCCACCGTGATGGGCGCCACGTCATCGCCCTGGGTCAGTACCAGCGCCCAGAAGTAGTCGTTCCAGACGAAGGTGAAGACCAGCACCGCCAGCGCGGCGAGCGCCGGGCGGATCAGCGGCAGCACGATGCGGTAGAACACGGTCCACTCGCTGGCGCCTTCGATGCGTGCCGCCTCGATCATCTCGAAGGGCAGCTGCTTGATGAAGTTGCGCAGGAACAGCGTGCAGAACCCGGTCTGCATGGCGATGTGGAACAGCATCATGCCGGTGATGGTGTTGAACAGGCCCAGCGACAGCGACAGGTCGCGTACCGGGATCATCAGGATCTGCTGCGGCACGAAATTGCAGGCCACGAAGGTGGCGAAGAGCACCGCATTGCCACGGAACTGGTAGGTCGACAGCGCAAAGCCGGCCATGGCCGCCAGTGCGATGGCGCCCATCACCGAGGGTACGGTGATGAGGCAGCTGTTCCAGAAGTAATGCAGCATCGGCGAGGCGGTCAGCGCTTCGCGGTAGTTCTCCAGCATGGCGAAGTCCTGCGGCCAGCCCCAGTAGTTGCCGGCCATCAGTTCGTCGTTGGAACGTATCGAGGTCACCAGCACGGCCAGCATCGGCAGCAGCCAGATCCCCAGCGCCACCGGCAGGGAGAGGCGATACAGCAGGCGCTGGCCTGGCTTCCATTTTTCTATCGGCATCGGAAACATGGCGATCCTTTTTCTTCTCAGCGTTCGGCGCGCAACATGCGGCGCAATTGATAAACGATATACACCAGCATGATGGCAAACAGCGTCACCGCCACTGCCGCCGAGTATCCCTGGCGGTAATACTTGATGGCCTGGTCGTAGGCGTAGTAGGCCAGCACGGTCGAGCTTTCATAGGGGCCGCCGCTGGTCATCACCGAGATCAGGTCGAAGCTGCGCAGCGCGCCGATGATGCTGACCACGAAGGCCATGAAGGTGGTCGAGCGCAACTGCGGCAGGATCACGTAGCGCAGCATGCTCCAGCCACGCGCGCCTTCCATGCGCGCGGCTTCCACCTGGTCGTTGTTCAGCGCGGTCAGGCCGGTGAGGAAGAGGATCATGCAATACGCCGTCTGCGGCCAGAGCGCGGCGAAGATGATGCCGAAGGTGGCATAGCGCGCATCACCCAGCACCGGGATGCCATGCCCCAGCAGCAGCGAGAGCAGGCCGAAGCTGGGGTCATAGAACCAGCTGAACATCAGCCCCACCACCACCCCCGAGAGCACGAAGGGAGCGAAGAAGAGCGACTTCATCACGCGCATGCCGCGCACCTTCTGGTTCAGGTACAGGGCGATGGCCAGGCCCATGGGTGGCGCCAGCAGGAACATCAGCAGCCAGGCCAGGTTGTTCTTCAGGGCCGTGTAGAAGGTCGGCGCATGGAACAGCTCGATGTAGTTGGCCAGGCCCACGAACTGGGGCGTGGTCATGCCATCCCAGCTGAAGAAGCTGAGATAGATCGTGTAGAGGATGGGGTAGAGCACATAGACCAGCGTCATCAGGCAGGCCGGCGCCAGGAACCAGAAGGCGGCACGATTGCGGCGTGCGGCACTGCGGCCGCCGCTCTGGCGGGCAGCCGTGGCGCTG
>NZ_JAELUH010000111.1 GCF_016429215.1 Herbaspirillum sp. ASV7 | reverse complement strand
CGCACGGGCGATGGCCACGCGCGCCTTCATGCCGCCTGAGAGCGTATGCGGATAGGCATCGGCAAAGCGCGCCAGGCCGACCTTGTCGAGGTAATGACGGGCGCGCTCGGCGGCCTCGCGCTTGCCCAGCGTACGCGAGGCCAGCAGCGGGAACATCACGTTCTGCAGCACCGTCTTCCAGGGCGGCAACTGGTCGAACTCCTGGAACACCACGATACGGTCCGGCCCCGGCTGGTGCACGGCCTGGCCTTCCAGCCGGATCTCGCCGGCGGCCGGCGGCAGGAAGCCCGCCACCGATTTGAGCAGGCTGGATTTGCCACAGCCGGACGGGCCCAGCAGCACGAAGCGGTCGGCCGGATGGACGTCGAAACTGACCTCATGCGTGGCCTGCACCACGGCCGTGGCACTGCGGTATTGCAGGCTCACGCGGTCCACCTGCAACAGCGGTGGGTGGACGGTGGCCGCCGCCGCGCTTACGCTGGCGGTCTCAGCTGCCGGGTTGTGCATAGGCTTCCTCGAAGAAATAGTCTTTCCAGGAGCTGGCGCGGTTCTTCAGCACACCCAGTTCGTGGAGTTTCTCGGCATAGACAAAGCTGCGTTCGGGCGAGACGGTGAAATTGATCTCGGGATCTTCCACGATGCGCCGCACGAACTCCGGCGCCAGCTTGGATTTCTGCACGCGGATGAAGGTGTCGGCCGCCTTGGCCTTGTTGTTGCGGATGAATTCGGCCGCTTCCACCAGCGCCTTGTAGAAGGCGCGATAGGTCTTGGGATTGTCGTCGTGGAATTTCTGCGTGGTGTAGAGGAAATTGAAGCTGGCCGGTCCCCCCATGATGTCGTAGGAGCTCAGCACCTTGTGGATGTTCTTGTGTTCCAGCGCCTGGTACTGGAAGGGCGGGCTGGAGAAGTGCGCGTTGATTTCCGAGCCACCGGCGATGAGGGCCGCCGTCGCATCGGGATGCGAGAGGCTTACCGAAATGCTGTCGAAGCGCCTGTAGTCGGCCTTGCCATAGAGCCTGGCCGTCTCGATCTGCAGGGTGCGCGACTGGAAGCCCACGCCGGCCGCCGGCACGGCGATGCGATCCTTGTCGCTGAAGTCCTTGAGGGTCTTGACGTTGGGATTGTTGCTCAGCAGGTAGTTGGGCATGGAGCCCAGCGAGGCGATGGCCTTGACGTTCTGGCGGCCGCGTGTGCGGTCCCACAGCACCAGGGCCGGCGGCGCGCCGGCCGAAACCACGTCCAGCGCACCGGCCAGCAAGGCCTCGTTCATGCCGGTGGAGCCCGACAGGCTGGTCCACTCGACCTTGATGTCGAGGCCTTCCTGCTTGCCGTATTTCTCGATCAGCTTCTGGTCCTGCACCACGTCCAGGATCAGGTAGCCGATGCCGAACTGCTGGGCGATGCGCAACTGGCCCTCGGCGCGTGCCATCAGCGGCGCGCCCAGCAGCGACAGTGCCAGGCCGCCGGCCAGGCTGAAGTTGAACAGACGCCGCAGGCGTCCCGGGGAGGGGAGGGTGGTGGTCATGATGTCCTGTGTCGGTGGATGGCTGGCCGGCGAAACCGGTGGCGATGGCTTAGAACCGTCATGATGGGAAAACGCGGTTCTTTATTCGTTCGGAGTATATAAAGCGCAGGGGAGAAAGAAAAACTCGATTACCGCATATCCATATGCGGCCCCGGTATAGCCCGCCAGGCCAGGTGTGGCGCGGGTTCTGGCAGGAAACGGGGGGATTGTCGCAGCGCAATTCCGAACCTCGGACATTATCCCGCTGTCAAGTTTTCGAGGTGGTGCAAGAGGCTGGCGCGCAACGGCTTGCAGCGCCGTGAGCCATTTTGAGCCCGTCGCAGGTAGAGTGCGATAAAGTACGCGTCCTGCCCGGGTGGATGGCCGGCCACGTCTGACGATGGTCCAATGTGCTATCCGTTTTCAGACCCGCCGGCAACAATTTGAAGAAGCAAAGGGAGCCAGATGAGTTCATCTCACACCAATCCAAGTCTTTCCTTACGTTCGCAGCGATTCCACCTGATCACCCTGGCCGCGCTGGGGGTGGTGTTCGGCGATATCGGCACCAGTCCGCTGTATGCGCTGAAGGAGTGTTTCAGTCCCGACCACGGCATCGCCTTTTCTCCCGGGGCCGTGCTGGGCATCATCTCGATGCTGTTCTGGGCCATCACCATCGTGGTCACCATCAAGTACGTGATGTTCGTGCTGCGCGCCGACAACAATGGCGAAGGTGGCGTGCTGGCCTTGATGGCGCTGTCGCTACGGTCGGCCGCCTCGGGGTCGTCGCGCGCCAAGCTGCTGATGATGCTGGGCGTGTTCGGTGCCTGCATGTTCTACGGCGACGTGGTCATCACGCCGGCCATCTCGGTGCTCTCGGCGGTGGAGGGCCTGGAAATCGCCGCACCCTCGACGGCGCACGTGGTCATCCCGGTGACGCTGGTGATCGTGGTGATCCTGTTCCTGATCCAGCGCCATGGCACCAGCGTGGTGGGGCGCTTCTTCGGACCGGTGATGTTCGTCTGGTTCATCTCGCTGGCCTTGCTGGGTCTGTACAACCTGTTCAAGGCCCCTGAAGTTCTGGTGGCGATCAATCCCTACTATGCCGCGCGCTTCATGGCCGACCATTCGCTGCAGGCCTTCATCGTGCTGGGCTCGGTGGTGCTGGTGCTGACCGGCGCCGAGGCGTTGTATGCCGACATGGGCCACTTCGGCATCAAGCCGATCCGCTACGCCTGGGTGTTTACGGTGATGCCTGCGCTGCTGCTGAACTACTTCGGCCAGGGCGCCAACCTGATCGCCAATCCCAAGGCCATTGAAAACCCGTTCTACCTGATGGTGCCCGAGCCACTGGTGCTGCCCATGGTGGTGCTGTCGACGCTGGCCACCGTCATTGCCTCGCAGGCGGTGATCTCGGGTGCGTTCTCGCTGACCAGCCAGTCCATCCTGCTGGGCTTCGTGCCGCGCATGCGCGTGCTGCACACCTCGGAGGATGAACAGGGCCAGATCTACATCCCCCTGATCAACTGGATGCTGATGGTGCTGGTGGTGGCCGTGGTGCTGGCCTTCAAGAAATCCGACAACCTGGCCGCCGCCTATGGCGTGGCGGTGACCACCACCATGGTCATCACCACCATGCTGGCCGGCGTGGTGATGCGCCATATCTGGAAGTGGCGCATGCCGGCCGTGGTGGTGGCCATCGGCTGCTTCCTGGTGGTGGACGTGGCCTTCTTCGCGGCCAACCTGTTGAAGCTCACCGAGGGCGGCTGGTTCCCGCTGGTCATCGGTGGTGCCGCCTTCTTCCTGCTGATGACCTGGTACTCGGGCCGCATGCTGCTGCGCATGCGTGTCAAGGATGACGGCATTCCGCTGGAGCCCTTCATCGAAGGCCTGCTGGCGCACCCGCCGCATCGCGTGGGCGGCACGGCCGTGTTCATGACCGGCAACATCGACACCGTGCCGGTGGCGCTGCTGCATAACCTCAAGCACAACCGCATCCTGCATGAGCGCGTGTTCTTCCTGAAGATCAGCATCTGGGACGTGCCCTACGTGGCCGACAGCGAGCGCCTGACCATGAAGGAGCTGGGCGGCAACACCTACCTGCTGCGCGCGGCCTTCGGCTTCAAGGAAACCCCGGAAGTGCAAAAGGTCATGGACCTGACCGAGCAGCAGTTCGGCCATCACTTCGACCTGATGGATACGTCCTTCTTCCTGGCCCGCGACACCGTGGTGCCCAGCAAGCTCCTGGGCATGTCGCTGTGGCGTGAGCGCCTGTTCGCCTGGATGTACCAGAACGGCGCCAAGCCCTCGGACTTCTTCCATATCCCGGCCAACCGGGTGGTGGAGCTGGGGACCAAGGTCGAGATCTGATCCTCCTGCGGGTTTGCCCGCGCATGCCCGACCGCAAGGGGCCGCCATCGAGGCGGCCCTTTTTCATTCCAGCGAGATCGGCAGCGGCGAACTCGGCTTGACCTCTTCCAGGCAGATCATCGAGCGCAGGCCGGCCACGCCCGGCACCTGCATGAGCCGGTCGGTGAGGAAGTGGGACAGGCTCTTGAGATCCTGCGAGACCACCTTCAACAGGTAGTCGAAGTCGCCCGAGATGGTGTGGCACTCGATGATCTCGGGGAAGGCCTTGATCACCTTCTCGACCTCGCGCACCCGCTTGAATTGCGCCCGGTCCAGCGACAGCGAGACGAAGGCCGTGACATTGAGACCCACCTCGCCCGGTGCCACCAGAGCGGCATAGCGGCGGATGACGCCCTGTTCTTCCAGCGCGCGCACGCGCCGCATGCATTGCGGCGGCGACAGGTGCACGCGCTCGGCCAGGTCCACGTTGCTCATCTGGCCGTCCTGCTGCAGCAGTTCCAGGATCCTGACGTCGATCTTGTCCATGATGTCTTTCGTTGACGAAATAAAGTTTCATGATAGTGGCAAATCATGAGCGATAACGAAAGCTAATTTCTCGTCAATATAGATAAGATTTCATCCATCACGACAGCAGAGGCGGCCACTCGTGTGGCCGACGCATCATGGTCAAGTACATCGGTACCCACGACATCCAGGCCTTCATTGCCAGCCAATCCCTGCCCACCATCCTGGGCCAGCTCATGCAAACCATCCGCGAGGACTACCTGCGCTGGCCGCAGTTCGACAAGACCGCGCGCGTGGCCAGCCATTCACCGCTGGGGGTGATCGAGCTGATGCCGATCACGGATGGCCGGCTGTACTCCTTCAAGTACGTCAACGGCCATCCCGCCAATACCGCGCAGGGCCTGCTGACGGTGACCGCCTTCGGCGTGCTGGCCAATGTGGATGATGGTTACCCGCGCCTGTTGAGCGAACTGACCGTGACCACCGCCTTGCGTACCGCCGCCACCTCGGTGCTTGCGGCCAGCCACATGGCGCGACCTGAGTCCCGCGTGATGGCGCTCATCGGCAATGGCGCCCAGGGAGAGTTCCAGGCCATCGCCTTCCATACCTTGCTGGGCATTGAGGAAATCCGCCTGTTCGACACCGACCCGGCCGCCACCGACAAGCTGGTGCGCAACCTGCGCGGCTATCCGCGTCTGCGGCTGGTGCGCGCGGCCGGCGTAGCTGAGGCGGTCAAGGGGGCGGATATCGTTACCACCGTGACCGCCGACAAGCGCCGCGCCGTCATCATCACGCCCGACATGCTGGCACCTGGCATGCACCTCAATGCGGTGGGCGGCGATTGCCCGGGCAAGACCGAGTTGCATCGCGGTGTCATGGAGGCCGCGCGCGTGGTGGTGGAATTCGAGCCACAATCACGCATCGAAGGGGAGTTGCAGCAGATGCCGGCCGACTTCGCCGTCACCGAGCTGTGGCAGGTGCTGGCCGGTGAGGCCAGCGGACGGCAGGATCCCGCCGAGGTGACGGTATTCGATTCGGTGGGCTTTGCGCTGGAGGATTTCTCGGCGCTGCGTTACCTCGATGAACACGTCGACGCACGTTTTACCCGCGAGATCGACCTGGTGCCGCATCTCGATGACCCCAAGAATCTCTACGGCCTGGCGGTATCGCCCGGCGCATGGAAGGAGCAGGCAAACGCATGAACAAGATCAGATTGATGGGTGCGCCCACCGATGTCGGCGCCAGCCGCCGTGGTGCCTCGATGGGCCCGGCGGCGCTGCGTGTGGCCGACCTCGGGCAGGCCTTGGCGCAGCTTGGGCTGGAGGTGCGTGACAGCGGTGACCTGGCCGGGCCGGCCAATCCGCAATTGCCCCCGGTGCAGGGTTTGCGTCACCTGGAGCAGGTGGTGCAATGGAACCAGACGGTCTTTGAGGCCGTCGGCGATGCCTTGCGCCAGGAAGAGCTGCCGCTGCTCATGGGCGGCGACCACGCCCTGGCCATCGGCTCGATTGCCGCCGTGGCGCGGCATTGCCGCCAGCAGGGCAAGGAGCTGCGCGTGCTGTGGTTGGATGCCCATGCCGATGCCAACACCGATGCCTCCTCGCCTACCGGCAATATCCACGGCATGCCGGTGGCCTGCCTGCTGGGTGTGGGACCCCAGGCGCTGACCGGCATCGGCGGCCAGGCGCCGGCCCTGCTGCCGCAGCAGATCTGCCAGATCGGCATTCGCAGCGTCGACCGCGAAGAGAAGCGTCATCTGCGCGAGCTCGGCGTGCGCGTCTACGACATGCGCCACATCGATGAACACGGCATGCGCCTGACGATGGAGCAGGCGCTGTCGGGCGTGGGGCCGCAGACGCACCTGCATGTGAGCTTCGATGTGGATTTCCTCGATTCCGCACTGGCCCCGGGGGTGGGCACGGCGGTGCCGGGCGGCCCCACCTATCGCGAGGCGCAGCTGTGCATGGAAATGATCGCCGACACCGGCCGCCTGGCCTCGCTGGAGGTGATGGAACTCAACCCTGCCTGTGATGTGCGCAACCAGACCGCCGAGCTGGTGGTGGACCTGGTGGAAAGCCTGTTTGGCAAATCGACATTGATTCGCTAGGCCCTGTCGTCAGGACCTGCAATTTGCAGTTGAAGGAATCCGGCGAATGCCGGATTATTCAGGGTTTTCCGCTTCTGGCGGGCGAGACGGGGGCAGGTCCACACGCTTTCCCGCACGCCAGGAATCGGTCCTCAACCGGGGTTGCATGAGGGCAAAAGCGCCGTGCTGGCCGCCCGCTGACTCCATCGCCTACATCTACAGAAAGATCACAACATGTCGCTCAAGAAAATCCTGACCGTCGCCGCCAGCGTGCTGGCCATGTCCTGTGCTGCCACTGGCGCAATGGCTGCTGACCAGACTTACGTGGTCGGCGCCGGCGGCACCTATCGCCCCTTCGAATTCGAAACGCCGAAGAAGGAACTGGTGGGCTTCGACATCGACCTGATCAAGGCCATCTCCAAGGCGTCCAACTTCAAGATCCAGCTGGTGAGCACGCCCTGGGAAGGCATCTTCGCCACGCTCGGCCAGGGTGACCGTGACATCATCATCTCCGGCATCACCATCACCGACAAGCGCTCGCAGATGGTGGACTTCTCGCTGCCTTATTTCCCGGCTGAGCAAGTCATCATCACCAGCGGCGACGCCAAGATCAGCTCGCTGGCCGACCTGAAGAAGACGCAGGTGGCCGTGGTCAACTCCACCGCCGGCGACATCGTGGTCTCCGAAGAACTGGGCAAGTCCAGCACCGCCATCCACCGCTTCGACAACACCGTACTGATGCTGGAAGAACTGTATCGCGGTGGCGTCGATGCCGCCGTGGGTGACGTGGGCGTCATCAAGTTCTACATCAAGAGCCATCCCGAGAAGCAGTTCAAGGTGGTAGGCGACAACAAGTTCGTGCGCCAGTACTTCGGCATCGCCGTCAAGAAGGGCAACAAGGAACTGCTGGACAAGATCAATGCCGGCCTGAAGCAGATCGTCGCCGATGGCACCTACGCCAAGATCTACAAGACCTGGTTCGACGGTGAAGTACCGACCCTGCCGCTGAAGTAATCGACGTCACCGGCGTATTGGCATCGTCCTTGCGCCGTCCTTCCTCCCGGCTGCCGTCCGCTGCCCGCAACTCGCGCAGGACGGCAGCCTCACTGCTTACCCGGACCTCTTCATGAATTCCTTCTTCCAATGGGAAATCATCGGCGAATACTTGCCCCTGTTCGTCGAAGGCACCTGGATGACCCTCAAGGCCGCGATCATCTGCGTGATCGCCGGAACCTGCTGGGGCCTGGTGCTGGGCGTCGGCCGACTGGCCGAGGCCCGCCACGGTTTCTGGAAATATTTCCTGTGCTACTGCGTGCAGTGGCCGATCCGTTTCTATGTCAGCTTCCTGCGCGGCACGCCGCTGTTCGTGCAGATCCTGCTGATCCACTTCGCGTTGATGCCGATGCTGATCAATCCCAGCGGCGGCCTGATCCTCTCCGGTGACCTGGCGCGCGAGATCCGTTCGCACTATGGCGCCTTCGCCTCGGCGGTGCTGGCCATCACGCTCAACTCGGGCGCCTATGTGTCGGAGATCTTCCGCGCCGGCATCCAGTCCATCGACCGTGGCCAGACCGAAGCCTCGCGCTCGCTGGGCATGACCTACATGGCGACCCTGCGCAAGGTGGTGCTGCCGCAGGCCTTCCGTCGCATGCTGCCACCGCTGGGCAACAATGCCATCGCCATCGTCAAGGATTCCTCGCTGGCCTCGGCCATCGGCCTGGCCGAACTGGCCTATGCGGCGCGTACCGTGTCGGGCGCCTATGCCCGCTACTGGGAGCCCTACCTGACCATCTCGGTGATCTACTGGGTCATCACCCTGTTGTTGTCGGCGCTGGTGCGCCATCTGGAAGCCCGTTATGGCAAGGGGGATGCACGATGAGCACGATGATCAAGGTCAATCAGTTGCAGAAACGCTTCGGCCAGGCGCACATCCTGCGCGGCATCGATTGCGAGATCAAGGCGCGCGAGGTGGTGTGCGTGATCGGCCCCTCGGGCTCGGGCAAGAGCACCTTCCTGCGCTGCCTGAACGGCCTGGAAGAAGTCAGCGATGGCGAGGTCTTCATCGAGGGCGTCAAGCTCAATGATCCCAAGGTCGATCTCAACGCCCTGCGCGCCGGCCTGGGCATGGTGTTCCAGCGCTTCAACCTGTTCCCGCACATGACGGTGCTGGAGAACCTGATCATGGCACCCATGCAGGTCAAGAAGATGTCGCGTCGCGACGCCGTGCTGGTGGCCGAGAAGCTGTTGCAGAAGGTGGGCCTGCTGGAGAAGATCGATGCCTTCCCCAACCAGCTCTCGGGCGGCCAGCAGCAGCGCGTGGCGATTGCCCGTGCGCTGGCGATGGAGCCCAAGGTGATGCTCTTCGACGAACCGACCTCCGCGCTGGATCCCGAACTGGTGGGCGAAGTGCTGACGGTGATGAAGCAGCTGGCCGAGGAGGGCATGACCATGGTGGTGGTCACCCACGAGATGGGCTTTGCCCGCGAAGTCTCGGACCGGGTCTTCTTCATCGACCAGGGTGTGATCATGGAAGAAGGTCCGCCCCAGCAGGTGCTGGGCGATCCACATCATGAGCGCACGCGCGACTTCCTGCGCAAGGTGCTGTAACTGCGCTTGCTGGAATGAATAACGCCGGGATGATCCCGGCGTTTTTTTCAGTGATGCGTGCCCAGCACCACCGCCCCAGCCGCAATGACCAGGCAGGACAGCACGCGCCGCAGCGTCAGTTTCTCCCCCAGGAACAGCGTGCCGATCAGTAGCGCGAACAGGACCGAGGTCTCGCGCAGGGCCGAGACCATGCCCATGGGCGCCAGCGTCACCGCCCAGATCACGATGCCATAGGCCAGCAGCGACATCACCCCGCCGGCCAGGCCGATCCAGGTTTCCTTCTGGCTCAGCACCACCGGCGAGCGGCCGTGCCGATGCCAGTAGATCAGGGCCAGCGGGATGCTGTCGGTGACGAAGAGCCAGCCGGCATAGGCCATGGCATCTCCCGCCAGGCGCGCGCCGATGCCATCGGTGACGGTATAGGCCGCAATGAAGGCGCCGGTGGCAAAGGCCGCCATGGGAGCGGCCAGATGCTCGCGCCGGCCCAGGCTGCGCAGGTCGGCCAGGCTGACGATGCCGGCCGAGACCAGCAGGATGCCTGCCACCGTATGGATCCCCAGTTGCTCGCCGGCGAACAGCGCCGCGCCCAGCGCCACCAGCAGCGGCGAGGAGCCGCGCGCAATCGGATAGGACTGGCCGAAGTCGCCGATCTGGTAGGCGCGGATCAGGAACAGGTTGTAGCCGGTATGCAGCACCCCCGAGAGGATGATGTAGAACCAGCTGGCCATGTCCGGCCAGGGCCGCCACAGCACCAGCGGGAGGGCGCCCAGGCCGGCACCGATGGTCATCAGCGACAGCGAGGCCAGGCGGTCGTGGCTGCTCTTGAGCAGGGCGTTCCAGGAGGCGTGCAGCAGTGCGGCGGCCAGCACCAGGGCGATGACGGACAGGCTCATGTGCCGCGCACCGCATCCAGGTCGGCGCGGCAGCGCCACAGCGCGTGGCCGGAGGCCTGGTACTTGCGTTCGAAGGGCGTGATGGGCGTCTGCGGCACCCAGGGCTCGGCTTGCACAGACAGGCCGCTCAGCTGGCTCAGCGCGGCGGCGAATTCCTCGACATAGATCTGCCAGTTGCTGCGGCACTCGATCTGCCCGCCCAGGGCCACGATGGCGGGAAATACCGCATGCCCCTGCCAGCGTCGCGCCAGGTGGCCGATCTTGGGCCAGGGATTGGGGTAGAGCAGGTAATGCCGCGCCGGCCGCCATCCGGCCTGCAACGCCAGGCGCCAGTAGTCGACCAGGTCGGCGCGCACGAAGCAGAGGTTCTGTGGCTGCGGCCCTTCCCAGTGGGTATTGCGCGCCAGGCGGTCAGCCGACTGGTCGATGCCGATGACGAAGTGGTCCGGGTATTGCGTGGCCAGGTTCAGCGTGGACAGGCCCACGCCGCAGCCGGTATCGAGGATCAGCGGCGCTTCGCCGGCCGCGCGCCAGGCCGCCATGCTGGCCTCGAAGGCGCGCAGGTTGTAGTCGGTGACGGGTTTGCGGAAGGGATGGGCGGCGTGGCGGGCGACCAGGTCGGCCAGTTGCTCATGCACGCCGGTCTGGGCGCTGCTGATGGGGGTGGAATTCACGGGGACGCAAGCTCGGACGGCAAAGCGCCATTCTAACGGAGACGGCCCGGAGTACCCCGACAGCGGACTGAGCGCAAAGAAAAACGCCGCGCTGGCAGCGCGGCGTCATCGGTGGGTGGAGATGATCCGTGTTCAGTGCAGCGTCATGGGATGACGCATCATCACGTCATAGCGGCTCAGGAAGGTGTCGATATCGTCCATCGTGGGCTCGGAGGCGATCAGCTCCTGCACGTCCTTGCGGAACAGCTCGGCGGCCGGGCCGTCGATGTAGATTTCGCGCTGGCCGGACTT
>NZ_JAELUH010000110.1 GCF_016429215.1 Herbaspirillum sp. ASV7 | reverse complement strand
GATGCCTACGTGCAACGCCGCCAGAGCCAGATCGACGGCGCCAGCGCCGGCAAGAGCCCCGAGCAGAAGGAAGAGACCATCAAGCCTTGAGGCTCTGATGCTGCTCTCCTGATCGTCGCGCGCCGGCCACATGGCTGCGCGCAACGATCTTGAAAAATGCCGGATCCGCTCCACCTGCACTACCTGCCTCATCTGTAACACCTGTGCCCATCTGTGACGGCGCGGGAACCCCGCTTCGACGCGGGTTTCGAAGAAGATGCCGAGCGCGGCCCTGCTGCGCTGGTACCTTCTGCTGACTCGAATGGAAAAAGACTTATGAAGATGCTCACCAAATTCTTTGCTATCGCCGCCATCGCCGCTCCCGCGCTGGCTTTCTCGGGCGCCGCCTCGGCCCAGGAAGCCCCGGATGCACTGGTCAAGCGCATCAGTTCGGAAGTCCTGGACACCGCCAAGACCGACAAGGATATCCAGTCCGGCAACAACACCCGCATCATGCAACTGGTCGAGCAGAAGATCCTGCCCTACGTCGACTTCGAGCGCATGACCCAGCTGGCGGCCGGCCGCTTCTGGCGCCAGGCCACCCCTGACCAGCAAAAGCAGCTGATCACCCAGTTCCGCAGCCTGCTGGTGTTCACCTACTCCGGTGCGCTGTCGCAGGTGCGTGACCAGAAGATCGAATTCAAGCCGCTGCGCGCCGCCCCTGGCGACACCGAAGTGGAAGTCAACTCCCAGGTCATCTCGGCCCGTGGTGGCGACCCCATCCAGCTGAGCTATCGCCTGGAAAAGAAGGCCGACGGTTGGAAGCTGTATGACGTCAACGTGCTGGGCGCCTGGCTGGTGGAAGCCTACAAGGGTACCTTCGCCAACGAGATCAACAAGGGCGGCATCGATGGCCTGATCAAGGCGCTGACCGACAAGAACCAGCAACTGGCCGCCCGTGCCAACGGCAAGAAGTAAGCCCGTTTTTTGATCCGCTGATCCGATCCGAAAGAGCCTCATGTTCAAGCCCGGCACCTCGCTGACCTTCACCAATGCCAGCACTGTCCTGCGCGACGGCCTCTCGGCCATCGCCAGCGGCCAGGGCAGCATCGATGTCAGCGAGGTGACCGTGGTCGATTCCTCGGCCGTGGCGACCCTGCTGGCCTGGCGTCGCGCTGCCGCCGCTCGCGGTGCGGCGCTGGATTTCGGTACCTTGCCGGCCAACCTGCAGAGCCTGGCCGACCTGTACGGCGTGTCGGCCTTGTTGCAAGGCATTGCTGCTCCCACCTCCGCGACCGACCGACATCACTGATCCGGTCCTCCCTTTCCGGCCACGGCTTTCCTGCTTCGGCGGCCCGGAAAATCGAATTCCCCTATAATCGAAGGTTTTGCAGGCCGCTTGCGGCCTCGTGCACCGGACTTCCTCCCTTGAACGCGGCCTCTCACCGGCCGGGCAAAACCGACCGCCATCTTCGATGGCAACAACGACAACACGGCCTCGTCATGACCGGTCCGCCAAGGACGCAGGGAGGGCAACGGGGCCAGGGCGAGGCGACAGCGAAGGTCCTGAGGGATTTGCTGCTTCCTTATTTCTTTCTGGTAAGTAACGTATCGAATGGGCGAGGCAATGGCCGCTCTGCACATCAAAGACATCAAGAAGCGCTACCAGTCGCTGCAGGCACTGGGTGGCGTTTCGCTGGCGATCGAAGAAGGCGAATTCTTCGGCCTGCTGGGCCCCAATGGCGCCGGCAAGACCACGCTGATCTCCATCATCGCCGGTCTCAACCGCGCCGACTCCGGTTCGGTCACCATCCATGGCCACGACGTGGTCAGCGACTATCGCGCCGCCCGCATGAACCTGGGCGTGGTGCCGCAGGAGCTGGTGTTCGATCCCTTCTTCACGGTGCGCGAGACGCTGCGCATGCAGTCCGGCTATTTCGGCCTGACCAACAACGACAAGTGGATCGACGAGGTCATGGAAAACCTCGACCTCACCAACAAGGCCGATACCAACATGCGCGCGCTCTCGGGCGGCATGAAGCGGCGCGTGCTGGTGGCTCAGGCGCTGGTGCACAAGCCGCCGGTGATCGTGCTGGATGAACCGACCGCAGGGGTGGACGTGGAATTGCGCCAGACCCTGTGGCAGTTCATCGGTCGCCTGAACCGCGAAGGCCACACCATCGTGTTGACCACCCACTACCTGGAAGAAGCGCAAGCCCTGTGCAACCGCATCGCCATGTTGAAGTTCGGCAAGGTGGTGGCGCTGGATTCGACCGACGCCCTGATCCGCCGCATCTCCGGCTCGCAGATGGTGTTGCGCCTGAAGCAGGGCAGCCTGCCCGATGGCTTGAAGGCACTGGTGACGCACCCCGAAGAGTTGCTGGCCGGTAACGCGGCGCGCAAGTACACCCTGCGCGTCAATGACTACAAGGAAGTCGAACCCATCCTGGCCACGCTGCGCGCCTCGGGCGCCGAGATCGACGATCTGCAGTTGCAGCAGGCCGACCTGGAAGACGTCTTCATCCAGATCATGGGAGATGAAAAATGATCGGTTTCCGTACCCTTTTCTACAAGGAAATCCTGCGCTTCTGGAAGGTCGCCACCCAGACCATCACCGCGCCCATCGTCACCGCCTTGCTGTACCTGCTGATCTTCGGCCATGTGCTGCAGGACCGCGTGCAGGTCTATCCGGGCGTGAACTACACCGGCTTCCTGGTGCCGGGCCTGGTGATGATGAGCGTGCTGCAGAATGCCTTTGCCAATAGCTCCTCCTCGCTGATCCAGTCCAAGATCACCGGTAACCTGGTGTTCGTGCTGCTGACGCCGTTGTCGCATTGGGAACTCTTCGGCGGCTACGTGCTGGCGGCCGTGGTGCGCGGCCTGATGGTGGGGGCCGGGGTGTTCGTGGTGACGGCCTGGTTCGGCCACCTGGACTTCGTCGCGCCCTTGTGGATCCTGGTGTTCGCCCTGCTGGGCGCGGGCATCCTGGGCACCATGGGCCTGATCGCCGGCATCTGGGCCGAGAAGTTCGACCAGTTGGCGGCGTTCCAGAATTTCCTGATCGTGCCGCTGACTTTCCTGGCCGGCGTGTTCTATTCGATACACTCGCTGCCCCCGTTCTGGCAGGCGGTATCGCATTTCAACCCGTTTTTTTATATGATCGACGGCTTTCGCTACGGCTTCTTCGGCCAGTCCGACATTGCCCCCATGACCAGCCTCGGTATCGTCACCGTGTTCTTCCTGGTGCTGTCTACCCTGGCCGTGCGCATGCTCAAGAGCGGCTACAAGCTGCGCGCAGGATCCCATTGAGCGGCCGCCCGTCCCCATTTCCGTGAAGAGCCTCACCATGCTACCTACCCCTGAACTCGTCAAAAGCTATATCGCCGCCGGCCTGGATTGCCAGCACCTCGAAGTGGAGGGCGATGGCCAGCACTTCACCGCCGTCATCGTCGCCGAAGCCTTCGCCGGCAAGCGCCTGATCCAGCGTCACCAGCTGGTCTATGCAGCGCTGGGCGATCGCATGCGCGAGGAAATCCACGCGCTGTCGATGAAGACCCTGACCCCCGAAGAATTCCAGAAATAAGGCAATACCATGGACAAGCTCCTGATCCGCGGCGGCCGTCGCCTCTCCGGCGAGGTCACCATCTCCGGCGCCAAGAACGCAGCCCTGCCGATCCTGTGCGCGGGCCTGTTGACGGCTGATGACCTGCACCTGAGCAATGTCCCGCATCTGCAGGACGTGGTCACCATCACCAAGCTGATGAAGCAGATGGGCCTGCGCGTGCAGGAAAACGGTAATGAAATGGTGCTCAACGGCAACGACATCACCAGGCCCGAAGCGCCCTACGAGCTGGTCAAGACCATGCGCGCCTCGATCCTGGTACTGGGTCCGCTGCTGGCGCGCTTCGGCCAGGCCAAGGTGTCGCTGCCGGGTGGCTGCGCCATCGGTTCGCGTCCGGTGGACCAGCACATCAAGGGCTTGCAGGCCATGGGCGCCGATATCCATATCGAGGGCGGTTACATCCATGCCAAGGCCAAGCGCCTCAAGGGTGCGCGCATCGTCACCGACATGATCACCGTCACCGGCACCGAGAACCTGCTGATGGCCGCCGTTCTGGCCGATGGCGAGACCGTGCTGGAAAACGCCGCGCGCGAGCCCGAAGTGGGCGACCTGGCCAACCTGCTGGTGAAGATGGGCGCGAAGATCGACGGCATCGGCACCGACCGCCTGGTGATCCAGGGCTTGGAGAAGCTGCACGGTGCCTCCCATGAAGTCATCGCCGACCGCATCGAGACCGGCACCTTCCTGTGCGCGGTGGCCGCCACCGGTGGTGATGTGACGCTGCGCCGCACCCGTGCCGGCCTGCTCGACGCCGCCCTGGACAAGCTGCGCGACGCCGGCGCCATCCTCACCTCGGGCGAGGACTGGATCCGCATCCAGATGGCGCGTCGTCCCAAGGCGATCAGCTTCCGCACCACCGAATACCCGGGCTTCCCGACCGACATGCAGGCGCAGTTCATGGCCCTGAACTGCATCGCCGAAGGCACCAGCCATGTCACCGAGACCATCTTCGAGAACCGCTACATGCATGTACAGGAATTGAATCGCCTGGGCGCGGCCATCGATGTGGAGGGCAACACCGCCATCGTCACCGGCGTGGACAAGTTCATCGGCGCGCCGGTGATGGCCACCGACCTGCGTGCCTCGGCCTCTCTGGTGATCGCCGGCCTGGCCGCGCAGGGCGAGACGGTGGTGGAACGCATCTACCACCTCGACCGTGGCTATGACCGCATGGAAGCCAAGCTGTCGGCCATCGGTGCCGATATCCAGCGCATCAAGTAAGTTTCCGGAATCCAGAAAAGCAGACATCATGACCCAACAACTGACGCTGGCGCTCTCCAAGGGCCGCATTTTCGAAGAGACCCTGCCGCTGTTGAAGGCGGCCGGCATCACCGTGACCGAGGATCCGGAATCCTCGCGCAAGCTGATCCTGCCGACCAATGACCCGGCCGTGCGCGTGATCATCGTGCGCGCCTCCGACGTGCCGACCTATGTGCAATACGGCGCGGCCGACTTCGGCGTAGCCGGCAAGGACGTGCTGCTGGAACACGGCGGCGAAGGCCTGTACCAGCCCATCGACCTGAACATCGCCAAGTGCCGCCTGTCGGTGGCGGTGCAGGAAGGCTTCGACTACGCCAATGCGGTGCGCCAGGGCGCACGCCTGCGCGTGGTGACCAAGTACGTCAAGACCGCGCGCGAGCACTTCGCCGCCAAGGGCGTACACGTCGACCTGATCAAGCTGTATGGCTCGATGGAACTGGGCCCGCTGGTGGGCCTGTCGGACGCCATCGTCGACCTGGTCAGCACCGGGGGCACGCTGCGTGCCAACAAGCTGGTGGAGGTCGAGCACATCATCGATATCTCCTCGCGCCTGGTGGTGAACCAGGCCGCGCTGAAGTTGAAGCGCGAACGCCTGCAGCCGATTCTCGACGCCTTCGAGAAGGCATCCAAGGCCAAGTAATACCGCTATTTCAACGACCCCAGATTTCCTCGCAGAGCAGGTGAGACCATGAGCATTGCCATCCGAAAACTCGATTCCGCCGTTCCCGGCTTCCGTGAGCAACTCTCGGCCGTGCTGGCCTTCGAAGCCAGCGAGGACGAGGCCATCGACCGTGCTGCCGCCGGCATCCTGGCCGATGTGAAGGCGCGTGGCGACGCCGCCGTGCTGGAATATACCCAGCGCTTCGACCGCGTGCAGGCGACCTCGGTAGCTGCCCTGGAGATCGGTCACGAGGCCCTGCAGGCGGCCCTGGCCGGCTTGCCCGAGGCACGCCGCCATGCGCTGCAGACCGCCGCCGACCGCGTGCGCGCCTATCACGAGCGCCAGAAGAAGGAATGTGGCTCCGACGGTTTCCTCTACCGCGAAGCCGATGGCACCGAGTTGGGCCAGAAGGTCACGCCGCTGGATCGCGTGGGCATCTATGTGCCCGGTGGCAAGGCCGCCTATCCCTCGTCGGTGCTGATGAATGCGATTCCCGCCAAGGTGGCCGGCGTGCAGGAAGTCATCATGGTCGTGCCCACGCCGGACGGCGTGAAGAACGAACTGGTGCTGGCCGCCGCCGCCATTGCCGGCGTGGACCGCGTCTTCACCATCGGTGGTGCGCAAGCCGTCGGTGCGCTGGCTTACGGCACCGCGACCATCCCGCAGGTGGACAAGATCGTCGGCCCCGGCAATGCCTATGTGGCTGCCGCCAAGCGCCGCGTGTTCGGCGTGGTCGGCATCGACATGATCGCCGGCCCGTCGGAAATCCTGGTCATCTGCGATGGCGCCACCGATCCCGACTGGATCGCCATGGACCTGTTCTCGCAAGCCGAGCACGACGAGCTGGCGCAATCCATCCTGCTGTGCCCGGATGCCGACTACATCGCCAAGGTCGAAGCCTCGATCAACCGCCTGCTGGAAGAGATGCCGCGCAAGGACGTCATCCGTACCTCGCTGACCGACCGCGGTGCGCTGGTCAAGGTGCGCGACATGGAACAAGCCTGCGAGATCGCCAACATGATCGCTGCCGAGCATCTGGAAATCTCGGCGCAGGAGCCGCAGCATTGGGCCGACCGCATCCGCCATGCCGGTGCCATGTTCCTGGGGCGTTTTTCGTCCGAATCGCTGGGCGACTATTGTGCCGGTCCCAACCACGTGCTGCCGACCTCGCGCACGGCGCGTTTCTCGTCGCCGCTGGGTGTGTATGACTTCCAGAAGCGCTCCAGCCTGATCCGCGTGTCCGAACAGGGCGCCCAGACCCTGGGCAAGATCGCCGCCGAGCTGGCCTATGGCGAAGGCCTGCAGGCCCACGCCCGTTCGGCCGAATTGCGGCTGAAGAAGTGACTCCATGACGGCCGCCACCGACACCCCTGCAGGCGACGGCTGGCTGGACCGCGTGCATTGCGAGGACGCGCTGGCCGCCGTGGGTGGGCTGGCGCGCATCCCCGATGGCAGCATCGACCTGCTCATCGCCGATCCCCCCTATGGGCTGGGCAAGGACTACGGCAATGATTCCGACAAGCTCGATACGGCCGCCTACCTGGCCTGGACCGAGCAGTGGATCGATGCCGCCCTGCCCAAGTTGAAGCCCAACGGCAGCCTCTACATCTTCCTGACCTGGCGCAATTCGCCGGAGATCTTCGTCATGCTGAAGCAGCGCATGACCATGATCAACGAGATCATCTGGGATCGCCGCGTGCCCTCCATGGGCGGCAGTACCCGGCGCTACTCGTCGGTGCACGACACCATCGGTTTCTTTGCGCGGGCCAAGGATTATTTCTTCGACCTCGACGCCATCCGCATCCCCTACGATGCGCAGACCAAGAAGGCGCGCTCGCGCTCCATCTTCGTGGGCGCCAAGTGGCTGGAGATGGGCTACAACCCCAAGGATGTGTGGAGCGTGTCGCGCCTGCATCGCGAGCACAAGGAGCGCGCCGACCATCCCACGCAAAAGCCGCTGGAAGTGGTGGAGCGCATGGTCAAGGCTTCCTGTCCTCCGGGTGGGGTGGTGCTGGACCCCTTCATGGGCAGCGGTACCACGGCGGTAGCAGCGCGCCGCTGTGGACGGCATTTCACCGGCTTCGAACTCAATCCCGATTATTGCGAACTGATCCGCCAGCGACTCGATGCGCTGGCCCCCGAGAGCCAAGACGATGAACCCCTGCGCCAGCCAGCCTGAGATGAGCGACCTCACTGAAGACCTGATTGCCCGCGTGATCCGCCCCGTGGTGCGCGGCTGGCAGTCCTATCACGTGCCCTCGGCCGAGGGCATGGTCAAGCTCGATGCGATGGAAAACCCCTATCTGCTGCCGCCGGAGTTGCGTGTGGAACTGGGGCGTCGCCTGGGCGAGCTCGAATTGAACCGTTATCCGGTGCCTTCCTATACGGCCCTGAAGGCCAGCATCTGCCGGCACCTCGGCGTGCCAGCCGGTTATGACGTGCTGCTGGGCAATGGTTCGGATGAGCTGATCACCTTGCTCTCGACCGCCTGTGCCCTGCCGGGACGCACCATGCTGGCGCCCGAACCGGGGTTCGTGATGTATGGCATCTCGGCCAGGAGTGCCGGGCTGGACTACGTGGGCGTGCCGCTGCGCGCCGACCTGAGCCTGGACATGCCGGCCATGCTGGCTGCCATGGATGAGCACAAGCCCGTCATCACCTGGCTGGGTTATCCCAACAACCCCACCGGCACGCTCTACGAGGCTGCCGATGTACTGCGCCTCGTCGAGGCCGCCTTGCCCTATGGCCTGGTGGTGGTGGACGAGGCCTACCAGCCTTTTGCCGCCGCCACCCTCATGGCTGAGTTGCCCAGGTTCAACAACCTGGTATTGATGCGCACCGTCTCCAAGCTCGGCCTGGCGGGTATCCGCCTGGGCTACTTGTCGGCCGCGCCGGCCCTGTTGCGCGAATTGGACAAGGTCCGCCCGCCCTACAACGTCAATGTCCTCACCGAGGCCGCGGCGCTGTTCGTGCTGGAGCACGTCGATGTGCTGGAAGCCCAGGCCGCCCGGCTGCGCCTTGCCCGCGCGACGCTGGCGCAGCAGATGGCGGGGTTGCCGGGGGTGCAGGTGTTCCCGTCGGCGGCCAATTTCATCCTGATCCGCGTCCCGGATGCCGATAAAGTCTTCGCCGCTTTGCTGGCGCGTAAGGTACTTGTGAAAAATGCCGGTAGAATGCACATACTGTTGCAAAACTGTTTGCGCATTACCGTCAGTACGGACGAAGAAAACGCCGTCTTGCTGGCGGCCTTGAAAGCGGCGCTGCACGCGCTGTAAGCAAAGGGCAGTACGCCACCAGGCAAAGAAGCTTCACGCATTACCTGAACGATAGAACCCCGTCCCACCCCGACCATGTCTACACCGAGAACCGCCGAAGTCGTCCGCAACACCAATGAAACGCAGATTCGCGTTGCGATCAACCTGGATGGCACCGGCCAGCAAAAGCTGGACACCGGCGTGCCTTTCCTCGACCACATGCTGGACCAGATCGCCCGCCACGGCCTGATCGACCTGGATATCCACGCCAAGGGCGACCTGCACATCGACGCGCACCACACGGTGGAAGACGTGGGTATCACCCTAGGCATGGCCTTCGCCAAGGCCATCGGCGACAAGAAGGGCATCCGCCGCTACGGCCATGCCTACGTGCCCCTGGATGAGGCGCTGTCGCGCGTGGTGATCGATTTCTCCGGCCGTCCCGGCCTGGAATACCATATTCCCTTTACCCGTTCGATGATCGGTTCCTTCGATGTGGACCTGACCAGCGAGTTCTTCCATGGTTTCGTCAACCATGCGCAGGTGACCCTGCACGTGGACAACCTGCGTGGCGTGAACGCCCACCACCAGGCCGAAACCGTGTTCAAGGCCTTCGGTCGCGCGCTGCGCATGGCCATCGAACTCGATCCCCGGTCCGCTGGTACGATTCCGTCGACCAAGGGCAGCCTGTAATCTGTCGTCCGCAGGGTATCGCTAAATCATCTGGGTCCACCGGTGCGTGAGCGCCGATCATTTTCGCCATGAATAAAATTGTTGTAGTCGATTACGGCATGGGCAACCTGCGCTCGGTGGCGCAGGCGCTGCGCCATGTCGCGCCAGAAGCCGATGTCCGCATCTCCGGTGAAGTCGCCGATATCCGCGCCGCCGACCGCGTGGTCCTGCCCGGCCAGGGCGCCATGCCCGATTGCATGCGCAGCCTGCGCGAGTCGGGTGTGCAGGATGCCGTCATCGAGGCCTCCCGCACCAAGCCGCTCTTCGGCGTGTGCGTGGGCGAACAGATGCTGTTCGACTGGAGCGAGGAGGGCGACACGCCCGGCCTGGGCCTGCTGCCGGGCAAGGTGGTGCGTTTCGCGCTGGAAGGCGTGCGCCAGGACGATGGATCGCTGTTCAAGGTGCCGCAGATGGGTTGGAACCATGTGCACCAGACCGCCCGCCATCCCCTCTGGGAAGGCATTGCCGACAACGCCTTCTTCTATTTTGTCCACAGCTACTACGCCGTGCCGGCCGAGACCGCCCATGTGGTCGGCCAGACGCCGTACGGTCGCGACTTCGCCTGTGCCGTGGCCCGCGATAATATCTTTGCAACCCAGTTCCACCCGGAAAAAAGTGCCTCCGCGGGTTTGCAGCTGTATCGGAATTTCGTACACTGGAACCCTTGATTTTTGCCTTTAAGGCAAGAACTGACCTACCGGCCTTCGACAACCCTTCTTTTTTTACTGACTAGTCATCCCCCTAGCCATGCTGCTCATACCCGCCATCGACCTGAAAGACGGTCATTGCGTACGCCTCAAACAAGGTGATATGGAACAAGCCACCGTTTTCTCCGAAGATCCGGCGGAAATGGCCCTGCACTGGCTCAAGCAGGGCGCGCGTCGCCTGCACCTGGTGGACCTCAACGGTGCCTTCGCCGGCAAGCCCAAGAACGAAGCAGCGGTCAAGGCCATCCTCAAGGCGGTGGCCCGCTTCGCCGAGGAAAACGAGGTCGAGGAAATCCCGGTCCAGCTGGGGGGCGGTATCCGCGACCTCGATACCATCGAGCGTTACCTGGACGATGGCCTGTCCTACATCATCATCGGCACCGCCGCGGTGAAGAACCCCGGCTTCCTGCATGACGCCTGCAGCGCCTTCCCTGGCCAGATCATCGTCGGCCTGGATGCCAAGGACGGCAAGGTCGCCACCGACGGCTGGAGCAAGCTGTCCGGCCACGAAGTGGTGGACCTGGCGCAGAAGTTCGAAGGCTACGGCTGCGAAGCCATCGTCTACACCGACATCGGCCGCGACGGCATGATGGGCGGCGTCAACATCGACGCCACCGTGCGCCTGGCGCAGGCGGTGACCATCCCCATCATCGCCTCCGGCGGCGTGCATCATGTGGGCGACGTCGAAGCCCTGTGCCGCGTCGAGGACGAAGGCATCGAAGCCGTCATCTGCGGCCGTTCCATCTACGAAGGCACGCTGGACCTGCGCAGCGGCCAGGATC
>NZ_JAELUH010000010.1 GCF_016429215.1 Herbaspirillum sp. ASV7 | reverse complement strand
CCCCCCCCCCCCCCCCCCCCCCCCCCCCCCCCCCCCCCCCCCCCCCCCCCCCCCTTTTTCAAGCAGAAGACGGCATACGCGATACATAACGGAGTCTCGTGGGCTCGGAGATGTGTATAAGAGACAGCAACATGCGGATGGATGGCAACTGAACAGCGTTTCTATATTAGAACGTAACCGCGAAATCTTTTCAAAGAAGAATCTCGCGGGGGTTTACCGCGCAGAGGCAGTTTTACTCGCACAAGGTGTGAATATGTGTGAAGCACTTATCGCATGTCGTAGCGCTCACCCTTCGCTCAATAGAATGAATTGACGCCGTCTTGAAGGACTACAGCGGCCAGGATGAGAAATAGATTTAAGAGCTGAAATCAGAACGGTATTCGTTGCATAAATATTACGCTATCAGCATTCACGTACGTGGGTATCTATGTCTGTTTTTCGGATGATGCTCGCGATATGGATGTAGCAGAAATGGACATTGCGGCCTGTCCGTTGACGCTCATATCAGACCGTGACTTAAAGGATCGACAATGTCGAATTTCAGTAAAACTCTAGGTTCCACTCGCGTTGCACAGCCAGGCTTCACACTTCAAAATGAAAAACCACCGCGCTCTCACGAAGGCGGCTTTACTTCGCACGAACACGAGCAAAAAAAGCAAGAGCAGGCCGATCAGCAAAGTGACGCCGGCCCGCGTCGCTATGATGGTGGCGACATCTATCGAAAGGGTCATCGCGGCGAGAGCGAGAAGAGAGACCAATCTTTGTAATCATCTACCAGATAGTAATTTACTTTGTTAAGGGGCCGCAGTTGCGGCCCCTTTATTTGAAAGAGTTCCCATGCGATTTTATTTTGAAGATATAGGACACGAGGCCGGTTTTGTATGGCTGAGGATCGGCAAGAAGGAAGTTATCGAAGTTACAAGCGGACTAGGAAGCGGCCGAACCAGGGCCGAGTTCCAAATTAGTGGCTCGCCTACCGACTTGGAAGGACAGATGATTGTATGCCGAAAAGCAATAGCGCAATTTATACGTGAAGACTACGGTACGAAGGAAATTGCATTTTTAGACTTCGATGCTTCAATTGAGCCTTGGAAGGGGAAATTATTTGCAATCGCCCCAATGCCAGCGTGAAGTGAAAGTTGGAGCCGCCTAGAGTGAGGATATGCCATCGGCAGTAACAACACCTCCAATTAGGATGGAGATGATGAATCAAGTCTATAGCGAGCAGACCTATCGAGGCTTCAAGATTATGGTCAGGTGTGGTCGAGAAAAAGAGTTGTGGGTAATTAAACAGTTATGCATAAACCGCAGCGGAATTCTCTTCTTACCATATAGGTTTGACAAGGCATGGACCTATGACAGTAGCTCGGCCGCGCTAGAAGCTGGCGTGGCGGAGGGACGTAGGATCGTTAATGATCGATACATCAGGAACGGTCCTGCAGCCTAAGCTTTCTTCAAATGAAGTCATGCTCCGGCTTCTCTTTCACACGGCCAGGTTGGGGCCTCGGCAACTTTAGCAATCAATCGCATCCAGCAACGAAAATTCCGCTCCGCAATTCCAAATCGAGCCGCGCCCTATTTGGCCTTGCGGCCCGCTTATTTTCTGATTTGCGGAGCAAAATTCGCACTAACCCATTGATTTATATAAACTTCCCTGCAGATTCGTAATCAGTAGGTCGACGGTTCGATTCCGCCCATCAGCACCAGTTTATAAGGGGTTCCTGCTTATGCTGGAACCCCTTTTGGGTAATAGACCCCGAACAGGGTAATAGAATTGGCTTCGACTAGGCTTGTGCCCATAAAAAATGCCCGCTCATGCGGGCATTTTTCTATCATTTAGGCAGGATAGGCCATAACGCTTTAAGCCAATCGTACACATAGTTGCCAATTACTCCACTGGACGCCGACTGCAGGAAAAAATCTTGCAATCGACTAAATAGTTTAGGCTCGGCCTGTTGAATGTCCTCTAAAACAACCTTCGTGCGCTCCGCATTCTTATCCCCTATGGCGGAGGAAAGCGATTGCAAGAGGCTTACGGCACCTGGACCAATAGCACCTCCAACCAATTGAGTCGCCAAATCCATCAGCCCGGTTTGCAATTTCTCTCTGGAAGCGAACTCTTTCCCAAGTAAAGAATATAGATTCTCCACTTGGCTCTCCAACGACTCGATACGAGATGTGGAATATTGCTCTTGAAGGCGCAGAAGATCTCGAGTTTGCTTGACCTCCAACTGAGCAAGCTCCAGTTTTTGTTGCAGTGCTAGCGCTTTAAGCCCCTCTCCAACCAGATTATCCGGCGTCATCTTACCGGCGACAACCAACCCGTATTCAGTCAAGGTTTTCGAGATAGTCTCTTGCGATCCGTCAGGAAATTTGATTAGTAAAGTAACCTTTTCAGGCTCTTGCTGAATGGATACTGTCACAGGGATGTCAGGATACTTGTCATTCAAAATGACAGAGAAATAATTGAGAATTGACAACCCAGCCTGCTGATATTCGGGAGGAAAAGTAAGTTCTCTGACAATCCGCGCCAAACCGTCCGGACTTGCCAATGTGATTTCTTTGGCGAACTCAAACGCCGCCTCGACGCAGTAGTAAAAGACTGCAGAGTGAGGAATTCCACTGCTTATTAGTTTGCTGCGTAACTGGTTAGCGAATTTGATCGGAGACTCACCTATTTTTGTCGCGCCCTCAACCTTCGCATGAAATTCTTCCAGAAAATCACGTCCAATATCCTTATAAGGAATGGCTGCTTCCTCAAATCCTATCTCCCTTACAAGAGCATGCATAGTCGTCACGCAAGATAAAATCGACTCAGCCAGTGCTGTCGCACTCTCACTGTAAATAAAGTCTGCTCTCGTCTGAACGAGAACTTTGAAAGAATCGTAACGCGACTTTATTCGAAATGTCTGCCCACTAATGCGGCCTGCTAGCTCCTGATTTACAGATAGATAGTCCTTTAAGGTGCCGCTCGTAATTAGCGCAACAAAGGAGGTTTGAACAAGCGTACGAATTAGACGCAACTTATTCGTAAGTAGTGTAACTGGCTCTTTTTCGTCCATCATTTTCCTCAGAGTGGCGCTTCAATATTCCCGCAAAATGTAACAGCATTCGTCGAACTATTCAAAACGCGCCTTAAGAGGTTGCACCAATTCGGGCTTGCGCCGGTAAATTCTTCTAGTGGTTCTGGCGTCTGCATGGGCCAACAATGCACGGGCCTGCTCTAGGCTGTCGGCGTCGCTGGCGCACTTGGCGCGCAAGTCATGGTCGGTGAATGATTGCGTAACCTTCGTTTCCGCCAACACACGGGCCATGAAACGCTGCCACATGGAATCCCAACCACTGAAATCGTCTCTCTCTTCGCTGTAATAACTAGTCCCGGTACGGGTGCAAAACAGCAGATCGACCTTTTTCGGCCGTGCCTCCATAGCTTGAAACACCTCGTCGCGCAGATCCGGTGTCCAGGCGTAAATGGTTCGCTTGCCGGTCGAATTCTTCACCTTCCGGCGCTGCACATGGATGCCGTCTTCCTTAAAATCCTCCGAAGGGACCAGCCGCAGCAGGTCCCCCTTTGAAATTCCGGTCAACAACTTAATGCGCATGTAAGCCTGAATGATGGGGACGCCCGACGATCCTCCGTTCGATTGCCGTTTGAGCGCCAGGCACTCCACAATTTCCCAATCCTCTACGTATCGGTCGCGGGCTTTTTGCCCTTCCAGGCGCATCTGCCCGATGAATGGATGCCGGTCGGTGTACCCCCACTCCACTGCTTTTGTGAATGCATGTGACAGCAGAGCCACCGCCCTACGCGCTGCGACCTTCTTCGGTGACTTATCGATGAACTGATAGACGAGCTGTGGACGAATGTCAGTGAGTAGCAGCTCACCAAACACTCCACGCAACCGGCCCACGTATCGATTGCCGTCGAGCTGCTGCTTCGCCCCCTTGGTCGGCACCACTTCCAGGGCGTACCTGTCCAGCAACTGCGCAACAGTTTCTGCTGCATCCAATTTCTCTAGGCGTGCCGCCCAGGTCCTGTATGCCTCCGGTAACGTGCTGCCGAGGCGGAACTTCTTTTTACCGTCCCAACGCGGCTCAAGGCCAGCCGGTACATGATAGTAATAGGCGCCGTGGTGCAGTACCCAACGCGCCGGCAGTCCACGATGTTGCGCACTTCTCGGCTTAGGCATTCGTCAGCACCTCCCAGTTCGGCTCACGAACAGATCGCTGGCGGACGGACTGCTCCAGCCCTCCCAGCAGGCGCTCAACATGAGTCTGTAAAACAACTAGGGATCCATCGGCCCGCACCTTGTATTGGATGCCCATCGCATTTAGCTGCTTCTGCTGTGCCTTCGCTCGCTTGCGCTTAGTGAGATCCGCGATGTCCGTTTCATTCAAGAACATTTTATTCTCCTGGCGACACCTCGCTGGATGCCGCCATTGCAGTGAAATCATTCTGCGGACGTTGAATCCGCCCGCAAGTCATTCGCCAGGCTGCCGCTATAGTCGGCCAAGCACAAACGCCGTGACTGGCCATTGGCGACCGCGCAGTGGCGTACGCCCCCTCCGTCATCGCAAGTAGTGATATCGGCCAGTGGCACGCCACGGAATTGCCCGGCCAGCTCGTTGTCAAGCTCCACCCAAGCGAATCGCTGGCCGTTGCCGAGATGTTGCCGAATGACCGACACGTAACCGGCCAACACACCGTCGTCGGGCGTTTTGAAAGTAATGCGATCCAAGGATTGCGGAGGCTGCATCACGAAGTCACGCGGCAGATTGGTGGCGGTGGCGATTTCATCAAATTTCACAGGTGCATTCATTGCTTCTTCTCCTTGGTAGCCGTTACGGAGCACACGCCAAAGCGATCGACGGCGGCGACGATCACGTCGCAGCTATGGGCTGCGATGGCGGTGTAGGAATGGCGTGCGCTGGCAGTGCGCACGACGACACGAAACGCGGTCATGGTGCGTTCCCTTTCGTTGAGTTGGGATCAATCGGTAGTTCGGTCACATCGAGCCGGCCGGCGCGCCAGTCGGCGACCTGGCGCGGCGTGCCATGGCGCGGAGACTTGTCCGGCACCAGCACCATGCGCGGCCAGGGGCATGCCTTGATGGCACCCCAGGAGGCCAGCGCGCGGCGCTGCTCGTCGGCCGTCATGGTCTGCGCCGGGCCTGCTGACATGTCGTCGGACGCCGGCCGGGGCCAAGGGCATGCCCCCAGGGCGAGCCAGGCGTGCTCGATCTGCGCGGCCTGGTCGGGCTTGAACATCACAGGTGCTGGCACCGTCTTCGGCTCAAAGGAGGCATCGGCCGAAAAACCAGTACCGGCGGGGTCCGTACAGTTATTTACACGAGTCCAAGGAACTCGATGCGCTGATGCGCCAGCTTGTGCAGGCTGCGCGCGTGCGCCGCTATGAGCAGCCGGGCGGCAATGAAACCGACCTCAATCCGAACATCGCCAATCGCAACGCAGCGCCCAAGAAAAAACCGGTGCGCAACGAGTTCAGCGAAGAGGCGCAGCAGCGCATCGTCGAGGCCTTCAATGATTCTCTATTCGACTATCAAAAGGTCTGGTTCCGCAACAGTGACGAGCGCACGCGCATCATTCTCAAGTCGCGCCAAATCGGCGCAACCTGGTACTTCGCGCGCGAGGCGCTGATTGATGCGATCCAGACCGGCCGAAATCAGATTTTCCTCTCGGCCTCGAAGTCGCAGGCGCACGTCTTCAAGCAATACATCATCCAGTTTGCGAAGGACGCATGCGGCGTAGAGCTGTCTGGCGATCCCATCGTACTGCCCAACGGCGCGCACCTGTATTTCCTCGGCACGAATGCGCGAACCGCCCAGGGCTACCACGGCAACTTCTATTTCGATGAATTCTTCTGGACGAACAATTTCACGGAGTTGAACAAGGTTGCGTCCGGGATGGCCTTGCACAAGAAGTGGCGCAAAACCTACTTCTCGACGCCATCGGCCACCACGCACCAGGCTTACCCGTTCTGGACCGGTGAGGCGTTCAACAAGCGCCGCGCCAAGGGCGAGAAGGTCAACATCGATGTCAGCCATAAGCGGCTGTCGTCGGGCTTCACCGGTGAGGACAAGATCTGGCGCCAGATCGTCACGATCATGGACGCGGCGGCCGGTGGCTGCGATCTGTTCGATATCGACGAGCTGCGCGACTTCGAATACTCGCCCGACCAGTTCGACAACCTCTTGATGTGTAATTTCATCGACGATTCCGCGTCGGTGTTTCCCCTGGCAGACCTGCAGCGCGGCATGGTCGATTCGTGGGTGGATTGGTGTAATGACCCACTGAAAACCTGCTCAGTAGATAATCCTAAAAGGAAATCAAAATGAGCAAGGTCATGGAAGAAGAATTCAAGCGTTGGACAGCCAAGCGCAAAGCGGCGCTGGTGATGGAAATCATCCAGGGAAAGACGACGGTCGCCGAGGCTAGCCGGTCGTTTGATATCCCGCCATCCGAGATCGAAGAATGGGTCGATGAAGGCCGCAAAGGGATGGAGAACGCCCTGCGTGCCAAGCCGCTGGATGTGAGAGAACAGTACGAGCGGCAACTCAAGGAGCTCCAGGAAGCCTACGGAGAAGCCATGCTGGAGCTGCGCGCCAGAAAAAAATTGGCGTCCCTGTTGGGCGAGGAAGACAAGTAATCGAGACCATCCGCCAGGGACTCAAACAAGACGGTTTCGATGTGGCTGTCAGCAAGATATGCGCGTGGTTTGGGATTGCCAGGCGCAGCGCTTACTACAAGCCGGTGAAGGCTGAGCCCAAGGTGCAGGAGCGCTTTGCCGAACCGATTCGCAAGATGATCCTGGAAGAGCCGTCCTTCGGCTATCGCACGGTGGCGGGCCTGCTCGGGTTCAATAAGAACACGGTGCAGAGGATCTTCCAGATCAAAGGTTGGCAGGTCAAGAAGCGTCCTGTTGGTTTCCGTCCCAGGGTGAAGGCCTTGCCGTCGGTAGCCACAGGACCAGACCAGCGCTGGGCAACCGATCTGTGTCGGATCTGGACAGGGCGCGATGGCTGGGCGGTGCTAGCCCTGGTGATTGATTGCCACACGCGGGAATTGCTGGGCTGGCATCTGTCGCGTTCGGGCAAGTCGAAGACGGCAGAGTCGGCCTTGGAGCAAGCGCTGATCGCGCGTTATGGCTCGCTGGGTCGCGTGACGGCGCCGTTCTTGCTGCGCTCCGATAATGGTCTGGTATTCACCAGCCGTAGTTACACAGCGTTGGTCCGCAGTTACGGGCTGCAGCAAGAGTTCATCACGCCGCATTGCCCACAGCAGAATGGCATGGTCGAACGCGTCATCAGAACCCTGAAGGAGCAATGCGCTCATCGACATCGCTTCGAAACATTGCAGCACGCCAGTCGCATCATTGGTGACTGGATTGGCTTCTATAACCACCGCCGGCCGCATCAGGCGCTGGGCATGAAGACACCGGCTGAGGCGTTTGCCTTAGCTGCTTGAGGTGAGCAGGTTTCGCTGGGTCATTACATGACGTGCTGATCCAGTGGATTTGAAACCTCCATTAGGTCTATCAGCTCAGGGTTTTGTCGGAGTGCATGCATTTTTGACCCAAGTTTCCCAATTGTTTGTGTTTTCTATGCCAAGACCGTATTTGGCCACGAAAAAAGCATGAAGTCAAAAAAATAATATTGTCTTTTGTTTAACGTTGTACCTTACGAACATTTTTCCCGGGTATAGGCAAACGAGATAGCCACCATTTCAGGGAGTCATCCTAACCGTCCGATTTAATTGAGATCACTTCCTTTCTATGGCCCCAACAACAAGAAGGGCTCCCATGTTTATCACATGAGAGCCCTTTTTCTCAGGTTGTGCGTAGTTATCTACAACCAAGTTTGCCTTTGTCGTTTTTTAGTTAAAAACCTTCAACAAACTAGCACTATGGCTGCTTTCTGCGTCATTAGACACAGCAGGAACTGAGCTATCAGATCGCACCGTTTGATAATAATCTCAAAGGATGCCTCTTAAAATCCCACATTATGGTTCCCGCTACAACAGTGTAGACGGATGCATAAACTGAGAAACCCAAGCCTTGCCAGACAAGGCTTTTCGGGATGCTATGAATGCATAGCTTGAGAAATCCCGACGCATAAATCGAGAAATTTTTACTGCTCCAACCGCACCGCGACTCTGGCGCCGCTCCTCGGAAATTAGCCCTCCCATCATCGCATTCCCATCAGCTTATGTGGGCTCAAGTGGGCTCACTCGCCATCTGCGAGAGGCACTATCGAAAAATGTGCCGAGGAACTATAGAGATTTTATAAAAATATGCGCCGAATGGAAGAGCAATGGCAATTTATTTATTATTTTGTGTCGAGATTGCCCTATTAAGTCGATACCACGCTGCTAGCAATGATATTAATACTCCTGCTTATACTGCAAAGCAGGAACTGCACAATCATCGGTCAGCATGAAGCCGGTGTAAGCATGGCATCACTTGGCTTCGGAATAGGGGCTTAGGGAATGCAGGAACTGCCGCCTATGTGGACGAGATAACTAGCACCAGCGCATAGGGGACACCAGATTCTGGGGGGATGTTTTGAGATATCTGGCACGCTGGCGAAGGCAGAGGCGTGAAACGAAAGTCTACCGGGCGAGGCCGGCTCCATTCCGTAGCGGTTATGGTGAGGCTGAGTGAAGGCGATTCTCGGGCATTGGTCCCGGGAGGGCTAGGCTCAGCCTCACCAACCGTAGTTAGAGTGCACTACACCTATATTTCTCTGGCTGAGCCCTATAGCTAAAAGGAGAAAGAAGGCAGAGGAGAAGTCTAGCCGTCTATATTGGGCATGGGAACAAACAGGTCTTTTCCCGCCTTGGCTCCAAGGACGGCAAGCTTGCATAAATCAGCCGTTCTAACCAAAACCCCACGCATCGCCCCATTGGGCAGCTGCTGTGCACCGACGAATTCGATGCCGACTAACAATTTGGATAAAGCAGATGACTTCGTCTCGAGCGCTCGGGCCAGTTCCGCAATAGGTACAAACTTTTGACGGAATGTCAGCAACTGATGCGGCAAGACCACTCGGCATCGTTGCCCTCGAAGCACAATAGATTCGGATTCCAACAGTCCCGTCTCTATCCAGTGCGAGATGCTCTCCCACTTCCAACCGGTGATTTTTGAGAGTTGCTGAACCGAGAAACCTGATTCAAGTAAAGGAGTGCCGAAATAAGGAACAATGTCGCTACGCAGAAACTCCATCTCTCCTAGTCGGCTGCCAATCTCAGCAGCGGTAATCGTCCCATCAACGACGGCTCGCATGGTTTCTTGAATTGCTTGCTTATCTCCCATACGCCGAGTGGTCAATCCTGCCCAGGTTATCTTCTCGCGTACTCCCGCAGCTCTAGGAACCGCCATATCGCGAACTCGCTGTGCCAATGTCTGTATTGAATTGCGTTCAATCAGACCGCCTTTCAAGATATCGTGGCGCCAATTGACATCTGAACGAATAACACCAGCCAACATCATGTTTTGCACGACCGAAGCTGGCACACCCATCAATTCGCCTGCTTCTTTTTCCGATATCCATCCGTCGCGGCCTTTTTTTATGCGTTCAACTTCCTCAAGAGGAATTTCATAGAGCTCCCCACGCGTTCCCACACGGCGCGTTCGATATGCACATTCGCCATTTTGTATGGCCTTATGCAATCGAGAATCGCTAATGCCAATACTCTTCGCTGCGTCAGGCCTACGAATATACGCAGTCACACCTTCTACGATTGACTTAGTAGAGTCCATACCGAGGACGCCATCAAAGCGCTCAGCCGCTACTTCAATTATGGCGGTTAGGAACGGCTCTAGCACTGTGCCTTGACAGAGCTTGCGTAAGGTAACGTACCAGGGCCCCAGAAGCGAGTTCAAAGTGCGCGCCTTAGGACGCCCTGCGGCAATTCGCATCTTCACATGAGATTGGAATCCATCTGGCCATGCTGCCAAAAAAGCTTCGAGGGGCGCGAGAAAATCAATGGCACTGTGCACATATCTGGGCTTTAGCGAACCACGTCGTGGTGCAGAATTTTCTGGTTCCGCATAACTACACAACGTACGAATGACCTGAGCTAAGACGCCCACATCTATTCCATTCATCGCCGGCTCAATTCCACCCGAGTGGGCACCACCACTAGCAATTAACGTAGACAACCAGAGCTGGGAAGGATTTGCCGCATCCCGAGGCAACATGCCTAACGGATGACCACAGTCACAGCTATCGATGTGAAACCGATGCGGTGAAAGCGCCGCGCCACATTCATTGCAATGGTCAACAAGCTTTGTATGGTGATGAGGGCATGCGGTCACATACGCATGCTCCCAATAGTCACGAATATATACCGCCTCCAAAAGGCAATCAGGGCAAACCGCATCTGCTAGGCTTCGACGAAGCCCTTTAGCCGTTGGGGCCATTTCATCTTGTCGGCACGCGAATTCTGCCCATTCAAGCTCTAACCCGAGAGCCGTCGCTACGGCTTCCGGTTGCGTTAAGAGCGCGTTGCGGTTGCGTGGCAAATCAGCAAGCCCAGCCAACTCCCGCCAAGAAACAAAATTGTCCGCAGCAAGCCTGCGGTAGTAGCCCATAGCTGACTCATGGTCATGCGGAGCATAAGTTACAACCAACGTCATTGGAGAGCTCCTTCTCGGCTGTCAAGGATTGGAACCTTAAGCTCGTTCATGTTCATTACCTGAACGTAGGCGTCATGGAGCGCGACAGCGGGAATTTTCTCCGTACAATCAAAGCTTTCGAACGCACTGAATTGGCCTGAGTCGACAGACTCAATCGCAACAGCGGCAGCCCGACAATCCTCAAAACCGACCGACCTCGGCATTTCCCCTACCAATTGACCTGCAAGCTCCTGCATGAACCGACTCAAAAGGCCAACTAACCCGCCTGTAAGCAAATAACACTGATAGGTAAGAGCGAGCGGCGGTAGTGCGATTGGAAATCCCGCAGCAGAAAACAGATTCGCATACGTCGCGACGCAGGTGTGAAATGCTTGCATACCTTCTTGAATCCGAGAGTCATAGGGCAGAAACCTACGAGCCGCCGATGCCCGCATCCGCAGTTGTTCGTTGATATCAAAGAGACGCTCCAGTCTCGGCACACCAAAGAGGAGCAGAGTTAGATTCTGGGAATCTGCTAACCACTTAAACCAATCCCCAGCACTACGAGATGGAACACGTGCACCGACCTCCACCAAGTGACTGGCCTCCTCGAAAATAACCACTCGTGTGCCCGCCAATTTCAGTTGTTCTTGCATGCGCTTTCCCATTACACCGGATGTAATATTTCCCTGTATCGGAATACCAAGCGCGGTCAGCACACTGGAAGGCAACAATAGAGGTGAGACAGGCGTCGGTACAGGGACAACAAGCACAGGAACTTGTCTACGCCCATTAACTTTGGTTTCTGGGTAGTCCCGGCTGAGTGAGTTAATCAGCATGGATTTTCCGACACGCGAGGGGCCGATTACACGTTCAATACGGCTAGCGGCACCATCAATTGCGTCCTCAATACGTTGCTTCAATGGTAAGAGCTGCTTCAGAAATTGAGGATGCTGCAGTTCACAGCGCTCGATATCGATACGTAACTTCTTCGCGGGCATCATCAGATTTCATCCCCGCTGTCACGATTAAGCACAGTTAGAAGAGCTGTCGGTTCAAGCATGGCACTTTCCAGCTGAATTTGTTCTACTGATTTTTGCGGCTTAGCCGATTGCGCGGACAGCATGGGACTCTTCGGAATTGCTGCCCGCTTTATCGCATTAATCTCCCTCGTTCTGTCTTTTGTTTCCCGGTTTCGTTCACGTTTGCTAGGACTTTTAGCGCTTGTGGAACGCGCCCGTTGCGAGCTTCGGTCTTGCAATTCTTGGGAAAACTTATCCGCTCCAGGAATTTGACTGGTGCTGCGTTTCGCCTTTGCATAGCGCTCCTTCGCCTCCCTAAATGACCATGCTGGAGTCTCAGGCTTGAGATACTCAAATTCTAGTCTGACCAACGGCTGGTCATCCCCTTCTCGAACATAAACATACCGAAAATCGTCTGGGTTAAAGACGATAGTCAAAAATTGCTGTTCACCATATTTATCAATCAGCGTCCCGAAATCTTCTCCTTTGTAGTGAAGTCCATCTATCGTGACACCCGTCTTTCTACTTAATTTACGTTCCACTTGCTCGTACAAAGCCGACAACCAATCGGCACGGGAGGGAGGAAGTGCAATGGGGACGCACGACTCTTCAAAGTAGGCTAGACGTGCCAAGGGTGTTGCGCCTTCCACGTTGCTGTCGAGAACAGTCTCCCACAGCAAACGGTCGAGTTGATGATTGCCCCATTTTTCGTAGTACCACCTTACAATCCAGCGCTCTAGCTCATCTATATCCATGAGCTCGTCGCCCATTGCGAGCGGGTCACGCAGACCATCTTCGCCGTCGAGTCGAGTACAACCAGGCAGCGTCTCTATGTCTTCTTTGAGCGAACCGTGGAGCCGCTCAATAAATGGCTTCTCCTGGCCAGCACGCGCTCTGCAATGTTTGGTATCTACATAAAGCTTCTGCAGATTCATGATTCTTCCGCCCTGATTTTCCGCGCCGTTGTCGAATAGAAGTTGCGCGGGTGTACCGTAGGCTAAGATGTTGTAAGGGAGGTCTAATTTCTTGAATCTCCGCGCACGGGCATCCGGCGTCATGTACATCTCAATACAGGCAAGCGAGTCACTATCGGTGGGCGCGCCTACGACGAGACACCAACCAAGTGGAAGACCTGTACAACAGTCGATGGCGTGAACCAGGTGCACTTGGCTAGAGATACCGCCAGGCGTCCTAACAACGAAAGGTAGATGAACAGCATCTTGCTCAACTCGCTCAAGCGGCTGCTCCGCTCTGATGCGTTTTCTGGCTACGGATTTGCCAGCAATTGCGTCTTTGGGCAGCATTCGCGCGGCACTAGGGTCCACATGCACAAGCCGATGGATGGTGTTCTTGACGAATCTAGTGCTGATAGGAGGTGCGTCTACTGGAAGGAGCGAGCCGCGTACACTTCTGTCCGCTTTTTCAGCTATCTTTTTGATAGACCATAGCGAGTGAGGCTGTAGGTAATGTTCTCTCGCAAGCTGGCATATGACATCAATCACCTTCTGCGGATAGCGCTTAGTACGGTTGCCTTTATTTTTTGCACCGCGAATTAAAGGCAAACCGCTCATTTCCAACTGGTGGTATCGGTACAACGTTGCTAATGCAGGAAATGCGGGCGAGGTAGCGGTAGCCGTCGCCTCATATTCTTCCTTCGACTGCCGACATGCTTCTAAGAAACTGATTTTTCCAAACTTCTGATTGTCCTTTACAGTCCTCATGACTTCGCGGATGAAACTATCCTTCTTGCGAAGGCTTTCGTCGAATGGCTGCGCCACCAGACTGACAAGCGGCTTTCCTTTTCGAAGGACGGTCATCGTCCCGTTATAAATCTCTTCCGATACCTTGGTCATCTCTACATAGCAGTCTTCTTTCTTTTCTGGGTCGAAGACTTTGATGCAGCCGCCATGAAGATGTGGGTCCACGACCTCCAGATAGTGTTGGTGGTTTTTGGGGTCCGCCAAACGGTCATGAATAAGCAAGGTCCGAATCATTGCACCACCTCTTCAATCAAGCAGAGATGGTTCAAATCGCCAAATCCGAGAGTCAGCGGCAAGGCACCCTTTATCTGAAAACGAGCAAGGTCGGCACTCAGAACGCCTTTGACCAACAAGATAGGTATGAGCCCCGGCATCAACTGCAGGTCTTTACACAGTTGGAGCATCGTCGTAGGCTCGTCGCCGCATCGCTGACAAACACGTTCGACCAAGTCTTCATCGAAGTACGTGTGAATCTGCTGTGCCGCCTGTTTGAGCAGGTGAGCATTCAGGCGGATAGGGTGGGCCGTATTCTTCGGAAAGACCACTGTCCGCAGCGGATAATTGTTGGCTGCCAGCACTGGACGCGCTAGTTCGATTTTTTCTTGATACAGCTCATCCCCTTCAAATCCCTCGGCCTTGACTTCAAGTGAGTAGCGTAGGCCGTCCATATGCACAACACTAAAGTCAGGTGTATAGAACTTCGGACCTTCGGCTCGATAGTGCCTCCGCCATGCGGTGCTTCTGGCTTCGGTGGTTAGCAACAGACGCTGGTCAATGAGGTCGACGGTGAAAGGTTGAGGTTGGAAACTGCTCACACGCGGGTCGATGGAAAGCAGCCGAGCCGCAAACATTTCCCCGTCCGATTCAACGGTAATGTGACCGCCAGCCTTTTCCATAAATGTGCCGTGCTTTGCTTTCCCAAACGTCGGTGCCGTCTGTCGAATACCCGAGTTTGTCTCGTTCAAACGCCCACGTTTTCCATAGGTCACTGAAGTGCGATTCATGACCTACCTCCACGGGCTGCGATAGGGCACAAAATGAGCAATGCTGCGGCGAGCACGAATGCTGCCGCAATGGAGAAGGCAACGGTATTGAGCGGAGGAAGGCGCATCTTTTGAGCTAACATTGGGTGGCTAATAGGTTCATTAGCCGCGCAGCTTACAAAAGATTTTTTGCGAAAGATAGACAGCAAATCGGCGACGTTACAAGCAAAATCAGAGGATGTGCCTGATTTAATAGCGATTTTTTTGAGGAAAAAATATTTTGCACTACAAGCTTGTAACGAAATCACTACAAGCATCGCCGCTGCACAAAAAAGCGGCAAGGCAGTAGCTCCCAAAAATGGCAAAAGGCCTCGATAAGGGCCACGCAGCGGCGGGCGGAACAGCGCGGAAAATAAGGTTACACCGGAAGAAAAGTTATCTCCGCTACCTATTGCACATTGCTCCCGGTGTCGGTGCTCAGCATTTATGCGAGGGCCAAACAATCGCAATTGTCGATAGAAAAATCCGACAACGATTCCAGCAACTGCTATCTCATGGACCTGGCGAAGCTCAGCCGACCATAGATACGGTGTCAAACCCTGTTTCATTGCCTCTCTCCTGCGGTTGTACCCTCTCATAAATAGGGCATCCTCCGCAGGAAGCGGTTTTACTACTGAGCGGACAGGGCGTTCTTCAGTGAAGCACCGGCATTGCACCGACGCTTTCATACGTTAGACAACTTGACCGCCGATTTCAAGGACATATCGTACGACCAAAGACGACAAGTCTTTGCCTTTGTCATGGCATGCGGCAGTTCTTCTGCCACGCGTGTGGAAAGCTCACCGATGAATAAAACGTCAGCGACCAGTCCGCCGAGGGGCGAGGGCAGCTGGTTCAGCGGTGACGCAGTATTTTGACGACCGCTTTTATGCTCGTAGCCTAGACACTCCAGCGCGTTGTCTACTTCTCTGGTGGAAGCCGATTGAGCTTTTCAATTGCAACCTGCACCTTCGTCTTCACTATCGGCTTAGTGGGCTCCCGCTCCGACGAAAATGCGCGCACGGCTGTTTTGGGCACGATGACCATTTCGTGGCCCAATCGGTCGAGCACCGCCATCAGGGTTGTGACCATGTAATCCGATTCCCCGCTGAGCACCCCCTTCAGCGTTCGTCTGGCAATGTCGGCGCTCGCGTAAGTCCTGTTGCGTTACCGTCCGCTTCTTCATGGCGTTGCGCATGAGAGTCGCGATGTCTGCCAGATTTCGCGCTGATGCCTCTTGAGTCTCAATTCCGGATGCGCAGTAAAGTAGGATTCAATCGGAATATCCTACTTTGATGGCCATGTTTTACCGTAAGTGCGGGCGAGCTTCATCGTCATTTGTTTCGCGGCAGCGTTGAACTAAGCTAGGTTGTATGGGAAGACACATCTGGCGAGTACCTCGGTCGGACGGTAGATAGGTCCAGTACGCCCGGACCTTCTGCCAGTTTCCGCAATCAGATGCAGGTGCTTTCTGGCCCTAGAGCCAACAACGTACAGCATCTTCTTCGCACTTACCTCGCCGTCGACATCTTTGGAATTGGGTACCATTCCCTGTAGAAGCGCATAGGCAATCACGACATCAAATTCGGCCCCTTTTACACCATGTATGGTGCTCACATTGATTCCACTGCGCGTCTTGAAGACTTTTCGGAAGAAATCGATATCGCGCAAATCAATGCCTTCTCCTCGTACCTTATTTAACTGTGCCAATGAGCTCGCGAAGAACGCAGCATGATGGGATGCTAAGAGCGGGAACGCTCGCCAATCAATTCCGAGGCGTTCCATGAGTTGCGAGAAATATTCAGTCAAATATTCGAGGCCGTCGCGTTCATCGATATGAATCGAGTTTGATTCGCGCAGAAGCACCTTGGGGGTGATGCTGCTAACGTCAATTCCTTCACTTTCAAGGTCACGGATTACTTCCGCAGCCCAGCGCATTCTTCGTGTGTACTGAGAAGGTGACGCTTGTGTCAACGCGATTCTTGAAAGCCGGTACCAGAAATTCTCGATGTCGCGACTGAATGGAACTATGCCAGGGCCATTGAATTCGCAATGTGGAAGTGCCGCCATGAGACGCCGAGTCATCGCAGCCAAATGCATCCACCATGGAGCCAAAATGCAAATCTCACTTGGCGCTATTCCCGCATCTAAGGCTTGTCTAACAAGGCGAACCACTTCGTCTATGAGCACATCCTTCTGGACAGTATTGTTGTATGTGACGATGCTGGGGAAGCCGCGGTCCGGCGAGGCCGCATAAATCTGCGTAGCAAAAACGTTGTAGTTCGAAAAATATTGGACTATGCGCGCAGATGAACGATAGTTTCCGGACAGTTGCCGCTCAGTTAGCGGTTGACCGCACAATGCCCGAAAGTCCTGGGCAGCCATTGCGAAGCCACCGAGTGAGCCATAAATGGCCTGGTTTGGGTCGCCGACAATGAAAATTCGTGTGCGGCCTTCACCTGCTCGAAGAATCGCGCCAAGCATGGAGTATTGAATTCTTTTTGTGTCCTGGAATTCATCAACCAGAATGAGCGGGAACAGGTTCGATAAGACTCGGGCTATTTCAGGCTTGCTTTCTAATAGTCGCCACGCGTATTGCAGTATTTGCTCGAAATCCAAAATTCGGTTATCTGCCAAATGCTGGAAATAGCGGGCATAGACAGCGTGAAGTCTTGGATGCTTGTTTCTGTCGACGCAACTGAGATGATAGTCATCTTCAGTGACGTAGTAGCCACAGTCCCAGACGTCGACTCCTTGTACACGACAAAATTCTTCTAGCAGTTTTTCTTGCTCATGGACATCAATGATACGGAAGCCGTGGGCCAAGCGCGGGGCATATATCCCGTATGGTTTCAGAATCCACTCTAAGCAAAATGAGTGAATTGTTCCAATCCAAAGTTGTGACGTATCGATTCCTAGATTCTCGATGCGCTCGTGGATTTCATCCGCTGCTCGGTTTGTATATGTGAATGCCACGACGAACTTCTTCGGGCTTTGAATCCGCGACAGTTCATGTGCAATTTTATAAGTAAGTGTGCGTGTTTTGCCGCTACCAGGGCATGCCACCAAGAATACGTTCCCCTCATCTACAACCGCATCAGACTGTTCCTGATTCAAGTCTGCATCTGTCCAGGTGAAGCTCATGGTATGGCTCGCAGGAGGTCGCAGACCTGGTCGTCTGGGAGAGCTGCGTACGTCTCATTTCGAATGGTATTGAAATCAACGCCTTCGTTTCGATAGAGGCAGACACGGGACCAGTAGTCTTGCAATTGGACGGTAGGGAATTGGCCGTCTTGGCCAACGTAGTGTCTCAATCGATGGTGGAGTATTCTGAAAATCAGTTCACGTGAGAACGTTCCGTGGGCAAAAGCAACTGCTTGAAGAATGTACGTTGGAGTCCTAGAAAAGCCGTCAATGTATTTACCCAGGAGAATGGCGAACCATCCCTTCTTTTTGTAGGCTGCCATAGTCAATGTGCGTCGTCCATAGCGAGCGATTTGTCCGGATTGGAAATCTGCTCTTGCCTCAATTTTGGCTGCATCTTGGGCGTAGACCTCATTTATTGAGTTGACCAAGATATTCTGGTTGACGATAGCAAAGTCCACTTCGAAGGTGTATGTCGCATAAAACGGTTTGACCCAACGATTCCCAAATGCCTCTGCATCTAGTATGGCCTTTCGTGCAGCTCCGGAAGCTGCCGAACCTTCCATTTTCTTCTTCCATTTACGCGTGGGTTCGTCGTCAGTAGGAAGAATTTGAATGGGAGCATAGGCGGAGTCTTGGTCCGTAATAATGCTGCAACGACGCCGAATTCGTTGGTTGTCGAAGAGGATGGAAATATTGCTAAATCCAGTGCTGCCGATATTTACCAAACTAATTCCAAGCTCATCGAGGCTGACGCCTAACGTCTTCTTGATAAGAAGCGGGAGTAAGATAGCTTCAGCGTCGCCCTCGACAAGAAGAACACTTTTCGCAAAGAGAAGATTGCTACGTACAGCATCTAGGTAGCGTTGAACTGCTCCAACTACTGCTGGTTCTAGCCCGGTCGACGGATGAAACGCCTCGCACGCCTTCCCGTTGCGGCCCAGGACATTCACGTTGCTAACGTTGCTGACTTCCGAGATATGGGTTGAGTGCGTGGAATAAATAATCTGCGCGCCACTGTCGCCGATATTGTCAAACAAGGTTTTTTGCACGTGAGTGTGCAAATGCGCCTCGGGCTCCTCAATTAGCAAGAAGTTCGCAATCGTGTGCCTTGCATTCCGATACTTAAATTCGAGCAGCTTGAGCGTGAGGAAAATCAAATTGGCGCCACCAAGACTGAGCTCATGAATTGGCCCTTCATGCCCGTCATTGGATTCGCCGACAAATAATTTCAGCGATTGAAATAATCTATCTGTTTCTTGAGGGAGTTCGGACTTGATAGATAGGGACGACGGCGAATACGTTTGCCCTGCTGCCGAGTAAATTGTCTCGCGGATGTCTCGTCGCAGTGACGTTACGTTCTCAAGGCCCTCGATTGACTGGTTCAATGCTTGAACCTGCCCGATGATTGGCCTAAGAAGCTCCTCGTTAATTTCACCGCTCATCCGCTTCAACAAGGTAAGGAGCGGATTTGTCCGATTATTGTGGAATTCAGAGACGACGTCGCGGAGCGCTTGAATAAAGGTCAGAGAAACCTCTTTTGTTACGGAGAGGTATGTAGGGAGGCGCGAGCCGATTTCCGGTGAATCGACTTCCTTGGGAAAGACTGCATTATCGAAATCTCCGACAATGCGGGCATAGTCCGCTGGATTAGCGAAGTCCGCGGTACTTCGTCCTGTGAGAACCACCTCGTAATCGGCCGTTGTGAGTGAATTAAGAATGGCATTCATGCCAGGGACATCACCATTCATAAGTGCGGCCAATCGGAGGCGGACCTCTTTAATGGGGCGAAAAATGAGGTTGTAGGTTGCAGTTTGGACTGGCTGGTCACCAAGCACCCCGGTACCGTGCACGAACAACGACTGAATTTCTTCGTCAAGGCTTATCTCTGATAACTCTGCACTAATGAATATCCAGTGACCTTGCCACCGCTCGAGGCCCCGATGAAAGTCCGCCAAATCCATGCTTTTTGCGACCCGCACCATGCTGTCGTCTAGCAGAAGGCGAATTGCACGGAAGACGTTGGTCTTTCCAGCACCATTCTCTCCGATGATGGTGTTAACGCCTTTGTTGAATTTAAGCGTCGCGTTCTTGAAGTTCCGATAGTTGACAATTGTTAACTTTGAAATATGCATCATTCCCCCGAATTTTTATATCGTCGGCATTCACATCTGAGGGACCAGTAAGTGAAGAATAAAATCTTCCAGCCTCAGCGAACATGCGTAACAAAATTACAAGCTCAACAATATACTGCGATTCAATTTTCGCGTGTGAGGTGGAGCAGAGAGTTGAGCTCTAAAGGCTTCCAGAGACTAGCTACACAGAACGGCCCATCGTCGGCCTGGCGAGTAGGCATCGTTAGCAGAACAATCGGCGGCCTTCAGTGCTGAAGCTATCAGGGATGCTCCTCGACCAAACGGTTTCATGACGATGAGGGCGCGTTGACGGTTGGCGGTACCGACGAGTCCTTCGACCTTGATGTACCGGCCGGGAGTGGCTACGGAGTTGGTGCGCTCAAGCTTGAAATAAACTGCGAAAGTGTAAGTATTTCTCCGCAAATTGATGTGCGGCAATATGCGCGTATTCAATTATGTCTAAAATAATGAACCAACTATAGCTTTGGGAGGCTATCTGAGTTCAATAGGGATGAATGAAAAAGGAGAGGTGCGCAGCGCTTCCGAGTTCAAGCAAATCTTCGAGGACGCGGGAGTTTCCCACGCACCTTATAAATGCCCGTTCTGTGAGGCCCGCTATGAGGACCGTTGCATTGTCACCGTCTGCGTAAGAGCCCCACATTTCAAGCTTCCGAACGGTACATATCACCGAAACGGGTGCAACGGTGAAGCAGGCGATGCAGCCATAGCTATCACCTCAAGTCCTTCGAGCGGTCCCAAACGCTCCGTCGTTGGCGATATTGATTTGCCCGAAGCCCTAGTCAAGCGCCGTAAGCCTACTCTAGTCCGGAAAGAGGGGGATGTGCGAGAAGGACTGATGCCAGATGCCGCAGAGGTCGTGCGACGCAAGAAAATGGTATCTGCCGACAAAACTATCTCAGCGCATTTCACCACGTCGCATCTGCGGCCGATTGTTCACGCCTACAAAAACCTACGCGAGCTGACTGGTAAGGCGGCAATTTCAAAGGGGCATGAGCGAGGGACTTCTCAATACAATGCGGTCTTTACCGAGGTTCTCAATCTCTATAGGTTATCTTTGTATGGTCAACGCCTTACTTATGGAACCGCCTTCCAAAGCAGTAAGCTGGTACCTGAGGGGGACGAACGCATCTATTCTGGGCGCGGGAAGGTAGAAATCTCTGGAAATCATATTCTTATCAAAGACCTAGACCAATGGCCAACAGTACGCAGAAGCAAAGAAAACATGCTGCCGTTCGTGGTTCGGATGAATCGGGCGCCCGAACACGATGCAACCACGAGTCACCTCCGCATGCTGCACGTGTTGGAAGGTTTTGCCGCTGTTGGTCAGGTCATTGAATGGTACGGTTTAGGCATACCTGTGCGGCTGGAGCAGAACTTTGAGCTAGCACTAGATACTCTCGACCATATTTATTGGATTGAACCGTCGTTACGTAAGAAGGCTTGATGGCACGCTTCGCAAAGCAGCGAGGCGTTCTATATCAGACTTAAGAGGAACAAGTGGGGCAGGATGGTTGAGTGGCAGATTCAACATAGCCATCGGCCCCAGTTTCTCAGCATCTAATTCTTCTGCGCTTACCGGGGAAAAGCCACGAGGAAGCCCAAGCGCTCGTTGTGATTCGCAAAACGCTTCGAAATCGTATGCTTGAGGGATGACCGAAGCAGTCAGTTGTTGGCTCCGAGCGGGGTGGGAGAGGTACTGTAGGCGCCAGTTGCCATCCCTGGATGAGTTCAATTCAATCGCGGCGACCTCAAAGACCAATTCATCTTCATCCAACTCAGTGATTACTAGCCGCAGTTCGTGAGGCACATCGAGAATTTCTTGATTGACGTAGTCGATAATGCTTTCCCTAGTCAATGGCAGCGTCAGAATAGATTCTAATTGGTGATAGAGGATATGAATGACGGTACGTTGCATGGGCTGAAGTGAATTGTTTTCTCAATGCGTATAGCGCCAAATTTACTGCATGAATTTATAATTGACCTCAGTGTTGGTCCAAACATTTTTTTGACTTCTGATTACAATATCGTCGGTGCTAGTAGGCATAAGTTAATACTGTCGGGCACTGATGGGGGAATGCCTAAGTGCAGCTGCCACAGGGGTAGTCAGGGCGCTCTTGTAATGGAGTCAAACCGAAGTCTCATAATGTGATGTCGGTGCCATTGAGCTTTCGACGTCACAATGAGGCACTTACACAAATATCAAAATAATGACGAAACGAATCTCAGGGGCAGAATATCCTCTCGCTAAAATTTTTAGCTCAGAATTCGACTATACGATTCCAAGTTATCAGCGGCCTTACGCATGGACGCCGACCCAGGCGGGCGAGCTATTTTCTGACCTGTATGACTTTTACACCAAGGAAGATGCCGAGGACAGCTACTTCTTAGGCAGCATCGTGCTCATTAAGCAAGAGGACAAGCCTGCAGCAGAGGTCATTGACGGCCAGCAGCGTCTTACTACGCTGACGATTTTGCTGGCACTCCTAACAGACCGCTCTGAAGAGCCTATTCGTGAGTCGTTCCGCAAGTATCTCTGTGAGCCAGGCAATTTGCTGGAAGGGCTGGAGTCCAAGCCTCGACTGACCCTCCGTGAAAGGGATTCGGCGTTCTTTGAAAAGTACGTGCAAAATGTCGCCATCGATGAATTGGCTGGCCTAGACCCGGCAAAACTGAATAACGAATCACAGCGAAACATTCGTCTCAACGCAATGCTCTTCCGTCAGCGCCTTGAGGACGCGTTCGGCAGTGACCAGAAGGAAGCGACTCGATTCGGCAGCTTCCTCGTGCAGCGTTGTTTCCTGGTCGCGGTATCGACGCCTAGTCAGCAATCAGCTTTTCGAGTGTTTTCTGTTCTGAATAGCAGAGGCTTGGACCTGCTTCCGACGGATATTATTAAATCGAATGTCATTGGGAAAGTTGCGCCTAGCAAGCGTGACCATTACAACGACATCTGGGAAGAACTCGAGGTTGAGACAGGGCGCGATGGATTCGCCGAGGTTTTCGCTCATATCCGGACTATTTATGCCAAAGATAAAGCTCGACGAGCATTGCTCGAAGAGTTTCGTGAGCGTGTAATCGATAAAGTCCCGTCAGCTGAAGGGCTAGTGGACGAAGTTATCGAGCCATACACGCAGGCATATTTGGTGGCTAAGCATGCACAGTTCGTGTCCACCGCCAACGCGGCTGAAGTGAATGCGCTGCTTCGCTGGCTCAATCGAATCGATAATTCCGATTGGTTGCCAAGCGCGATGAGCTTCCTCGCAAAATATGACTCGGAGACCGAGTACGTAAGCTGGTTCATGCAACGGTTGGAGAGGCTAGCCGCTTACATGCATGTTTGCGCCTTGGATGTGAACCAGCGGGTAGAGCGCTATGCATCAGTTCTCCGAGAACTGGAAGCGCCGTCCAGCATGGTCAACCCTGTGACCGCGGTCGAGTTGACGACCGTAGAAAAGAAGAAATTTAAGGCTGCACTCGATGGCGACGTCTATGAGCTGACCGCCCGGCGTCGTAACTACATTATTCTGCGCCTAGATTCCTTCTTGTCAGATGGAGCTGCTATATACGACCCAACTATTTTGACCATCGAGCATGTCCTGCCGCAGACCGTTTACGAAGATTCTGAATGGGCAAGGCTCTGGCCGTCATCGAGCGCTCGCGAAAAGTGGGTCCATCGCATTGCTAATCTTGTTCCCTTGAATCAGCGGCGAAATTCCCAAGCGCGAAACTATGATTTCGAGCGGAAGAAGGTGGCGTATTTCACCGGAAAGAAGGGCGTGTCGTCGTACGCACTTACGACGCAGGTTTTGCATATGCCGGAATGGAGTCTCCAAGAAGTCGAGAGACGGCAAAGACTGTTGCTCGAGGTATTGTCGGAGGGATGGAGTCTCACCTAAGGACGCTGGGAAAAGGAGCCGTATTAAGCGGCTCTTTTTCATGGCAAGACAATAACGTGAGTTTTCGAGGCCACTTCTACAACGAAATCGTGTGGTTCTCGTGCCGGAGTATCTCCAGTGGCCACCCAGCCCGCAGCAATGCACCGCGGCCCCTTTTCAGCTCCGGTTGCTAAAAATAGAGTTGTTAAAATTCAATCCCAATGAGCTTAGGGATGTTTGACCTGAGACAAAATGGAAAGGGCTGTCCGTAGATAGCCCTTCGACCACCTTCGATGAAGTCTTGCGGGATATTGGGCTAAGGCCAGCCTCGCTTGGCAATGCCGGCGCGCTCACGTAGGTCCTGTTGCATTACCTTCTGCTTCTTCATCACGTCGGGCATGAGAGTCGCTATGCCTCCTAGATTGCGCATTGATTCCTTTTGAGACTTAGTTCTGGGGTGCGCAGCAAAGTAGCATTTCAGTGAAATATCCTACTTTAATGACCATGTTTTACCTTAATTGAGACTTCCTATTCGCTGACGACATGCCAATGTAGCGCAGCGGACAAAATCTTGATATTTTAGGATGACTTAAATCCTTCGTGCCGCTTCGGTAAGAGCCAAAAGCCAGCAAGAAGGTCTAGTTGAGAGACTAGCAAGACTTAGCATGAGCGGGTGTTCGTCGTAAAAGCTAAGCGCCGCCTCGGTTTTTGAATGGGGTTCCACCTGGAGTGGAATAATCAAGAGAAGTCCCGCGACCTATTCCTCGAAGACGATTTCGTCGGCTTCCCATCTTCCAAGCGCTAAAGCCCTCTCGATATGCCGAGTTGGTGTGCGGCGTCACGAGCTAGATTCCGGGGCTGGTTCAGCGGTGACGCCGAATTTTGCCGAGCGCTTCTATGCTCGTAGCTTAGTCCAGCGCGTTGTCTACTTCTCTGGTGAAAGCTGGTTGAGCTTTTCAATTGCAATCTGCACCTTCGTCTTCACCGCCGGCTCAGTCGGCTCCCACCTCGTCGGAACTGCACGTGCGGCCGCTTTGGGCACGATAACCATTTCGTAGCCTAATCGGTCGAGCACCGCCATCAAGGTGGTGACCTTGTAATCGCGCTGTCCGCTAAGTACCCCGGTCAGCGTTCGCCTGGCAATCCCGGCACGCTCGCGTAGGTCCTGCTGCGTTACTTTCTGTTTCTTCATCGCATCGCGCATGAGAATCGCGATGTCTCCTAGATTTCGCATTGATGCCTCTTGAGTCTCAATTCCGGATGGGCAGCAAAGTAGGATTTAATCGAAATATCCTACTTTGATGGCCATGTTTTACCGTGCGTGCGGGCGAGCTTCACATCGTCATTTGTATTGCGGCAGCATTGAATGGCCTCCAGTGCGTCCTTGATTTCCGCTTTGTCGGTCACGAGAAGATTCAGCCCCAGGCCCTCCAGAACGGTGAACAGCATTTCGATGTTCGTCGATTTCCCGTTTTCCAGACGAGAGAGTGCGCTCTTCGAAATGCGGAGTTGGTCCGCAGCGTCAATCAGCTTGATGCCACCCGTGGTGCGTCGATGTCGGAGTATCCGGCCAAGCGCCTCCATGTTTGATGCATGCGGATGGACATCCTCACCCTCCGTTCTTATCGTCCTTCCCATAATTCTCACCTTTGGTGATTATTCCTTCATCGGCCGCTGATTGTGCAATTGGGACTGATATCTGGGAATAATGACCACGCCCATCTTTGCACCACTTCTCTGAAATTATTTTAGGTGGTGGATGGCGTCGAACGCCAGCATGGAATGGCGTTATACCGCGTTATACCGACTTCGGATAATTATCCGGATTTGGATAATTCGGTATAGCGACCGTGGAATGATGCGTTCACAACCGAGGTGAGAAACATTTCGCATGTCTCCCTAGACATCGCTACACAGAAATCGACGTACATTTCGGACAAAAGCACTATAAATCGAAGTGGTTTTCGGACAAACAGGGAAAAATCGCCACTCGTTTCGGACATGCGGTGCCCTACTTTGAGAGCAGCTTGTTTCCGTTGTGGGGCGGTCTACACTGATTCCATCGACCACACGACGAAGTGACATGGAACACGAATTCACCCTTCGGTTTAGCTTGGGCCCGGCCGATGCTGTCGGCGATATGGACGACGTGCTTGAGCGGCTCGGGGATGCTGGCTGCTTAGACGCTTTAGTGGGGATAGGGGCCCCCGGGGAAGATAGCACTGGATTTCTCTCGCAGCGCTACGTCGTTGGAGCAGGCAGTTCGTGGCGCAATTGCTGATGTGAAGACCGCCATACCGACCGCGGAGCTGTACTCGATAGAGCCAGCGGAGGGCGGAGAGCAAGCAGATGCAATCCTCATGAAGAAACTGGCCGTCATGGAGAGTTTGATGGCTGAGCTCGTGAGCTGGATAGAGCTGAATCAACTCACGCACGCACAAGCTGCGGAAAGGCTCGGCGTGAAGACCCAACGGATAGGCGAGATATTCAAAAGGAATCCGCGAAATTTCACCATCGATTTTCTAGTGGACATGCTACTGCGCGCGGGAAAACAAGTGCATATATGGGGCTGTCCGGAGGAGATAGCCGGCGAAATTTCGGCCAGTCCAGGATGCAAGCTGTCCGACCTGATGGCAGAGATGTCGCATGGAGTGCCGCGTGTCGAAGGCTGAGATGAGATGCCCTCGGTCGGGCTGGAGAGCAGCGGATGGCGTAGTTGCCAAGCTATGGTGAGAGTGCGCATCTCGCTTCGCCCCTTAATCTGGTCGGGGATGAAAGTCCCGCACTTCGGTCTTGTCCTGGTGCCACACGCTAATCCGAATTTACGACATGCGAGGCGCCCGCCAGGTAATCGTCGCGGTTGCAGTGCCTTCCAATATCCACCTGAACGAATCTGTACGGGAGCGTATTCGTAGGGACGTTGCCTCTCGCTTTGGCTGCCTGCTGAATGGCGACTACCTGGCCGCGTTACACGTACGAAGGTCCTTTCGCCTCGCCGAGAACTACTCGGGGTTGAGTCTCCGGGCCGTCAATGAGGTCGCTCTTCGATACCTGTTGGAGCACGTAGACAGTATCGCGCCCCATTCGCATTGAAGTTTGCGCTTAGTGCGCCAGCTTGCTAACCTCTATGAAAGGGCCTCTTGAGCCGACTCGCGAGGTCGCCCACCAAGTGCTAACTGGTCTAGCAATCGCTAGGTAAGAGGAATCGGACCCGATGGACCAGAGGCCCCGCTAGTCGGGGCTTCTGCATTCTCAAGACAGGCGTTGAATAAGAACCCAAGTTATCCACAGCTCTTGTGGGATTCGGCTCTCAATGCATCAAGGTGCGGATTTTCTCTATTTTTTTGATTTTCGCTTCTTGGTGGTTTCCGGCCGTGCAGCCTCCAAGATAGTTTTGACGACACTAGGATTTGCCTGGACGAGCCTCGTGTTCTCGGCCGCGTAGCCATACAGGTCCCTCAGGGCAGTCACAACGCCCGCTGACCTTGAGAATCCGCCCTCACAGTGGACGAGCAACGTGTGAATAGTATCTGGAAGTGCTTGGGTGAATCGCAATATGTCTTCTGCGTCGTCTTTAGTCATTGCCGAAGGTAGTTTCTCTGCCGCGCGTGCCGAGAGCTCGCCGAGAAAATCGACGTCTGCGAAGCTGAGTCGAAGCAAATATTTGTATTCAGGCAGCTGGGCCGGATGTTTTTCAGGGGCAGTGATGGAAATCATGGCTACCCCGTCAATCAGCGGGATGCGTTCCGCGTCGCCTCGGGATAGGGCGAATACCTGCCTGCCCTGCGCTGACGGGCGGTACAGTTTGGCGACAACGTCTTTGACTCGAGTGTTCATTGGATGAATTTATCGTTTCTGCGCGACGCCGTGTCAAGGTCCAGCCGGGTGTACATGACTGTTTTTAGTTGGCCTATCCTTTGCATACACCAGAGGTGCCGTCTAAAGCATGAGTTTTTCTTGCAGTGGAGGATGTGATGGATATAGCCAAGCTACTGGCAAGAGGTCGACCTAGTATCTGCGCGACTACAGCAAACCAGCTTATCGCCGACATCGAATACAGCCCTTTAGAGGAGGAGTGCAACTTCAGTTATAGCCGGGTGTGGAGAACGTGGGACTATTCGTATCCACTGTCACCCCACCTTCCTCTCAAGGAGGGCCAAGCTCCCTACAGGGTGATTCGAGACCATCTGTTGAACCTTCTGCCAGAAGGAGAAGCGCGAGGGGAAGCCGCTCGCCGATATCAGCTCAGTCACGCGAATTCTTGCGCAATGGCCGTCTATCTATGTCGAGAGCCGGCGGGTGCCGTGGGATTCGACCTGGATGTGGAGGAGTTGAGCGTTCCCGATGATAGACCGCCAGTCGTCCGTGAGCTGCCAACAGCGGAATTGTCCAAACGTATCCGATACCGGGGCACCATCCCATTCGCTTTCTGGGATGATGTTTTCTACCAGTCGTTGGCCGGTGTACAAGATAAGCTCCAGGTGCGCTTGGACGGCGACGACCTCCAGCTCGTCGGCGGATGTTTGAATTCGAGCCACATACTAAAACCGGAGCCCCACGGACAAAGCACGCGGCGCATGGTCGCTAACGAGCACTTCTGCATGTCTCTCGCTAGAACGGTGGGTTTACCTGTAGCCAACGTTGAAATCCGACGTGTTCCAGAAGCCGTCCTGCTGGTGGAACGCTTTGACCGTGCCAGAAGCATCATCCGGCGTCCGGAAATTGTTGAGCGTGTGCCCACCTTGGATGCGTGCCAAGCGCTTGGAGAACATCCCTTCTTCAAGTACGAGTGCCCAGAGGGTCATGGAGGCGGATATCGGGAGAGGCGTATCGGTATTGGCTTCCGTGAAATGTTCGAACTGGACCGACATTTCATGGTGCCACGCGAGGGAAGGATGGCCATCGTGAGATGGGCACTTTTCAACATGCTCATTGGGAACAGCGATGCGCACGCAAAGAACTTTTCGTTCTTCCAGCATAGGCTCGGAATCATGCCGGCCCCGGCCTATGACCTCGTCTGCACGCGCGTCTATGACATGGGTAGTGAAATGGCGATGGCGTTCGGTAATGCCTTCTTGGTCGAGGACGTCGTTGCTGATGACCTGACGATTTTTACGGAAGAAGCAGGTATTGCGCGCGACACGCTTGTTGAAGAACTGAAGGCCCTGGCTACTGCCGTGAGGGCACATGCGCCAATTTTGGCAAGGAGCGACGTCTACACTCAGCGGGAGCGGACACTAGTCCGTAAGATTGCTACTTCAATCGAGGGCCGTGCAATACACTTGTTGAAAGTCGCGTCGGTGTCGCCCGGCCAGGCATAGCTGAGGGCGATTCATGAGGCTGCCCCCATTCTCAGAGGCTACTTTCGGAGAGGACCAGGTGAGGGGAAAAACGCGACCAGCAAAGCTCTTTCTTGAGCATAAAGGCGAAGTCCTTTGGATGGTTTCGAAGTTCAGTGCTCAAAATCCTGCACTTCATGGGTCCTTGACCGCGGAGGATGGCTCGGACTACGCAGAGTTGTACCTGCTGCTGGACGCAGAGGAAGCTCTAAGCACTGACCTCGTTACCAATATTGGTACTTATTTAACTCTAGAGCGTTAAGGATTGGGTCGGAAATCGGCGTCAGCGGGTCTAAACCATCGGCTTTGGCCCGGACCCAAGCAAGCCAATCCAGTTGCTCCGGCGTCAGTTCCCCGCTTTGCATCGCCCTTTTCTCAAATGCGTCGGAAAATGCCCGAAGTTTTTCTGCGCGCTCCCAGCTATTTGCCTGAGCCTTTACCTCTTTGAGCGGCCGGGCGCGCTGCTGTTCGACTTGCCGCTCGCGCAGCTCCTGCTCATGTTGATATGTCCTCTGCGCATTAAGGACAATGCCTGCAGCCAGGTCCGATATACGCTCTTCTAGTGCAGTGCGAGGTGTGTCCTTCCAGGTCTTTGAAGGCCATCTGCCCATTTCCAAGGTCAATATTCCAGTCGGTGTGTAGTCGTTATCCGTGAACCACTTGCGGGTGCTCGCCTCATTCTTCGCGAATTCCTCTACCTCTTACATCGCAAGCCTAGTTTTCCGAGGACGGCGCAATGCTGTGCTTTTATTGCTCCTATTCATATGACCTCGGCATTGAAATATTCTCGATAAATGGCGTTTCAGCAAAGAGGCTTGACGCCCCATTTGGCTGCAAGTCCAGGAACCGAGAGTAGCGCTAGATAGATGGTCCCGACGATGAAATAAGCAATGCAGAGGTTGTAGAAGAAATTCTTCCCAAGCCTCAAAGACCACTGCGCGACACGAATGACGAAACGAAGATAAATCAAAGCAAGGAATGCTGGTCCGAAGGCAAGCACCATTGAAACGCTTCCTGCAAGCCAAAATCCAATACTGACCATAAGTGCACAAACTATTCCTCCCGCAATGAAACCCAGTGCGAGATAGAGCCAGTTGCTCGAATTAAACATACCCAAAGCAATATATAGAATCGCAAGCATCGCTACAGCAATCACGCCAACAGCTGCTCCTTCAACTCCGCTGCTCTTCAGGGAGGCGATGAGTTCAGGTTTAATCTTCCCTCTCATCCGAGACCATCCATTGATAGAGCCGGCAATGTAGACGCAAGCAGCAACAGCCAATATGGCATTTCTTGCAACAACTGCAGACAATTGGAAGCCAAGCGCAACTACGACAAGGTAGAAAGCTGCTATAGGGACTGCGATAAAACCAAAGAGATTGCCAAAGACCTTTAATGCCTTTTCATCCGATGATTCTGCGATTTGAATCAACCCCGATTTAGTATGCGCATTCATACTGGCAATCAGCGCCTTCGTACCGTCTCTAAATTGGAACAAACCAAAGCTGCTTAAGAGAACGGTAAATGCGTAGAGTAGAAATAGAACTGTGCAGAGAAACATCATCAATTACCTTGTCTTTCTAGTGGAGTCGGCAATGGCGGTAATGGAATAAGCGTCGAAGAAGCCCCACTTCTCTCGCCGTCAGTCCTCACTGGCAAAGGAGGTAGCGGAACTGGCGCAGGCGGATTCGCCACCGGCGCTGTGTCGACTGAACCTGGTTGCGCAACCTTCACTCTTGGGCGGCTATCGGTCAGTCTGTCCATCTCGATGTGGTGGGCAATTCTTGCTTCATCAATTTTGGCAGCAGCATCCGTCAAACGGGTATCCAGGTTCGGCTCTGCCAGGTCATATGTGACCGCGGCATCGTCAACTCTCACCTTGATTTGGTACGGGCCATAGAAAACATCTTCGATGCCCTCTCTATTTGGCTGAAACCTCGTAATCGCGTTTCTGCCAGTCGAGCCACCATGAAATTCAATGTCGGAACCGTTATCGACAAGTAGTTCATTGAGTTTTTCTATGCTTCTCTTGCCACCCAGCCAGCGCTCTTGACTAGATTTATCGTTCTTGTCGCTATATGGGATATGAAAGCTATAGGTCACCGATGCCCCATCGACACGCCTCATGAAGGTCGCCCAGTCACTCTCTGGCACCGCTCCCATCCGGCATTCGACAATTACTCGAAGGTCGAGGAAAACAGTTTTCTTCGCGTTTTGATGAATGTCATACAGAAGATTGGCTAGCTTTGCATCTCCGTCGAAGGATGATTTCCCAGGACAGAACGTGTAGTCTCCTGCAATCACCGGCATGGCACGCTCGGCTGCATCCAAGGGGAATAAGACGTCCCAAAATTGGAATATCGTCACACCAAGCAACGTCGAAATGCCGCTAATGCCCCCGAGGATTGCCCACGGCTTACTGAGCAAACGCCAGACAGATGCAGGAGAATTGTCTTGAGTCTCAACGTATCGATGCTGGCGCTTCCGTATTGCCTCAATCCTGCGCATCGCCTGCTTAGAAGGAACGAGGTCTGCGCTCGAAACATCGATATAGTGGAAAAAATCTGTAATTGCCTGTTCGATTTTCCGCGGGGTTAATTGCGCAGGAGAATCATAGACGTCCCATACCAGGTTCTTTTCCTTAAGAGTCATTCCCGATGACACACAAGGATAGAGAAATACAGCGACCTCGCCTCGAAGCGATTTGCTGACAACCAAAGCAGCTCCGTCCTCGACGATGTGCTGATTCGGATTTTGGGGATTGGTCCCCACAATCCGATTTCCTAGGGTGAGTTGCGCTGTTTGCTCATGTACTGAAGAAAAAACATATAACTGGTCGAAGTACCCTGCGTCCAATCGAGCCTGCGCCTCTAAGCGAAATCGCTCTTCCAGCTTGGCAATTAATTTTCTCCACGCTACATCCCTCGCAATCCTAGAAGCGCGCGCTTTCTGGCCGCTCTTATCTGTACTACCAAAAATCATTCACTCCCCCGATTTCACTTCGTTCACGCCCCTGTCGACGCTTTGCAAAATGCCACTCGACAAGCTGGCTTATTTCAGAACAGGTAATAGATTCCCCCCGGATGCACCCACAACTACGATAGCGCCGTTGGCCAATCAAACTGCGTCGTACGGTGTGACATTGAAATATAGCCCTGCATTACCCCCTACTCCATTCGCTCCATATACTCAAAGGCCGGCTGAGACTTCCCTTTGTCTCAGTTCCCTTCTTGAACACATGGATACTGCTGAAATTGCAAAGCGCATTCTAATTATTGCAGGTGATTTCGTCGAAGACTACGAATTGATGGTGCCATTCCAGGCGCTGGGCGCGGTAGGACACACTGCGCACGTTGTTGCACTGGACAAAAAAAGGCCGGCGATTCGATTCGCGCCGCAATCCACGATTTCGAAGGCGCCCAGACCTACACCGAGAAACGTGGCCACAACTTCACTTTGAACGCCGATTTCGCCAGCACAGACCCGACTTCGTACGACGCTCTGGTAATCCCGGGTGGCCGCGCGCCGGAATATCTGCGTCTATACTCGAGCTTTCGCGCGGACGCGGTCGCAGAATACCCCGGCGCCATATACGGGGATGGCTGTCGTCTAGTACAAGCAACCAGCGGCATTGCTTACCGTAATGCCAGCATGGAATTTGACTGAAAAGCCAGCCATGACAACAGAACAAATCGGTGACGGACAACAGACCTCAGACACGCAGTCAGAACCAAGCGGGACTTCACCCGAGCTGACTGGCGGCCAAGGCTTCAGTTACGAAGACGCTGTTGCGTCGGTGTACGCAACAGCGTTACTTTGCGAATCGACGGCGCCCGGGTTACCCGGCCGCATCGTTAAACATATATCCGTGCAGCAAGGTCCGTTCGGCCAGCCGCTAGACGACCTTATTGTTCGTGCCGCCGGTAATGACCAAGTCTCAATGACCTTCAGCGTTCAGGTCAAACGTAAATTAATAATCACCGCTGCGAAGACCAACACCGATTTTCGGGAGACGATTGAGCGCGCTTATGAAACGCTAACCTCCCCCGAGTTCCAGATTTCGGTGGACAGAGTTGGCGCTATCGCCGGCGAAATTTCAGAAGCGGCCAAAAGGTCTTTTGAGACGCTCTGTGAATGGGCGCGTTCAGAGAGCTCTGTGGAGCAGTTCGTCCTCAAATTGAATACTGCCGGAGTTGCTGGCGATAAGCTCACGCAGTTCAACGCAGTGCGCGATATTCTCTCGTCAAAGGTGGCAGATGCCGACCTCGATGCAGCTACCCATATTCTGCTAAGTCACTTTGTCTTAATACGCTTAGACCTGCTGACCGAAGGCTCTCCTACCGAGGCGAACGCAGTTGCTAGTTTAGCCAACGCACTAGCCCCCGTAGACCACCCACGGGCTGACGACCTATGGCGGCGATTGCTTGCATTGGTCCGCGTCTCGCAAGGGCGCGCTGCAGGTTATGACCGCAAAACGCTAGTCGCTCGCCTGAACGGTTCGTTCCGGCTTGCTGGGGCAACAAGCGCTCAGACAGCTCTGCAAGCAATACGGCGGGAAAGTGGATTGGCCGCTGCGGAAATCACAAACAGCATCTCTGGATTGAGTGTACCGCGCAGTGCTCATGTGCAAGCGGTAGTTGATGCAACAAAGTTGCCTGGCTTTGTGCAGATTGGTGGCATGCCCGGCGCGGGTAAATCGGTTGTTCTCCGCTTAGCAGTCGAGCAACTCGCTGCCTCGGGAACCGTCCTCCTTCTAAAATCAGACCGACTGTATGGAAGGACGTGGACGCAGTACGCAAACGCTGCTGGTATGGCGCACAACAACTTGGAAGAACTCCTGGTGGAGCTTGCTGCATCCGGCCCCTCCGTGCTTTTCATTGACGGCATTGACCGAATAGAAGTCGAGCATCGTGGGGTTCTCGTCGATTTACTGAATACCATCCACACATCAAAGTTGCTGGCGGGCTGGTGCATTGTAGCTACTGTGCGCGACACGGGAATGGAGCCGCTGCGCACTTGGCTGCCCGCACATCTATTCTCAAAGGGAGTGCGGACTCTGAACATTGGCTCTTTTGGCGACCAGGAAGCTGAATTGCTGGCTCAGGCGAAGCCTAACCTGCGCCCGCTTCTTTTCGGCAGTGATTCTGTTCGGACTGTCGTCCGCCGCCCTTTCTTTGCAGCCGTTCTTGCCAAGGAGGTTGCTTCATCGAACACACAAGCCACTTCAGAAGTTGACCTTGCGGCTTTATGGTGGAAACGCGGCGGCTACGGTGCCGACCCCGCGCAAGTGGGATACCGAAGAAATGCCCTCGTACAGTTAGCCAAGACCGGCGCTCATCAACTTGGCAGGCGCATCCCTATTGCCGAAATCGATGCTCAAGTTCTTGCAGAACTTGAAGTGGATGGCATCATCCGACCTGTACGACTCGGCCACACCGTACAGTTCTCCCACGATATCTTCTTCGAGTGGGCATTCCTGCAGCACCTGGTCCGCGCCGATGAAACTTGGCCAGAGATTATTCGTGAAGTTGGAGAGCCCCCGGCACTTGGACGAGTCGTCGAACTGCTTTCTCAGGCGGAGCTTGCCCACGGTGAAAACTGGGCCAGGTATTTGGTCGTCCTAGAGGCGAGTCAGAGACTTCGCTCCCAGTGGCTGCGCGCTTGGATGGTTGGGCCGTTCTCTCTGGAAACCTTCACTCAGCATTCCATAGCCTTTGACCAAGCAATGCTTGACCCTGCTCACTCGCGGGTCCGCAAACTTGTTGTGTGGTATCAAGCTGAAAAGACGAAGCCGAATACGACCATTCTGGAGCGCTCACAGGCCACGGACTTCGACTTGGCCGAGCGCATGCTGTATGCGGACTTGTTGGGGCATCCTTCTGACGTTTTAGCTTGGACACATTTCTGTGCCTGGCTTCTGGACCACGCATCAGACATCCCGACTAATGTGATTCCAGATGTAGTTTCAGCATTCGAGGTTTGGCAGAACAGATTCACCCATGTCCCAAACTTGGTGTCAGAGCGCATTGTTCAGACCTGTCTGGCCTGGTTGTATCACATACAGCGTCAGCTACATCGGCGAGAGTTCTCGGTAGCTCGCGGAGTCTGGGGCGGGATTGAAGACTGGCGAAATGGCTTGGAAGAGCTCGAATCTTCGCTAGTCAATTTGGTTCTGAAGTCCTCCCTCACCCAAGGCTCGTTGGTTACCCAGTACATTCGTGATTTGCGTCACCTAGAACGCACACCGAATAAAACCATACAGTACGTATTTTCACACGCCGCTTTTCTCTCACTTGTTTGCCCTGCAGATTTAGTCGAATTAACGCTGTCTGTATTGCGCAAGGACCTCCCAGTGGAGGTAAAAAAAGATATGCGTGGACAGGCCTTCTCGGTACCACACGATATTAGCCAGTTCGAATGGGACCATCTTTCCATCGACGACCACTTTTCATTCACCCCTGCGGCTCCGACGAGAGAACCCTTCCATTCGCTGATGCAGCAGGCGCCCGACCAAGGCAGACGCTTGGTTCGCGAGCTCGCCAACCATGCTATTCGTTCGTGGCGGCAGCTGCATAGACTTTCCCGCCGCAGGGAAGGCACACCTATCCCGTTGGTCATGCAATTCCCGTGGGGAAAACAAGTGTTCTGGGGCGATTACCGTCTCTACTTGGGTGCACGCGGAAGCTTCGGTCCGTCAACCGTTAATTCAGGCTGGATGGCACTTGAGGCGTGGGCGTTCAAGGAGCTAGAGAATGGAACTCCAGTTGACGAAATTCTGAAGTCGGTCTTGGAAGGGCAACAGTCAGTCGGTGCCCTCGCTATCGCGGCAACTATCGCACTCCAGGCTCAGCACACATCGGCAACAACTCTTCCTATCGCTACAAATCAACGCCTATGGCACTGGGATATTCGGCGGCAGGTGGCGGACGTGGCACAGATAGCAAACCTTATCGGGTTCCTGAGGCCTGAGAACATGCCTCACCTCTTAGCCGTCAAGGAAGGTAACGAACGGCCGGTCCGTCGTGCTGATATCAGAAGTCTTGCCAGCCTCATGGTCATAAGGGGGGGAGAACTTGGCTCGCAAGCAGCTGAGGCCATCCAAAGCTTCACAGCAAACCTTCCCTTTGACACTGTCGAACAGCGGGGGAACGCTGAAACACATTCGGAACTAGCACAAACAGCGGAGATATGGGCAGAAGTTGGGAAGCTAGAGACCTATCGCGCAGAACGCAGCCCCGACGAATCCAAGCTGGTCATTTCCCACGAAAATCCCAAAGTAGCGAGCGCGGAAATACAGGAGAAGCAAGCCCAGTACAGTGAGTTGGGCCGCTATCTCAATCTTCTAAACTGGGCCCATACATACTTCGAGAATGGTGTTCTAAAGGAGCCTCTTACGCTTGAAGCTGCTACGGCAGCTGCAAAGGAACTCGATTCCGAAGACCTTTTCTCCACCGGACACCAACATACGACACTGCCATTCCAACGACAATGTGCTGTTGCTGGCGTAGCGGCAATTCTCTTGCTAGAGAAGGCTCAAGAGGACCTGGAATGGGCGGCTGATGTATGCGCTCGCGCGGTTCATACTCCGGAAATATTGGATGTGTTTTTCGTACGCTCGATGAAGCTCATGTACCACCCTGTACTCTATGCAACCAAGGGGCTGAGCGCTTTTTTCGAGCTTGTTGGAGATGAGGAGGACGTCACGCCACTTCAGCTTTTGCTCACGGAGAAATGTGCCAATTTCCATGAGGAAATTTCAGTAGCGGCAATCGGCGCCTTGCTGGCCGCCTGGCCTAGATATCCGGAAGTCGCCTGGGCGACAATGAAGTTGGCTACAGAACTTGCATTGTTTGATGTGCAATTTGGCAGCGGAGTTAACCCTGAGGAACGCCACTATGCGCGAGTCCAACAGACCGTCGCCCAGCAACTCCAACGCATCCAGTCTGAGACGTCGTTGGTCGAACCCATGCCCACTTTGCCTCAACCCTGGCTGCCAATTACTGACGCCCAGCCTGCTCAAGCTCGCCGTCCCCGTGGACGCAAAGCTTCCGACGAGTGGCGGCTCAACCCTATTCACGTCGAAACTGCAATTCTTGAAAAGGTTCTGAAGGTCATTCCCTTAGACACCGCATTGGCGGACCAGGAACATGCAACGCAATTCCTCGACTGGCTCGAAGGTCTCGTTAGATGGACCGTTGAGCGAATCGCGCCTGCATGGGCAACAAGCCGGCGGGACCTCGATGATAGGTACAGTACAACCCAGTTCGAGTGGCGTCACAATCTGTACCGATTCCTGGCTCGCGTCGCGTTGAAATTGCCCGTCGCGGAAGGGACTCAGCGGTTCCTACAACGCGCTATGGCAGCGAACGACGAGGCTTTCGCAAGCCTCGTTGAGCCGTTCACGAGCTATCTCGTCGCGCAAATTGCTGATAGCCAAGAGATTCCTCAAACGGCGCTGGAGTTGCTGCCCTTAGTTACTCAGCGCGTTCTAACCTATCGTAGCTGGCACGACGCAGGTCACGGAACATTCTCAGAGCAGAACTTCGTCGATATCGTGAAGAAACTTTTCTTCTCCGACTTCACATACGCTAGTGGGGCGGTTCGTTTTGCGAACCAAAACTGGGCCGACGTCGGAACTATAATTCCAATTTTCGAACCTATACTGCGCGCTCACGGCTCTGTCACCTTCGTTGCCCTCGCCTGGATGAACCTTTGCGAAAGTAGCCTTGAGCACTACCCAGTTCAACACTTCGTCGACAACGTTGAGCATCTCCTTGAAGGGGAAGGCCTACCTCCTGGATGGCGTAACACACACTTACCGGCACGGCTATCAGGGCTGATTCAGCGTTTTAGCGAGCGACAGCAGCCAATGCCCTTGGTGACCGCGCAGAAGTTGCTGCGAGCACTTGACAGGCTCGTGGACATGGGTGATAGAAGAGCGGCTGCGGTACAGCTTAGTGAAATCTTCCGCTCCGTCCGCGTGACGGACTGATGCACTCACCGCTTGCGACGCCGAACTGTTTGAATCAACAGCTCTACTGTCTGATGTAGCTGCATGTCCTGACCGAAACCTCGCGCTTATCCGTGCGAGCCACCCAGGACATGCGCGACCCTACATCGTTTTACCTCGAAATGAGCGTTCGACTATTTCCGTCCATCGATTGAATCACGCTCCAATCCGAAATCATCGGTACCAGTTCCGAGTTCATCCACATGGTGTTCTGGTTGTGACGATGTGGGTTACCCTCATGATTACGAAGTAATAGATAAGTTGGCACAATCAACGTGTGACATGCTGCACAAACGTCTAATGACGGCGGGATTGTAACGCCCTGAAAGCCTCTTTGGAAGCGGCTTTTCGGCTGAAATAGCTCCCGCAGCATTGCGCCTAGAAAATGTTCTTGCATTCATTGGAAGAATTTGAAGACGCCGAGATAAAAATCTTTTTGAATATCCATCTACCGTGAAGTGGACCTGCCATTCTTAGGCGAAAGGCGGACGTCCAAGAGCCCCTTGGGCCTGCACCAACACTAGACATCGTTCTTTTGCTCGCGTCACAGCGTTGTAGAGAAGGCGTCGCAACTGCTCATCATCCCCTACTGTGGCTGCTGGCCAAAGCACCACGACATTGTTGAATTCTCGGTTCTTGGCCCCTTGGATGGTCATCGCCTGAAGGGATTGTCGTCCAACAGGAGAAATGCCGTTCTTACGGTTTCGAAAGGAACGCTCGATGACCTGCACAATTTCGTCCCTAGAGAATTCAATTCTCCCCTGTGTGCGCCTCTGCATGTCTAACCACCCCTGCACATCGCGCGTCGCACGGTCTTCATTCATTGCTTGTACTAGCCCGTAAATATCGGGTGCCGAGGCATGCTCAGGTAACCGTAATCCATCCATGTATGTTGCGATTGCCTTTGACTCTGATAGCTCCCAGGTGAAGCTATAGGGACCGTTTCCGCGCTTTGTAACTTCAGCCCCTACCCAACGAGTAACTCGCTCAGTAAAATTTCCCATCCCTGTGGTCAGAATTGCTGTCTGGCGCCTTGCCCCGTACCAGCCATACTGGTTTGAGACAAACGTACCGGCCAGTGCGGGTTGGGCGGTCGCAGCTACTTGAAATAGTCGGCCTGATACTGGTGCATTGCCGGCACGTATGGCATGTGCTGCATCGAGTAGCTCTGCGACGTTTGTTCTCTTCGGCTCTGTAAGTGTCACCATTTCGGAGTGAGCGGCAAGCCATGTGAACGCATTGTTACCTCGTAACTCTGGGTTCAGGCATTGGAATTCGTCTGCGGCAGCAATGACATCCATGTGGGCCGCTAGGGCGATGACGATTTCCAGTCGAACTCGGTTAAGGTCTTGGGCCTCGTCCAGAATAAATACCGGATAAGTGGCAGCCAGCCATTGGCCCACCACAGGTTCATTTAAGAGAATTGCCGCAGACTCGCATACCGACTCGAAGTTACCTTCAGCGGGAAGCTCCCTTCCCTTTGTTTTAAGTAGCTCCTGCCACCTGGAGACAACCCGCCACGCCAAGCTGTCGATGACCATGCATTCAAACCGCGGCCTCACCTCTTTTACTTGACCAAGGCGGTCATGCAGACGCCGGCGCGAGCCGTGCATGAAAGTGAGCGCCAGCACCTTCTGACCATCCTGAAGCGGTTTCTTCTGGACGTGTTCAGCAATGGCTTCCATGATTTGGTGTGTTTTCCCACACCCAGCGCCACCCGAGAAGAATCGGATGTTCATTTTTGAAAGACCCAGACGTTCTTGACGACCTGCTTGAAATACTGGCTCTCCCGGCCCTTACAGGCCCCTGCCAAACCTCCAAACAGTTGTTTTGCCCGCTCAAGGCAAGCTGCTTGACGAGCAATAACATCCGCGACCAGCTCGAAAGCAACGATGTCAATAGTCTGAGTTTTTAAGTACGCCACGACTCCCGGGATATCCTGGGGTGGCGGGTCCGTAATGCCAGAAAGTTCAGCCATGCCGTTTCTATCGACGCCCTCAAGCATCCAGCCTACGACGTCCTCGATTTCCATACCAGCGTCCCATTGGATGATTGCCTTGGGTGGTATTTTCAAACTGTTAAGCGCTTTGACGTAGCCCGTCCCTGCTTTGTCACCATCAACAAGACAGCAGACAGCACCGTGAAGTCGGGACAACTTACTATAGGTCTCCATTACTTTCGCATCTTCGGTTGGCACGAGACCAATGTCTAGCCCAAACGCATGCTCCAACTCTGCGTTCCATCCATCGCCCATAACCACCGCACGCAGAATTGCCCTCAGAATAAAGTAGTCGGCACGCCCCTCAGGCACCAGTACCTGTGGATACATCAGACTTGTCATGACTTCGACTCTTGATTGCTGAAAGAAGCGTCTTTCCCATGCCTGCGCTTCGCGAGGCAAAGCAACCTCCAGGAATGGTGCGGCAAAAAGATTCCCATCCTCGTTGCGGAGCAAGAGCACTGATGTTGGGTCGGCAAGCGCAGCCACGGTCGGCGAATGGGTCGTAACGAACGTCTGTGTCGATAGCGCCTGCACGCGGTGCACGAGTTGCTGCTGCGAAGACGGAGGAATATGAATCTCTGGCTCCTCAAGAGCCATGATAAACCCCTGACCGGCTTTTGCCCGTGCCCTGCCAAGTTCCAAAAGCAGCATGAGACCCTGCAGGGAAATCAGGCCGCTACCTTGTCGCGACGCCGGCACGCTACTCCCCTTGGCAACAGAAAAATGAGCGGAGACCGATTCCAAGACTGACCGACTATCCGTGTTCGTGAGGCGGAGCTTAAGTGCCGGAGAACGCTCAATGAATTTGCCCAGCTCGGCATTGACGTTTTCAACCAATTTTTCAATTTGAGGGTCGCGTTCGATGGGATTGTCGGGAGTGCGTAGACGGTCTCTCTCAGCCAGAATCGCCTCCGAGGGCTGAGCGGCAGCAACGTTCACAGCGCGCCTGAACAACTCGCTACCCCACGACATTACTTTGTCCCAGCTTCGATTGGCGCGCACGAGGAAGTAGCCAAAGTGCTGGATTAACTTGCTGGGAAAGGTAACTGGATTATCTAGCGAGAACGGGTCAATGTCGTTGTCGTGGTCGTGGAAGTACCGAACCATTTCAACAGCCAGGGCTTCCTTATCGAAGAATGCCTGGACAGCAATTTGGCAACACAACGTAGTGTGAGCTTCGGTCGGCACAGGCGAAACTTCACCCGTTTTCTCATTTAACCATTTGGGTATGCCACGTCCTTCGCGGAACCATTCAGTGTTTCGCTCTGGTACATTGCCGTCGAAATTAGCAATAGTGGCGACCAACTTGATGCGGTCCGCTGGTGCCGGTGAAGAACCGTAGAAATCATGCTCAGTGAGTTCACGAATCAACTTATCCCGGCCAAATAGCAACGTCAGGGCCTCAATTACCGTGCTTTTTCCGGTGTTGTTGGCGCCTACCAGGACTGTGTGCTCACGAAAGAGGATGTGGCCCGTCTTAACGCCACGGAAATTGGATATAGCCAGCGACGCAATTCTCATTCGACTTCCTTCGCGATATTCGAGTTTTGTTGCGATATGCCACCGGCATCATGGGTCCCCCTCTGCCGACTACACGTGGAAGTACAATTTATACAACATTTTTGCTTAACTGCTCACGGCGCGTACGGCTGAAATGAAAAGGCCCGCCTAAGCGGGCCTTCTCACTATCGTGCCAACATTCCTCTTGCTTGCTCTAATCTTGCCAGATACCGGACTGCATTCTCACGAGAGCGCCATGGAGCGGATGCGTCGCCAAAGAGATAGCTGCCGCTCGTCGGACGGTGAGCGATGGCGAGCAAATCTTCCTTTGAAAGAGCCACCTTGAGGTGTTCGTATTCTTCATACTCCGCGCGCTCCTCTGTCAAAAGGCCAATGGGCTTGTAGCGCCTATTAACAGGAATCTGGACACCATCGCCGGCCTCGGCCAACTGATAAGGCAACCAACGACGCATTTCTGCATATGCTTCAGATGACACGTGAATACTGAATCGTGGCACTTGTAGAACACATCGCATATAGGAAATTGCGAAATCGAAAGCATTCGCTGCGTCGCCGAACTCATGACAAATTTCGGTAATGAAAGCGTCCCCGACCTGCCCAGTTTTCGGATAACTTTCAATCCGAGATAGCTCGATTCGACGAATGGACCGGCGCATTTCTTCCACCGTTCGACGGAACTGGAAATATTTTCTCGCCGGGGCGCCTTCTTCAGGCCCTGCGTGCTTGATAAGCAGTGCCCAACTACTGAACCCATGAGCGTTCGCTATCTCGTCGAGAGCGGTCGTGCGGCTGACGTCGTTATTGCGGGAGTTAAACTTTGCTTGAAGCTTGAGTTGCTGGATTTCAGCAGGGGAAAAGGCTTTCTTGGCCATTTGGGCTCTCCGAACTGCTACCAACCTTTAGCGCGCCCACACACCAAGACAGTAGCCAGTTAGGGAAAGTCCACTGACATACAACACGTTGCCTGATTGCGCTTCGCTTTGTGGGCGGGCTAGCCGACGTGTAACGACTAGGTGATACGTTAGTGGATTATGCCCGTCATGTAAAGCCCCCGTAACCCATGCCTGTTGCCGGCGGTCACCACTGATGTCGTGGAGCTACTGAACGCTATGTTGGCTCTGCTTTTGAAGGGCCCAAATCACCAAATCTTTTCATCGCGGAATAATGTGCGGAGCGGAGTCCCATTGTGGTGGGCCAGTGCGGAATTAGGACTAGTAGCAGAGCGTTTTTGGTCCGCGATGCAAGCTCTATGATTTAAACGGGGGAAAGGCAGCTCTGCCCCTAGTGAGTCAATGCTCTGTAGAGCACCGTACATGACTGCATAAGAATTTCCTATCAAAAAACCGCCCGCATAAATTTCTCCCTTTATACGGGCGGTTTTCTCACAATATGCAGCCATCTACAAACAGGCATCAAACGTCAATATTCCCTGCCTGCAAAGCATTAGATTCAATAAACGCCCGACGCGGCTCCACATCATCGCCCATGAGCGTCATGAAGATCTGATCCGCCGCAATGGCATCCTCGATCTGCACCTTCAACAAACGGCGCACGGTCGGGTCCATGGTGGTTTCCCACAGCTGCTCGGGGTTCATCTCGCCCAGACCTTTGTAGCGCTGCTTGTTGACGCCGCGCTCGGCTTCGTCACGCAGCCAGGCCATGGCCTGGCGGAAGTCGGTGATGGCCGATTCCTTGCGCTTCTCGCCCTGACCACGCGCAACAGTGGCGCCCTTGCGGATCAGGCCCTTGAAGGTCGCGGCGGCGTTGGAGAGCACCTGGTAGTCAGGGCCGCTGACGAAGTCGGCGTCGATCACCGTGGCCTTGATGTTGCCGTGCTGGCGACGATGGATGTGCAGTGCGATCTTCTCGCTGTGTTCGTCCAGATGTGCCTGCACGTCGATGTTGCTGTCGTTGATGGCCTTCTTCAGCTCTGCGGCGGTGGCCTGGGCTTGCTCCAGGTTTTCCATCTTCAGCACCACGCCGTTGGTCATGATGGCGTTCAATGCCGATTCATCGATGGCGCGCGTCAGGCGCATGATGATGGCGTTGGCGGTGTTGTACTGGCGCGCCAACTCGACCAGGGCTTCGCCACTGATGCCGGCGGCATCGTCGGCGGGCTTGATCTCGGCGTCGTTCAGGGCGATCTGCATCATGTATTGCGCTTCTTCGAAGTCGTCCTTCAGGTAGCGCTCGTCCTTGCCGGCCTTGACCTTGTAGAGCGGCGGCTGGGCGATGTAGATGTGGCCGCGCTCGACCAAGGCCGGCATCTGGCGATAGAACAGCGTGAGCAGCAGGGTGCGGATGTGGGCGCCGTCGACGTCGGCATCGGTCATGATGATGATGCGGTGGTAGCGCAGCTTGTCGGGGTTGAATTCGTCAGCGCCGATGCTGGTGCCCAGCGTGGCGATGAGGGTGGTGATCTGCTCGGAGGAGAGCATCTTCTCGAAACGCGCCTTCTCGACGTTCAGCACCTTGCCGCGCAGCGGCAGGATGGCCTGGAACTTGCGGTCACGGCCTTGCTTGGCCGAGCCGCCTGCGGAGTCGCCCTCGACGATGTAGAGCTCGCACAGGGCCGGGTCGCGTTCCTGGCAGTCGGCCAGCTTGGAGGACAAACCCAGGCCGTCCATGACGCCCTTGCGGCGCGTCAGTTCACGGGCCTTGCGGGCGGCTTCACGGGCGCGCGCGGCTTCGACGATCTTGCCGCAGATGATCTTGGCGTCGTTGGGCTTCTCGGCCAGGAAGTCGGTCAGGGTCTTGGCGACGATTTCTTCCACCGGGCCGCGCACTTCGCTGGAGACCAACTTGTCCTTGGTCTGCGAGCTGAACTTGGGTTCCGGTACCTTCACCGAGAGCACGCAGGTGAGGCCTTCGCGCATGTCGTCGCCGGAGATCTCGACCTTGGCCTTCTTGGCGAGATCGTTTTCTTCGATGTACTTGTTGATGACGCGGGTCATCGCGGCGCGCAGGCCGGTCAAGTGGGTGCCGCCGTCACGCTGGGGGATGTTGTTGGTGAAGCAGAGCACCTGCTCGTTGAAGGCGTCGTTCCATTGCATGGAGACGTCCACCGAGACCAGCGTGCCTTGGTCGGATTGCTTCTCGCCGGTGGCCTGGAAGATGGTCGGGTTGAGGATGCTCTTGTTCTTGTTGATGTATTCGACGAAGCCACGGGTGCCGCCTTCGAAGGCGAAGTCTTCTTCCTTGCCGGTGCGCTGGTCGGTCAGCTTGATGTGCACGCCATTGTTCAGGAAGGACAGTTCGCGGATGCGCTTGGCCAGGATCTCGTAGTGGAATTCGACGTGGGTGAAGATCTCTTCGTCGGCCCAGAAATGCACTTCGGTGCCGCGCTTGTCGGATTCGCCAACGACCTTGATGGGGGAGACCTGCACGCCGTCGATCATTTCCAGCTCGCGGTTCTGCACGATGCCCTTGGCGAACTCCATGGCGTGGACCTTGCCGTCGCGGCGGATGGTCAGCTTCAGTTTCTTCGACAGTGCGTTCACGCAGGACACGCCCACGCCGTGCAGGCCGCCGGAGACCTTGTAGGAGTTCTGGTCGAACTTGCCGCCGGCGTGCAGCTCGGTCATCACGATCTCGGCGGCGGAGCGCTTGGGTTCGTGCTTGTCGTCCATCTTCAGGCCGGTGGGGATGCCGCGGCCGTTGTCGGTGATGGAGATGGAGTTGTCGGCGTGGATGGTGACGTGGATCTCGCTGCAGTAGCCGGCCAGGGCCTCGTCGATGGAGTTGTCCAGCACTTCGAACACCAGGTGGTGCAGGCCGGTGCCGTCAGAAGTATCGCCGATGTACATGCCAGGACGCTTGCGCACCGCCTCCAGGCCTTCCAGGATCTGGATGGAGGAAGCGCCATAGCTTTGTTGTGCGGAATTGGTGTTGTCTGCGGGGCTGGAGGACATGGTTACCTTCTGAAATTGCTAGCCATCCGATCGGGAAGTGGCTAGGGAGCTGCAAAAAACGGAATTCTCAAAAGCGACCGAGGGGCCGTCTGTGACGGCCCCTCGTGCGCGTGGAGCGGGTGTGCTCAGATCCGCATCGGCATGACGACGTACTTGAAGTCGGCGTTGTCAGGGATGGTGATCAGGGCCGACGAGTTGGCATCGCCCAGGGCGATGTTGACGTAGTCGTTCTTCAGGTTGTTGAGCACGTCGAGCAGGTAGCTGACGTTGAAACCGATGTCGACGGTGTCGCCACCGTAGTCGATTTCCAGCTCTTCGACCGCTTCTTCCTGGTCGGCGTTGGTGGAGCTGATCTTCAGGCTGCCCGGGGCGATCACCCAGCGCACGCCCTTGAACTTGTCGCTGGTCATGATGGCAGCGCGTTGCAGCGAGCGCAGCAGCTGGTCGCGGCTGATGGTGAAGCTGTTCTTGTAGCCCTTGGGCACCACGCGGGTGTAGTCGGGGAACTTGCCTTCCACCAGCTTGGAGATCAGCTCGATGTCGGCGAAGGTCAGCTTGACCTGGTTGTTGGCGATCTGCAGCTGGACTTCTTCGTCGCTGTCGTCGAGCAGGCGTTGCAGCTCGATGATGGTCTTGCGCGGGATGATCACTTCCTGGCGCGGGAAGTCCTCTTCGGTCTCGACCTGGCAGAAGGCCAGGCGGTGGCCGTCGGTGGCCACGGCAATGACGTTCTTGCCTTCCACCACCAGCAGCAGGCCGTTGAGGTAGTAACGGATGTCCTGCTGGGCCATGGCGAAGTGGACCATGTTGAAGAGGTGCTTCAGGGTCTTCTGCGGCAGGTTGACCTGGGCGTTGTAGTGCTCGGCCTGGGCAACGGTCGGGAATTCCTCGGCGGCCAGGGTCTGCAGCGCGAAGCGCGACTTGCCGGACTGCACCGTCAGGCGCTTGTTGGACAGGGAGATGGCGACCTCGCCGGAGTCAGGCAGGGCGCGCAGGATGTCGAGCAGCTTGCGCGCGGCCACCGTGGTGGCCGTGGCTTCGCTGCCGGAGCCGACGTCGGCGTGCGTGGTGATCTGCACTTCGATGTCGGTCGACAGGAAAGAGACCTTCTCGCCGTCCTTGCGAATGAGAATATTGGCCAGAATCGGCAATGTGTGCCGACGCTCGACAATACCACTCACGATCTGCAGAGGACGCAGGAGCGTGTCTCGTTGGGTTTTAACCAATTGCATAGTCAGTTTGTCCTTGCTAATAGTGGTTCAAAGGATGCCGTCGGATGGCGTGTCGTCATGCCCATGTCGCGCTTGTTCCTCCTCTGGTGAAAAACAGCTGCTTGCCCTTCAACCTGCTTGGATGCGCAATGCTCCTGCATTGGCATGGCCGGTGACATCCGGTACGAAACCCGTTCCCGAAAAGCTGGTGATACCGTCGCCCAGGTGGGTCTCCTGCTGCCAGACCTGACCGGGCCACTTAATACACTTGGCTACACGTTTGGAATATTTGAATACTTTTACCCGATGTTGAAGGGTAGTTCTCCGAAATTTCCTCGCTACCTCGCGGATTTCCTGCTCCGTGGCCGGCCCTTGCGTCCGCCTGCGAAATAACGCCTTCCATTGTACCAATCATCCCCTCTTCGGAGTAGTGCGCCATGGGTGCGGAGGGGGTAAAAAGCGCAGCCGCGATCGCTGGCCGCAGTCCTTGCCCCGGGGCGGGAAGTGCAGCGCCGCAGGCGGTTTTTTATTTTATCCACAGCATTTTTGGCGTGTCGCTGTGGAAAAGACAATGCCGCCGGCGCGGACGCGGGCGGCATTGTCTTTTTATCCACAGGGCAAACCCCGTGGCCGGCCGGGTCAACCCTTCAGGGTTTGCTCCAGCACGTGCAGCTCATGGTTGCATTCCGGGCTCTTGGCGCGGTCGGCGGCGATCTTGCGCACCGCGTGCAGCACCGTGGTGTGGTCGCGGCCGCCGAAGAGGTCGCCGATTTCCGGCAGGCTCTTCTGGGTCAGCTCCTTGGCCAGGTACATGGCGATCTGGCGCGGACGGGCGATGTTGGCCGGACGCTTCTTGGAATACATGTCGGCGACCTTGATGTTGAAGAAGTCGGCCACCGTCTTCTGGATGTTTTCCACCGAGATCTGGCGGTTCTGCACCGACAGCAAGTCCTTCAGGGCTTCCTTGACGACATCGATGGTGATGTCCTTGCCGTGGAAGCGCGAGTAGGCCAGGATCTTGCGCAGCGCGCCTTCGAGCTCGCGCACGTTGGAGCGCAGGTGCTTGGCGACGAAGAAGGCGACGTCGTCGGAGAGCACCACGTCCTCGGCAGCGGCCTTCTTCATCAGGATGGCCACGCGCATCTCCAGTTCGGGCGGCTCGATGGCCACCGTCAGGCCGGAGTCGAAGCGGGAGATCAGGCGGTCATCCATGCCACTGATTTCCTTGGGGTAGGTATCACTGGTGATGATGATCTGCTTCTTGGCTGCGATCAGGGCTTCGAAGGCGTAGAAGAATTCTTCCTGGGTGCGGCTCTTGCCGCCGAAGAACTGGATATCGTCGATCAGCAGCAGGTCCAGCGAGTGGTAGTAACGCTTGAAGTCGTCGAAACCCTTGCGCTGGTAGGCCGTGACGACGTCGCGCACGTATTGCTCGGCGTGGATGTAGCGGATCTTGGCGCCCGGGTTATCCACAAGCACCTGGTTGCCGATGGCGTGGATGATGTGGGTCTTACCCAGACCCACGCCGCCGTACAGGAACAGCGGGTTGTACGAGGTGCCGGGGTTGTTGGCGACCTGGGTGGCGGCGGCGCGCGCCAGCTGGTTGGCCTTACCGGTAACCAGGTTGTCGAAGGTCAGCACCGGGTTGATGCGCGACTGTTCCTGGCGCGGCGCCACGGCACGCACCGGCTGGGCCGGCTCGGGGTCCAGGTGCAGCTGCTCGTGGTTGGGCAAGCCCAGGCCGTTGGCACCGCCGCCGGCAGCTTGCGCGCTGGCGGCCGGACGCCGGCCCTGGTTGCCGCGCGGGTCCAGCACGAACTGGACTTCGGTGGGCGCATCCCAGTATTCGCAGGCCAACGCGGTGATGCGGTTGGCGAACTGGGTCTTGACCCAGTCCAGCTTGAAGCGATTGGGCGCGGCGATGCGCAGCAGCCCGTCTTCAAAGTCGAGCGGCACCAGCGGCTTGATCCAGGCGCTGTATTGCTGAGGGGTCAGCTCCTGCTCTAGTTTGTGGGAGCAGGCCTGCCAGAAGTTTTCCATGAAGCTTTCTTATCGGATTAGTGCGGCGCCCGGCTGTCCCATCCAGGGTCGGTGGGTCAGGCGAAATGAAGTCGTCCGGGCGCGAAACGAGGGACGCATTTTACCCCGGTATACCCAAGTTATCCACAGGCGCATACGCAAATTCATCCGAAAAACTTGATCTATCCACAGGCTGCGCAGCAGCTCCGCATGTCCTCATTCTCCGGAGGCGCTTGCAACGTGGACGTTAGAGGGACAGAGTCGATGAATTATTGAACTGACAAGGATTTTGACGGGGACAAGGTTTTTTGTAACAGGCTGTGCAAAACCAGGGAGAGGGGTCAGCTATGTCCCCTTTTGATACCTGTGGACAAGATGAAACGGCCCAAGCATTCAGGCAACGACGGCGCCATCGACGAATACCTTCAGCTCACCGGGCTGGTAGGGGGTCCAGGTTTCGTTGTCGGTCAGCGGCTGGGTGACGATGACGGCGACCCGGTCATTGCTGGTGGTGACCTGGGAAAAATCGACCGACAGATCCTCGTCAGACAGCTTGGCGGTGGCAAACGGGTGCTGGCGGACGATGTAGTAAAGGTTGGTGGAACAGTGGGTATAAAATGCAGAGCCGTCCGAGAGCAGCATGTTGAAGGTGCCATGGCTGGCGATCTGGTCGACGATCTCGCGCAGCGCGGCGCGCAGGTCGGCCAGCAGCGGCAGGCTGTCGCCGAAACGCTTGCGCATCTCCTGCAGGATGAAGCAAAAGGCCAGTTCACTATCGGTGGTGCCGACCGGACGGAAAGGGCCATCCAGTTCAGGAGTGAAGTTCTTCAGGTCGCCGTTGTGGGCAAAGACCCAATAGCGCCCCCACAGCTCGCGCACGAAGGGATGGCAATTGGCCAGCGTGACCCGGCCCTGGGTGGCCTTGCGGATATGCGCGATGACATGCTGGGACTTGATCGGGTAGCGCTTGATGAGCTCGGCTACCGGGGAATCCACTGCCGCCTGGTGATCCACGAAGGTGCGCACGCCCGAACCCTCGAAGAAGGCGATGCCCCAGCCATCCTTGTGATGATCGGTCAGGCCGCCACGGGTGGCGAAACCGGTAAAGCTGAACACGATATCGGTAGGGGTGTTGCAGTTCATCCCGAGGAGCTGGCACATGATGTCTTGCGGCAATGCGATGTTGATTGGCAGGGGGACAAGTTATCACGATTGCCAGCACAGCAGGCGGGCCGCTGGCGCAAAAAAAAGCCCCGCGAGCTTGCGCTTGCGGGGCTAATCCTTCCTAAAGAGGGAGGAGGAGACACAGTACGTACTACAAAACCTCTACTACACGACCAGAAGCCGGTGGGCCTCGAACTGCACGCTGGCGGGGACTATCGATCAGTCACGCGCGGCCATGTTGCGCAGTTCGGCGGCGAAATTGGGCTGGGTCATGCTGTATTCGTTGGCCATGCGGTTCAACATCATCTTGCCGCTGAACTTGTGCGCCAGGATGCGCTGTTCCAGCGACTTGCGCGGCTTGACCAACAATACGGCGGCTTGCGCCAGACCCAGGATCAGTGGCTTGAAGATCATCACGAAGGTCACCAGTGCACCCAGGCCCAAGGCCGGACGCAGGTAAGCCACGAACATGCCCATCATCGTCTGGGCGAAGGGCAATGCTGCTTCTGCGGGAAAGGCCAGGTTCAGGAAAGACATGATATTTCTACCTCTGATAATCATGCCGCGACACGACTGCGCGGCGTTCAATCTCACTGTTGTTGCGTCGCAGTATGATGTGCCGGGCCTTGTATGACTACTTTAGAGTTCTCATATCAGATATACGATTCGTGAATGTAGCTCGACGCTTGCTGGCCGGTGCCGGGGTATCGGTCGCAAACCCGCTTGCACGCTGACGCCGGCCGCTTTCCCGGGAGTTGCCATGGGGACAATGAGGCCTTCGATGGCGGCGGGCTTCAACAAAAATACAACGTCATTTGACGCCATGCTTCTGTCCGGTGAATATCGTGGGCCGGTGCGACTTCGCAATCCGCCCTGTGGTGGCCGGCGGCGGCAAACCGGCCGTACAAAAAAAAAACCCCACAGGCCAGGCCTGCGGGGTTAATCCTTCCTAAAGAGGGAGGAGGAGACAACGGATCGGTGTCCTGACGCGTTGATCGAATCAGCGTCAACACAAGCGCCGTACGCGCCGGAACTACCGAAATCCTGGACTACCAGGCGATGGCCTGCTGGGCCTGTCGCCAACGTCGCGCAGCGATGGTGCGCAACGGGTAAAAACTTGAAACGGGTGCTACGGAAACCTTCCGGCGATCAGCCGCGCGAGGCGATGAAGCGCAGCTCAGCAGCCAGGTTGGGCTGGGTGGCTTCGAACTTGTCGGCCATGCGGTTCAGTTGGCGCGAACCGTTCACGCGGTCTTGTTCAGCAGCGACCAGGGCGACGGCTTGCAGCTCGTGGGCCTTGACGAAGTGAATGAAGATGTTGCGCATGACGGCAGCGAACTTGCTCTTGAAGGTGCTGTTGGTGCTTTGTGCGATGGTTGCCATGATTCGATCCTTGACGGGTTGTGTTATGTTGCATTGCAGTGTAGTGAACTCACATTTGTTTGACCACTTTCCGTTTCGGATATCAGTTATATAATCTGTGAATAATATTTCTGCCGGATGCGACCGGCGTTCATTCGCGACTCCCTTACTGCCGCAAAGGCCCGCCCTATGAGCTTTCTCACCCTGGACCTGAACCTGTTGCGCGTATTCGACGCCGTCATGACCGAGCAGAACCTGACGCGTGCGGCCAACCTGCTGGCCATGACCCAGCCGGCTGTCTCCAATGCGCTACGCCGCCTGCGCGATACCCTGAACGATGACCTGGTGATCCGCACCGCCCATGGCGTCAAGCCCACGCCACGCGCCGAGGAGCTGTGGCCCACGGTGCGCCGCGCACTCTCGGAGCTGGAAGCGGTGATCGCGCCGGAAAGCTTCGACATCTCGCGCGCCCAGAACACCTTCCGCATGGCCATGGTCGATGCCACGGCCGCGCTGTGGCTGCCGTCGCTGGTGCGCACCATCATGCGCGACGCCCCGCGCATCAAGATCCGCATGATGCCGCTGACCACCCGCGACCCGCGCGCCATGCTGCTGCGCGGCGACATCGACCTGGCGGTCGGCTTCTTCCCCGGCGTGACCGCGCAGCTGGCCGATGGCCAGGGCATGGCCAAGACCCAGATCAGCCACGCCCGGCTCTACACCGGGCAATACGTGTGCGTGATGCACAAGAACCATCCGCTGGCCGGCCAGCCCCTGACGCTGGACAGCTATTGCGGCGCCGACCACCTGCTGGTGAGCCTGTCGGGCAAACCCCATGCCGTCATCGATGACGTGCTGGCGGGCATGAACCGCGAGCGCAAGATCCTGCTGACGGTGAACCAGTTCTTCACGGCCGGGCGCATCGTGGCCAGCTCGGAGTTGCTGACAGTCTTGCCGCGCCACCTGGTGGCGGCCACCGGCATGGCCGAGGTACTGGTGGTCAAGGAGCTGCCCTTCCAGACGCCGGAAGAGCATGTGGACATGTTGTGGCACGAGCGCGACGCCCGCAATCCGGCCCACAAGTGGTTGCGCGCGCACTTGTCTGCAACAACGCATGACGAATTCGGTCGTATCAACATGAAGCGCTGATGCAGTCGCGGTAGCCGGCTGTGGGATGCCGGCGGGGCATCGGCGCATGTTGACAATCCTCCACAGGAAGACCTGCCGATGTCGCGCCTGACAAGAACCATCCTCTGGCTGCTCGCCAGCCTGATCGCGGTGATCACCGCAACCATCATCTTCATCCTCATCTTCGACTGGAACCGGGCCAAACCCTGGATCAACGACCGCGTATCGGCCGCGATCGGGCGCGAGTTCGTCATCCAGGGCGACCTGTCGCTGCACTGGCAACGCCCCGAAGCCACGGTGCCGCCGGCCGGGTTCTGGGCTCGCTGGCTGCCCTGGCCACGTTTGCAGGCCGAGGATCTGCGCCTGGGCAATCCGCCCGCCTTCGCCCCGTCTGGCCCGATGGCGACGGTACGCCGGGTGACATTCACGCTGAACCCGCTGCCTTTGCTTGTGCACAAGATTTCCCTGCCCTCGCTGGAGGTGCAGGATCCGGCGGTGTCGCTGCTGCGCAACCGCGAGGCTGTGAACAACTGGACCTTCAAGAGCAGCAGCGATGGCCCCTCGGCCTGGCAACTGCAGCTGGGCCGCATTGCGCTGCGCCAGGGCAAGCTGGCCCTGGATGACGCTGTGGACAAGATCAATATCAAGGCCGACATCGACACCCTTGATCCCGACAGGGAGCGGCTCTATGGACTGGGCTGGAAGCTGGCCGGCAGCTTCAATGGCGCGCCTGTATCGGGCCAGGGCAAGGCCGGCGGCGTGCTGTCGCTGCAGGACCCGCAACAACCCTATCCGCTGCAGGCCGAGGTCAAGGTCGGCAAGACCGCCATCGGCGTGCGCGGCACGCTGACCAAGCCGGCCGAGCTGGCGGCACTGGACCTGCGGCTGTCGGTCTCGGGCGCCAGCATGGGCAATCTCTATCCGCTGACCGGCGTGCTGCTGCCGGAGACGCCGCCCTTTGCCACCGAGGGCCGGCTCATCGGCAAGATCGATGCCGGGCACAGTGAATGGAGCTACGAGCAATTCAGTGGCAAGGTCGGCCAGAGCGATATCCACGGCGATCTGCACTACGCCACCGGCGCTGGCAGCGCGCGGCCCAGCCTTTCCGGGACGCTGACCTCCAATGAACTGCGCTTCGACGACCTGGCGCCGCTGATCGGTGCCGATTCCAATGCCCAGAAGGCCGAACGCGGTGCGCAAGAGCGTCAGCCTGTGGACAAGATACTGCCGGTGAAGACCTTCAGTACCGACGCCTGGGGTGCGCTGGACGCCGACGTGCGCCTGACCGGCAAGCGCATCGTCAAGCAGAAGGACCTGCCCATCAGCGACCTGCAGGCCCACCTGATCCTCAAGGACAAGGTGCTGACCCTGGCACCACTGGACTTTGGCGTAGCCGGTGGCACGCTCAGTTCGACCATCCGGCTCGATGGCCAGGCGGCGCAGATGAAGTCCGAGATGAGCCTGTCGGCACGCAAGCTGAAGATCCAGAAACTTTATCCACAACTGGATGCATCGCACACCAGCTTCGGCGAGATCAATGGCGATGCCCGGCTGTCGTCCACCGGCAATTCGGTGGCGGCCATGTTGGGTTCGGCCAATGGCGAGGTGAAGACCCTGGTCAACCAGGGCGCGATCAGCAAATTCCTGCTGGAAGCGGCCGGACTCAACGTGGGCAACGTGGTCATCAGCAAGCTGTTCGGCGACAAGGAGGTCCGGCTCAATTGCCTGGCCGGCGACCTGCCTGTGCACAATGGCGTCATGGACGTGAAGACGCTGCTGCTCGACACCGAGGATGCGCTCATCGTGGTCGACGGCAGCATCGACATGAAGCAGGAAAAACTGGATCTGAACATTCACCCCAAGAGCAAAGGATTGCGCATCATCTCCCTGCGCTCGCCGCTGTATGTCAGCGGCAGCTTCAAGAATCCCGACGTCGGCGTGAACAAGGGGGTATTGGCCCTGCGCGCCGGCGGCGCAGTTGCGCTGGGCCTGCTGGCGCCGGTGACGGCGATCCTCCCGCTGATCAACATCGATGGCGACCAGCAAGCCGACTGCGCCCATCTGCTCGACGAAGTAAAGAAGCCACCGCAAGCCCCGGCGCCCGGAAAAACCACTCCCCGTCACCTAACGCCTAAAAAATAAGCACCCCAAAACGGGGCGCTTTCCTCATCCTGGGGCAGGGGATAACTCTCCTGCCCCAGCGCATTTTTGATCCGTTTTTTCGCGCAGCGCGGTGGACAAGATTTCCCGCTGGTGGAGAAGCGCAGCAAAAATGCCTGTGAATGGTGCATCCAGGACGGTGAAATACGGGGAATCAGGGGGGAAATCTCCCGAAATCGGCATGTTTGCCGAAAACCGCTCTCAGTGACCCTAATTTTCCAATTTTGTCGATGCCTGTGGATAAAGTTCTGAATAACTTTTTTATCGATTGGGGAAAACTCGAAAAGTTATCCAAAGGCCGTTTTTTATCCAAGTTCTGTTATGACTTCATACAGGGCTTGCCCAAGTGCTTATGCTTTAGGCAAAGCACTGATTTACTTCGGGTTAACCAAGTTATCCACAGAAGTGGGGTGACGTTAACCATCACTACTAATTTTATAAACAGCTTAGATATAAAGCTGAAGAACGCGCGCTTTGCGGCGCGTCCTCACAGCGTCGACAAAGGGCAGGACTTGCCTGCCCGCATAGGTGTTTCAAGCTGAAGCGGGTAGGAAACCGCCAGGAAGCACCATCATTCTTCCTGGAGCACCGAGAGCGACTGTGGAAAAGAAAAGCGCTGGCAGGGCTCCTGAGCCCGCCAGCGCGATTTTTTATCCACAAGGCGCCGGAGATCTGCTGACCTGCGGCAGCGGCGGTGGACAAGACATCAGGTCTTGAGATCGACGGCGTCCGGAACCTCAAGCACCAGATCCGTGCGGGCCTCTGCGACGCAAGGCAGGATCCAGCCCTCGGCCTTTTCTTCGCGGGTCAAGCCTGGCCATTCGATCTGGTAATGAATTTCCCCTGTGAACAATTTGCACATGCAAGTCCGGCACGTGCCATTGCGGCAGGAATTGGGCAGGCGAATGGACTTGGCCAGGCCGGATTGCAGGATGGACAAACCCGGCGCTTGTTCAAATTGCAAACCCGATGGCAGGAGCTCGATACGAGGCTTGGCGGGCAGTGGCATGGCTTTTTCCCTGGGTTTGAAGCCGGCTGTGGATAACTCTTTGCATATCTGCTGGGCGGTTTGGGTATATCTCGCCGTTTTATCCACCGACGAAAAATTGTCCAGAATCTGTACGTCGGCAATGCAGAAGCTTACCAAGCGTTTATCAAAGAGCTAAAGGATTGTTTTTTTTCAGGTAAACCAAGTTATCCACAGTTTTTGGCGACGTTAACAATCACTACTATTTATATATATCCACATCTAAATTAAAGAACCGAAAGAGGGTTCGCGGTGGACATCTTTCCAAAAAATTGCTTTTCAAACACCAAAACCCGTCAAAAAGCCCTTGGCAAAGGCAAGAACCCGCTCAACGGCCCTTTGGGTTCGGCAGGAAGACGGAGATATTGGTCAATTCATCCGATAACCAGGAACACCGTGTTACCAGCAAGTAATGTCAGGATTGCCATATTTCCTGCAATAACTGGAAAACGGCTTGGATGGCATCGTCATTTTGTCGTTTCTCTAGGGAAATAAAGCTCAGTTCGGTCGATAGTTCGACCGCATCGGCAATCACCAGACCATGGGCATGGGCCTGGCTCAAGGCAATCGATGCCCGCGCCAGCGACAGTCCCACGCCGGACTTGACCAGGTCGAGCATCGAGGATTCCTGGTCAACTAGGGCCACAGTATGTGGTTTTACGTGATGTTGCGCGAAGATCTTGCTTAATAAACGATGATGCGCCGATTCGGGAGGTGTCCAGATCCAGGGCAGGCGTGACAACTCCTTCCAGCCTTTGCCGCTGACACGGTTTTTCCAGCCGGCCGGGGCGATGACCTTGTAGGTGAAGGAGGTCAACGTCATGGCGTGGAAGCCCTTGCCGGGGTCGCCGAGGAAAAATCCCACGTCGAGTTTGCCGGCGCGAACTTCATTGAGGACGGACCCCGACATGTGGTGAGAAAGCTGGGTCGACAGCTGCGGATGACGTTCGACCAGCAACTTCAGGAATACCCCCAGCCGGATGAATTCGGGATCAAGGATGGTGCCGATGGCCAAGGACCCGGACAGCGCCCCGGTACTGGATCGGAATTCGTTGGCGTGGCGGCGCAGCTCCTGCACATCAGCCAGGACACGCTCGGCCAGGGGCAGCAGCTTGTTGCCTTCGACCGTGAGCACCATGCCGGCTGCACTGCGATTGAACAATGGCAGACCCAGACTCTCTTGCAGGGCCTTGATTTGCAGACTGACCGCGGGTTGGGTCAGATGCAGTTTTTCAGCGGCACGGGTCAGGTTGCCTTCATGGGCAACCGAGATAAATGCGCGTAACTGGGTCAGATCCATTGATATCTTCCGCGATCCATCTTTCAAATCCCATATCCAAGGTGTGGATAAGCCCGTGGATATCCCGGTGGAAAGCCTGTGATTTTCTTGTGGGTAGCGTGTGGGCAAGAAAAAAGGATTATAAGCAGTTTTTATATTGCTCTTGATAATTCCTCATTGGATGCGGTCGTCGGGGAGGGCTATTCTTGCTCTTCACTGCCGCCCGTTCGAGGGGGGCCAGGATTCAGGGGGATCGTGAGACGGATCACCCCGCTGCCATCGACAACACCAAAGGAAACCTTATGAGCCTCCCGCACATCGATCACTTCATCAATGGCCAGCTGTCCCGTTCCGAGAGCGGCCGCAGCCAGGACGTGTTCAATCCCGCCACCGGCGAAGTCGCGGCCAAGGTGTCGTTGGCGTCGGTGCAGGAAGTCAATGCGGCGGTGGCCGCCGCCAGCGCGGCAGCACCTGCCTGGGCCGAGACTGCGCCGCTGAAGCGCGCCCGCGTGCTCTTCAAGTTCAAGGAGCTGATCGAGCAGAACCATGATGCGCTGGCAAAGGCGATCACGCTGGAGCACGGCAAGGTGTTCTCGGATGCAAAAGGGGAGGTGACCCGGGGGCTGGAGATCGTCGAATTCGCCACCGGCATCCCACAATTGCTCAAGACCCAGTTCACCGACAACATCGGCGGGGGCATCGACAACTGGAACCTGCGCCAGCCGCTGGGCGTGACCGCCGGCATCACCCCCTTCAACTTCCCGGTGATGGTGCCGCTGTGGATGGCACCGATTGCCATCGCCACCGGCAACAGCTTCGTGTTGAAGCCTTCCGAGCGCGATCCGTCGCCTTCGCTGATGCTGGCCGAGCTGTTCAAGCGCGCCGGCCTGCCTGATGGCGTCTTCAACGTCGTGCAGGGTGACAAGGTGGCCGTGGATGCGCTGCTGGAACATCCCGAGGTGCAGGCGGTGTCCTTCGTTGGTTCCACCCCGATTGCCGAATACATCTATCGCAAGGCGACCGAGCGTGCTGGTACCTTCCCGCTGCGCGCCCAGGCCCTGGGTGGCGCCAAGAACCACCTGGTGGTGATGCCCGACGCCAACCTGGACCAGGCCGTGGATGCCTTGATCGGTGCGGCCTACGGCTCGGCCGGCGAGCGCTGCATGGCCATCTCGGTGGCGGTGGCCGTGGGCAGCGTGGCCGACAAGCTGGTGGAGGCCCTGATTCCGCGCGTGAAGGCGCTGAAGGTCAAGAACGGCATGGAGGACGACGCCGAAATGGGCCCGCTGGTGACCGCTGCCCACAAAGCCAAGGTCGAGGGCTATATCCAGAGCGGCGTGGATGCCGGCGCCAAGCTGCTGGTCGACGGTCGCGGCCTGAAGGTGCCGGGCCATGAGGGCGGCTTCTTCATCGGCGGCACGCTCTTCGACAACGTGACCACCGACATGAAGATCTACCAGGAGGAAATCTTCGGCCCGGTACTGTGCGTGGTGCGCGTGCCTGATTTCGCCTCGGCGGTACAGCTGATCAATGCCCATGAATACGGCAATGGCGTGTCGCTGTTCACGGCCGACGGCAATACCGCGCATGAGTTCTCGCGCCGCATCCAGGTCGGCATGGTGGGCATCAACGTGCCCATCCCGGTGCCGATGGCCTGGCATTCCTTCGGCGGCTGGAAGCGCTCGCTCTTCGGTGATACCCATGCCTATGGCGAGGAGGGCATCCGCTTCTATACGCGCTACAAGTCCATCATGCAGCGCTGGTCGGCCACCATCGGCAAGGGGGCGGAATTCACCATGCCGGTGGCCAAGTAAGCAAGGAAGGGTGGTTTGATGAACTACCGTTCGGACTGAGTAGTCGCGCAGCGACGTATCGAAGGTGTGCCGTCGGTGGGCCTTCGATACGCGCCTGCGGCGCTACTCAGTCCGAACGGGCCTGGGTAATACAAAGAACAAGAACACAGCGGAGACAGCATGCAATCGGCAGGGCAATACGACTACATCATCATCGGCGCCGGCACTGCCGGCTGCGTCATGGCCAACCGTCTTTCCAAGCAGCGCGGCGTGAAGGTGCTGCTGATCGAAGCAGGGGCGCGCGACGATTACCTCTGGATCCATATCCCGGTCGGCTATCTCTACTGCATCAACAATCCGCGCACCGACTGGATGTTCCGTACCGAGGCCGATCCGGGCCTGAACGGACGCAGCCTGATCTACCCGCGCGGCAAGGTGCTGGGGGGCTGCTCCTCCATCAACGGCATGATCTACATGCGCGGCCAGGCACGCGACTACGATCACTGGGCCGAGGTGACCGGCGACGATAGCTGGCGCTGGGACAACGTGCTGCCGCTGTTTCGCAAGAGCGAGGACTACCATCTCGGCGCCAGCCAGTTCCACGGCGCCGGCGGCGAATGGCGGGTGGAGAAGCAACGCCTGCGCTGGGACATCCTGGATGCCTTCCGCGAGGCTGCCGCCGAGAATGGCATTCCCAGGCTCGACGACTTCAACCAGGGCGATAACGAGGGCTGTGGCTACTTCGACGTCAACCAGAAGCGCGGCGTGCGCTGGAACGCTTCCAAGGCCTTCCTGAGGCCTGCCATGAAGCAGGGCAACCTCGATATCATGACCGGCTCGCACGTGAGGAAGCTGCGCTTCACGCAGGGACCGTCCGGGCCGGTCTGTACCGGCGTCGAATTCACCGGTGGCGGCAGCGATTGGTTCGCCGAGGCGGACCAGACCATCCTCTGCGCCGGTGCCATCGGTTCGCCGCATATCCTGCAGATGTCGGGCATTGCCGCGCCGGAGCTGTTGCAGCAGCACCAGATCCCGGTGGTGCAGCCGCTGGCGGGCGTGGGCGAGAACCTGCAGGACCACCTGCAGATCCGCATGGCCTTCAAGGTGCAAGGGGCCAAGACGCTCAATGCCATGGCCTCGACCATGTTGGGCAAGATGAAGATCGGCTTGGAATACCTGCTCATGCAGAGCGGCCCGATGTCCATGGCACCCTCGCAACTGGGCGCCTTCGCCAGGTCCGATCCGGGCCAGGCCAGCGCCAACCTGCAGTACCACGTGCAGCCGCTGTCGCTGGAGAAGTTCGGCGATCCGCTGCATCCTTTCCCTGCCTTCACGGCCAGCGTATGCAACCTGCGCCCGACCTCGCGCGGCCACGTGCGCCTGGCCTCGGTCGATCACGCCCTGGCCCCCCGGATCACCACCAACTACCTCGCCACGGCCGAGGATCGCAAGGTCGCCGCCGACTCCCTGCGCCTGACCCGCCGCATCGCAGCCGCCCCCGCCCTGGCACGCTACCGTCCCGAGGAATTCAAGCCGGGGCCGAGCTACCAGAGCGAGGAAGACCTCTACCGTGCCGCCGGTGAAGTGGGTACCACCATTTTCCATCCCGTGGGCACTTGCCGCATGGGGCGCAGCGATGACGCGATGGCGGTGGTGGACCCCCAATGCCGGGTGCGCGGGGTGGGCGGATTGTGGGTGGCCGATGCCTCGGTGATGCCCTCGATCACCTCCGGCAACACCAATTCGCCGACTGTCATGATTGCCGAGAAAGTCGCTTCCAGCCTGCTTTCCCGGGCGTGAAAAGGGCAATTCCCGGGCGCTGGTCGATACGGTACTTATACGTATTGTAGGAATGGTACGACTCGGCTACTATGCGCCAAATATTAAAACGAGCTTCTCGATTCGCCAGGTAAAAACGGCGGTTCCTGAATCCAAAAGATTCAGACCAACCGCAGCAGGCAGGCCTTGACGACCGGATCAACCGGCGCGGGCATCAAAGGGAAAGAAGAGACTATGACAGACGTCATTCTGGAGACACGGAACCTGACGAAGGAATTCAAGGGTTTCACGGCAGTAAGCGCGGTCAACCTGCAAATTGAGCGCGGTCACATTCATGCCTTGATCGGCCCCAACGGCGCCGGCAAGACGACTTGCTTCAACCTGCTGACCAAGTTCCTGGTGCCGACCTCGGGCCAGATCCTGTTCAACGGCAAAGACATCACCATGGACGCTCCGGCGCAGATCGCGCGCCAGGGCATCATCCGTTCCTTCCAGATCTCCGCTGTCTTCCCGCACATGAGCGTGCTGGAAAACGTGCGCATCGGCCTGCAGCGCAAGCTCGGTACCTCCTTCCATTTCTGGAAGAACGGCGACAGCCTGAAGCAGCTCGACGAGCGCGCCATGCAGCTGCTGGAAGAGGTGGACCTCACCAGCTTCGCCCGCACCACCACGGTAGACCTTCCCTATGGCCGCAAGCGCGCCCTGGAGATCGCCACCACCCTGGCCATGGAACCGGAGCTGATGCTGCTGGACGAACCCACCCAGGGCATGGGCCACGAAGACGTGGACCGCGTCACGGCGCTGATCAAGAAGGTCTCGGCGGGCCGCACCATCCTCATGGTGGAGCACAACATGAGCGTGATCTCGGGCATCTGCGATCGCATCAGCGTGCTGCAACGAGGCGCGCTGCTGGCCGAAGGCAACTATGAAGAAGTCTCGCGCAACCCGCAGGTGATGGAAGCCTACATGGGCAGCACCTCCGCCGAACTGCAGGGAGCGCACTGATGAGCACCGCAACCATGAATGCCACCGTGAAGACGTCGTCGTCCACTGCACCGCTGGTGCTGCAGATCAGCGACCTGCAATCCTGGTATGGCGAATCGCACATCCTGCACAACGTCAACCTGAACGTCCACCAGGGCGAGGTGGTCACGCTCCTGGGCCGCAATGGCGCCGGCCGTACCACCACGCTGCGCTCCATCATGGGGCTGGTGGGGACGCGCAAGGGCAGCATCAAGATCAACGGCCAGGAAACCATCAACCTGGCCACCCACAAGATCGCCCATCACGGCGTCGGTTACTGCCCGGAAGAGCGGGCCATCTTCTCCTCGCTCTCGGCGGAAGAAAACCTGATGCTGCCGCCCTTCGTCTCCAAGACCGATCGTGGCATGTCCATCGACGAGATCTACGAGATGTTCCCCAACCTGAAGGAACGTCGCAGCAGCCAGGGCACCCGCCTGTCCGGCGGCGAACAGCAGATGCTGGCGGTGGCGCGCATCCTGCGCACCGGCGCGCGCCTGTTGCTGCTCGACGAGATCTCCGAAGGCCTGGCCCCGGTCATCGTGCAAGCCCTGGCGCGCATGATCACCACGCTCAAGGCCAAGGGCTACACCATCGTGATGGTCGAGCAGAACTTCCGTTTCGCCGCACCCCTGGCTGATCGCTTCTATGTGATGGAGCATGGCCAGATCGTCGAGTCCTTCGAGTCCGCCCAGCTGGAATCGAAGATGGCGACCTTGAACGAGTTGCTCGGCGTCTGATCCACCGCGCGCAGGGCAATGTGCACGGTGCAGCACCGACGGTGTCACCAGCTTCACCACGACAAGAATTTAACCAATAAGTACGTTCGCGGGGACAGCGATCCTGTCTCCGTAGCAATCGGGTTGTCTCGCATCAAAACCACTTAGCGGGCTTCATAACAGAGGAGATGAAAATGAAACTCAAGGCAATGGCACTGGCCGTCACCGCAGCAGCGGCAGCATTCGCGATGGCACCGGCTTCGGCCCAGATTTCGGGCGACGTGATCAAGATCGGCTTCATCACCGATATCTCGGGCGTGTATTCGGACATCGATGGCCAGGGCGGTGCGGAAGCCATCAAGATGGCAATTGCCGACATGGGTGGCGCGATCAATGGCAAGAAGATCGAACTGCTGGTGGCCGACCATCAGAACAAGGCCGACGTGGCCGCCAGCAAGGCGCGCGAATGGTTCGACCAGCAGGGCGTGGACATGCTGATCGGCGGCACCAACTCCGGTACCGCCCTGGCCAGCGCCAAGGTCGCCGCCGAGAAGAAGAAGGTCTACATGCAGATCGGCGCCGGCTCGGCCCGCCTGACCAATGAAGAATGCTCGCCCTATACCGTGCACTACGCCTACGACACCGTGGCCCTGGCCAAGGGTACCGGTTCGGCCGTGGTGAAGCAGGGCGGCAAGAGCTGGTTCTTCCTGACCGCCGACTATGCCTTCGGCCACTCGCTGGAAGCCGATACCGCCAACGTCGTGAAGGCGTCGGGCGGCACCGTGGTGGGTTCGGTCAAGCACCCGCTGGGCGCGTCCGACTTCTCCTCCTTCCTGTTGCAGGCGCAGAGCTCCAAGGCCCAGATCATCGGTCTGGCCAACGCGGGTGGTGACTTCATCAATGCGGTCAAGGCCGCCAACGAGTTCGGCATTACCAAGACCGCCAAGCTGGCCGGTCTGCTGGTGTTCATCAATGACGTGCACTCGCTGACCCTGAAGAGCACCGAAGGCCTGTACCTGACCGACAGCTGGTACTGGGATACCAACGACGAGACCCGTGCCTTCGCCAAGCGCTACTTCGCCGTGCGCAAGAAAATGCCGTCCTCGCTGCAAGCCGCCGATTACTCGGCTGCCCTGCAGTACCTGAAGATCGTCAAGGAAATCGGCACCGACGATTCCGACAAGGTGATGGCCGCACTGCGCAAGGCCAAGTTCAACGACATGTACCAGAAGAACGGCTACCTGCGCGCTGACGGCCGCGTGGTGCACGACATGTACCTGTACCAGGTCAAGGCGCAATCGGAATCGAAGTATCCGTGGGACTACTACAAGCTGGTGCAGACCATTCCTGCTGAACAGGCATGGACCACCAAGGCCGAGTCCAAGTGCGCCGCCTGGAAGTAAGCAGCAAGCAGTAAGGCAATCGGATCGACCAGCAAAATCTGTCATTTCTGTTCACGCGGGGATGGCAGATTTTTGCTGTAGGCGATTGCGTTTTTCACCCATCTGGACGAACGGGTTTTTATGGAACTATTCGGCATCCCCCTGCAAGCCTTGTTGAGCCAGCTCCTGCTGGGCCTGGTCAACGGCTCCTTCTACGCCATGCTCTCGCTGGGCCTGGCGGTGATCTTCGGCTTGCTCAACGTGATCAATTTCGCGCACGGCACGCTCTACATGCTGGGCGCCTTCCTGGCCTGGATGGGCCTGAGCTACTTCGACCTGAACTACTGGGTCATGCTCGTGGTGGCACCTCTCCTGGTCGGGGCCTTCGGCATCCTGATCGAGAAGACCATGCTGCGCTGGCTCTACAAGCTGGACCATCTCTATGGGCTGCTGCTGACCTTCGGCATCACGCTGATGATCGAGGGCATCTTCCGCTCCGTCTATGGCGTCTCTGGCCAGCCTTATTCGGTGCCTGAGCTGCTGCAGGGCGCGACCAACCTGGGCTTCATGGTGCTGCCCAACTACCGTGCCTGGGTCGTGGCGGCCTCCCTGGTGGTGTGCTTCGCCACCTGGTTCGTCATCGAAAAGACCCGTCTGGGCGCCTACCTGCGCGCCGGTACCGAGAACCCCAAGATGGTGGAAGCCTTCGGCATCAACGTGCCGCTGATGGTGACCCTGACCTACGGCTTCGGCGTGGCGCTGGCGGCTTTCGCCGGTGTGCTGGCCGCCCCCGTGATCCAGGTCTCGCCGCTGATGGGCTCGAACCTGATCATCACCGTCTTCGCCGTGGTGGTCATCGGGGGCATGGGTTCCATCCTCGGCTCCATCATCACCGGCCTGCTGCTGGGACTGATCGAGGGCCTGACCCGGGTGTTCTACCCGGAGCTGTCGGCCACCGTGGTCTTCATCATCATGGCCATCGTCCTGATGGTGCGTCCGGCCGGCCTGTTCGGCAAAGAGAAATAATCGGAGACCGGCATGAACAAGAAACTCGGAATTGCAGTTCTGTTAATACTGGCACTGGCGGCACCCTTCGGCATCTACCCGGTGTTCCTGATGAAGATGCTGTGCTTTGCGTTGTTCGCCTGCGCCTTCAACCTGCTGATCGGCTACACCGGCCTGCTGTCCTTCGGTCATGCCGCTTTCCTGGGCTGGGCCGGCTACATGTGCGGCCAGGCGCTCAAGGTGTGGGGTCTGCCGACCGAACTGGGTCTGATCGTAGGTACCGCCACCGGCGCCCTGATCGGCCTGGTGATGGGATTGCTGGCGATCCGTCGCCAGGGCATCTACTTCACCATGATCACCCTGGCGTTGGCGCAGATGCTGTTCTTCGTGGCCTTGCAGGCGCCGTTCACGGGTGGCGAGGATGGCTTGCAGGGGGTCCCGCGCGGCAAGCTGCTGGGCTTCCTGAGCCTGGAAAACGACATGACCTTGTACTACGTGGTGCTGGCCATCGCGGTGGCGGGCTTTGCGCTGATCGTGCGTACCATCAATTCGCCCTTCGGACAGGTGCTCAAGGCGATCAAGGAGAACGAGCCGCGCGCCATCTCGCTGGGCTATGACGTGGCACGCTACAAGCTGCTGGCCTTCGTGCTGTCGGCGGCGTTGTCGGGGCTGGCCGGTTCTACCAAGACCCTGGTGCTAGGCTTCGAGACGCTGACCGACGTGCACTGGAGCATGTCCGGCCTGGTGGTGCTGATGACGCTGGTGGGCGGCCTGGGCACCATCGTCGGTCCCATCGTCGGTGCCGTCATCATCATCATGCTGGAGAACAAGCTGGGCGATATCGGTACCTGGCTGGCTGGTGTCACCCACATCGACTGGTTCAATACCCTGGGCGATTCGGTGACCATCGTGACCGGCTTCATCTTCATCGTCTGCGTGCTGGCCTTCCGCAAGGGTATCGTCGGCGAGATCCTGGCGCTGGCCGGGAAGGGGCAGGCGAGACAGTCGCACTAGATCCAAGTGCAGGACGGTCGCCTACGGGCGACCAGGCTTACCGCCGGCAGGTCACCCAGTGTGATTTCCCGGCGGTAATTTTTTGTCCATCCTGTTTTGTCCACAGCGCTTGCCGAAGGGAAGGGGAACAGCGGAGACATGTTTCGTAACAGCGGGCAAAGGGACTTATCTGTAGCTGATGCGGCGGGAAGGACAGCGGTAGAATAGGCGCCGCCCGCAGAGGGCAAACGCGGTGGGGTTGTCCGGCCGCTTGTGATCCTCTGCCAGACCCACCAAGAAAATCCACGCCTCATCTTATGCACAGCCATTTCCTCGTCACCCCCTGTGATGCCTCGCGCCTGATTCCCGTTGTCTTATGCACAGGGGAGGGGGGACATGCTTGATTACCTGGTGCTGTGCGGTGCAGCCTTTGTCGCCGGATTGATCGATGCCGTGGTGGGAGGCGGGGGCCTGGTGCTGGTGCCGACGCTGTTCTCGGTCTTTCCCAACACGACGCCGGCCACGCTGCTGGGGACCAACAAGGTCGCCGGTGTCATGGGTACCAGTGCGGCCGCGATCAACTTCGCCCGCAAGGTGGCAGTGCGCTGGAGTACCGTGACCCCGGCGGCGATCGCCGCATTTGCCTTGTCCTTCTTCGGCGCATTCGTCGTCACGCATATCCCGACCGACCTGATCCGCAAGGCCTTGCCCTTCGTCCTGATCGCGGTGGCGCTGTACACCCTGAAGAAGAAGGACTTCGGTACTACCCATGCTCCGACGCTGAGTGGTGCCCGCGAGATGATCTACGCGGCATTGATCGGAGCTGCGGTGGGTTTCTATGACGGTGTCTTTGGTCCGGGTACGGGGAGCTTCCTGGTCTTCCTGTTTGTGCGGGTGTTCAGCTATGACTTCCTGTCGGCCTCGGCGGTCTCCAAGTTCGTCAACATCGCGACCAACCTGGCAGCCTTGTGCTGGTTCGGCTATAGCGGGCACGTGATCTGGCAGTTGGGTTTGCTGATGGCCGTCTTCAATATCGGTGGCTCGCTGGTGGGTACCCGGCTGGCCATGAAACATGGCAGTGTTTTCGTGCGCAAATTATTTCTGGTCGTGGTGGGGGCCTTGATCCTCAAGAGTGCTTACGATGCATTCCTGAAGTAGGGCAGTGCAAACATACGAGTGCATTGTTTCACGTGAAACAGTGGATATTGAAAATGGAAGACGGAGCCGATGGCTCCGTTTTTCTTTTGGGCCGCTTGAGGTGAAAAGCTCATGTTTTTCTGCGCACTGTTTCACGTGAAACAGTGCGAGCGATGTTTCATTGATCAGCTATAGCTATCGCCGAAGCGTCCTGATAGTGTCCAACAGGGTGGGGAAGTGCGGTAAACCAACAGCCTTTTCCGGGGTGCCGGGACCCTCTCTGCAAAAGACCTTATAATCTCGCCTCTGTTCTTACCTCTCCGCGAGGCGCGTATCATGCTATTTCCCACACATTTTGACGTCATTGTCGTTGGCGGCGGTCACGCCGGCACCGAAGCTGCACTGGCCGCAGCACGCATGGGCCAGAAAACCCTGCTCCTGACGCACAATATCGAAACCCTGGGCCAGATGTCCTGCAATCCCTCCATCGGCGGGATCGGCAAGGGCCACCTGGTCAAGGAAGTCGATGCCATGGGTGGGGCGATGGCGATCGCCACCGATGAAGCCGGCATCCAGTTCCGCATCCTGAACTCTTCCAAGGGACCAGCCGTGCGCGCCACGCGTGCCCAGGCCGACCGTATCCTGTACAAGGCCGCGATCCGCTCGCGCCTGGAAAATCAGCCCAACTTGTGGCTGTTCCAGCAGGCGGTGGATGACCTGATGCTCGAAGGGGACCGCGTCGTCGGTGCCGTGACCCAGGCCGGTATCCGTTTCGCGGGCAGGGCAGTGGTGCTGACCGCCGGGACTTTCCTGGACGGGAAGATCCACGTTGGCCTCAACAATTACTCCGGTGGCCGTGCCGGTGATCCGCCAGCGGTCTCGCTGTCGGCCCGCCTGAAGGAGTTGAAGCTGCCGCAAGGCCGCCTGAAGACCGGCACGCCGCCGCGTATCGATGGCCGCAGCATCAACCTGGCCATCCTGGAAGAGCAACCGGGCGACCTGGATCCGGTGCCGGTGTTCTCCGTCATGGGCAATGCCGCCATGCACCCGCGCCAGATGCCGTGCTGGATCACCCATACCAATAGCCGCACCCACGACATCATCCGTGGCGGCCTGGATCGCAGCCCCATGTACACCGGCGTGATCGAAGGCGTGGGCCCGCGTTATTGCCCCTCCATCGAGGACAAGATCCACCGCTTCGCCAGCAAGGATTCGCACCAGATCTACCTGGAACCCGAGGGCCTGACCACCCACGAGTTCTACCCCAACGGCATCTCCACCAGCCTGCCCTTCGACGTGCAGCTGGAGCTGGTGCGCTCGATGAAGGGCATGGAAAACGCCCACATCCTGCGTCCCGGCTATGCCATCGAATACGATTACTACGACCCACGCGGCCTGAAGTCCTCGCTGGAAACCCGCCAGGTCCAGGGCCTGTTCTTTGCCGGCCAGATCAATGGCACCACCGGTTACGAAGAAGCCGCAGCCCAGGGCATGCTGGCCGGTATCAATGCCGCCCTGCAGACCCAGGGCCGTGAGGCCTGGACCCCGCGCCGTGATGAAGCCTACCTCGGCGTGCTGGTCGATGACCTGGTCACCCAGGGCGTGCAAGAGCCTTACCGCATGTTCACCAGCCGCGCCGAGTATCGTCTCTCGCTGCGCGAAGACAATGCCGACCTGCGCCTGACCGAGATCGGCCGCGAACTCGGTTGCGTGGGCGATGCGCAATGGGAAGCCTTCGAGAAGAAGCGCGAAGCCGTTTCACGTGAAATGGAACGCCTCAAGTCTACCTGGGTCAACCCGCGCATCCTCGCTGCGGCCGAAGCCGAGCGCGTGCTGGGCAAGGCCATCGAGCGCGAATACAACCTGCTGGACCTGCTGCGCCGTCCCAACGTCAACTACGACAGCCTCATGAGCCTCACCGGTACTGAAGGCCAGCCCCTGGCCGGCCCCGGCATCGAAGATGGTCCGGTGCGCGAGCAGGTCGAGATCCAGGTCAAGTACGCCGGCTATATCGCCCGCCAGGCCAATGAGATCAGCCGCCAGGATCACAATGAAAACCTGAAGCTGCCCGCCGACCTGGACTATATGGACGTCAAGGCGCTCTCCATCGAAGTACGCCAGAAGCTCAACAAGCACCGCCCGGAAACCCTGGGCCAGGCCTCGCGCATTTCCGGCGTGACGCCAGCGGCGCTGTCGCTGCTGCTGGTACACCTGAAGAAGGGTGGCTTCAAGCACGGCACCGCCAGCACGGACGACCAGGCGGCCTGAAGCGGCCACCGACCCACACCATTGTCGAACCAGATCAAGACCAAGGCATCACGGATGAGCAACACTGCAGACCAGCACCACCTGACCCGCACCCTCAAGGAAGGCGCTGCTGCGCTCGGCCTGGACCTCTCCGAGGCCCAGATCGACAAGCTGATGGCCTACCAGGCGTTGCTGGCCAAGTGGAACAAGGTCTACAACCTGACCGCCTTGCGTGATCCGGCGCAGATGATGACGCATCACCTGCTGGACTCGCTCTCGGCCATGACCGCCTTCGCCGGTGCGCAACGCGTGCTGGACGTGGGTGCCGGTGGCGGCCTGCCGGGCATCGTATTGGCGATCTGGGCGGCCGAGGCGCAACCGCAGATGCACATCACCCTGGTCGATACGGTGCAGAAGAAGACCGCCTTCCTCAACCAGGTCAAGGCGCAATTGCAGCTGGGCAATGTGACGGTCTTGCATGCGCGTGTGGAGCAGTTGCCCATCGAGCAACAGTACGATGTCATCACCTCGCGCGCCTTTGCGGAACTGAAGGACTTCGTCACATGGTCGAACCACCTCCTGCAACAAGGTGGCAAGTACATCGCCCTCAAGGGTGTGTTGCCGCAGGAGGAAATCGAGCGCCTGCCGGCCGGCTGGAAGGTCCAGAGCATCCGGCCGCTGCAGGTGCCCGGCCTGGATGCCGAGCGGCATCTCATCTTCATCGAAAGAGCGAGCTGATGAAAAAAATCCCGCAAGTCCTGGCTGCCACCCTGGTGTGCCTGGCGGTCCTCGGCGCAGCTGCCCCGGTCACGGCCCAGGAAGTCAAGACCGTCGCCAGCGTCGATCTCAAGCGCTATGCCGGCAAGTGGTACGAGATTGCCAAGATCCCCAACAGCTTCCAGAAGAAGTGCCTGTCCTCGACCACGGCAGAGTACACCCCGCGCGAGGATGGCCAGATCGACGTGCGCAATCGCTGCAAGACCGCCGATGGTATCGATGAAGCCCTGGGCGTGGCCAAGGTGGTCCCGGGCAGCAACAACAGCAAGCTGCAAGTGCGCTTTGCGCCGGCCTGGCTGTCGTGGATCCCGATGGTATGGGGTGACTACTGGATCATGGAGCTGGACGACCAGTACAGCCTGGTGACCGTCGGCAGCCCCTCGCGCGAATACCTGTGGGTACTCTCGCGCACGCCCACCATCAGCGAAGAGCAGTACGAGAACGCCATCAACAACGCCACCAAGCAAGGCTTCGACACCTCGCGCGTGGTCAAGAGCAAGCCCTGATACGCCGCCAGGCGCGTCAGTACGATCAATCACAGCACAGGAGGCGGCACCATGCAGGCGATGTTCCATTCCCTCGGCATCACCGATATCTGGCAACTGATCGCCGCCACCATGGTGTTCCTGCTGCTGCCCGGGCCCGGCACCTTCTGCGTGCTGACCTGCACCGCCAAGGGTGGCATGCGTGGCGGCTTCGCGGCGCAGGCCGGTCTGATGCTGGGCGATATCGTGCTCATGTTCCTGGCCGCCATCGGCGTGGCCGCATTGCTGCACGCCAATCCACTGCTGTTCCACGGCCTGCAATACATGGGGGCGGCCTATCTGGCCTACCTCGGCGCGCGTCTGCTGTTTGCAAGAGGCGAGGGCGGTGGTACAGTCGTACCCTTTTCCAACGCCGCGGAATTCCGACGCGGCTTCCTGGTCACCTTGTTCAACCCGAAGGCCATCGTGTTTTACATGGCGTTCTTCCCGCTGTTCCTGGACCCCGCCACGCAACAGGGCGCGCTCACCTTCGTCACGATGGGCGCGGTGATCAGCAGCTGCACCGCTTTCTACGGCAGCCTGCTGGTCATCCTCGGCAATGCCGCGGCCCGTCGCCTGGCGCACAATCGCACCATCGCCAGATTGGCTTCACGTGCGACCGGTGTATTCCTGATCGGTTTCGGCATCAAGTTGACCACGCAATAACGCTCAAATAAAAAGATATGGCAAAAATTTTCTGTGTCGCCAACCAAAAGGGTGGCGTAGGCAAGACCACTACCGCGGTCAACCTCGCTGCCGGCCTGGCCGAGTTGAAGCAACGCGTGCTGCTGGTCGACCTCGACCCCCAGGGTAACGCCACCATGGGCGCAGGCATCAACAAGGGCACGCTGGAGGCCTCGATCTACGAGGTCCTGCTGGGCATCTCCGATATCCGCAGCGTGCGCAAGCGTTCCGAGGCCGGTGGCTTCGACGTGCTGCCGGCCAACCGCGAACTGGCCGGTGCCGAGGTCGAGATGGTCGAACTGGAGCAGCGGGAGGCACGCCTGAAGAATGCCTTCGCCGACGTCGCCGACGACTACGACTTCATCCTCATCGACTGCCCGCCGGCGCTGTCCATGCTGACCTTGAACGGCCTGTGCTCGGCCCATGGCGTGATCATTCCGATGCAGTGCGAGTACTACGCGCTCGAAGGCCTCTCCGACCTGGTCAACACCATCAAGAAGGTACATGCCAAGCTGAACCCGGAGCTGAAGGTGATCGGCCTGTTGCGCGTGATGTTCGATCCGCGCATGACGCTTTCGCAGCAGGTCTCGGACCAGCTGGAACAACACTTCGGCGACAAGGTCTTCAAGACCGTCATCCCGCGCAACGTGCGACTGGCCGAAGCGCCGTCCTACGGTCTGCCGGGGGTGACCTTCGATCCCACCTCCAAGGGTGCGCAGGCCTATATCGCGTTCGGCGCGGAAATGGTCGAACGCATCAAGACGCTGTAATCACGCTCACGCATCGTTTTCATCAGGCAATCGCATGGCAACTCTACCGAAAAAATCCAAGGGTCTGGGACGCGGACTGGACGCGCTCCTGGGCGGCTCGGCCGACATCACCGAAGAAGCGCAGGCCCAGGCCGGCCTGCCCACCGTGATGCCGGTAGGCGAGCTGCAGGCCGGCAAGTACCAGCCGCGTACCCGCATGGACGAAGGCGCGCTCAATGAGCTGGCGGCCTCGATCAAGGAGCAGGGCTTGCTGCAGCCCATCCTGATCCGCGCCATCGGCAACAAGAATGGCCGGGACGTCTACGAGATCATCGCCGGCGAGCGTCGCTTCCGCGCGGCCAAGATCGCCGGGCTGACCGAAGTGCCGGTGCTGGTCAAGAACGTGGACGACCAGACCACGGCCGCGATGGCGCTGATCGAGAACATGCAGCGCGAGGATCTGAACCCCCTCGAAGAAGCGCAGGGCATCCATCGCCTCATCACCGATTTTTCCTTCACCCACGAGAAGGCGGCACTGGCCGTGGGACGCTCGCGCAGTGCGGTGAGCAACCTGCTGCGCCTGCTGAACCTGGCCAAGCCGGTGCAGACCATGCTCATGGCCGGCGATATCGACATGGGCCATGCCCGCGCGCTGCTGGCGGTGGATTCGGCCACGCAGATCCAGCTGGCCAACCAGATCGTGGCCAAGCGCATGTCGGTGCGCGATGCCGAGAAGCTGGTCACCCGTGCCTCGGCCGAGCAGGCCGCCAAGCCGCGCGAAGCCCGCGAGAAGTCGCGCGACATCGCCCGCCTGGAAGAAGAACTGTCCGACCTGCTGGTCACCCAGGTCAACATCAAGACCGGTGCGCGCAACAAGGGCCAGTTGATCATCCAGTTCAACGACCTCGATGCGCTTGATGGCGTCATTGCCCGCCTGCGTGGGGATGCGCAGGAATCCTGATCGGTAGCGGAACCGATGGACAAAAAAAGGGGCTGCTCCGGAGGGAGCAGCCCCTTTTCAATTGATCAATCATTTCCGGTCTGATGCTTGTGTGAACAGCATTCTCCGACCGTTCGACCTGAGTAGGCCCTGTCAGGGCCGTATCGAAGGCGCGCCGAAGATCACACGCAATCGGGTCTTCGATACGCGGCTCTGCCGCTACTCAGTCCGAACGCTGAGGGTGGCGTTGTCGGCTCCACCCATGTTGCCTGATGCCGGGTTGCATCAGAAGGTTCGCTGCACATCCGAGCGCGGCGGCAGCTGGTAGCTCCAGGTTTCGGTGACGGGCTTGCCGCCGGAGACCAGCGCGGCGCGCAACTCCACCGCCTGGGCCACATTGCGGATCTTTACCCGCAGCGTCAGCCGCCAGCCGTTGATGGCCGGGTTGGGCTGCAGTTGCGCATCCATCAGCTCGCCGTTGGCCGACACGCTCACCTGCGGCTGCACCTGCGCGCCGGCCTGCAGCTTGCCCAGCGCCGGGCCGGTGAAGTCCACCAGCAGGGCAGTGGTGCCGTCGAAGGCGCGAATCAGGTTGGCCTGCGTCAGTTCGCCATCGGTGTGGAAGGTCTGCTTCACCCAGCCCACTTCATCCTTGAGGATGGCCGGCTCGTCCATGGTCCAATGGATGCGGTAGTCATAGGCCACCGGCGTGCCGCGCGGCGGCAATTGCGCGGGCAGCCAGTAGGCCACGATGTTGTCGTTGGTCTCGTCGGCGGTGGGGATCTCCACCAGCTGCACGGCACCCTTGCCCCAAGCGCCCTGGGGCTCGATCCAGGCCGAGGGACGCAGGTCGTAGCGGTCCTTCAGGTCTTCGAAGGCGGAGAACTCGCGGCCGCGCTGCAACAGGCCGAAGCCGCGCGGATTGGTCACCTCGAAGGAGCTCACTTCGACATTCTGCGGATCGTTCAGCGGACGCCACAGCCACTCGCCGCTGCCGGTGTGGATGGCCAGGCCGTTCGAATCATGGATGGCCGGCCGGAAGTTGCGGCGCGAGGATTGCTGGTTGGGGCCGAAGAGGAACATGCTGGTCAGCGGCGCAATGCCCAGGCGTCCCACCTCACCGCGCAGGAACACGCGAGCCTGCACATCCAGCAGCGCATCCTTGCCCGGCGTGAGCGTGAATTTGTAGGCGCCGGTGGCGCGCGGCGAATCCAGCAGCGCATAGAAGCTCAGTTGCTTCTCGCCCGGCGCCGGACGCTGGATCCAGAACTCGGTGAAGCGCGGGAATTCCTCGCCGCTGAGCATGGCCGTATCGATGGCCAGTCCGCGTGCCGAGAGACCATACACCTGGCCCCGGCCGATCACGCGGAAATAGCTCGCGCCCAGCACGCTCATGACCTCGTCTTCCTTGTCATCGCGGTTGAGCGGGTAGACCACCCGGAAGCCCGCATAACCCAGATGCGCGGTGCTGTCCTTGGCCAGCGCCAGGTCGCCGAAGTTGAAGCGGTCGGTGCTGTAGCCCACATCCTGCACACGGCCATCGACGATCTCGTGGATCAGCACCGGCGCATTGAATTGCATGCCCTGGTGATAGAAGGCCAGCTTGAAGGGCGTCTTCTGGTCGCGCCATTCGAACTTCTCGCTCTTTGGCTGGATCTTCATGTAGTCGGCGAACTGCATCGCCGCAAAGGTCGGCGAGAGGTTGCTCACCGGTTTCTGGTAGGGCTGTTCAGCCAGCCTCTTGGCCTTGGCCACGGCCTGTTCCAGCGAGAAGCCGGCCTGCTGCGCCTGGGCTTGCGCGCAAGCGCCCAGCAGGCTCGCCGACAGCAGCAGGACGCTGCGCAGGGAAGACCATTTCAATCCATTCGTCATCAAGCATTTCTCCACAAATTCCCGGCGCTCTCGCACGCCGTCAGGCCGCCAGCCTGTCCCGCCGGCAGCAAAACAGAATAATATAGCGAACCGCCGGGCGGGCTAAGCATCATAGAAGACAAGCAATAAATGATCCCGCCGGCCAGGCCGCCTTCGACGGGCCGCCGCTCCCTGTAGAGAGCGGCGCGCCACCAAAGTTTAGAAAAAGAGAGGAAACACGTGTCCCACCAGCTTACCGAGCGGCAAGCAGCGCCTGTGCGCCGCCCCCGCCTCGCCTTGGCCATGACCCTGTGCGCGCTGGCCTGTAGCGCCGCCCTGACTGGCCCTGCGGCCTATGCCCAAGCCAACCCGGCCTTGCTGGGCAACAAGAGCGCCTTCATCGAAGACCTGCTGCGCCAGATGACCGTGGAAGAAAAGATCGGGCAGTTGCGCCTCATCAGCATTGGCCCCGAGATGCCGGCCAAGCAGCTGGCCGAGGAACTGGCGGCCGGCCGCGTCGGCGGCACCTTCAACTCGGTGACCCGTCCCGAGAACCGGCCGCTGCAGGACGGCGCCATGCGCTCGCGATTGAAGATCCCGATGTTCTTTGCCTATGACGTCATCCACGGCCATCGCACCACCTTCCCCATCGGCCTGGGCCTGGCATCGAGCTGGGACATGGACGTGGTGGCCCGCGCCATGCGCATCTCCGCCGAGGAAGCCGCTTCCGACAGCATCGACATGACCTTCGCGCCGATGGTGGACATCAGCCGCGATCCGCGCTGGGGCCGCACCTCGGAAGGGTTCGGGGAAGATCCCTACCTGGTCTCGCGCATCGCCGAGGTCTCGGTGCATGCCCTGCAAGGCGAGGGCAAGCCGATTGCCGCCAATCGCATCATGGCCAGCGTGAAGCACTTCGCCCTGTATGGTGCGGTCGAAGGAGGGCGCGACTACAACGTCGTCAACATGGACCCGCAACGCATGTACAACGATTACCTGCCGCCTTATCGCGCCGCCATCGATGCCGGCGCCGGGGCGGTGATGGTGGCGCTGAACTCCATCAATGGCGCGCCGGCCACTTCCAACACCTGGCTGCTGCAGGACCTGTTGCGCAAAGACTGGGGCTTCAAGGGCTTGACCGTATCCGACCATGGCGCCATCACCGAACTGGTCAACCACGGCGTGGCCCAGAACGACAGCGAAGCGGCACGCCTGGCGATGAAGGCCGGCACCGACATGAGCATGGCCGACCAGGTCTACATCAAGCAATTGCCTGAATTGATCCGCAGCGGCAAGGTTTCACAACAGGAGCTCGACAATGCCGTGCGCGACATCCTCGGCGCCAAGTACGACCTCGGTCTGTTCAAGGACCCGTATGTGCGTATCGGCCGTGCCGCCGATGATCCGCCGGACGTCTATGCCGACAGCCGCCTGCATCGCCCCGATGCCCGCGCCGTGGCACAGCAGTCGATGGTGCTGCTGGAAAACCGCAAGGCCACGCTGCCGCTGAAGAAAGAGGCGCGCATCGCCCTGGTCGGCCCGCTGGCCGATTCGCACATCGACATGCTGGGCAGCTGGTCGGCCGCCGGGCGCGACAAGCAGACCATCACCGTGCGCCAGGGTTTGCAGGCCGCCATGGGCAAAGAGGGCAAGCTGATCTACGCGCGCGGCGCCAACGTCACCGAAGACAAGCACATCGTGGACTACCTCAACTTCCTGAATTGGGATGATCCGGAGGTGGTGCAGGACAAGCGCAGCCCGCAAGCGATGATCGACGAAGCGGTGAAGGCAGCGCGCCAGGCCGATGTCATCGTGGCCGCCGTGGGCGAATCGCGCGGCATGTCGCACGAGTCTTCCAGCCGCACCAACCTGACCCTGCCCGAGAGCCAGATGGCCCTGCTCAAGGCCTTGAAGGCCACCGGCAAGCCGCTGGTACTGGTGCTGATGAATGGCCGGCCGCTGGACCTGAACTGGGCGCGCGAGAATGCCTCGGCCATCCTGGAGACCTGGTACACCGGCACCGAAGGGGGCAATGCGATTGCCGACATCCTCTTCGGCGACGTCAATCCCTCGGGCAAGCTGCCGCTGACCTTCCCGCGTTCGGTCGGGCAGATCCCCAGCTACTACAACCATCCGCGCGTGGGGCGTCCCTTCACCGAGGGCAAGCCGGGCAACTACACCTCGCAGTACTTCGACGAACCCAATGGTCCGCTGTATCCCTTCGGCTATGGCCTGAGCTATACCGACTTCAAGCTTTCCGAGGTGCGGCTGTCACAGGCGAGCATGGCAGCCGATGGCAAGGTCGAGGCCAGCGTGACGGTGAAGAACACCGGCCAGCGCGCCGGCGCCACCGTGGTGCAGTTGTATATCCGCGATGTGGCTGCTTCGGTGGTGCGCCCGGTCAAGGAGCTGAAGGGCTTCCGCAAGCTGATGCTGCAGCCGGGTGAAGAGCAGCAGGTCAGCTTCACCATCGACCGCAAGGCGCTGTCCTTCTACAACGCCAAGCTGGAGTACGGGGCCGAGCCGGGCGAGTTCCAGGTGCAGGTGGGGCTGGATTCCAAGGACGTGAAGACGGCTTCGTTTGTGCTGGAGTAAGCATCTGCAGAAACAGAAAGTGACGTCCATCGACATGACTCCCGTTCGGACTGAGTAGGCCCCTTGGGCCGTATCGAAGGCGCTCCCCGGACTGACGATGCTGCGCCTTCGATACGCGGCTTCGCCGCTACTCAGTCCGAACGGTGGGCGATGAGCGATGAGAATCGTCATGGCAAGAACCAAAGAAAAATGGGCGCACCGTTGAGTGCGCCCATTTTTTACAACAGTCCATCTGACCTCAAACATGGATGGCCGAGTGGCCTGATCACTTCAGGCTGCGGCCATTGTCTGTTCGTCTTCCTCACCCAGGAAGCCCCCGCTCTGGTGCGCCCACAGACGCGCATAGAGACCGTTGGCGGCCAGCAGTTCGCTGTGCGAGCCCTGTTCCACGATGCGGCCCTGGTCCAGCACGATGAGCCGGTCCATGGCGGCGATGGTGGAGAGACGGTGCGCGATGGCCACCACGGTCTTGCCTTCCATGAGCTTGTAGAGGCTGGTCTGGATGGCCGCTTCCACTTCCGAATCCAGGGCGCTGGTGGCTTCGTCCAGCAACAGGATGGGTGCGTCCTTCAACATCACGCGGGCAATCGCGATGCGCTGGCGCTGACCCCCCGAGAGCTTCACGCCACGCTCGCCCACATGGGCGTCGTAGCCGCGGCGGCCCTTGGCATCGGCCAGGCTGCCGATGAAGTCATGCGCCTCGGCGCGCTGGGCGGCGTGGATCATCTCGGCATCGCTGGCATCGGGGCGGCCATAGGTCACGTTCTCGCGCACGGAGCGATGCAACAGCGAGGTGTCCTGGGTCACCATGCCGATCTGTTCGCGCAGGCTATCCTGGGTGACGTGGGCGATGTCCTGTCCATCGATGGTGATGCGGCCACCCTCGATATCGTAGAAGCGCAGCAGCAGGTTGACGATGGTCGATTTGCCGGCGCCGGAGCGACCTACCAGGCCGATCTTCTCGCCGGGGCGGATCACCAGGTCCAGCTTGTCCACCACCGGACGGGGTGACGCGCCGCCATAGCTGAAGCTGACACCCTCGAAGCGCAATTCACCGCGCTGCACCTGCAGCGGCCGGGCGTCGGGCGCATCCTTGACCTCATGGGCGCGCGCCAGCGTGTTGATGCCATCCTGCACCGTGCCCACGTGTTCGAACAGCGAAGACATTTCCCACATCACCCAGTGGGCGATACCGTTCAGGCGCAGCGCCATGGCGGTGCTGGCCGCGACCGCGCCCACGCCCACCTTGCCCTGCGTCCACAGGTACAGCGAGACCCCGGTGGCACCGATGATGAGCACCATGTTCAGGATATGGTTGACCACCTCGAAGCCCGACACCAGGCGCATCTGGCGATGCACGGTGGTGAGGAATTCGCGCATGGCGCTGCGGGCGTACTCGGCTTCGCGCCCGGCATGCGAGAACAGCTTGACGGTGGCGATGTTGGTATAGGCGTCGGTGATGCGGCCGGTCATCAGCGAACGGGCATCGGCCTGGCTGCGTGCCACCTTGGACAGGCGCGGCACGAAGTAGCGCATGGCCACCGCGAAGGCCGCCAGCCAGATGAAGAAGGGCGCCAGCATCCATATGTCGAAGCTGCCGACCACGCCGATGAGGGTGGCGAAATAGATGGTGATGAACACCAGGATATCGCCCACGATCATGCAGAAATCGCGCACCGCCAGCGCCGACTGCATCACCTTGGTGGCGACCCGGCCGGCGAACTCGTTCTGGTAGAAGCTCATGCTCTGGCTGAGCATGAGGCGGTGGAAGTTCCAGCGCAGCAGCATGGGGAAGTTGCCGGCCAGGGTCTGGTGCTTGTAGAGCGTCTGCAAGCCGATCAGCAGGGGGCTGGCGGCCAGGATCAGCAACAGCCACAGCAGGGTATGCCCTTCCTGCGGCCACAGCTGCGCCGGTTCTACCTTGGCCAGCCAGTCGACGATGCGGCCGAGGGCGGCGAAGAGCAGCGCCTCGAACACGCCGATGATGGCCGTCATCAGGGTCATGGCGGCGATGTAGGGGCGCACGCCCCGGGTACAGAACCAGATGAAGCGCATGAAGCCGCGCGGCGGCGGCAGCGGCTGCGTTTCCGGATAGGGATGGACCAGTTTTTCGAACCAGTTGAACATGCAACAAACTCCACAAGATCGGGTGGCGGGCGACGGCGGCGCAGGGCCATGGTGATGCGCAGGGCAGCGATGCAGCGCGGTCGTACGTCTTTCTATCGTGCGCACCGCAAGGGGACCCGGTCTCGGGTGCGGTGCGCGCTAGGTCGTGCGCGGCCGGCGGATCCTTGCTGCTCGGTGGCAAGCGGATCTTCGGGCATGGCCGCGGAAAAGATGGAAGCCGAATGATCTCACATGCCGCCGGCTTGCGTGTGCGGCATCGCCGAAAAACACTTGTCGGAAAATCCGAACGGTGGCCGGCGCCCCGTCGAACTGCAAGGCCCCGATCTGCGCTATCGTTGCTGCCGGACCCGCCGCCGGTGCGCCACTTTCCCGACCCGGGCTGACAAGAACCTGCGTTCAGCCCTGCTTAAGTCTGCGTTAAGTCTGCCCCGGCAAGCTGGACAACAATTCAAGATTCCAGGACTTCGCCATGACTGATCGCCAGCCCTCTCCGCCATCGCCACCGCTACCACCCACCCTCGCCAGGGCCACCCGCGCCGAGATCTGGCGCCTCATCAAGCCCTTCTGGGTGTCCGAGGAAAAATGGCGCGCCTGGGCCTTGCTGGGGGCCATCCTGGCGCTGAACCTGGGCATGGTCTACATCAATGTGCGGCTCAATTCCTGGAACCGCGACATGTACAACGTGCTGCAATCGCGCGACTATCCGCAGTTCAAGTCGCTGCTGTGGCAGTTCTCGGGGCTGGCCTTCGTGTTCGTGGCCATCGCCATCTATAGCGTCTATCTGAAGCAGGCGCTGCAGATCCGCTGGCGCTACTGGATGAGCACGCGCTACCTAGATCGCTGGCTGGCCCATCGCGCTTACTACCGCATCGAGCAGGACCAGGCCGGACGCCTCTCCGACAACCCCGACCAGCGTATCGCCGAAGACCTGCATGCGCTGACCACGGACACGCTCTCGCTGGTGCTGGGTTTCATCTCCAGCAGCGTGACCCTGTTCTCCTTCATCCATATCCTGTGGACGGTCAGTGGCCCGCTGGCGTTTTCGGCGCTGGGCCAGTCCTGGGTCATCCCCGGCTACATGGTGTGGTTCGTGATCGCCTATGCCACCGTGGGCTCGGGCGTGGTGTGGTGGATCGGCCGGCCGCTGGTGGGTCTGAGCTTCAACCAGGAGCGCTTTGAGGCCAATTTCCGCTTCGGTCTGATCCGCGTGCGCGAGCATGCCGAGGCGGTGGCGCTGTATCGCGGCGAGGCGCAGGAGCGTGCCCAGTTGACCGCGCGGCTGGATGACATCCGTGGCAACTGGTGGAACATCATGACGCTGACCAAGCGCTTGAACGTGGCCGTCAATTTCTATGGCCAGTTCGCGGTGATCTTCCCCATGCTGGTGTCGGCGCCGCGCTATTTTTCCGGCGCCATTTCGCTGGGCGTGCTCATGCAGATCAGCGATGCCTTCGGCCAGGTGCAGGATGCCTTGTCCTGGTTCATCAATGCCTTCACCACGCTGGCCAGCTGGAAGGCCAGCATCAACCGCCTGGCCGGCTTCAATGCCGATGTCGAGCGTGCCACCGGCATGCCGCGCAGTATCGAGGTGGCCTCGCATGCCGGTACGGCCGTGACGGTGGAGGGCCTGCAACTGTCCTTCCCGGATGGTGCGCCGATGATGCGCCGCCTGGATGCACGCGTGGAGTCGGGCGAGCATGTGCTCATCAGCGGTCCTTCCGGTTGCGGCAAGTCCACGCTGATCCGCGCTATGGCCGAGCTGTGGCCCTTCGGCGAAGGGCGCATCGGCTTGCCGGCCGGGGCCCCGGTGATGTTCCTGCCGCAACGCAGCTACCTGCCCATCGGCACGCTGCGCGCGGCACTTTCCTATCCGGCCGCCGAGGGCAGTTTCGACGATGCCCTGATCACGCGCTACCTGGCGCTGTGCCGCCTGTCGCATCTGGCCGGACGGCTGGACCTGGCGGCCAACTGGAGCCAGGCGCTGTCACCGGGCGAGCAGCAGCGGCTGGCCTTCGTGCGGGTGTTTTTGAACCGTCCCAGCCTGGTGTTCCTGGATGAGGCCAGCAGCGCCATGGATGGCGAGACCGAGGAAGCGCTCTATGCCGCCTTGCCGCGCGAATTGCAGGGCGTCACCGTCATCAGCATCGCCCACCGCGAGACGCTGGCGCGCTTCCATGACGTGCGTTGGAAATTCCTGCCGGAGGAGGCCGGCAAGGTGGGCGGTTTCCGGGTCGAGGCGGTGCCGCTGTGAGCCCGTGCAGGTGGGCGGGTTATACCGTTTTTGCATAGGGTGTAACATTGCCCCGTGCAAAAATGGGTTGATCGCGGCTTGCGCGCGCGCCTCTCATCCTGTTCCCGACCTCTGGAAAATCCAACATGAACGATCCCATCGTCTATCTCAACGGCGCCTTCACGCCCCTGTCCGAAGCCCGCATCCCCGTGCTGGATCGCGGTTTCATCTTCGGCGACGGCATCTACGAAGTCATCCCCATGTATCGCCGCAAGGCCTTCCGTAGGGAGCAGCACCTGGCGCGCCTGTTCCGCAGCCTGGCCAGCATCGGTATTCCAAATCCGCATAACCAGGCCGAGTGGATGGAGATCATCGGGCGCGTGGTCGAGGCCAATGGCCTGGAGGACCAGATGATCTACCTGCAGGTCACCCGTGGCGTGGCCAAGCGCGCCCATGCCTTCCCCAAGGAAGTGGTGCCGACGGTGCTGATCATGACCAATCCCATGGCCTTGCCGCCGGCCTCGGCCATCGAGAAGGGCGTGGCGTGCGTGACCCTGGAAGACCGCCGCTGGCTGAATTGCCAGATCAAGTCCACGTCCTTGCTGGGCAATGTGCTGGCGGCGCAGTTCGCGGCCGAGCACCAGGTGACCGAGGCGATCCAGTTCCGCGATGGTTTCCTGTCGGAGGCCTCGTCCTCCAATGTGTGGGTGGTCAAGGATGGCAAGATCGCCGCACCGCCCAAGGACAACCTGATCCTCGAAGGCATCCGCTACGGCCTGATGGAAGAGCTGTGTGCCGAACAGGGCATCGTTCTGGAAGCGCGCCGCATCCCGCGCGAGGAAGTGCTGGCGGCCGACGAGCTCATCATTTCCTCGGCCAGCAAGGAAGTCTTGCCGGTGGTCACCCTGGACGGCCAGCCGGTCGGTAACGGCAAGCCGGGACCGGTGTTCGCCAAGGTGTATGCGGCCTATCAGGCGGCCAAGGCGCGCCTGTAATCCGTTTGCAGCTTGTCATGATGGCGCTGCGGCCCTGACGTTTTCTGCACGTCGGGCCGCCGGCATGGCGTAGAATGCAGGCATTCCCCATGTATTCCCTCCGCTTGAAGCCGGCCGGTTCGCCCCCACCTGGGAGCATTGAAACCCGGAGCGCCCAGGCGGACAACGCCAAGGCGGTTTGCCATGACTATGCCCACTATTTCCCCTGAAGAATCCCTGATCGAGTATCCCAGCGACTTCCCCATCAAGGTGGTCGGGATCACTCACGACGCCTTTGCCGAGACCATCGTCGCCATGGTGGTCGAGCACGATCCCGAGTTCCATGCGGGCAAGGTCGAGATGCGCCCCTCCACCCAGGGCAAGTACCTGTCGCTGACGCTGACCGTGCGTGCCACCAGCCGCGCCCAGCTCGACAACATCTATCGCGCACTCTCCACGCACGAGATGGTCAAGTTCGTGCTCTGAGCACGGCTCGCGTCGTTCCCGCGAGAAACCGGCGCAGCCTGCCAGGCGCGCCGGTTTTTTGTTGCCCTGACAGGATGCGGGCCATGCCTCATCCCGGCCAGGCAGGGCTGGCGTGGAATTGCGCCATCTCGTCGCTGATCCACCGCTTGAATGCCGCCACGCCCGGCTTTTCCAGCCCCTCCGGCAGGTGCACCAGGTAGTGCGCCTCTTCGCAGCGCCAGGCCACGTCGAACAGGCGTACCAGTTCGCCACAGACTATCTGCTGGGACGCGATCATGTGCCGTGATAGCGCCACACCCTTGCCATCTGCGGCCTGGCGCAGGGTCAGCGAGGAATCCTCGATCACCAGCCCGCCACCCGGTTCGGGCAGGTCCAGGCCAGCCTCCCTGAGCCAGGGCAGCCAGGACTCGCGCGTATCCATGCGCAAGAGGGTGCAGTGCGCCAGGTCGGCCGGACGTGTCAGCTTCCTGCTGCGCGTGCCGTGATAGCCGGGCGCGGCCACCGGGTAGTAGTAATCGTCGCTGAGCTTTTCCACCACCACGCCGCTGTAGTTGCCGCGCCCGAAGCGCAGGCCCACATCCACCCCATCCAGCCGCAGGTCGGCCAGGTGGCTGCCCGATTGCAGCACCACCTCGATCTCGGGATGGGCATCGATGAACTTCCATAGCCGTGGCGCCAGCCAGCGCGAGGCAAACGAGGGGGTGGCCGAGATCACCAGGCGCTGCTGGCGGTTCAGGCTGCGCAGGTGCTCGGCGGCCACGGCGATCTCGGTGAGCGACTTGCGGATGGTGGCGGCAAAGCGCTGGCCGGTCTCGGTGATGGAGATGCGCTTGCCGTGGCGGGTGAACAACTGCAGGCCCAGGTCTTCCTCCAGCGCTCGCACCTGGTGGCTGATGGCGCCGGGCGTGACATGGACTTCCTCGGCCGCGCGCGAGAAGCACTCGTAGCGGGCGGCCGCATCGAAGGCACGCAGGGCGGCCAGGTTGGGGAGCTTGCGCAGGTCTGCCATGTTCATTCCCTTGTGAATTCCATTCGCAATGAAGCCGAATATATATCGTTTTGCTGCGCCCGTGCGGCTTCCTACAATGGCAGCACATTCAACACGCTACCAGGTATCTCTCCTCTGAAAGCCGCACCCGGTCGGGCCTGGCGGCGGGGGAGAGGCTTGCCCGGCGCAACAGCAGAGGTGATCGCCATGACAATTCCATTCGCAAATGAAAGCAGCATCGCCAGGCTGGAAGAAGGCCAGACCCTGGCTCGTCCCCTGCACAGCGCCGTGCGCATCCGGGTGCGTAGCGGCCTGGTGTGGCTGACGGTGGAGGAGGGTGGTGCCGATGTCTGGCTCAGCCCCGGGCGCGATTTCGATTTCCACGGACGCGGGCTGGCGGTCTTCGAGGCGGTTCGCGGCGCGGCCGAGTTCGAGGTGCTGCCGCTGCCGGGATGGGGCGCGCGCCTGTGGCGCTTCATCAGGGGGCCGGGCCGTCCGCTGGCATCTGCTGCGGCTGCATCGACCTGCCCCGAGGCTGGCGAGACGGTGCGTATCAGCAAGTTGTTGCCACGCGGACTGATCCGCTGGTTCTGATACGGGCAGGACCGAATTTCGCTACACTGGCGGGCATGCAAACCGCTCTACCCACCGCCGCCGCGGCTACCGCCGGCACCGGCGCACGCCTGCCGGAGATCATCCGGCGCGGCGTCGAACCCTACGAGGCCAGCTTCGCCGCCATGCGCGCCTACACCGACGCGCGTGACGGCGACAGCGCCGACCAGCTCTGGATTGTCGAACATCCCCCCGTCTATACCCTGGGCCTGGGGGCCGATCGCGCCCATGTGTTGAATCCGCACGACATCCCGGTGGTACAGACCGACCGGGGCGGCGAGGTCACCTACCACGGCCCCGGCCAGGTGGTGATCTACCTGCTCATGGACCTGCGCCGTAACCGCAGCGGAGCCCGCCTGTTCGCCCGCGAATTCGTGCACAACATCGAAGAGGCGGTGATCGACACGCTGGCGGCGTATAATCTGGCCGGTGAACGCAAGCAGGGGGCGCCCGGCATCTATGCCGCCGACGGCCCCTGGCAGGGCGCCAAGGTGGCGGCCCTGGGCTTGAAGATACGCGGCAACGGCTGCACCTACCACGGGGTATCGCTGAATGTGGCGATGGATCTGGCGCCGTTTTCCTGGATCAATCCCTGTGGCTACGAAGGCCTGGCCACCGTGGACATGCAGACCCTGGGGGCCGGACAGGCCCGTCTGGCCGATGTCCAGGACTTGCTTGCCAACCAACTGATCGCCCGCTTCGCGGGCATGGCTTGAGCCTCCAGCGCGGTGCGCCCGAGGCCGGAACGACCGACATGACTACCGACATCACTCCCGCAGCAGATTCCTCCACCAATGCCAATGCCGCCGGTGCGGCCCGCGTGAACCCGCTGGACAAGCAGAAGGGCGCCGGCAAGACCGCCTGGATCCCGATCAAGGTGGTGGCCGCCGAAAAGCTGAAGAAGCCGGACTGGATCCGCGTCAAGGCCGGCTCGCCGACCACGCGCTTCTACGAGATCAAGGACATCCTGCGCGCCAACAACCTGGTGACGGTCTGTGAGGAAGCCTCCTGCCCCAACATCGGCGAATGCTTCGGCAAGGGCACCGCGACCTTCATGATCATGGGGGACAAGTGCACCCGCCGCTGCCCGTTCTGCGACGTCGGTCACGGACGTCCCGACCCGCTCGACCCCAACGAGCCGGAAAACCTGGCCAAGACCATCGCCCAGCTGCGCCTGTCCTACGTGGTCATCACCAGCGTGGACCGCGACGACCTGCGCGACGGCGGCGCCGCCCACTTCGCGGCCTGCATCCAGCGCGTGCGCGAGCTCTCGCCCGAGACCCGCATCGAGATCCTGACCCCGGACTTCCGTGGCCGCATGGACCGCGCCCTGGAAATCCTCAAGATGGCCCCGCCGGACGTGATGAACCACAACCTGGAAACCGCCCCGCGCCTGTACAAGGAAGCGCGTCCGGGTTCGGACTACGAATATTCGCTGAACCTGCTGAAGCGCTTCAAGGACCTGCATCCGGAAGTGCCGACCAAGTCCGGCATCATGGTCGGCCTGGGCGAGACCGACGAGGAAGTGCTGCAGGTCATGCGCGACATGCGTGCCCACAACGTCGACATGCTGACCATCGGCCAGTACCTGATGCCCAGCGGCGACCACCTGCCGGTGCGCCGCTACGTGCACCCCGACACCTTCAAGATGTATGAGGAAGAAGCCTACAAGATGGGCTTCGTGCATGCCGCCGTGGGCGCCATGGTGCGTTCCAGCTACCATGCCGACCAGCAGGCGCACGGCCTGGTGTAAGCCGGCCCTCTGCTACGCCGCAAGGCCCCGCCGCGCGCGGGGCTTTTTGTTGCGCAAGGGAAATTCAAAATCGCCGTACAAGTCGATCAAGCCGCTTGTACGGCACAGCGGGGGCGCTGAAAGAAACCCGGCCGCAAGGTAAGATATGCGGTTCTCAGCATTCGTCCCGAAAGCAGGTTGTCATGTCTTCACCGATCGCACCGGCCGCGACAGCGCCGGAAGAAAAACTGGAATTCGTCAGCTCGTGCAAGTTGCCCATGCCCTGGGCCACCTTCGAGCTGCACGCCTTCTACGATGAAATTTCCGGCAAGGAACACCTGGCCCTGAGCCTGGGCGATGTGGGCAATGGCGAGCCCGTGCTGGCGCGCGTGCATTCCGAGTGCCTCACCGGCGACGCCCTGTTCTCCCAGCGCTGCGACTGCGGCGCCCAGCTGGAGTCGGCCTTGAAGAAGATCGCCAAGGAAGGCCGTGGCGTGCTGTTCTACCTGCGCCAGGAGGGCCGTGGCATTGGCCTGTTGAACAAGATCCGCGCCTACCACCTGCAGGACCACGGCGCCGATACCGTGGAAGCCAACGAACGTCTGGGTTTCCCGGCCGACATGCGGCGCTACACCATCGTCTTGCCGATGCTGGCCCACCTGAAGATCAACAGCCTGCGCCTGATGACCAACAACCCACGCAAGGTCAAGGCGCTGGAAGACAGCGGCATCACCGTGGCCGAGCGCATCGCCCACATCGCCAACCACAACCCCTTCAATATCGGTTACCTGGGCACCAAGGCGCGCAAGCTGGGCCACCTGCTGCCGGGACTGGGCAAGGGCGAGGCACAGCCGCAGCCGGAGAAGGCGCCGCTGGATGCCCACGATAATGAATGAGGCGTGAGTGACGGCGCGAGCAAGGACGTGCCGATGGTCGCCTGAGGGCGGCCGGCCCTGAAGAGACGGACCCGGGTGGTCCGTCTTTTTTTTGCCGCGCCAGGGTTGGGCTCTTGACGCATCGGTTAGCATGGCGACTGGATCGTCTACCTTCAGCCCGTCTTTACACCATGAACCCATCCGTACCCGCCAGCGAGGCGCCCATCCCCGTTTCGCTCCTGACCGGCTTTCTCGGCAGCGGCAAGACCACCTTGCTCAACCACCTGATCACCCAGCCGGAGATGAAGGACACGCTGGTCATCATCAACGAGTTCGGCGAGATCGGCCTGGATCACCTGCTGGTGGCACACAGCCAGGAAGAGACCATCGTCGAGATGAGCAGCGGCTGCCTGTGCTGCACCATCCGTGGCGACCTCAAGAAGACCTTGAAGGACATCACCTGGCGCTTTGCCGAAGGCGGCCAGCGCCGCTTCAACCGCGTGGTCATCGAGACCACCGGCCTGGCCTCGCCCACGCCCATCCTGCATACGCTGATGACCGACCCGTTCATCTCGGCGCGCTATCGCCTCGATGGCGTCATCGTCACCGTCGATGCCGTCAACGGCATGGCCACGCTGGACAACCATATCGAGGCGGTGCAACAGGCCGCCGTGGCCGATCGCCTGCTGCTGACCAAGACCGACCTGGTCGATGGCGCCACCCTGGCCGCCTTGCAGGCGCGCCTGCGCACGCTCAATCCGGGTGCACGCCAGCTGCAGCCCCAGGTGGGCCAGATCGCCGCAGCCGAATTGCTCGACGCGGGTTTGTTCAAGCCCGGCGAGAAGATGCCCGACGTGGCCCGCTGGCTCAACGAGGAAGCCTTTGCCGAGAAGGCCGAGCATGAGCACCAGCATCATCACCATGGTCATGACCACCATCACGGCCATGGTCATCATGATCACCACGATCATCATGACGACCACGCACACGACGTCAATCGCCACGACGACCATATCCGCGCCTTCTGCTTTACCTTCGACGAGCCCATCGATCCGGTGCTCTTCGATGAATGGCTGAGCCTCCTGGTCGGTTTCAAGGGCCCCAACATCCTGCGCATCAAGGGCATTCTCAACCTCAAGGGCGAGCCCTTGCCCACCGTGATCCACGGCGTGCAGCATATCTTCCATCCCACCGCCACGCTGCCGGCCTGGCCTTCGGAAGATCGCCGCAGCCGCATCGTCTTCATCACCCGCGATGTCGAAGAGGCCACCATCGCGCGCTCCTTCGATGCCTTCATGCAGGCCCAGGCCATCGAGCGCGAAGCGCGCGAACAACAGCAGGCACGCGGCAGCGCAGCGTACTGAGACCTGCCTGTGGCGCCCAGGTATTTCCTGCAGGAAATACCTGGGCGCAACGGCACGGATTTTTCTGCTCCGTCGAGTAAAAATATCTCCAGCCAGGCCGATAACGAGGGATGAGCCGGATTATGATCTGCCTCTCATAGGGAAAACGATTCGTTTATGCAGCGTGTGATCAACAAGCTGGGGGCAACGTTGTCGGCATCGCTCACCTTGGTGCTGGGACTGTGCGCCACCGTGACGGTTTTCGTCGCCACCAGCCACCTGGAAGAAGATGCGGTAAGCCTGGACTTCGAGCGCCGGGCCGGCTTGCGCGCCTTCACCATCCAGCGAGGACTGGAGGAGGCGGTCCAGGTGCAGGCGGTGGTGAACCATTTCTATGCCACCGTGGGCGATCCCAGCCGCGAGCAGTTCGAGAGTTTCACGCGTCCCTTGCTGGAGCGCTATCCCTATGTGCGCGCCTTCAGCGTGCAGCGTTTCGTGCCGGATGAGGACCGCCTGGTCTTCGAAGCCCTGCGCCAGGGCACCGTCCCCGACTTTCAGATCACCACCATGGTCGATGGCCGCGCCCAGCGCGCGCCGCAGCAGCCGTCCTACCTGGTGGTCGACTTCATCGAGCCCACGGCCGGCAACGAAGCTGCGCTGGGGCTGGATGTGTCGCACAACACCACCATCATGACGGCGCTCTCGGCGGCACTGGCCAGCGGCCGTCCGGCCTCGACGCTGCCCACGCGGCTGGTGCAGTTCGCGCCGGAGGAACGCGGCCTGCTGGTGATCCAGCCGGTCTATCGCGGTGGCGTGCAACCCACCGACCTGGCCGCGCGGCGCGCCGTGCTGGTGGGCGATACCACCGCCGTGCTGGAACTGGGCAGCCTGGTGCAGAAGATCCTCGATGGCGCCGGCCTGATGGCCGACCACGAGATCGGCTTGCGCATCTACGTCGGCCCGCAGGCCGATGACAGCAGCCTGGTCTATCGCCACGACGGCGCGGCCCAGGAAGCCCAATGGGTGGACCAGATCCTCAAGCCGGGCAGCCTGTTCCGCCATCCTTCCAAGACGGTGACCAGCTTCGATATCGCCGGCCAGACCTGGCATATCGAGATCAGCATCCCGCCGCGTTCGCTGTTCTCCGACCATTACGGGTCGCTCCTGATCCTGCTGGTGGGCGTGATCGCCTCGCTGCTGGGGGCGGCCTACATGCGCGCGCTGTCGATGCGCTCGGCGCGCGTGCAGCAACTGGTGGAGGTCAAGACCGCCGAGCTGCGCACCGCCAACGCCCTGCTGTCGGACGACATCAAGGCGCGCCGTGTGGCCGAACGTGCCCTGCGGCTGCGCCACCAGGCCATCGAGGCCAGCGCCAATGCCATCCTGATCCTCTCGGCCCAGCAGCCCGACTACGCCATCGAATACGTCAATCCGGCCTTTGCCCGCATCACCGGCTACAGCGCCGCCGAGGCGGTGGGCAAGAGCATCCGTTTCCTGGAAGGTCGCGACAGCGACCCCGAGGGCTTCGAGACCGTCTGGATCGCCATGCGCGAACAGCGCGAGCACAACGTGGTCCTGCGCAACTACCACAAGGATGGCTCGGAGCTGTGGAACGACTTCTACATCGCCCCGGTGCGTGACGAGAGCGGCGTGGTCACCCACTTCGTGGCGGCGCTCTACGACATCACCTCCATGAAGCGCTACGAGGCCGAGCTGGAGTTCCAGGCCAGCCGCGACACGCTCACCGGCCTGATCAACCGCCACATGCTGCGCCATCACCTGGAGCAGGCCATCGGTGCGGCCGAGCGCCAGAAGCAGGCGCTGTGGGTGGTATTCGTGGACCTGGACCGCTTCAAGTTCGTCAACGACACGCTGGGCCACAAGGCCGGCGATACCCTGCTGCGCACCGTGGCCGGACGCCTGCGCGCGGCCGTGCGCGAGGCCGATTCGGTGGCGCGCCTGGGCGGTGACGAATTCATCATGATCCTGCCCGAGCAGGATGATCTCTCCCTCGACACCCGCAGCCTGCAACGCATCATGGATGCGGTGGCCGCCCCCGTGACCTTGGGCGGGCATACCCTGTTCATGACCTGCAGCCTGGGCGTGGCCTGCTATCCCAACGATGGCACCGATGGCGAGACCCTGATCAAGCATGCCGACATCGCCATGTATCGCGGCAAGCAGACCGGCCGCAACAATTTCCAGTTCTATACCCCGGCCATGAACGAGCAGGCCCTGGAGCGCCTGCGCATCGAGGGCGACCTGCGCAATGCGCTCGATCACGGCGAGTTCCTGCTGCACTACCAGCCCAAGGTGGACCTGGCGTCCGGCCGCGTCATCGGCAGCGAGGCGCTGATCCGCTGGCAGCATCCGCAACTGGGCATGGTCTCGCCGGCGCGCTTCATCGGCCTGGCCGAAGAGACTGGCCTGATCCTGCCTATCGGCGCCTGGGTGGTGCGCGCAGCTTGCACGCAATGTCGTCAGTGGCAACTGGCCGGCTTCGATGACATCAGCGTGTCGGTGAACCTGTCGGTGGGGCAGTTCCTGCAGAAGGACCTGGTCTCTTCCATCGGCGACGTGCTGCGCGATACCGGCCTGCCGCCAGCCTCGCTGGAACTGGAGTTGACCGAGAGCCTGATGATGACTGACGTCGAGCACGCCATCGGCATCCTGGCGGGTTTGAAGAAGCTGGGCGTGCGCCTGTCCATCGATGACTTCGGCACCGGCTATTCGTCGCTGGCCTACCTGAAGCGCTTCCCCATCGACGTGCTCAAGATCGACCGCTCCTTCGTGCGCGACATCACCATCGATGCCGACGATGCCGCCATCACCGCCTCCATCATCTCGCTGGCGCGCCACCTCAAATTGCGCGTCATCGCCGAAGGCGTGGAAACCGACGAGCAGCTCGATTACCTGCGCCACTATGGTTGCGACGAGATCCAGGGCTATCTCTTCAGTCCGCCGGTGCCGGCCGACAAGTTCGAGCAGATCCTGCGTCAGGACCGCGTCATGCTGTAAGCGCGACAGTGACCACATCTGGGCCGCACGGCATCGCTGTTGCGGCCTTTTTCATGGGCGCGTGAAACGTCAGTGGTGGGCGATCCAGGCCAGGATCAGGGCGTTGGTGGGCAGCGACAGCGTGGTCGAGATCAGGATGGCGCGCGACATCACCGTGACCTCGCGCTGGTACAGCTCGGCCAGCATGAAGGGCCCGGTGCCGATGGGCATGGCCGCCAGCAGCACGGCACTGTCGGCCCACACGCGCGGCAGCGGCAGTAGCCAGTAGGCCAGTACGGCGGTGACGGCCGGTTGCAGCAGCAGCTTGAAGCCCACCAGCAGCCACACCGACACCTGCTGCGTGCGCTGCGCCACCGGCTGTGCCAGGAACAGGCCCAGCGACACCAGTGCGCAGGGGCTGGCCGCGCCCCCGAGGATCTTGAACAATTGCTGCACCCCGCTGGGGATGTGGGCACCCGAGAGCGCCACCGCGATTCCCGCCACCGGCGCGATCATGATGGGATTGCGCAGCAGCGAACGGCCCACCTTGGCAACCGTCTGGCCCAGCCCGGCCTGGGCGTGCAGACAGGTTTCCAGCAGCACGATGGCCACGGCGAAGAGCAGGCAGGCCGTCATCACCATGGCGATCACCGAGGGCGGCAGGCCATCGTGGCCGAAGGCCAGATAACACAGCGGAATGCCGATGAAGCCGACGTTGGCATAGGAACTGCCCAGGCTGTCGATGATGACATCGGGCGCAGCAGCCCGCTGGCGCGTGCGCAACCAGGCCGTCACCAGGAACACCACCGCCACGCCGATGCCGAAGACGGCGATGAAGCGCAGGTTGGCGAAGTCCGCCGCGGTCAGGCGCGACATCGAATCGAACAGCAGCGCCGGCAAGGCCAGCCAGATCACGAAGCGGTTCAGTTCGCTGGCCGCGCCGGCCGAGAGGATGTTGCGCTTGCGGCAGCCCCAGCCCAGGAAGATCAGCGAAAAGATCGGGAAGACGATGTTGAAGATGGCGAGCATGGGGCTGCGCAGCCATGCTGCGCCCTGGTGGTCGGTGTGCTGGAAGGGGCGAAGAGGAGGGCGCTCAGGCTTGCTTTCTCTTGCCGGCGTAGTGGTCGCCGGTCAGCACCTGGGCCAGGTGCTCGGCCGCGCTCTCGGCATGCTGGCGCGCCAGCTTGTCGGCCACGGCGGCGCGGCCCTCCAGCATGGCCTGCAGGATCGCCGCGTGTTCATCCCAAACCGCGATGTGCGAGCGCACGTCCGAGGACAGGATGGCCCCCATGGCGCGGCGGATGTGTTGCCAGTGCAGGGCCGTGGTCTCGCCCACCATGGGATTGCCGCAGCTGCGGTAGATGAACTGGTGGAAATCCATGTCCGCCCGGATGCGCGCCGACAGGTCGCTCATGTCGGCCAGGGCGCGCCCGGCGGCCACCAGCGCCAGACCCTCGCGCTCACCGGCGGCACGCAGCCCGGCGTCATGGCGCCAGCGTTCGGCGCTGGTGCGCGCGGCCAGGCCATCGAGCACCGAGCGCACCTGGTAGAGCTGCATCAGGCGCAGCGGATCGAGTGCAGTCACCATCACCCCCTTGCGGCCGGCATCCTCGATGAAGCCCTCGCGCTTGAGGATCTGGAAGGCCTGCAGGATGGGCTGGCGCGATACGCCCAGCTGCTCGGCCAGGCCCTCCTGGGTGATCTTGGCATTGGGCGCCAGGGCGCCGCTGCAGATGGCATCCAGGATGGCTTGGTAGACCTGTTCGATAAGCTGCGTGGGGGCGTCGATCTTGTACATGGAAAAGGGCGGCAAGAATCAGGGGGCGGAAGAAGATGCTTTATTTCCGTGTTCTGTATGCAGATTATTGTTGCGATGCATCTTTGTCAAGCCGCAAAGCCGGTGCGGGGTGGCGGCGTAGAATGGCGGCCTTGATCCTCCCTTGCCATCCCGGCCAACCTGAAGATGCCCGCTCGTCCCCTCCAACTTGCTACCCCGGAATTGCTGGCCGCCTGGCGCGCCGACGCTGCCCCCGCCGAGCTTGCCCGTGTACTGGCCTCTCCGGCCGGCGGCCTGCAGGACTGCCTGCGCGAACAGCACAGCGCCACCGTACTGGACCTGCACTTCGGCCTCGGCCAGGCCTTCTTTGCCACCTGGCATGCCTTTGCCGGATTGCGCGGGCAGGGCGGGGCACAGCGCCTGCACTACGTGGCGATCCTGCCGCATCCCCCGGCGGCGGAGGCCTTGCATGACCGGGATGTGGACTTGAGTTATGCACAGGCCCTGCGCGCCGCCTGGCCGCTGGCCATGCCGGGCACGCACCGGGTCTTGCTCGATGAAGGCCGTATCACGCTGACCCTGATATGGGGTGGCCTGGAAGAAGAACTGGCGCGCCTGGAAGCGCCAGTCGACCTGTTCTACCTGCACGCCGACGCCACCGCCTTTGACCCCGCCGCACCCGCCTGGCATGCCCATGCCTGCAAGCGCCTGGCGCGGCTGGCCTGGACCGGCGCGCGTGCGCTGGTGTGGGGCGGGGCGGGTCAGGATGCACTGGTGGCCGCGATGCGCCAGGTCGGGTTTGCCGGCCAGGCGGTGGAGGAGGCACTGGCCCTGCGCTATGCCCCCGCCTGGGCACGCCCGCCCTCGCACGTGGCGGCGGCCGACACGCCCTTGCTGCGCGCACCGGCCCATGCCCGCCATGCCCTGGTGATCGGCGCCGGGCTGGCCGGCACCGCCATCACAGAACGACTGGCTGCGCGCGGCTGGCGCATCGACCTGGTCGATGCCGGCCCACAGGTGGCCACGCGTGCCTCGGGCAACCATGGTGGCCTGTTCATGCCGGCGCTGGCGCGTGACGAAAGTCCGCTGGCCCGGCTGACCCGCGCGGCCTTCCTGTTCGCGTCCCAGCGCTGGCAAGCCCTGGGTGGCGTGGGGGTGGAAGAGGGCGCGGCCATCATCGGCGAATGCTGCGGCATCCTGCAATTCGGGCGCGATGCCAAGCAGGCGCTGTCCTTCGAGCAGGGCGCGCAGGAATGGCACTATCCGGCGCGCTATGCCCGCTGGATGTCCGCCGATGAAACGGCTGCCGCGCTGGGCATGGCCACGATGGGAGGGGGGTATTTCTTCCCCGAGGCCGGCTGGCTCAATCCGCCCTCGGTGTGCCGCCGCCTGCTGGACGAGGCACAGGCGCGGGGTGGCGTGCAGAGCCACTTCAACCGCGCAGTGGCCAGCCTGCATCGGGATGACGGCCAATGGCGGGCCATCGATGGTGCCGGCCGGGTGATCGCCCAGGCGCCGGTATTGGTGCTGGCCGCCGGTACGCAGGCGCGCCGCTTGCTGCCGGGCATGGACTTGCCGCTGTCTGTCGTGCGCGGCCAGGTCACCCACCTGCCGGCGGCGGATTTCCCTTCATTACCCTACGCCCTGTGCGGCGACGGCTACCTGACCCGGCCCTACGGCGGCCTGGTCTGCATGGGCGCCAGCTACGACCGCGATGATGATCCCGCCCTGCGCGCCGCCAGCCATGCCGAAAACCTGGATCGCCTGCGCCACATGCTGCCGCAGATCGACCAGCGGGTGGCCTTGCCCGGCGCCGACGATGCGCAACTCGGTGGCAGGGTAGGCCAGCGCTGCATCGCGCCGGATCGCCTGCCGCTGGTGGGGGCCTTGCCGGGCGCGGAAGCGGCCTACGGCGTCCTGGGCTATGCCTCGCGTGGCCTGATCTGGGCACCGCTCATGGCCGAACTGCTGGCGGCCATGCTGGAGCGCGAACCCTTGCCCTTGCCACGCGAGCTGGTGGCGGCCCTGGATCCGGGCCGTTTCACCGGATCGGCTTAACGCACCCAGTGACCCGGGACGAAGTACCAGCCACCTCCCGGACCCGGCCGCCAGTGGGCCGGTTCATAGCGGGCATAGCCACGATGCAGGCGTTCCCAATGGCCGGCGGCCCAGACGTGGCGATGGCCATCCCAGGCCCAGTAGCCTGGAGCCCAGACATAGCCGTGGCGCGGCGGCGGAGCGGCTTCATAACGCGGCGGCGGCGGGGCATTGCCGATGCGCACGTCGACGCCGACCACCTGCGCCTGGGCGGCAGGTGCCATGGCAACGGTGGCGCCGATGGCGGCGAGGGTGGTCAGGAAGGCGAAGGCGAGGCGTGTCGTTGTGGTTTTCATCGTGTACTCCTGCGGTTGGCAATGGATGAAGCGCGGCATCCAGGGACGGTGGTGTTCGTTCCGTTATTTCCCTCGTGCCGTGAATCCAATGTAGGAGTGGCCCCGCTTTAAGACTGTAATTTTCTGTGTCCAGATGTGTCGTCCGGCACCCTGTACAAACTGCCATGTCCGCCGCCAGGCCGCGCCAAGGCTGGGAGTGGGAGCGCCGTCAGTGCTGACTGGTAACAATTCCGGGCAGACTGATACGTTGGCCGTGGTCGTCGACGCGGCTTAGGTCCGCGCCGCACGCACGTAGCGCTGTTCCACCACGCGGCTGCCCCATTGCTCGCCCGGGGCCTGCTCGGCCAGGGTGAAGCCGGCCTCCAGGTAAAGATGGCGCGCCGCATCCAGCCCCTGGAAGGTCCACAGGTAACAGGCCAGCCGGTGCCGGTCGACGAAGTCCATGGCCGCCTGCAGCAGGCGCCGTCCGACCCCGCTGCCGCGCAGGCTGTCGTCGACGATGAACCAGCGCAGGTGGGCCTGGCCGGTGTCGAGGTCACCATCGATGACGATCGAGGCCAGCGTACGCCCCTGTTCCATGTGCAGCCAGAGCTGCTTGCCGGCCGCCGGCAAGCCCTGGACGAAGGCGCCCAGTTCGCTGCCCACCTTGTGTTCGAAGAACACGCCAAATCCCGATGCCTGGGCGTAGTAGCGTGCATGCAGGCTGGCGATGTCGCCGATGCAGCCAGGCTGGTAACCCTGCACCAGCGCCTCGGCGGCCGTGCTCTCGCGGCGCGGCGCCTGGTTGGGGTTGTCCCGCGAGAGCGCCTCCGCATACAGCGCCAACGCGCGCACCAGCCCTTGCTGGTCTTCCGGCACCAGGCGCCGCAGCGCCGCCGAGACCTGGTCGGTGGCGAACTTGTCGATCTTCTTGCGCAAGTCCTGTCCGGCCTCGGTCAGCGACAGGCCCCAGGCGCGGCCGTCGTCCGGGACGGCGGTACGCTGCAGCAGCCCCAACGCCTCCAGCTTGGCCACCTGGCGGCTGGTGTTGGACTTGTCCAGGCACAGGATCTCGCCCAGGTCGCGCGCCTGGATGCCGGGGGCCTGGCCGATCTCGATGATGGCGTGCACCGCCGAGGGGGCCAGGTCGCTGCCGGCCAGGGTGCTGCGCATGAAACCCAGCTCGCGTACCAGCTTGCGCGAGAGCTCGCGCAACTGGCGGATGGTCTGTTCACGCGGGGGCAGTTGCGGGGCGGTGTAGTCCAT
>NZ_JAELUH010000109.1 GCF_016429215.1 Herbaspirillum sp. ASV7 | reverse complement strand
TCCGGCGGCGTGCATCATGTGGGCGACGTCGAAGCCCTGTGCCGCGTCGAGGACGAAGGCATCGAAGCCGTCATCTGCGGCCGTTCCATCTACGAAGGCACGCTGGACCTGCGCAGCGGCCAGGATCGCGCCGATGAACTCACGCGCGAACTGGAAGCCAACCGCCTGTCCGGCAGCAAATAACATGGCCCTTGCAAAACGCATCATCCCTTGCCTGGACGTGACCGCTGGTCGCGTGGTCAAGGGCGTCAATTTCCTGGAGCTGCGTGACGCCGGCGATCCCGTCGAGATCGCCCGCCGCTACGACGACCAGGGTGCCGATGAGCTGACCTTCCTCGACATCACGGCCTCCTCCGATGGCCGCGACCTGATCCTGGACATCATCGAAGCCGTGGCCTCGCAGGTCTTTATCCCCCTGACGGTGGGTGGCGGCGTGCGCGCGGTCGAGGATGTGCGTCGCCTGCTCAATGCCGGCGCCGACAAGGTCGGCATCAACACCTCGGCCGTGACCAATCCGCAACTGGTGGCCGATGCCGCCAGCAAGTACGGTTCGCAATGTATCGTGGTGGCCATCGACGCCAAACGCGCCGGTGATGGCAAGTGGGAGGTCTACACCCACGGCGGCCGCAAGGCCACAGGCCTGGATGCGGTCGAATGGGCGCGCAAGATGGCACACCTGGGCGCCGGCGAGATCCTGCTCACCAGCATGGATCGCGACGGCACCAAGAGCGGCTTCGACCTGGACCTGACCCGTGCGGTCTCGGAAGCGGTCAGCATCCCCGTGATCGCCTCCGGCGGCGTGGGCGGCCTGCAAGACCTGGCCGACGGCATCACCAAGGGCAAGGCCGACGCCGTGTTGGCCGCCAGCATCTTCCACTATGGCCAGCACACCGTGCAAGAAGCCAAGCGCTTCATGGCCGACCAGAACATTTCCATGAGGCTGGCATGAGCATCAGCGCCAAATGGCTCAACAAGGTCAAATGGGACGAAGTCGGCCTGGTGCCGGTGATCGCCCAGGAAGTCGGCAGCAATGACGTGCTGATGTTCGCCTGGATGAATCGCGAGGCGCTGGCACGCACCGTCGAGATCGGCCAGGCCGTCTACTGGAGCCGCTCGCGCAAGAAGCTGTGGCACAAGGGCGAGGAGTCCGGCCACTTCCAGAAGGTGCACGAGATCCGCCTGGACTGCGACGAAGACGTGGTGCTGCTCAAGGTCGAGCAGGTGGCCGGCATCGCCTGCCACACCGGCCGTCATTCCTGCTTCTTCCAGAAGTTCGAGGGTAATGCCGACAGCGGCGAATGGACTACCGTCGAGCCCGTCCTGAAGGACCTGGCTCCGGGTGCCGGTGGCGGCCCTGCGGCGGCGCCCATCGAAGCCGAAGCGGCCAAGCCCAAGCGTGTACGCAAGCCGACCGCCTCCAAGCCGGCCGATAACGACAAGACCCCATCATGAGTGAAACCCTGAAGCGACTGGCCGAAGTCATCGAGTCGCGCAAGCTGGCCAATGGCGGCAATCCCGAGAAGTCCTACGTGGCCAAGCTGTTCTCCAAGGGCGACGATGCCATCCTCAAGAAGATCGGCGAGGAAGCCACCGAAACCGTGATGGCCGCCAAGGACGCCCGCGTCTCCGGCGACAAGTCCAAGGTGCTCTACGAGTGCGCCGACCTGTGGTTCCATTCCATGGTCCTGCTGGCCCAGTTCGAGCTGACGCCACAGGATGTCTTGAACGAGCTGGCCCGCCGCGAAGGCTTGTCCGGCCTCGACGAAAAAGCCGCCCGCAAGGATTGAACGCGGCGACCCACCCCCTCATGTTGGAGAACGGCGTTGGATAATTGCATTTTCTGTAAGATCGCTGCAGGCCAGATCCCGTCCAAGAAGATCTACGAGGATGAGGACCTGATCGCCTTCCACGATATCAACCCGGCCGCGCCGGTGCATTTCCTGATCGTGCCGCGTCAGCACGTGGCCACCCTGGCCGATTGCGGCGAGCAACAGGCCGCGCTGCTGGGCAAGATGCTGACCCTGGCGCCGCGCCTGGCAGCCGAGCAGGGCTGCGGCTATGGCGTGGATGCCGAGGGCAAGCCCACCGGCGGTTTCAAGACCCTGATCAACACGGGTCCGGATGGTGGCCAGGAGGTGTACCATCTGCACATGCACGTGATCGGCGGTCCGCATCCGTGGCGGGTACGGTTCGTGCAACAATGAGGATTGGCCGGCCCGGGGGCCGGCAGGTTTGTTCGTACACAGGGCAGGGATGTCCGCTTAGGAGAAGAGAATGGGTTCGTTCAGTATTTGGCATTGGCTGATTGTTCTGGTGATCGTGATGCTGGTCTTCGGTACCAAGAAGCTCGGCAACATGGGTTCCGACCTGGGCAAGGCAGTCAAGGGCTTCAAGGATGGCGTCAAGGGCGCCGAGGAAGAAAAGAAGGATGCAGCGGCCATCGACGTGCAGGCCAAGGAAAAGGACAAGTCCGGCAGCTGATCAGGCAGTGCCCGTCGCCCTGGTGCGGCGGGCCTGACCCTTGCGTTGCATGGTTTGTCCCTGCCACCTGCGTCCGGCGCCAGCTGTCCGGCTCCAGGCGTGCCTTGCACACAGTGTGCTGTTGTCCCTAATGTCCACACAGACTCATGATTGATATCGGCCTTTCCAAGCTGGCCTTGATCGGCGTGGTCGCGCTGGTCGTGATCGGCCCCGAGCGCCTGCCCAAGGTGGCGCGCATGGCCGGCACCCTGTTCGGCCGGGCCCAGCGTTACATCAACGACGTCAAGTCCGAAGTCAGCCGCGAGATCGAACTCGACGAGCTGCGCAAGATGCAGAAGGACGTGGAGCAGGCCGCCAGCGACGTGAGCGGCAGCATCCACAAGAGCATGTCCGATACCGAGGCCTCAATCAACGATGCCTGGAACGGCGGCGACGATTCTTCCGGTTCCGACAGCGCCGCCGCCGGTGGCACCAGCTGGCACCGCACGCCCGACGCCTCCTTGCTGGCGATCAAGGCCAAGGCCTTCCGCCGTAAGAAGCTCTCGCGTACCACCGGCGTGCCGGCCTGGTACAAGAACCAGAGCGGACAACGTACCCGCGTGATCTCGGCATCGGCCCGCGTGGCCAAGTACCGCCGTCCGGAGGGCAGCGGCAAGTCGGCTGGTTTCTTCTAATGGGGCCTACCGCCTCCGACCTCAACACAATGCTCCCAATCCATGGCTGAAGAAAACACCCAGGCCGAAGACACCTTCATCTCGCACCTCATCGAATTGCGCAGCCGCATCGTCAAGGCGGCTGCGGTGGTGCTGGTAGTCTTCCTGTGCCTGATGCCCTTTGCGGCCCATATCTTCGACGTGCTGGCCGCGCCGATGATCCATGCGTTGCCGGCCGGCAGTAAGATGATCGCCACCGGCGTGATCACGCCCTTCCTCATCCCCATCAAGGTCACCATGCTGGTGGCCGTGCTGATCTCGCTGCCCTGGGTGCTGTACCAGCTGTGGGCTTTCGTCGCGCCCGGCCTGTATGCGCACGAGAAGCGCCTGATCGCGCCCTTGGTGATCTCCTCCTCGGTGCTCTTCGTCACCGGCGTGGCCTTCTGTTATTTCTTCGTGTTCGGGGTGGTCTTCCCCTTCATCAACAACTTCGCGCCCAAGTCGGTGTCGGTGGCGCCGGACATCGATAGTTACGTCGACTTCGTGCTGACCATGTTCGTGGCCTTCGGTGTCACCTTCGAAGTGCCGGTGATCGTCATCGTGCTGGTGCGCATGGGCCTGGTGCCGCTGGCCAAGTTGAAGCAGATCCGTCCCTACGTGATCGTGGGCGCCTTCGTCATCGCCGCCGTGGTGACCCCGCCGGACATCATGAGCCAGCTGATGCTGGCCGTGCCGCTGGTGCTGCTCTATGAAGTCGGCCTGCTGGTGGCGCCCATCTTCGAGCGCGCCACCCGTGCCCCGGAGACCGAGCCCAGCAGCTCCGGTTCATCCGACTAGGCAAGCCTCGCGCACAATGACAAAGCCCGCTTCGTGAAGCGGGCTTTGTTTTTGGGGATGAGGCTGACGGGCAGGGCGCTTATTCTTCCGCCGTCACCAGGAGAATCTCGCGCAGCCACTTCACCAGCGGATAGGCATCCTTGAAGCCGGCCAGCACCTCAGCCCCGAGATCGGCCGGAATCTTCTTCTTGATGGACGTCTCGGTCCAGACGATGAAGCTCTTCAGTTTCACGTACTCGATATTGGGGCTGTCCGGATCGAAGCCCTTGGGCGGACGCTGCAGCTTGCCTTCCTCCTGCAGGTCGCCATAGGTTTCGACGAGCCTCTTGTTCTTGCGCATCTTGCCAAAGCCCGCCGCATCTTCCACCACCCGGTTGCGGATGGCGCGCAGGCGCTCTGTCGGCGGCATGTATTCGCCCCCGGCGATGAGCAGCTTGCCCTGTTCGTCGATGTGGAAGTAGTAGGCCGGACCGCCGCCCTGGCTGGGCTTTTTCAGGCCGCTGGCGGTGATGGCGGCGGAGAAGTGGGTCTTGTAGGGGCGCTTGTCGTGGGAAAAGCGCATGTCGCGATTGATGCGGAACAGCGCCTTCTTCGGATTGCAGCCGGCAATGGCCGGATCGAACTTGCTGATCTCGGCGATGAGCTTGATGGTCAGCGCCAGGAATTCCTCGCGCAGGATGTCATAGCGCGGCTTGTTCATGACAAACCAGGCGCGGTTGTTGTTCTCGGACAGTTCGCCCAGGAACTGGATCAGGTCACGCACATGCATGGAATTACGCTCCTCGGATCGGGTCGGTTTTACTCTTCGTCGCTGTCATCGCTCTTGGGCGGCGGCGGACGCTTGCCCACGGTGATGTTGAGCTTGGTCTCCTGCGACTTGCGCAGCACCGTCATGGCGATCTCCTGGCCCGGCGTGAGCTGGGCAATGACATTCAACATCTCGGTGGTATCGGCCACCGGCTTGCCTTCGATGCTCACCAGGATATCGCCCGGGCGCATGCCGGCACGATCGGCCGGGCCACCCTTGAGCACGCCGGCGATGATGGCACCGGTCTTTTTGCCCAGGCCGAAGCTCTCGGCCAGCTCAGGCGTGATGTCCTGCGGCTCCACGCCGATCCAGCCACGCACCACCTGGCCATGGCTGATGATGGCTTCCATTACCGTCTTGGCGGTCGACATGGGGATGGCGAAACCGATGCCCAGGTTGCCACCGGTGCGCGAATAGATCGCCGTATTGATGCCCAGCAGATTGCCGTTGGTGTCGACCAGCGCGCCACCGGAGTTGCCCGGGTTGATGGCGGCGTCGGTCTGAATGAAGTTCTCGAAGGTGTTGATGCCCAGGTGGTTGCGGCCCAGCGCCGAGACGATGCCCATGGTCACCGTCTGGCCCACGCCGAAGGGATTGCCGATGGCCAGCACGACGTCACCCACCGAGCTGTTCTCGGGATGACCCAGGGTGATGGCCGGCAGGTTGGGCAGGTCGATCTTGATGACCGCCAGGTCGGTCTCGGGATCGATCCCCACCACCTTGGCGCTGGCCTTGCGGCCGTCGGCCAGGGCTACCTCGATCTTGTCGGCCGCCTCCACCACGTGGTTGTTGGTCAGGATGTAACCCTGCGGGCTGACGATCACGCCCGAGCCCAGGCTGGACTGCTTGTCATCCTGCTGCTGTTCGTCGAACTGGTCGCCGAAGAACTTGCGGAAGAAGGGGTCGTTCTGGAACGGACTCTTCTGTGGACGTGCTTCGGTGGTGGTGAAGATGTTGACCACCGAGGGCATGGCCTGGCGCGCCGCATGGCGGTAGGAGTCCAGCGCGGGCGCGTTGGGCGCGGCTTCCTGCATCTGCACCGTCGATTGTGCCGGCCGCGCGCGGGAATTGAAGGTGCCGGCGATCCAGTCTGGCTTCAAGGTCGCTACAATGAACCACAGCGCCAGACCCACCGTCACGGTCTGGGCAAACAACAGCCATAAACGTCGCATAAAGAATTCTTGGTTTTGAAATCGGATGAGGAAGAAATGACCCGTCACATCAACAGGAGCGAGTTCTCGGCTTTCTTGGGACAGACGCTCAACGTCGCGCAATATCGCGATTATTGCCCAAACGGCTTGCAGGTGGAAGGCCGCGCCACGATAGCGCGCGTGGTCACGGGTGTCACGGCCAGCCTGGCGCTGATCGAAGCGGCGCTGGAATGGGACGCCGACACCATCCTGGTCCATCACGGCTACTTCTGGCGCGGCGAGGACATGCGCGTGATCGGCCAGAAGCAGCGGCGCCTGAAGCTCCTGCTGAGCAATGATGTCAACCTGTTCGGCTACCACCTGCCGCTGGACTCTCATCCGGAACTGGGCAACAACGCCCAGCTGGCGCGTCGACTCGACCTGGAGGCCAGTGGCCGCTTTGGCGACAACGACATCGGCTGGATTGGCCGCTGCCACTCGCCCTCGGTGAAGACCGCCGCCGACCTGGCCATGCTGATCGAAAAACGCCTGGGCCGCATGCCGCTGCTGATCGGTGATCCGCAGCAGCCCGTGGGGCCGGTCGCCTGGTGTACCGGCGGGGCGCAAGGCATGCTGGGCGAGGCCATCGAGGCCGGCGCCTCGGTCTACATCAGCGGCGAGATTTCAGAGCCCACCGTCCACCTGGCGCGTGAGACCGGCACCATCTACCTGGCTGCCGGCCATCATGCCACCGAACGCTATGGCGTGCAGGCGCTGGGCGAATTCGTGGCCGGCCATTTCGGCATCGAACACCGGTTCATCGATATCGACAATCCGGTGTGATGCCGGCAAGGGAAGGCGGGAAGCGCGCTCAGGCCTGCTTCTTGAGCGAATCGCGGATTTCGCGCAGCAGCAGCACGTCTTCCGGTGTCGCTGCAGGCGCGGCCGGTGCGGCCTCTTCTTCCTTGCTGGCGAAGTCGCGCGCCTTGTTGATGGCCCGCACCATCTGGAAAATGATGAAGGCTAGGATCAGGAAGTTGATCAGGATGGTCAGGAAATTGCCGTAGGCGAATACGGCACCGGCCTTCTTGGCCTCGGCCAGCGGCAGGCCGTAGGCCTGGCCATTGAGTGGCAGATAGTAGTTGGCGAAATCGAGACCACCGAAGATCTTGCCCACGACAGGCATGATGATGTCTTCGACCAGCGAGCCGACGATCTTGCCGAAGGCGCCCCCGATGATCACGCCGACGGCCAGGTCGACCACGTTACCCTTGATGGCGAAGGCGCGGAAATCTTTGAGCATGCTCATCCTTGGTTTCTCCTTTGAAAGTTGCTGTTTAAACATGAGGCGGACTTACAACGGGTTATAGCCTGCCTGGCGGTAAAAGTAAATTGGACAGCTTCTGACGCCGCACCGCAAAAAAACAGATAAAAAGAGCAGTTTGACAATGGGTTGCGCTGCGTCAAATCTTGTTTTTCGGCAGCCGCTACCATATCGGCCGTTAGCTACAAAACCCTATTCAGCTTATATATAATCGAAAAGTTGCATGAGGGTCACTTAGAAGGTCCACGCTAACTTACATTTGGAGAATGGGGTCTTTATGACTGACGAGAATCAGGTCGACACAAGTCGACGAGGTTTGCTTGTTGCGACTTGTGCGGCCGGAGGTGTAGCGGGCTTGGCCACCGCCGGAGCGTTTGTCTCCACCCTGCAACCTTCAGAACGCGCCAAGGCGGCCGGCGCACCGGTGGAAGTGGATATTTCATCGTTGACACCGGGCGAGATGCGCACCGTCGAATGGCGCGGCAAGCCGGTCTGGATCCTCAAGCGCACGCCCGAGATGATCGAGTCGCTCAAGAAGACCGATGCCGACGTCGCCGACCCCAACTCCAAGCGTACCGATTTCTCCGAGACGCCCGACTACGCCTTGAACGAATGGCGTTCCATCCGCAAGGACATCCTGGTGGTGGTGGGTATCTGCCCGCACCTGGGCTGCTCTCCCAGCTCGCGCTTCCAGACCGGCGCCCAGCCCTCGCTGCCCGACAGCTGGCAGGGCGGTTTCCTGTGCCCCTGCCACGGCTCGACCTTCGACCTGGCCGGACGTGTGTACAAGAACAAGCCGGCGCCGGACAACCTGCAAGTCCCGCGCTACATGTTTGAGGGCGAAAACAAACTCGTCATCGGCAAGGACGAGAAAGGGGAGGCCTGATCATGGGAGCATTCCACGAAAAGAAGTTGCCTGACGACGCGCCCGTCTCGGCCAAGGCCCTGAACTGGGTGGATGCACGCTTTCCGCTGACGGCCACCTGGAAAGCCCATCTTTCCGAATACTACGCTCCCAAGAACTTCAACTTCTGGTACATCTTCGGCTCGCTGGCCCTGCTGGTGCTGGTGATCCAGATCGTCACCGGCATCTTCCTGGTGATGCACTACAAGCCTGATGCGACCCTGGCCTTCGCCTCGGTCGAATACATCATGCGCGACGTGCCCTGGGGCTGGCTGGTGCGCTACATGCACTCCACCGGCGCCTCGGCCTTCTTCATCGTGGTCTACCTGCACATGCTGCGGGGCCTGCTGTATGGCTCCTACCGCAAGCCGCGTGAGCTGGTGTGGCTGTTCGGTGTGGGCATCTTCCTGTGCCTGATGGGCGAAGCCTTCTTCGGCTACCTGCTGCCCTGGGGCCAGATGTCCTACTGGGGCGCACAGGTGATCGTGAACCTGTTCGGTGCGATCCCCTTCATCGGCCCTGACCTGTCGCTGTGGATCCGTGGTGACTACGTCGTCTCCGACGCCACCCTGAACCGTTTCTTCTCCTTCCACGTCATCGCCATCCCGCTGGTGCTGATCGGCCTGGTGGTGGCGCACATCATCGCGCTGCACGAAGTGGGCTCGAACAACCCCGACGGCGTCGAGATCAAGGAAAAGACCGATGCCAATGGCGTGCCCCTGGATGGTGTTCCCTTCCATCCTTACTACACGGTGCATGACATCTTCGGCGTGTCGATCTTCCTGCTGGTGTTCTCGGCGGTGGTGTTCTTCGCACCCGAGATGGGCGGCTACTTCCTGGAGTACAACAACTTCATCCCGGCCGATTCGCTCAAGACCCCGCCGCACATCGCCCCGGTCTGGTACTTCACGCCGTTCTACTCGATCCTGCGGGCGACCACGGCCGACTTCATGGGCTGGCTCATCGCCGGTGTGGCGGCCTATGTGGCGCTGCTGGTATTCAAGTCGCGCCTGACATCCAAGCTCAAGATCGCCGCCATCGTCATCGGCCTGGCGGTGATCGCCGGCATGCTCAAGTTCGACGCCAAGTTCTGGGGCGTGGTGCTGATGGGCCTGTCGGTGGTGATCCTGGGTGGCCTGCCGTGGCTGGACCAGTCGCCGGTCAAGTCCATCCGTTACCGCCCGGGCTGGCACAAGTACGTGTACGTAGTCTTTGGCATCGCCTTCGTCATTCTTGGCTACCTCGGCGTGCAGCCGCCGACGGCCATCGGTACCACCGTCGCACAGGTCTGCAGTTTCATCTACCTCGGCTTCTTCATGCTGATGCCCTGGTGGAGTGCCTGCGGCACCTTCAAGCCGGTACCCGATCGCGTCGTCTACCATCCGCACTAAGCCAGCCGCCAAAGGACAAGAACATGACATTGCTGAAGAAAGTGATTGCCGCGCTGGCGTTGCTGCCGGCGCTGGCCTGCGCCAATGAAGGGGGCTTCCCGCTGGATCACGCCCCTGATCGCACCAAGGATGTTGCTTCCCTGCAAAACGGGGCCAAGCTGTTCGTCAACTATTGCCTCAATTGCCACTCGGCCTCGGCGATGCGCTACAACCGCCTGCGCGACATCGGCCTGACCGAAGACGAGATCAAGAACAACCTGATGTTTACGGGGGATAAGGTCGGCGACCTGATGAAGACCTCCTTGTCGCCGCAAGACGCCAAGGCCTGGTTTGGCGCCGCGCCGCCGGACCTGTCGGTGATCGCCCGCGCCAAGGCATCGGAGGCTGGATCCGGTCCGGACTGGATTTATACCTACCTGCGCAGTTATTATACGGACGACAGCCGTCCCACCGGCTGGAACAACATGTTGTTCCCCAACGTCGGCATGCCGCATGTGTTGTGGGAATTGCAAGGTACCCGCAAGGCCAAGTTCGTCGAGGAGAAGGACCCTCACGAAGAAGGCCGCACCATCCACAAGTTTGCAGGCTTCGAGCAGGTCAAGCCAGGCAAGCTGAGCACGGCCGAGTATGACAATGCCGTGGCCGATCTTGTTGCATATTTGCAATGGATGGGCGAGCCGGTGCAGAATACGCGCAAGCGGCTTGGCGTCTGGGTCCTGTTGTTCCTGGGCTTCTTCTCGGTATTGACGTGGCGTTTGAACGCGTCCTATTGGAAGTCGATCAAGTAAAAACGTACAATCACGTATCCGCGCCGGTTTGGCGGAATTGCGTATCGGGGTGAGCGTTATGCGTCTCGCCCCCCTTTTGTTTTTAGGGCTCTGAAAAAATGATGGTTCTCTACTCGGGCACGACTTGCCCATTTTCGCAACGTTGCCGTCTCGTCCTGTTCGAAAAGGGCATGGATTTCGAGATCCGCGATGTTGATCTGTTCAACAAGCCGGAAGACATTTCCGTCATGAACCCCTATGGCCAGGTGCCTATCCTGGTCGAGCGCGACCTGGTGCTGTATGAATCGAACATCATCAATGAATACATTGACGAGCGTTTCCCGCACCCGCAGCTGATGCCGGCCGATCCGCTCATGCGCGCCCGTGCGCGCCTGATGCTGTTCAACTTCGAGAAGGAACTGTTCGTCCACGTGCACACGCTGGAAAACGAAAAGTCCAAGACCGCCGAGAAGAGCCAGGAAAAGGCCCGCAACGAGATCCGTGACCGCCTGACCCAACTGGCACCGCTGTTCCTGAAGAACAAGTACATGCTGGGCGACGAGTTCTCCATGCTGGACGTGGCACTGGCACCGCTGCTGTGGCGCCTGGACCACTACGGCATCGAGCTGTCCAAGACGGCTGCTCCGCTGATGAAGTACGCCGAGCGTATCTTCTCGCGTCCTGCCTACATCGAGGCGCTGACCCCCTCGGAAAAGGTGATGCGCCGCTAAGCCGCACCGGCCGCGCTGTCGGCGTTTGCCGGCAGCGCGGCGGGGTTTGTTTGTCGTTGGCGTCCCTGCAGTCATCTTCATTTGCAGTTCCACCCCGGCCCAGCCGGCAGATGCGTGCTCCATCGCGTATCGCACACCACACCAGTCATGCCAGAAGTTTCCACCAAGCCCTATCTGCTGCGCGCCATCTATGAGTGGTGCACCGACAATGGCTACACGCCGCACATTGCGGTCGTCGTCGACAGCCGCACGCGCGTGCCGATGCAGTTCGTCAAGAATGGCGAGATCGTGCTCAACATCAGCTTCGAGGCCACCAGCGGCCTGAAGATGGAGAACGAGGAAATTCGCTTCAGCGCCCGTTTTGGTGGTGTTTCGCGCGACCTCCTGATCCCGGTCGAGAACGTCATTGCCATCTACGCCCGTGAAAACGGCCAGGGCATGGCCTTCGAAGCACCCACCCCGGCCACGGCCGAGAGCGTACAAGAGGCCCCGGAAGCGGAAGCCAGCGCGCCGGTGCTGTCCTCGGTGCCGGTCTCCGAACCCGAGCAAAAGCCCGCCGAAAGTCCCGACCAGGGCGGCGATGACCCCGAACCACCCAAAAAGGGTGGCCGGCCTGTACTGACACGCATCAAGTAAGCTATAATCGCCGGCTGAAGTTTTTGCTGGCTTAGCTCATCTGGTAGAGCACCTGACTTGTAATCAGGGGGTGGCGGGTTCAAGTCCTGCAGCCAGCACCAAAATTTAAAAACCCATCATAATCAAATGGTTATGGTGGGTTTTTTCTCGCCTGTTTGCCTGTTGGTGGCCCTTTACACCAATATGCGACTGCCAAACCTTACAAAGTCCCGCCATGGTCGCGGATGCGCATGATGCAGCGTTCAGCAAAGCGCAATCCATGACTGGTGCAAATTTTGCATGGTTTCTGTGCTACAATCTTTCTCTTCAGTCGCGGGGTGGAGCAGTCTGGCAGCTCGTCGGGCTCATAACCCGAAGGTCGTAGGTTCAAATCCTGCCCCCGCAACCAAATACAAAGAAACCGCTTAGGCTCTGGCTTACAGCGGTTTTTTCGTTTTGCGGGTAGTGTTCAGTGACCCACATAGCTGTCATCCAAGGCAAGAGCTGGTTCGTCCGCAGAGTATCTTGAGGTTGAGCCGAACACTTGCGAATGCCATGGGGCATTGCTGGCAGCAAACCAAGAGGAATTAGTTTGATTGACGAACTGAGCGAGTTCGCTCAGGTTGCCCTGATAACGATGATAAAGAGCAAGCAGCTCCCGAAGGCTCTGAGCGGATAGCCTTTTGGAACGAAGGCAGATGTGTAGTTCCTGTCTCTTATACACATCTCCGAGCCCACGAGACTCCGTTAAATGGGGGGGGGGGGGGGGGGGGGGGGGGGGGGGGGGGGGGGGGGGGGGGGGGGGGGG
>NZ_JAELUH010000108.1 GCF_016429215.1 Herbaspirillum sp. ASV7 | reverse complement strand
GGGCCAGGTCGCTGCCGGCCAGGGTGCTGCGCATGAAACCCAGCTCGCGTACCAGCTTGCGCGAGAGCTCGCGCAACTGGCGGATGGTCTGTTCACGCGGGGGCAGTTGCGGGGCGGTGTAGTCCATGGTCGGTCCTTGATGGTTGCGATGTGCAAGCAGTTGCCCGCCAGATTAACGCCAGATGATTGCGTTATGCAACTTGTTTGATGACTCGCCCGGCGGCCTGTCTCATGCGCGCAACCGGCGCCGGGCTGGGCCGGGTTGGGCCGACCCACAGGGCTGGAGTAGAATGACGCCTTTCGCGCAGCCCGCCGCATGGCACGCGCCAGGCCGCCTGCGCCGCCTCCTGCATCCCCAGTCTTGTTGAAAGTCCCCGCACATGTTGCGCATCTCTGAGCTAAGCCTTCCGTTGAACCATACGGAAGCAGAACTGAACGCCGCCATCCTCGACCGTCTCGGCATCCAGGCCGATGAGCTGGTGTCCTTCACGCTGTTTCGTCGCAGCTACGATGCCCGCAAGAAGTCGGCCATCACCCTGAACTACACCATCGATGTCGAGTTGAAGGATGAAGCGGCGGTCCTGCAGCGCAATGCCAAGAAGACCAATGTCGCGCCCACGCCCGATACTTCCTATCACTTCGTCACCCGCGCCCCGGCCGGCCTGAAGAAGCGTCCGGTGGTGATCGGCTTTGGCCCCTGTGGCCTGTTCGCGGCACTGATCCTGGCCGAAATGGGCTTCAACCCGATCATCCTGGAGCGCGGCAAGACCGTGCGCGAGCGCACCAAGGACACCTGGGGCCTGTGGCGCCAGCGCGAGCTCAAGCCCGAATCCAACGTGCAGTTCGGCGAAGGCGGCGCCGGCACCTTCTCCGACGGCAAGCTCTACAGCCAGGTCAAGGATCCCAAGCACTACGGCCGCAAGGTCTTGACCGAATTCGTCGCCGCCGATGCGCCGCCGGAAATCATGTACGTCAGCAAGCCCCACATCGGCACCTTCCGGCTGGTCAAGATGATCCAGCTGATGCGCGACAAGATCGAGAAGCTGGGCGGTGAATTCCGCTTCGAGCAGCGCGTCGAGGATGTGCTGATCGAAGACGGCCAGATCCGCGGCCTGACCCTGGCCTCGGGCGAGCAGATCGAAGCCGACCACGTGGTGCTGGCCATCGGCCACAGCGCCCGCGATACCTTCGAGATGCTGTATGAGCGTGGCGTCTACATCGAGGCCAAGCCGTTCTCGATCGGTTTCCGCGCCGAGCACCCGCAGTCGCTCATCGACAAGTGCCGCTTCGGCCCCAGCGCCGGTCATCCCATCCTGGGCGCGGCCGACTACAAGCTGGTGCACCATGCCTCCAACGGCCGCTCGGTCTACAGTTTCTGCATGTGCCCGGGCGGCACGGTGGTGGCGGCCACGTCCGAGCCGGGCCGGGTGGTCACCAATGGCATGAGCCAGTATTCGCGCAACGAGCGCAATGCCAACAGCGGCATCGTGGTGGGCATCTCGCCGGCCGACTATCCGGGTCATCCGCTGGCTGGCATTGCCTTCCAGCGTGAGTGGGAAAGCCGCGCCTATGAACTGGGCGGCGGCAACTACGATGCGCCGGGGCAACTGGTGGGCGACTTCATCGCCAACCGTCCCTCGACCGCGCTGGGCAGCGTGGAGCCGTCCTACAAGCCCGGCGTGAAGCTGGGCGACCTCAACCCCTCACTGCCCAAGTACGCCATCGATGCCATCCGCGAAGCCCTGCCGGCCTTCGACAAGCAGATCCGTGGCTACGCCATGCACGACGCGGTGCTGACCGGCATCGAGACCCGCACCTCCTCGCCCATCCGCATCAAGCGCGATGACCATAGCCTGCAAAGCCTGAACACCCGTGGTCTCTATCCGGCCGGCGAGGGAGCAGGTTATGCCGGCGGCATCATGTCGGCCGCCATCGACGGCATCCGCGTGGCCGAGGCACTGGCACTGGATATCGTCGCCCAGGGCTGATCAGGCGAGTCCAAAGCAAAAGGCCGCTCCGGTTTCCCGGAGCGGCCTTTTGCGTTTGCCTTGCTGGTGTTGCTGGTCTTGCTGATCGCCTGCCGATTACTTCTTGGTGCGGGTGGCAGCCACGGTCTTTTCAGCGGCGGCGGTGAATTGCTTGGTGGCGCTGCTCAGGTTGGCTTCCAGGGTTTCCACGGCTTGCTTGCTGGTCTTGGAGAGTTGCTCGTAGGCAGCGTTGGCGTTGGTCAGGGTGGCCTTCAGGATCGAGACAGCCTGTTCCGAACCCGGGGGCGCATTCTTGCTGATCTCGTCGATCAGGGCCGACAGCTTGCGGCTGGTTTCGGCGACCTGGGCTTCGGCAGCCTTGGTGAATTCAGCCTGGGTGGCCGAGACGATGCCAGCCAGGTGACGACCGTAGGCGGTGGCCTTCTCGGCGCCCGGTTGGGCTTGAGCGGCGGCCAGGGCCAGCAGTTCTTGCGGATCCTTGGCGGCGGCCAGTTGCTTGGCGGCGGCGGTGGCTTCTTCCAGGGTGGCCTTGGTGGCCGACAGGTTCAGGTCGACGATCTTTTCAACGCCTTCGAAGGCCTTGGCGGTGAGGCTGTTGATCAGGTCGAGCTGGGCTTGCAGGTTGGCTTTGGTAGCGGCGGAAAACTGATCTTGATACGAAAACATCTTCATCTCCTTGGTGATATGACAAATGAGCAGCCGGACAATCGGCTTTCGAGAGCGGCTTTCGACCAGAATCAAGTAACAATCATGATTTGTGCGCCGCAACAATTCCTATTTTATGCACTTCTTTGGTGAAATCAAGTGTTATTTGTGCGCCGCACAAATTTATTTCGGCACCGTGGAAATTATGCGACGGCGCGCCAGGCAAGGCTTTGCGGCCGATCAAGACGAACGTTCGGTCGCTTTTGCCATCCTGGCGGCCCTCGATGGGGCCACATGGGTCTCGCCGCTGGGCAGGTCATGCACCACGATGCCGGTATCGCTTTCCGAGAAGGGGCAGCCCTGGCCCAGCGCGATGCCGCGCAAGCCATCCTGATAGCCCTGTTCCCAGCGCCACTGCACCGAGCCGCGGGCGAAGTTGACGTCCTTGGAGGCCATGTTCCAGTCACGCCCGGCATAGGCCAGGCGCACGATGTGGATGGTGGTGTCGGCACCCAGCTCGGCCATCATCTGGCGGTCTTCCTGGGTCAGCAGCTCGCGCGGCAGGCGCTTGTAGAGCGCATGGGCAGCGCGGCGCAGGCGGTATTGCTGGAGGTAGGCATCGATATGGCGCTGCGAGCGTGAGGCGAAGGTGACATCCTTCTCGCGCGTCTGCACCTCTTCCAGGGTGCGCGGCTCGGGGCCATCGGCGTGCCACAGGTCCACCATCATGCACAGCAGATTGGTGCGGGGTTCGTCGTTGAGGACGACCTCCAGAGGCGTATTGGAGTACAGCCCGCCATCCCAGTACAGCTCGCCATCCACGCGCACCGGCGCAAAGCCGGGCGGCAAGGCGCCGCTGGCCATGACGTGCTCGGGACCGATGGGGCGGGCCTGGGAATCGAAGTTGACCAGCGTGCCGCAGGTGACCTTGACCGCCGACACCGTCATGCGGATGCCCGAGGCACCATTGAGGTAGTCGAAATCGACCAGGCGCGAAAGTGTCTCCTGCAGTTCGGCCGTGCTGTAGAAGCTGGCTTCCTCGGGCGGCACCGGCAGGCCTGCCGCAAAGGCATTGAAGGGACGCGGCCGGAAGAAGCCGGGCGCGCCGCGCAGGAAGGTGTCCAGCGTGGTCAAGCGGGTGGCCAGCGGACGCAGGGTGTCGGGCACCTGGCGCAGGTCGAACAGGTCGGGGTGGGCCACGGTATCCCAGAATTCGCGCAGGCGGGCGATGCGGGTTTCACGCGGGTTGCCGGCGATCAGGGCGGCATTGATGGCCCCGATGGAGGTGCCGATGACCCAGTCGGGCGTGAGGTCGTGCTCGTGCAGCGCCTGGTAGACCCCGGCCTGATAGGCCCCCAGCGCGCCACCGCCCTGCAGCACCAGCGCCACGCGGGGGCGCCGCGAAGGGGCGGCCGTGTTGGTGGCTGTATTGGCGGCGGTATTGGCAGTGGTCTTGGCAGGCTTGGCCGCAGACGTCTTGCGGCCGGAGGGTGGGGTTTGTTCTGGCTCCTTGCGCATCGCTCTTCCTTTCAGGGTGTTCCGGGACAGATCCGGGAACGACGGGAACGTTCAGAAGGAGTCTAGGATAACGCGCTTACAGGAAAGTGACGATGGCAGGGCGCAGACGGCCCGCAATCAGGCCCGGCTGCTGCGCCAGGACTCGATCAACTGGCGGGCTTGCGGCTCGATCTGTTCCAGCGCCACGTCGTGGCGACGGTAGAAGATCATCAGGGCATACAGGCCGGCCAGGACATTGACTTCGGGCGACAGTGCACACTCCTCTCCGCTGGCCGGGCGCTGGTGGCGCCAGTAGTTGATGGCATCTTCGAGTTCGGTGAGGGTAAGCATGGCGGTGTTTCTGGGTAATGACGTAATGACAAACGTCGGCGCATTCTAGCGCATTTTGCCCGTCTTATCCCCCGCAAACCGCGTATTGCCGGGCTTTCATGCGGGCAACGCATAAGCAATTGCGCAATGCTTAGTTAGGCTTCGCGGTCTGCTTTGCTCTAATGAGATCCCTAGCGCACGCTGCCGCCACGTCATTGGCGGAGATGATGCCGGCGCCTCACTCCCATCCCCCTCATTTTCGTTAGAGAACCGCCATGACCCAGACCGCCACCGACGAGCCCGCCAGCGCCACGCTCGACTCGCTCCCCCCGCCCTCGGGCACGCCGCCGCGCAGCGTTACCCGCATCCGCGACGACGTCCAGGCCCTGGCCGCTGCCCACCGTCTTGCCGAGGACTTCGCCCGCGAGGCGGCCCTGCGCGACCGCGAACGCAAGCTGCCCTGGGACGAGCTGGAGCGCTATGTACGTTCCGGCCTGTGGGGCATCACAGTGCCGCGCGAATATGGCGGCGCCGGTGTTTCCTACGGTACGCTGGCCGAGGTGATCGCCATCATCTCGGCTGCCGACGGTTCTATCGGACAGATTCCGCAAAACCATTTCTATGCGGTGGAACTGATCCGCGTCAACGGCAACGAAGCGCAGAAGCGCTTCTTCTTCGAGCGGGTGCTGCAGGGCGACCGCTTCGGCAATGCCCTGGCCGAGCTGGGCACGAAGACCTCGCATGACCGCAAGACCCGCCTGAGCCGCAACACCGACGGCCCCGGCTACCGCATCAACGGCCGCAAGTTCTACGCCACCGGTGCGCTCTATGCCGACTGGGTCCCCACCTCGGTGATCGACGAACAGGGCGTGCAGCAACTGGCCATCGTGCCGCGCCATGCGCCCGGGCTGACCATCATCGACGACTGGTCCGGCTTCGGCCAGCGCACCACCGGCAGCGGCAGTGCGGTGTTCGAGAATGTCCACGTCCCGGCCGATGCCGTGATCGGGTTTGCCTCGGCCTTCTCGCGCCCGACCCAGATCGGGCCGATGGCACAGATCCAGCACGCAGCCATCGACCTGGGCATCGCCCGGGGCGCTTATCGCGACCTGCTGGAATTCGTGCGCACCCGTTCGCGCCCATGGATCGACAGTGGTGTGGAACGCGCCGCCGAGGATCCGCTGACCATCCGCGAAGTGGGCGATCTCACCATCCAGCTGCACGCCGCCGAAGCGCTGCTGCAACGCGCCGGCCGCAAGGTCGATGCGGCCGCCGCCGACCCCACGGAAGACAGTGTGGCCGCCGCCTCCATCGCCGTGGCCGAGGCGCGCGTGCTGACCAATGACGTGTCGCTGGCGGCCGGCAGCAAGCTCTTCGAGCTGGCCGGTTCGCAATCCACGCTGGCCGAGCACAACCTCGATCGCCACTGGCGCAACGCCCGCACCCACACCCTGCACGACCCGGTGCGCTGGAAGTACCACGCCATCGGCAATTACGTACTCAATGGCAAGAAGCCGCCGCGCCACGGCGCGCTCTGACGCATCCGGGGAATCATCATGGCCAAGAAGGAAATCCGTCTCAACGCATTCAACATGAATTGCGTCAGTCACATCAACCACGGCCTGTGGACGCATCCACGCGACCGCTCGCAGGACTACACCGACATCGCCTACTGGACGCAGCTGGCGCGCCTGCTGGAGCGCGGCAAGTTCGATGGCCTGTTCCTGGCCGATATCGTCGGCGTCTATGACGTCTACCAGGGCAACACCGACCTCACCTTGCGCGAGACGATACAGCTGCCCGTCAACGATCCGCTGCTGCTGGTGTCTGCCATGGCGGCCGTGACCGAGCACCTGGGCTTCGGCGTCACCGCCAACCTGAGTTACGAGGCGCCCTTCCTGTTCGCCCGTCGCATGTCCACGCTGGATCACCTCACCGGCGGTCGGGTGGGCTGGAACATCGTCACCGGCTACCTCGACAGCGCCGCCCGCGCCATGGGCCTGCACGAACAGTTGGAGCACGACCAGCGCTACGACCGCGCCGATGAGTTCATGGAAGTGGTGTACAAGCTCTGGGAAGGCAGCTGGGAAGATGGCGCCGTGCTGCGCGATCGTGCGCGCCGCATCTATGCCGACCCGGCCAAGGTCCACAAGATCCACCATCACGGCGACTACTACCACGTCGAAGGCATCCACCTGAGCGAGCCCTCGCGCCAGCGCACGCCGGTGCTGTACCAGGCCGGCTCTTCGGGACGCGGCCAGGCCTTCGGTGCGCGCCATGCGGAGTGTGTGTTCATCTCCAGCCAGAGCCGGGAGGCCACGCGCAAGCTGGTGCAGAGCATCCGGGACGGCGCCGTGCGTGAGGGACGCGATCCGGATGCGATCAAGATCTTCATGGGCCTGACCGTGGTCACCGGCCGCACCGATCAGCTGGCGCAGGAGCGCTTCCGCGAATACGCCAGCTATGCCAATCCCGAGGCCGGGCTGGCCCACTTCTCGGCCGGCACCGGCATCGACTTCTCGCGCTTCGACCTGGACGAACCGATCCGCGCCGCCAAGACCAATGCCATCGAATCACTGGCCAAGACCGTGACCCAGCCCGAGCTGAACTGGACCAAGCGCAAGCTGTTGCAGCAGCTCGAACTGGGCGGGCGCTACGCCAGCATCGTCGGCTCGCCCGAGCGCATCGCCGACGAACTGGAAGGCTGGGTCGCAGAGACCGGCATCGATGGTTTCAACCTCACGCGCACGGTCACGCCGGAGAGCTTCGAGGACTTCGTCGACCTGGTGATCCCGGTGTTGCAGGAACGCGGCTCCTACAAGCGTGACTACGCCAGCGGCACGCTGCGCGAGAAGTTGTTCCAGCGTGGCGCGACCCTGCCGCAAGAGCACGTGGGCGCGGGTTTCCGCGTTGCGGCCCGTGCCGAGCATGCCTGATCGGAGAGGCGCGCGCTCACATGCGCGCGCCACATAAGCAAGCCCGAAAAGATTCCTTCCCCGCCCCATCCGGCGCACCTACAGTGGGTCTTTTTTCAGTCGGGGAGTGCAGATGAACTACGTAGCAAAAACCGTGTTGGCCTGGGCCATGGTGGCCATGGCGGGATGGACAGCGACGTCGGCGGCGGCACAGGAAAAGATGTTGAAAGTAGGCGTCACCAGCGGTCCGCACGCACAGATCTTCGAGCAGGCGAGGCGCGTCTTCGAGCGTGACAATCCCGGCTACAAGATCAAGATCATCGAGTTCAACGATTACATCCAGCCCAATGCCGCACTGGACGCCGGCGAGCTCGACGCCAACAGCTACCAGCACCGCCCCTTCCTGAATGCGCAGATCAAGGCGCGCGGCTACAAGCTCTACGCCGAGGGCAAGACCATGATCGGCCCGATGGCCATCTATTCGAAGAAGTACCGCAAGCTCGATGACATTCCGGTGGGTGCCAGGATCGGCATTCCCAATGACCCCGCCAATGAAAGCCGGGTGTTGCTGCTGTTGCAGAAGCAGGGTGTGCTCAGGCTGCGTGCCGGCATCGACCCGCTCACCGGCACCAATGCCACGCCCATCGACATCACCGACAATCCGCGCAAATGGAAATTCGTCGAGATCGATGCCGCGCAATTGCCACGCACGCTCGATGATCTGGATGCGTCGGCGGTCAATGCCGACTACGCCGCCAAGGCCGGCCTGAACCCGGCGCGCGACAGCCTGGTGGTGGAGAGCGGTGACAGTCCCTATGCCTGCCTGATCGCCGTGCGTGAGAAGGACAAGGATCAGCCGTGGTTGTCCAAGCTGGTCAAGGCTTACCAGTCCGATGAAGTGAAGCGTTACATCGAGACTGAATTCAAGGGGGGCATTCTGGCGGCGTGGTAGGCGGTTGCTTGGGGCGTCATTTGATTTTTTCGAATTCTTTTTAGCGATTTGACGTCTTTAACTTCTCAAGAAATTGAGAAATTCCAATTAATCTTTTGGCGCCGAATTGTTGTCCAAATGTCGCTTGTATGCTGCGCTCCATCTTATGATGCGCAGCTGCGACATGCGTGAACTCCATACCTATCGGAAAGCTATTCAAGCATTCCTCTGCGCATACCTTTTCTGCTCTGCAGCCTTGGATGAGTAATGGAATTCTTCAAAAGATTCTTTCGTGACCTCAAAAATGGAGAGAGGGGTAGCGCCTTTCTCGCCCACGATCTGCTAACCATAGTCTTCGCAATTTTGGCATTTATCGTGACATTGGTGAAAAGGTTCCTGTGCTGATGGTCATGGCGCCAGCCAATTTCTCACCATTGCCCTTCCGTAGCTGGAAAAGCTTAAAAAAATGGCTTCTTGCAGTTGTTCTTACCACTGGTTTCACTGCGGCGGCATTTGCCGAAACGACTGAGCCACTGGGGAATCCGCAACATCTGAGAGTTGTCGAGTCGGATCTGAAAGGCGTTTTTGCGAGTGACGATAATCGTAGGATGGACATCGCTACGCTAAGTCAAAAGGAGATGCAGCAAACGGAAGGGGCATGGATCTGGATGGCTTACTATGCTGCACCGACGATCAGCACCTACGCATTCCTGGCGTACAACTAAGCTGCCTACTTGCTGGCATATCATGCCGCGCATTTTCTAGGGAGTTGGCGTAGGAAAATAGAAACTCGACGCGATTCGTCGAGAGACGAATCGCGTGCTTGGAGGAGTAATGACGAATCGCATGCTTGGAGCGGTAAAGGAATTCTTCAAAAGATTCTTTCGTGACTTCAAAAATGGAGATATGGGCGCCGCCTGTTTCTCCTACGATCTGTTCACCATAGTCTTCCTGATTGGGGTAATTATCGTGACATTGGTGAGAAGGTTCTTGCTCTGATGATCATGGTCCGAGTGGCTTGCATCCTGGCGACACTGGGCGTTGCGAGCGACGCCTGTGCCGATTTCGCGATGATCATGGCGCCAGCCAATTTTTCACCCTTGCCCGTCCGTAGCTGGAAAAGCTTGAGGGACCATCGCATCGTCAAGCAGGATCTGGACTACTCCTGCGGTTCTGCGTCGCTTGCCACCTTGCTCAATGGGTTCTACGGAGAATCCTTCAAGGAACAGGACTTCCTCAAGGCAATGGATAACGGCAACAAGAAGGCCAGTTTCGAGGATATGGCGCGAGTGCTACCGAGGTTCGGATATAAAGCGCAGGGGTTCTCTTCCGGCTGGGAGCAATTGAGCCAGCTGCAGATTCCCGTGGTCGTCTATTTGAAGTATCGGAAAGAGGATCATTTCTCCGTGATCAGAGGAATCGATTCTTCGTCGGTCTGGCTCGCTGATCCCAGTTTTGGCAATCGAATTTTCAGCAAGGAAGAGTTTCTGGAGATGTGGCAGATATCGGGACGAGAAACAGAGTCTCAGGAAGCCACGGAACGGGGACGAATCCTGGTCATACTGCCGATCGGCGAAAGGGATAGGGACAGTCAGTTTTTCTCCAGATCGCCGCCACGGAGAACCGCTGTTTCAGAGCGAATTGTTTCCCTCAGAAACTGGCCGTAGCGCCTGGCCGTTCCTTGACTCCGCGCTCAGGCTGCGCGCCGCTCACCCGCCAGCGCCACACAACGTCGCGCCAGCGTATCGGTGGGATCCACCAGCGTGATGCGCTGGCCATCCTCTTGCACCAGTTCTGCCACCGGCAGCAGCAGCGGCAATTCGGTACAGCCCAGGATCACCACCTGGGCGCCTTGCCGCACCAGGTCATCGAGACCGGCGCGGATGTCGTCCTGGCATTCTCCTTCGGTATACCCCGCCTTCACGCCGTGGCGGCCATAGATGGCTTGCATCACGCGCTCCTGCATGGCCGCTGAAGGTCGCAGCTGCCGCAATCCCTGTTCGGCCAGGGCGCGTTCGTAGACGCCGCTGCCCAGCGTGCCGGAGGTCGCCAGCAGGCCGACCTGCTGCAGTGCCGGGAAGCGCTCGCGGATGCTTTGCACCGTCACCGTCAGCATGTTGACGATGGGAATCGACAGGCGCGGCTGGATGCGTTCCACATAGGCGTGCGCGGTATTACAGGGAATGGCGATGAGGTCGGCGCCGCCGTCTTCGAGCTTCTTGCAGGTGGCGTAGAGGGCGATGGTCGGATCCTGTCCCTGGCCGAGCAGGTTCTCGGTGCGGTCGGGGATCTGCGGATTCTGTTCGACGTGCAGCTTGATGTGATCCTGGTCGCGCGCGGCCGGCGTATTGCGTACCACCTTCTGCATGAAATCCACGGTCGCCGCCGGCCCCACGCCACCCACCACGCCCACCTTGAAGGGCTTGCTGGTGGCCTGGCGCTGGCCCTCGGCGATATAGCGTGCATAGACCTGGTTGCTGTCGATGACGGGGATGGACAGCGTCGACAGGCGCGCCATCGCCTGTGCCACCAGGGCCACCTCGGTCAGCCCCGGCAGGATCACTTGCGCGCCCTGCGCCTGCAGGCTGGCGGCGGCGCGATCAAGCTTCATCAGCGGCGCGCCGTCCAGTTGCCCGGTCTTGATGCCGCCGGGGCCATAGACGGCTTCGGTGACCAGGTCGCCATCGGCATCCAGCCGCGGATAGAGCACCTCGAATCGCGGCGCCGGGAAGTAGCGCTCGAACAGGCCGCTGGCGCGCGTGTAGTCGGAGGCCAGCACACCGATGCGGGTGGACTGCGGATAGGCCTGCTCCAGATGGTGGCGCAGCGCTTCCATCATGTCCACGATGGGCAGGGTGGTGTTGGCCTTGAGTTCGTCCAGGAAGGTGTGGCTGAGGAAGCAGGGCAGCACCACCGCACCGACACCGCGCTGCTCGAAGTCGCGGATCATGTCGAACACATAGAGCTTGCGCTCGGTGGTGGCGGCGCTGGTGGCGCCGCTGCTGCCCAGGGGATGCTGCTCGAACACCACGTCGGCTTCGCCGATGCTGCCGCGCGCGGCCATGGCCTGCATCAGCTTGAAGAACACATCGGCCGAGGCCAGCGGACCGAGGCCGCCGATGATGCCGTAGGAGCGTCGGGGGCTGGCGGGAGTGGGGGACATGGTGTTTCCTTTCAGGCGCGATGAAGTGGCGCGGGCAGGGTTCCAGTATGCGCCCTGATACGGTCCTGGCTCATGCGCGGCGTGCATGGATGACCGGGGAGTGCGAGCTGGATCCGGTTTTCCCATGCGTAATGCACATAGGTGCGCCGCCAGGCAGGCCACACCACAGCGGCGCATCGGGAGCGAACGGTTAAAATGCGGGCTTGGCGACGGGGCCGTGATTGCATGGCGCCCCGTCGATCCCTCCACTCCTGACAAGACCAACGACACATGAGTTATACCCCCAGCCGCCCCCTGGGTTACGGCTGCCTGATCCTGAGCATGTCCCTGGTGGGGGCCTATGTCGCCCTGACCAAGCCGCTGGCGGCGCTGCTGCCGGTATTCCTGCTGGCCTGGCTGCGCTTCGCCATCGGTGCGGTGGCGATGGTGCGCTGGATGAAGAAGCCAGCCGATGAAAAACCGCTGAGCAAACAGTCGCGCTGGCTGGTGTTCCTGGAATCCTTCCTGGGCAATTTCCTCTTCACGCTGTGCATGATCACGGGCGTGTCGATGACCAATGCGGTCTCGGCGGGCGTGATCATGTCTTCCATCCCAGCCGTGGTGGCGGTGATGAGCTGGATCTTCCTGAAGGAAAAGATCAGCCTGCGCGTCTGGGGCGCGGTGGCTTGCGGGGCGATCGGCATCGGCCTGCTGTCGCTGGCCAAGGATACCCACGGTGCGGCTCCTGCGGCCAATGCCGCCGGCCAGTATGCCTGGCTGGGCAATGTGCTGGTGTTCTGCGCGGTGCTGTGCGAAGCCTCCTATGCCGTCATCGGCAAGAAGCTCACCGCCGTGCTCACTCCCAAGCGCATCAGCGCCGTCATCAACCTGTGGGGCCTGCTGCTGATGACGCCCATGGGTTTCTATACCGCCCTGCATTTCGACTTCGCCGTGGTCCCCGTCGACATCTGGGTGCTGCTGCTGTTCTACGGCTTGGCCGCCAGCGTCTGGACGGTGTGGCTGTGGATGACCGGCCTGAAGGTGGTGCCGGCCGCCCGCGCCGGTGTGTTCACCGTGATGCTGCCGGTGTCGGCGGCGCTGGTG
>NZ_JAELUH010000107.1 GCF_016429215.1 Herbaspirillum sp. ASV7 | reverse complement strand
CCCCCCCCCCCCCCCCCCCCCCCCCCCCCCCCCCCCCCCCCCCCCCCCCCCCTTTTAACGGAGTCTCGTGGGCTCGGAGATGTGTATAAGAGACAGGAGAAATTGAAGTTCTCCTGATTTAAGCGAAATCTTGAAGATTTTCCCCGCGATCAAAAATCATGGGAAATTGGGCAGAACTGCCCTCTGTCCGCACAGGCTGGCAGTATGAATGGTCGTGTCAGTATTGCTCTGTTCGAAGCGAGCAAGGGAGGGAGAGCGTGAGGGTGAGGTGTATGGCGGCGGAACCGTCAGTTGGACTGATTTTTTATCTCTGAGATATCAGGTATGTCGCAGATCGAATGAACTCCACTGATGACGGGATAGTCACAAACCGCCTCAATGCGCTGCTTGTAGAGGGTTACCATGCATTCGCGGTCGGTGCATCGGTTCCGCCGCAGCAGCCATGTTCTTTGCGACTGTTTCAGTGCCTTTCTTGCACCGTCGCCGACGTCGGAGTTCGACGTCCATCGATAATTGTTGTTCAGCGCGGCGTCCAGGCGAATGAGCGTGGGATCTCCACAGATGGTTTCTTCCACGAAGTTACTGACGCGGGCGCATTCGATGGCGGGAGCTTCTACGGCGAGCAGAGAAAGGCCGAGAGTGAAGAGTGTGCGTAAATGCATGAGGCTGCCCTGGTGAGTGAGGGCTCAAACAATGAAATGGCAGAGCGGAGGTGTCAATTCGTACAAGGTGACTGGTTATCGGCACTCGCCTCCGCCCGCAGGGGCCAATATTCGGCAATACCAGTGGGCCGCTGCGGTCCCAATTGACCCATTTTTGGTCGATTTTCGCGTAAAATGCGGGATTCTTTGAATAAGTCGAATACGTCGAACACCATGGCCATCAAGTCAGACAAGTGGATCCGCCGCATGGCGGAGCAGGAAGGAATGATCGAACCCTACGAGCCCGGTCAGGTGCGTCTGGCGGCCGATGGCAGCAAGATCGTCTCCTACGGTACCTCGTCTTATGGCTACGATATCCGCTGCGCCGACGAATTCAAGATCTTCACCAACATCAACTCCACCATCGTCGATCCGAAGAACTTCGACGAGAAGTCCTTCGTGGATTTCAAGGGCGATGTCTGCATCATCCCGCCCAACTCGTTCGCGCTGGCCCGTACCGTCGAATACTTCCGCATCCCGCGCAGCGTGCTGACCATCTGCCTGGGCAAGTCCACCTATGCGCGCTGCGGCATCATCGTCAACGTCACCCCCTTCGAACCGGAGTGGGAAGGCTACGTCACCCTGGAGTTCTCCAACACCACCCCGCTGCCGGCCAAGATCTACGCTGGCGAAGGTTGCGCCCAGGTGCTGTTCTTCGAGAGCGATGAAATCTGCGAGACCTCGTACAAGGATCGCGGCGGCAAGTATCAGGGTCAGCATGGCGTGACCTTGCCCAAGACCTGAGCGTATCGGTCCGTAAAAAATATAAACGATTTGAAAGAAGGCTTTCCATGGGAAGCCTTTCTTGTATGGATGGCCGCGTTGCCATCGGTCCACGGCTTGCAGCCTAGCCAGCCTCAGCGCCGCCTGCTCCCCATGCTCAGTTTCAACGCCTCTTCCCGCATCAGCCTAGCCGCGCCGCTGATGCTGCCGGTCCGATAAGCCAGGTGCAGCGGCGCTTTGAGGTCCGCTGCGCCGGTCAGCTTCAGATACACCACCCCCTCCGCATTGACCCGTGTCATCGACGCCGGGATCACCGCCACACCGACGCCTGCGGCCACCAGCGACAGGGTGGAGAGATTCTTGCGCGCCTCCTGGATCACCTGTGGCGAGAAGCCGGCTGCATGGCAGGCAGCGATGATGGTGTCGTACAGGCCGGGGCCATTGGGCCGGCGCGTCATGATGAAGGATTCCTCGGCCAGGGCGTGCAGGGCAATGCTCTTGCGCTTGCCGCCGTCGGCCAGCGGATGGTCGATGGGCAGGGCGGCCACCATGTCTTCCACCAGCATGGTCTCTATCGTCAGGCCACTGGCGTCGCCTACCGGCGAGCGCACGAAGGCGAGATCGAGCCGCTTGCCGCGCAGCGATTCGATCAGTTCATTGGTATTGCTCTCTTCCACCGTCATGATCACGTCCGGTGCATCGGCGCGGAAGGCGCGGATCACCGAATGCACGAAGGGATGCAGTGAGGCCGATTCGGTGAAACCCACCGCGATGCGCCCCATCTTGCCCTGGGCGATGCGGCGCACGCTGGCCACCGTGGTGTCCAGCTGCGCCAGCAGCGCGCGGGCGTCGGTGAGCAGGGCAGCACCGCTATCAGTCAATTCCATGCCGCGTGGCAGGCGGTTGAACAGGGTCACCCCCAGTTCGCGTTCCAGCACGCGGATCTGCTGCGACAGCGGCGGTTGCTGGATGCCGATGCGCTCGGCCGCCTTGGTCAGGTGGCCCTCTTCGGCCACGGCGATGAAGTAGCGCAGCAGGCGCAGGTCGATGTTGGGTGGCATATCGTGTAAATATGGATAGGCTATCTGACATATATTAGACAAAAACCCTCCCCAAGAGTAGCCTTTCACGCATGCGGCAATCACGCCGCGCCTGCATGAGACGACGATGAGCACTCCCGACCCCCTGGCCCAAGCGCGGCCTGTCCCCACTACCAGAGAACTGTTCCTGGGCTTCCTCGGCCTGGGCATGACCGCCTTCGGCGGGGCGCTGCCGCTGGCGCACCGCATGATCGTGGAGCGCCGGCGCTGGCTGACCGATCCTGAATTCGTGGAGTTGCTGGGCCTGTGCCAGTTCCTGCCGGGCGGCAACATCATCAACCTGTCGGTGGCGCTGGGCATGAAGTTCCGCGGCTGGAAGGGCGCACTGGCGGGGATCACCGGGCTCATCGCGGTGCCGTCCATGGTGGTGATCCTGCTGGGCATGATCTACCAGCACTTCCAGCATGATCCCAACGTCAAGCACCTGTTCGCCGGGCTGGCGGCGGCGGCCGCCGGGTTGCTGATCCAGATGGCGGTGAAGATCGCACTGCCGCTGCGCAAGAACCTGGTGCTGGCCGGGGTGGCGATCATCTGTTTCGTGGCCATTGCCTTGCTGCGCATCCCGCTGGTGTGGGTGATGCTGGTGATGACGCCGATCAGTGTGATCCTCACCGCCCGCTATGGAGAGCGTTTCGCCGCCAGGCCGCAGGTCGCTGCCGTCAAGGATAGCGCCAAGGACACCGTCAAGAAGGAGGGTGCGCAATGAGCCAGACCCTGATCGCATTGGCCATCATCTTCACGCAGTTGTCGGTGCTGGCCTTTGGTGGCGGCAATACCATCTTGCCTGAGATGCAGCGCCAGGTGGTGGAGGTGCATCACTGGATGACGGCCGAGGATTTCAGTGCCCTGTTTGCCCTGGGCCAGGCCGCGCCCGGTCCCAACCTGATGGTGGTGACCCTGGTCGGCTGGCATGTGGCCGGATTCTGGGGGATGCTGGTGACCAGCCTGGCCAAGTTCGGGCCGTCGTCCATCATCACCGTCATCATGTTGCATGTGTGGGAGAGGTTCAAGGACAAGCCCTGGCGGCGTCATGTACAGGCCGGCCTGCTGCCGGTGACCGGCGGGCTGGTGGCGGCATCGGCGCTGCTGATCACCCAGGCCTCGATCACCCATGGCTTCCTGGCGGCGATCACGGCGGCCACCGCCATCATCGCGCTCAAGACCAAGATCCATCCGCTGTGGCTGCTGTTCGGCGGGGCGCTGGCGGGCTATGTGTATCTTGGTTCCTTCTGAACGCTCTTCCTGTCTTCTTCTCAAGGCTCCTGCGGGAGCCTTTTTTGTTGCTCCTCCGCTGCGTTCAGGCCATTTATTTGCTGACCAGTGCTGACCAATTCTGACCAGTGCTGACAATGGCTGGCTCACTCCATGAGCGCCTTCGCTCTCTGGGCAGGGCGGCGACTGCGCTGGGCACAATTCTCATGCAGTCTCACAAAGAGGGATGCCATTTCTCGTCTCATTCCACGATAAAAACTTCAATAAATACGAGATTTATTGTTATTTTGCAAAAATAAAAGTGTGTATTGGCGATCTTTCAACATGAAGACGATTTGCAACACTCAAGATGATTCTTATTTTGCGGGATTGTAAAGTTGCGTAAAATTGCGGCCTGGCATGATTTCCATGCGGAAATCTTCTCGCGCATCAGGCAGACGGATCTACTCGGTAGACGGATTCGCACCCATATCAGCGCCACTCAATAACAAAAGAACAATGCAACAAGATCATCGGGGAATCTTGTGCGGCCGGGGCAGGCTGCACAGGAGAGCAATTGCTTTACCTATCGTTTTCTGCATCGCGCAGGCCGGCGGGATGTCCGCTGCCCTGGCGCAGGTCGGAGTCTCTGCGCAGGAGTACCAGCGCCAGCAGGAGCGCGAGCGTGAGTTGCGGCGCCAGCAGGAGCGTGCGCCCGATGTCCGGCTGCCGGTACAGCCGGCAGCGCCATCCACCCAGATTCCCGCGAGCGAGACCCCTTGCTATCGCTTCGAGCGCATCGCCCTGCGCGGGGACGAAGCCGAACGCTTCGCCTGGCTGCTCAGTGGCAGCGATGTCGAGGTGGCCGGACGCTGCCTGGGTGTGCAGGGGATCAATGCGCTGATGTCGCGCCTGCAGAACGCCATCGTCGAACGTGGCTACGTCACCACCCGCGTGCTGGCCGAAGCGCAGGATCTCAACAAGGGCGTGCTGACCCTCACCATCGTGGCCGGCCGCGTGCGCCGCATCCGCTTCGCCGATGATGCCGATCCTCGCGGTACCCAGTGGAACGCAGTCCCGGTGCGCCCCGGGGAGCTGCTCAACCTGCGCGATATCGAGCAAGGCCTGGAAAACTTCAAGCGTGTTCCCACCGCCGAAGCCGATATCAAGGTCGAGCCCGCAGAAGGCGAGGGTGCGCTGCCCGGCCAGAGCGATCTCGTCATCAGCTACCGTCAGGCATTTCCTTTCCGCCTGGCCGTATCGGTCGACGACAGCGGCTCGGATGCCACCGGCAAGTACCAGGGCAGCATCACCGTCTCCTATGACAACTGGTGGACGCTCAACGATCTCTTCTATGCCAGCTTCAACCACGACCTCGGTGGCGGCAGCCCCGGCGTGCATGGCACCAGCGGCTACACATTCCACTATTCGTTGCCCTTCGGCTACTGGGGCCTGGCCCTCACCACCAGCAGCAGCGACTATCACCAGACCGTCGCCGGCCTGACCCAGACCTATCTCTATCGTGGCAAGAGCGATAACAGCGAGATCAAGCTCTCGCGCATCGTCTATCGCGACGCCTCGCGCAAGACCTCGCTGTCGGCCAAGGGCTTCCTGCGGACCTCCAGCAACTACGTCGACGATACCGAGATCGAGGTGCAACGCCGCCGCACAGCCGGCTGGGAGCTGGGCGTCACGCATCGTGAGTTCATCGGCGATGGCGCGCTCGATCTGGCCCTGGCCTACCGGCGTGGTACCGGCGCCTTGTCATCCTTGCAGGCACCGGAGGATCTCTATGGCGAGGGCACGTCACGCTTCTCGCTGGCCACGCTGGAGGTGGCACTGAACCAGCCCTTTGCCATCACCACGCCGTGGGGCAGGCAAGCCATGCGCTACAGCCTGTCGGGGCGCGCGCAATGGAACGGCACGGCGCTCACGCCCCAGGATCGCTTTTCCATCGGTGGCCGCTACACGGTGCGCGGTTTCGATGGCGAGATGACCTTGCTGGCCGAGCGCGGCTGGTTCGTGCGCAACGAACTGGCGGCCGCGCTCGGCGGCAGCGGCCAGGAAATCTTCCTCGGTGCCGACTACGGCGAGGTCGACGGACCCTCGGCACTCACCCTGGTGGGCCGCCATCTCGCCGGGGCCGTGCTCGGCCTGCGCGGTGCGGCTGGCAACGTCTCCTACGAAGTCTTTGCCGGTACCCCCATCTCCAAGCCGGAACGCCTCAAGACGGCCAGCCTCACGGCCGGCTTCTCCCTCACCTGGTCGTACTGAAAGCCGATAGCGCCATGGCCCATCCTCCCCGATTCGAGATCCTTGCCCCGCGCCTGCTGGAGGGCGAATTCAACGAAGCCACCGCCTTCGGCTCGGCCGCCTGGCTGTGGCTGCACTCGGCACGGCATCGCAACGTGCCGATGCATACGCTCTCCACGTTGCTGCTGCCGGCCATCAAGCACGGCAAGTTCATCCTGGTGTCCGAGCGCGGCCAGCCGGTCTTCTACATGAGCTGGGCGGAGCTGGATGAAGAGGCCGAGGCGCGCTACCTGAGCCAGTCACCCGAGCAGATGCGCCAGTCGGACTGGGACAGCGGCCAGCGGCTGTGGATCCTGGACTGGATCGCCCCGTTCGGTCACACCCGGCTGATGAGGCAACTGGTCGGCAGCCGGCTGCTGCCCAATCGCAGCTTCCGGGCGCTCTATCACAAGGGTGGTGAGCGCGGCCTGCGCATCAAGGAGATGCATGGCGTGGCCGTGCACCCGCGCGAAGCACGCGCCTGGTTCGAGCAGCATCCGCCGGCCTGGCCGCAGCGTGTCGGCCAGCTTCCCGACGACGCTGCCAGCGCTTCCTCCATCGTCTCCCCCGGATTTCCTGCCTGAGCCATGAACAAACTCTGTTATCGCGTCATCTTCAACAAGACCCGCGGCCTGCTCATGGCCGTCTCCGAACTGGGCCGCAGCCATAGCGCCGGGATGCTCGACGGCAGCGGCCCCGGCATCGCCACCGTGGCCGCCGCGCGCCTTAAGCCATTGGCCTTCGCGGTACTGGTGCTGAGCGGCGCCCAGCTGCTGGCCCTGCCGCTGGCACGCGCCCAGATCATCGCCGACCCCTCGGCGCCGCGCGCGCAACAGCCAGTGGTGCTCAACACCGCCAATGGCCTGCCGCAGGTCAACATCACTACCCCCAGCGCGGCCGGGGTATCGCGCAACACCTATACCCAGTTCGACGTCAACAAGCCCGGCGCCATCCTCAACAACGCCCGCAACGATGTCCAGACCCAGCTGGGTGGCTGGGTGCAGCGCAATCCCAATCTGGCCACCGGCACGGCGCGTGTGATCCTCAATGAAGTCAATTCCAGCAACCCCAGTTTCCTGCGCGGTTACGTGGAAGTGGCCGGTGACCGTGCCCAGGTCGTCATTGCCAATCCTTCCGGCATCACTTGCGACGGCTGCGGCTTCATCAATGCCAGCCGTACCACGCTGACCACCGGCACGGCCATCATGAATGGCGGCAACCTGGATGGTTTCGTGGTCCGGCGCGGCACGGTCACGGTGCAGGGTGATGGCCTCGATGCCAGCCAGTCCCACTACACCCACATCATTGCCCGCGCCACCCGCATCAATGCCGGCCTCTGGAGCCGCGAGCTGCGCGTGACCACCGGTGCCAACCGCGTCGACGTCGATAACCAGGTCATCCAGAAGCAGGATGCCGAGGACAGCGCACCCACCTTCGCCATCGACGTGGCACAGCTGGGTGGCATGTATGCCAACAAGATCATCCTGGTCGGCACCGAAGCCGGCGTGGGCGTGCGCAACGCGGGCAATATCGGTGCGGCGGCAGGCGAAGTGCGCATCAATGCGGCCGGCCATATCGAAAACAACGGCAAGATCCAGGCCACCCAGAGCGCCAGCATCACCGCCACCGGGCTGGACAACCGCGCCGGCAAGCTGCAGGCGGGCGGCGATATCGACGTCAGCGTGGGCAGCGGCACGGTGGACAACAGTCGTGGCCTCATCGAGACCCGCACCCAGCTCACCCTGCAGGCAGGCCGCCTCGCCAACCAGGACACCGGTGCCAGCGACCAGGGCATCCACGGCAAGGACATCAGCGTGCAAGCCGACAGCGTGAACAACCAGCGCGGCACCATGCTGGCCAGCGCGACCCAGACACTGCAAGTCGAACGCAGCCTGGATAACAGCGCCGGCGTGATCTCCGCCAGTGGCGCTCTATCGATCAGCGGCAATGCCCTGGCCCTCAGCAACACCGGCGGCCAGATCGACAGCAACGCCAAGCTCACCGTGCAGGCTGCCAGCATCGCCAACACCGATACCCTCGCCGATGCCCAGGGCATGCATGGCAAGACCGTCAGTCTCGACGCTGATCGCATCGACAATCGTCGTGGCAAGCTGCGCGCCGATGACAGCATCGGCGTCACTGCAGCGGGGACGGTGGATAACAGCGCCGGCGCCATCTCGGCCAGTGGCGGTGTCAGCATCGACGACCGTAACGATGCCGTGGCTGCGCGTAACCTGGCCGTCAGCAATGACGGTGGCCTGATAGAAACCAGCGCGGCACTCTCCATCAAGGGTGCCCGCTTGTCCAACACCAACACCACGGGCAACAGCCAGGGCTTGCGCGCCCACAGCCTCACGGTGGACGCCGACACCATCGACAACACGCGCGGCACCCTGCTCGCCAGCGACAGCGCCACCCTGACCGGCAGCGGCAGCGTGGACAACAGCGCCGGCGTGATCTCCGCCGGTGGCGCCCTGAAGATCGCTGATCGCCATGCCGACAGCAGCGATCCCGGCCGTACCCTGGCCATCACCAACACCGGTGGCAAGCTCGATGCCGGTACCAGCAATGCCATCGACAGCGCCGCCCTGAGTGGCGACGGCCAGGTGCTGAGCCAGCAGGCCACCACGATTCGCCTGACCGCTGACTTCAGCAATACCGGCACCGTGCGCGGCAATGGCAGCGTCGATATCGACAGCGCCGGCACCCTCAGCAATGACGGCCTGATGCAGGCTGCCACCCTGCTCAAGCTCAAGGCACGCACCATCATGAATGGCGCTGCCGGCACGCTGGTGGGCAATCGCCTGCAGCTCAACGCCACCGATGCGCATACCCTGATCAACCGGGGCCTCATCGATGGCCAGGACACCTTCATCACCACACAGGCCCTGCGCAACCTCGGCACCGGCCGTATCTACGGCGACCATGTCGCCATTGCTGCAGCCAGCATCGACAACGAAGCAGAAACGCTCAACGGCGTCACCTCAGCCCCGCTGATCGCCGCCCGTGACCGTCTGGACATCGGTGCAGAAAACCTCAACAACCGCGAGCACGCGCTGATCTTCGCGGGCGGCGATATGGCCATCGGCGGCGCCCTCGACAGCAACAACCGCGCCACCGGCCAGGCCGGGACGGTCAACAACAACAGCGCCAGCATTGAAGCGCAGGGATCATTGAGCCTGTCCGCGCGCACCGTCAACAATACCAATGAACATTTCAGCACCGAGGCAGTGGAAGTCTCGCGTGAGAGCAAACGCGAATTCCAGTATTCCGGATCCAGCGCGCGCTACGACGACAGCCAGGTCGCCATCATCAACGACGAAGCCGACGACATGTGGCTGCGGGACGCCAACGGCAATCCGGCCAACAAGCTGGGCAACGACTTCAATCGTTATGATTTCACGCGCGTGGTCACTGAAACTCGCGTCAAGGAAAGCGACCCGGGCAAGATCACCGCCGGTGGCGCGATGACCCTCAATGCTAACGTCGTCAACAACGACAAGAGCCGGATCATGGCCGGCGGCGCGCTGGGTGGCACCATCGGTGTGCTCAACAACACCGAAGTCGCAGGCGAGCGCACCATCACCGACAGCGGCACCGCCTTCCATTTCTACAACATCGAGAAAAAAGGCCGTGACGAGCAGGGCGTCTCCAGCACCGGCTACTATCCCGGTGCGGTGGTCCAGGCCATCAGCCTGACCCCGACGGTCTACCTGCAAAACACCGCCGTCGCCGGCAGCGGCACCCAGGTGGGCGCACTCAACAACACCAGCATGGGCAATGGCGTGCGGGTTCCTGGCGCGGCGCTGGCCATCGGCGGCGGCGGAGCGATCCGCCTGCCCAACAACAGCCTGTTCTCGGTGAACACCAACCCGGCCATGGGTTACCTGGTGCAGAGTGATCCGCGTTTTACTAATTATCGTAACTGGCTGTCATCGGACTACATGCTGCAGCAGCTGAACGTGGACCCGACACTCACGCAGAAGCGCCTGGGCGATGGCTTCTACGAACAGAAGCTGGTGCGCGAACAGGTGGCCGAGTTGACCGGCCGTCGCTTCCTCGACGGCTACAGCACTGATGAAGCGCAATACCGTGCCCTGCTGGACGCTGGCGTGACAGTGGCCAAGCAATACAATCTCAAGGTCGGCGTGGAACTGACGGCCGCCCAGATCGCAGCCCTGACCACCGATGTGGTGTTGCTGGTGGAGAAGGACGTGGTCCTGCCCGACGGCAGCACCACCAAGGCCCTGGTGCCGCAGCTATACGTGCGCCTCAAGGACGGCGACATCAACGGCCACGGCGCGCTGCTGGCCGCTGACAGTGTCAACCTCAAGATTACCGATGCCCTCAACAACAGCGGCACTATCGCCGGTCGCAACCTGCTCACCATTGATGCCGCCACCATCAACAACAACGGCGGGCGCCTGACAGCCAAGGATGCCACCGTCGTTGCGGCGCTGGACGTCAACAACATCGGCGGCACCATCGACGCCGGCGACAAGCTCAGCGTCAGCGCAGGCCGGGATCTGAACCTGGTCTCGACCACGCGCGACAGCGCCACCGACCAGGCCACCCGCACCAGTGTGGAACGTGTGGCGGCGCTGTATGTCGCCAATGCCGGCGGCACGCTCACCGCCACCGCTGCGCGGGACATCAACGCCAAGGCTGCGCAGATCGCCAACAGTGGCGCAGGCGGCAGCACCACGCTGGCGGCCGGCAACAACGTCAACCTGGACACGGTGGCCGAGAAGTCCACGCAGTCGCTGACCTGGGACGCCAACAACTACCGCAAGGAAGCCCTCAGCAGCGAAGTCGGCAGCAGTATCAACGCCAGCGGGGATGTACGCGTGATGGCCGGTAACGACATCAATGCGCGAGGCCTGAACGCGACCAGCGACAAGGGCGCCATCAGCCTGGCCGCCGTCAATAACGTCAACATCAGCACGGCAAGCTCGACCCAGCAGATCGACGAAGGTCACCAGACCAGCGGCAGCAGCGGCATGTTCTCCAAGAAGACGGTGACCACGCGTTATCTGGTGGAGCAGTCGCAGGAGGCGGGTAGTACGGTCTCGGGCAATACGGTCAGCGTTACCGCAGGCAAGGATGTCAACGTCACCGGCAGTAACGTAGTATCGACCGCCGGCACCACCATCGGCGCGGGCAACAACGTCAACATCGCCGTCGCCAGCGACAAGGCCGACAACACCTTCATCCGTAATGAAGTGACCAGCGGGCTCTTCAGTGGCGGGAGCTTCGGGGTGACCATCGGCAAGCAGCAGATGGATAACAAGAACCGCACCATCAGCAGTACGGCGGTGTCGTCGACGGTGGGCAGTACGGAGGGCAATGTATCGATCAACGCGGGCAATGCCTATGCCCAGACCGGTAGCAATGTGCTGGCGCCCAAGGGCGATATCGACATCCTGGCCAAGAAGATCAGCATCCTTGCGGCGACCGACAGCGAGCGCAACACGCAGGATATGGTCTTCAAGCAAAGTGGCTTGACCCTGCAGATCACCAGTCCGGTACTGTCGGCGATCCAGACGGTGCAGCAGATGAAGAAGGCGGCACAGAGTACGTCGGATGGGCGGATGCAGGTATTGGCGGCGGCCAACATCGGGTTCGCCGGCAAGAACGCCTACGATGCCGTCAAGACCGGGCAGGGCTTCGCGGTAGAAGGAAAAGACAATCCCCAGGTCTTCACCAACGCAAGAAACGAAGACGGCTCGCTCAAGAAAGGCGCTGACGGCAATCCAGAGACACGCGACGCCACGGCGGCCGACAAGGTGGGCGGCATCAACCTGGCCATCAGCCTGGGCGCCAGCAAGAACGAAAGCCACTCCGAAGCCAATGGCAGTACGGCCAGGAGTTCGACCGTGGCAGCCGGTGGCAACGTCAATATCACGGCCCAGGGCGGCGGTGCTGACAGCAATATCACCATCCAGGGCAGCGACATCAAGGCCGGGGTCAACGCCACGCTGAAGGCCGATAACGAAGTCAGATTGCTGGCCGCACAGACCACCACTGATCAGCACAGCAGCAACAAGGGCATGTCGGCTTCGGTAGGGATATCGATCGGCACCGATGGCTTGCTCGTCAATGCGGGCGTTTCTGGCAGCCGTGGTCGTGGTGAGGGCAATGACGTCACGCAGGTCAATACGCACGTCGATGCAGGCAACAAGCTCACTATTGCATCAGGCACGGATACGACGCTCAAGGGGGCCGTCGTCAGCGGCAAGCAGGTGGTGATGGATGTGGGCACCAGCGGTAGCGGCAACCTCAACATCGAAAGCCTGCAGGACACCAGCACATACAAGAGCAACCAGCAGAGCCTGGGTGTAAGCGTCAGCGTGGGCGCGGGCAAGATGAGCGGCAGCCTCAATGCGGCGCGTAGCAGCGTGGATGGCAACTATGCCAGCGTGAATGAGCAATCCGGGGTCAAGGCAGGGGATGGCGGCTTCCAGATCAATGTAGCCGGCAATACGGACCTGAAGGGCGGCAAGATCGCCAGCACGGACAAGGCGGCCGCTGACGGCAAGAACAGCCTGAGCACACAGACGCTGACGCAATCGGACATCCAGAACCGCAGCGACTACA
>NZ_JAELUH010000106.1 GCF_016429215.1 Herbaspirillum sp. ASV7 | reverse complement strand
GTGGCGCGGCATGCGCGCCAGCCGTCCGTGGCTGGTCAGCCTGGTGGTGGCCGCACTGACCTACCGGCTCATGCCGCAAGGCGCCTGGTATGTCGCCGCCGGTGCCATCGCCGGACTGGCCAGCGCCGCGCTCACCGCTCCCCGGGAGCCGCAGCGATGATCGACACCGCCACCCTGGCCACCGTCGTCCTCATGGCCGGCGGCACCTACCTCACCCGTATCCTCGGCTACCTGGCGCTGCGCAACCGCGTGCTCAGTCCACGCATGCGCTACGTACTCGAATGCGTGCCCGGCTGCGTGCTGATCTCGGTGATCGCCCCAGCCTTCGTCTCGGACCGCCCGGCCGACCTGGCGGCGCTGGCCATCACGGTGGCGGCGGCCAGCCGTCTCTCCATCCTGCCAACGGTGGTCATCGGCATCGTCTCCACCGGTGTGCTGCGCTATCTGCTGGCGCATTGATTTATCCACAGCGCACGCTGGCCAACAGCGGCTCGGATGCAAAAAACGCTTGCCTTATTGGATCCAATTAATTAAATTTGGATCCGTTTTATCGGGCCATTTTTTGACGCTCCGCTGTCTCCCCCTATTCATTCCAAAAAAGGATTCGCCATGCAGACCTTCTTCCGTCGCCTGACCCTCTTGAGCGCCATCCTCGCTGCCTATGGCGTGGCGCATGCCGCCGACCGCGTCGTCAAGGTCGGCTTCAGCAGCCCGCTCACGGGTGCCCAGGCCGCCGCCGGCAAGGACAACGAACGTGGCCTGCGCATGGCCATCGACGAACTCAACCAGAAGGGCGTGGCCGTGGGCGGCGACACGGTGCGCTTCGAAGCCCTGGTAGAAGATGACCAGGCCGATCCCAAGGCCGGCGTGACGGTGGCGCAGAAGCTGGTGGATGCCAAGGTGGCGGCGGTATTCGGTCCCTACAACTCGGGCGTGGCCATCCCGGCCTCCAAGCTGTACAACGATGCCGGCATCGTCATGGCCACGGTCGGCTCCAATCCCAAGATCACGCTGCAGGGTTTTGCCAATGTCTATCGCGTCTCGGCCAGCGACAGCCAGCTGGGCGGCAAGATGGCCCTGTACGCAGCGCGCGAGCTGAAGTTCAAGCGGGTCGCCCTGATCGATGACCGCACCGCCTATGGCGTAGGCGTGGCCGAGGAGTTCGCCAAGGTGGCCAAGGCCAATGGCATCGAGGTGGTCTCGCGCGACTTCACCAATGACAAGGCGGTGGACTTCAACGCCATCCTGACCTCGATCAAGGGCAAGAAACCCGACGCCATCTTCTACGGTGGCTACTTCTCGCAGGCCGCGCCGATGAAGCGCCAGATGAAGTCGCTGGGCCTGGATATTCCCCTCATGGGTGGCGACGCCATCTGCGATACCGAGATGGGCAAGCTGGGTGGCGATGCCGTCAACGGCAGCACCTACTGTACCCAGGGTGGTGGCCTGCTCAAGACCAACAGCGCCGAGACCTTCGTGGCCAACTACGAGAAGCGCAACAACGCCAAGCCGATGTTCTACGCGGTGTCCTTCTATGACGCCATGAAGCTGGTGGCCGCCGCCATGTCCAAGGCGGGCTCGACCGAACCGGCCAAGTACGGCCCGGTGCTGGCGCAGATGTCCTACAAGGGCGTGGCCGGTACCTATGAATTCGACAGCAACCACGACCTGAAGAGTTCGCCGGTCACCATCTTCCAGTTCAAGGATGGCCGCCCGGAACCGCTGGCCAACTATTGAGCCTGGGGCGCCTGGCGCCCGTCAGCTTTGCGCTTGACCTTCTCCTCTCCTGGAGAGTTGCGCCGGCAGGCTTGGCTTGCCGGCGCTTTTTGATTTCTCCCGCCGGAATTGTCGCCGCCCCACCGGTTGCCTATCGGGATGACAGATGCGCCTCCAGGAGCGCCTCCAGCGTGAGGCTGGCCTGCTCGAAACGCTCCACCAGGAAGTCCAGCAAGGCGCGTACCCGTGGCGCCATGTAGCGGGTGCGCTGGTAGAACACATGCACCGGCGCGTCCGGCGTGCGCCACTGCGGCAGCAGCACCTGCAGCCGTCCGGCCTGCAGGTCGGCGCCGATATCCCATATTGATTTCATGACGATGCCATGGCCGTTGATGGCCCATTCGCGGGCGACGGCGCCATCGTTGGTTTCGCGTGCGCGGGCCGGCGGGACGACGAAGGTCTCTTGCCGCCCTGCACGCTCGAAGCGCCATTCATTGGCCATGCCCGTGGCGGAGGACAGCACGATGCAATCGAAGCGCTGCAGGTCGGCCGGTTCCTGCGGCAGGCCGTGCGCCGCGACATAGGCCGGAGAGGCGCACAACAGCCGCCGGTTGAACGCCAGCGGCCGCGCCACCATGGAACTGTTCTGCGGCACGCCGAAGCGGATGGCCAGGTCCAGGTCATCCTGCACCAGGTTGGCCACGGCGTCTCCCAGGATCAGCGCCAGCGTGATCTGCGGATGCAGGCGGTTGAATTCCTCCAGCCACCCCTGCAGCACGTTGCGCCCGAAGTCCGAGGTGGCCGCGATGCGCAGCTTGCCGCTGACGGCGCTGCGGCCGGCCTGCAGGGCCGCCTGGGCGTCGTCCAGCGCATCCAGGGCCTGCTGGCAATGCGCCAGGTACATGGCGCCCTCGGCGGTGAGCCGCAGGCGCCGCGTGGTGCGTTCGAACAGGCGCGTATTCAACGTCGCTTCCAGCTTTACCAGGCGCGCGCTGGAAGCGGCCGGCGACAGCCCCATCTTGCGGCCCGCCGCAGAGAGGCTGCCCAGGCTGGCCGCTTCGACGAAGAGACGGATATCTCCCAGGTTTTGGCTCATCATTATTCTGCTTTTTTTGATAATTGTTCAAATACTAGCCCAATTATCAATTGATCGGCCCATTCGCATAATGGACTCCATTCCAACCTTTCCCGGAGTCTTCCATGCCAAACCCTGCCTCCCTTCTTGCCCCGCTGACCGTCGGTACGCTGACCTTGCCACACCGCATCGTGATGGCCCCCATGACACGCGCACGCAGCACCCAGCCGGGCGACCTGCCCAACGCGCTCAACGCCACCTATTACGCCCAGCGCGCATCGGCCGCGCTGATCGTCAGCGAAGCCGCGCAGATCTCGCCGCAGGGCAAGGGCTATTCCTTCACGCCCGGCATCTACAGCGAGGAGCAGGTACGTGGCTGGCAACTGGTGACCAACGCGGTCCACCAGGCCGGTGGCCGCATCTTCCTGCAGCTGTGGCACGTGGGCCGCATGTCGCACCCCGACTTCCACGACGGCGCGTTGCCGGTGGCACCGTCGGCGCTGCCCTTCGAGGGACAGATCTGGAAGGTCGATGACGCCACCGGCATCGGCGCCATGGTCGATTCGCCCACGCCCCGCGCGCTGGAACGCGCCGAGATCGCCGCCATCGTCGAGGATTTCCGCAAGGCCGCGCGCAATGCCATCACGGCCGGCTTCGACGGTGTCGAAATCCACGGCGCCAACGGTTACCTGGTCGACCAGTTCCTGCGCACCACCTCCAACCACCGCCAGGATGAGTACGGTGGCAGCCGCGAGAACCGCCTGCGCTTTCTCAAGGAAGTCGTCGATGCCGTCGCCGGCGAGGTCGGTGCGCAGCGCACGGCGATCCGCCTGGCGCCCTTCCTGACCGCACGCGGCATGGATTGCCCGGACATCCTGCCGACCATCCTGGAGGCCGCCAGCTTCCTGCAGGAGCGCGGTATCGCCTACCTGCACCTGGTGGAAGCGGACTGGGACGACGCCCCCGAGATCACCGAAGCATTCCGCCAGCAACTGCGCGAACGCTTCAGCAACCCTATCATCGTGGCCGGCAACTATGACAAGCCGCGCGCACAGTGGGTACTGGAGCACGGCTATGCCGACCTGGTGGCCTTCGGCCGGCCCTTCGTCGCCAACCCCGACTTCCCGCGCCGGCTGGTCGAGGACCTGCCCCTGGCGCCGTTCGACGGCGCCACGCTCTTCGGCGGCGCGGCCAAGGGCTACATCGACTACCCGACCCTGCCGCTGGCGCGTGCCGCCTGACCGACATTCCCGTTCCACCATCCCATCATCAGGAGAAACATCATGAAAGACATGAAAGACACCACCATCGTCGTCATCGGCGGCCTCTCCGGCATCGGCCGCGCCACCGCAGAGCTGGCCGCAGCCGCCGGCGCCCGCGTCATTGCAGCAGGACGCCGTACGCCCCCAGCCGATCTGCCGCCATCGATCACTACCGCGCATGTGGACATCGGCGACGATGCCTCGGTAGCGCGCCTGTTCGAGGGCATCGGTCCCTTCGACCACCTGGTCCTCACGGCTGGCCCGGTCATCGGCTCGGCCCGGCTGGCCGACCTGGACATCGATGATGCGATCGCCGCCTTCAACATCAAGTTCTTCGGCCAGATGCGCGCGGCCCGACATGCGCTGGGCAACATCCGCCGCGGCGGTTCGATCACGTTGACCTCCGGCCTGCTGGCACGCAAGGCCGCGCCCGGCGCGCTGGTGAAGGCAAGCATGAATGCCGCCACCGAAATCATGGCCAAGACCCTGGCCAAGGAGCTGGCGCCGCTGCGTGTAAACGTCGTCAGCCCCGGCATGGTCGAGACCGGCATGTGGGGCGAGATGAGCGAGGCCGACCGCAAGGCCATGGCCGCGCGTGCCGGCGCCAACCTGCCGGTCGGGCGCGTCGGCCAGGGCCAGGACCTGGCGCAGGCTTACCTGATGCTGATGCAAAACGGCTTCATAACCGGCAGCGTGGTGGACGTGGACGGCGGCGGCCTGCTGTAGGCAGATCATGCATCTCGACCACATCGCCATCGTCGCCTCGGACCCGGACTGCGCCAGCCTGCGCCGCTTCTTCGTCGACGTCGCCGGTCTGACGGAGGGCAGCCGACCGCCCTTCGGCAGCGCCGGGCACTGGTTGTACCTGGATGGCCGGGCCGTGCTGCACCTGATCCAGCGCACGGAGCCCGATAGCGGTAGCGGCAGCAGCCATGGACTGACCCGCCCGCCAGCCCGCATCGACCACCTGGCGCTGCGCGTGGAGCACGCCGGCCACTGGCAGGCCTTGCTGGCGCGCCTGCGCGCGCACCGGATGCCCTACCTGCTCTCCGGCCACCGGGCACAGCAGGAGCAACAGTTGTTCGTCACCCCGGTGCCGGACGTCACTGTCGAGTTCGTCATTGAGGCGCGGTACCTGGTCTGAGGTCTGAGGCCTGAGATCTGAGAAATGGGAGGGTCGTCCCGCCTTGACCAAGGACGATATGGACAAGGCAGGAAATCAATCGTTTTTGGCGTCCCCACGTGCGGCGACCGGTCAGATCCGGGGCCGCGCGCGGCAGGGGATTTAGTTTGTTTCAGTATCCGCGAGTCGCGCCACCCGGCGCGACCAACTTACGGAGGTTCAAATGCGAAATCTTTATGTAATGTTGTTATTGCTTGCCTCCCTGCTGCCCCTGCCTTCCGGCGCGGCCAGCAAGGATTTCAGTTTCCCCGCCGGCTTCCACCGCCAGAAAGTCACCACCAACGGTACCCGCCTGTATGTCCGCGTCGGCGGCCAGGGACCGGCCGTGCTTCTGCTGCATGGCTTCGGCGAAACCGGCGACATGTGGGCGCCCCTGGTGGCCAGACTGGCCGCCACGCACACGGTGATCGTGCCGGACCTGCGCGGCATGGGCCTGTCGGACCATCCTCCTGGCGGCTTCGACAAGAAGAACGAGGCACAGGACATCATCGGCGTACTCGATGCACTCAAGATCGACAAGGTCGACGTCGTCGCGCACGACATCGGCAACATGGTGGCCTATGCCCTCGCCGCGCAACAGCCCGAGCGCGTCACCAAGCTGGTGCTCATGGACGCCCCGGTACCAGGCGTGGGGCCGTGGGACGAGATCTTGAAGAGCCCCCTGCTGTGGCACTTCCGCTTCGGTGGCCCGGACATGGAGCGCCTGGTCAAGGGACGTGAACGCATCTATCTGGATCGCTTCTGGAACGAATTCTCGGCCGACCCCAAGCGCTTCGACGAGGCATCGCGCCGTCACTACACCCGCTTCTACGCCTTGCCAGGTGCCATGCATTCGGGATTCGAGCAGTTCCACGCCTTCGATCAGGATGCCATCGACAACAAGGCCTACCTGGCCAAGGGTCCCCTGCCGATGCCGGTCCTGGCCGTGGGTGGCGAGAAGTCCTTCGGCACGATGATGGAAACCGTGGCCCGTGCCGCCGCCAGCAACGTGCAGGGTGCGGTCGTGCCGGACGCCGGTCACTGGCTGATGGAAGAACAGCCGCAGGCGACCATTGCGGTGATCCTCAAGTTCCTTCAGTAGCAACAACGGCTCGCCGTATGCACTCCCCCACCCTACAGGCAGTAACGCTGTAGGGTGTTTTCATTGCAAAGCCCACAGGCAGGACAAGGTACTGACAGAGATCGAATTTGACATTCCATCCGCAAGGCCAGTGCTAGCGGCCCGTCATGGGGTCGATGTGGATGAGGTATGTATGGCTATTGAACCGCTCCATGCGAGGACAAGGCCGCCCTGATCATGCGTCCCCACATGGCGTGACGATCACGGCAGGTCCTCTGCAGGGACCGATGCACATCGCGCAATTTCTTGCGCAAGCCCTTGCAGGAATTGAATGACCTGCGTTCTGACGCCAGCCTGCCCGAGCGCCACCCTCACCTCTTCCGGCGACTTTCCCACCAGTGGCAAGCTCAGGAAATGCTGTTCCAGGAAGCGGCTGCTGACGGTCGACAAGACTAGCCTCATGGAGGCCAGCATGTCGGCACCGCGGTGCGAGGCGTGTACCAGCGCGATGGGCTTGTGAATGATCTCGGCACGCGAGACCATCCAGTCGATGAGATTCTTCATGCCACCGGGAATGGCGCGAACATACTCCGGGCTTGAGATGATCACACCATCCGCCTGTGCCACTTGCGCCATCAATGCCAGGACGGCTACCGGTGTTTTCTCGGCCTCATGGTCGGGCGAGAAAATCGGCAGCGAGCCAATCTGGTCGAACACCATCAACGTCATGCCTTCGGGTGCGAGCTCTTGCATTGCCCTCAGCAAAGCCGTATTGGTGGAAACACCCCGCGCGCTCCCTGAAATCGCAAGGATCTTCATGACGCCAGCAATGGCCTCACGCTGCGGCAGCAGCCTGGGCAAACTTCGCGCGCGCCTTGTGCAGCTTGCGATAGCTGTCGAGCAGGCGCTGATGGCGGTCCAGGCCTTCGAGCTTCATGCTGGTCGGCGTCAGGCCAAAGAAGCGCACGTCGCCCTTCACCGATCCGATGGCCGCATCCATGCGTTCGTTACCGAACATGCGGCGGAAGTTGGTTTCGTAGTCAGCCAGTTCCAGGTCATCGTCCAGTTCCACTTCCAGCACGACGTTCAGGGCCTGGTAGAACAGACCGCGTTCGACCGAGTTGTCGTTGTACTGCAGGAAGGCGCCGACCAGGTCATGGGCCTCTTCGAACTGCTGCAGGGCCAGATTGATCAGCAGCTTCAGTTCAAGCACGGTCAACTGACCCCATTCGGTGTTTTCATCGAAGTCGATACCGATCAGGGTGGCGATGTCCGAGTAGTCATCCAGCTCGTTGTTTTCGAGACGGTCGAGCAAAGCGGCCAGGGCGTCATCGTCCAGGCGATGCAGGTTCAGGATGTCGGCGCGGAACAGCAGCGCCTTGTTGGTGTTGTCCCAGATCAGGTCTTCCACCGGATAGACCTCGGAATAGCCCGGCACCAGGATGCGGCAGGCCGTGGCACCCAGCTGGTCATACACGGCGACGTAGACTTGCTTGCCCATCTCCTCCAGGATGCCGAACAGGGTCGCCGCTTCGTCGGCGTTGGAATCCTCACCCTGGCCGGAGAAATCCCACTCTACAAATTCGTAGTCCGACCTGGCACTGAAGAAGCGCCACGACACGATGCCGGACGAATCGATGAAGTGTTCGACGAAGTTGTTGGGCTCGGTGACGGCATTGCTCTCGAAGGTCGGCTGGGGCAGGTCGTTGAGGCCTTCGAAGCTGCGTCCCTGCAGCAGTTCGGTCAGGCTGCGCTCCAGCGCCACCTCGAAGCTGGGGTGGGCGCCGAACGACGCAAAGACCCCACCGGTGCGCGGATTCATCAGGGTCACGCACATGACCGGGTAGACACCACCCAGCGAGGCATCCTTGACCAACACCGGGAAGCCCTGCTCCTCCAACCCTTTGATGCCGGCCAGGATGCCGGGATATTTCGCCAGGACTTCCTGAGGGACATCGGGCAGGCAGATCTCGCCTTCCAGGATTTCACGCTTGACCGCGCGTTCGAAGATCTCCGACAGGCACTGCACCTGGGCTTCGGGCAAGGTATTGCCGGCACTCATGCCATTGCTCACGAAGAGGTTCTCGACCAGGTTGGAGGGGAAATACACCACCTCGCCATCCGACTGCCGGACATAGGGCAGCGAGCAGATGCCACGCTCTGCGTTGCCGGAATTGGTATCGACCAGATGCGAAGCACGCAGCTCGCCGTCGGGGTTGTAGATCTCCAGGCAGTAGGCGTCCAGGATCTCCTTGGGCAGCTTGTCGCCGCGCCCGGGCTTGAACCAGCGTTCGTTGGGGTAGTGCACGAAGTCGGCATTGGCGATGTCCTCGCCCCAGTAGGAACCGGCGTAGAAGTGGTTGTTGCTGATGCGTTCGATGTATTCGCCCAGGGCCGAGGCCAGTGCGCTTTCCTTGGTGGCGCCCTTGCCGTTGGTGAAGCACATCGGCGAATGCGCATCGCGGATATGCAGCGACCACACATTGGGAATGATGTTGCGCCAGGAGGCGATCTCGATCTTGATGCCCAGTTCGGCCAGCAGGCCGGACATGTTGGCGATGGTCTGTTCCAGCGGCAGGTCCTTGCCCAGGATACGCGTGCTGGCACCGGCCTCGGGCTTGAGGGTCAGGAGGGACTGGGCATCGGCATCCAGGTTCTCGACTTCCTCGATGATGAATTCCGGTCCTTCCTGCACCACCTTCTTGACGGTACAGCGCTCGATGGAGCGCAGGATGCCACGGCGGTCGGCCTCACTGATATCGGCCGGCAGTTCCACCTGGATCTTGAAGGTCTGCTGATAGCGGTTTTCCGGGTCGACGATATTGTTCTGGGACAGGCGGATGTTCTCGGTGGAAATATTGCGCGTATTGCAGTACAGCTTCACGAAGTACGCCGCGCACAGGGCCGAGGACGCCAGGAAGTAATCGAAGGGCCCCGGCGCCGAGCCGTCTCCCTTGTAGCGGATGGGCTGATCGGCGATGACGGTAAAGTCGTCGAACTTGGCTTCAAGACGCAGCTTGTCTAGGAAGTTGACTTTGATTTCCATGGCGGAATTCCGAAAAATGAGCCGAAAATGAGGCTGAAACGAGAGAGGGCCGTATTATCGCCCATCCGGCAATGGGCTGGTGGACAGCTTGGGCTGAGCCTGCGGGCGATGCACGGCGGGAGGGGCGGCGAGCGAGCTAGGGGCAAATGGCTTGCTGCAAGTGGCTGGCCGGGTGGTTCTCGCTTTGCGCGCTATACGCTGGGCTTCTCAAGCACGAAGTGGGTCTTGATCCTGCGATTTATCTACCACAGATCCGATTCCAATAGCCCGGAAATCGCCCTGCATTTGCATATCCGTTCAGATATTCCTCCATCAAATGGCGATATGCGGATCAATCGTGTTTAAATGACGCAGCTACTCATTAGGAGTTCTAATGCGAAATCGATTTAGCGAAAGTACGGCTAGCCTCAAAGAGCTAACAACAGTTGCGCCGATCAGTTCGAAAGTCCATGCAGAACTCCTCCGGAGGAAAGTCGTTGTCAGGCGGCTCATGGAGGATGCACGGGAAGAAGCAAAACGAAAAAGAAGTGATTTCGCCTAAGCGCCGCTGACCAACTTTTCCAATAGCTGTGAGGAAGGTCGATCAGACGCATGACCTGGGGAACACTATGCAGGATGCTGCCGTAGAGACAGCAGCCACCCAGGAGTAAACGTCCGCAATCGGCCACTGGCGGGGTTGCCTCCCTTCATTCCCTTCAGCCTCTCACCAACCCAAGCTGAATGAGGCTCTCTGCCGTCGCCACGATGGCCTCCTCCCGCGAGCGCGGAGTCCAGCCGAGTAGGCGTCTTGCCTTTTCGCCGGTCGCATTCAACTTGATGCCGAGCAGCGGCACGGCCGATCGCATCACCGAATTCTGTTTTGCTGCCAGGCGCGCCATCCAGTTGGGCATCACACGCGTGGGCACTTTGCTGGCGGCCTCGCCAAGACGGCTTCGCAAAACTTCGGCAAGCTCGATCATCCACATGCTCTCTCCGGCGATCGCCAGAAAACGCTCACCGGCAGCAGCCGGATTTGTCATTGCTCGCATGTGCAGATCGGCCACGTCGCGCACATCGACAAAGCCGGAGTTGATCTTCAGGCAGGCCGGCTGGCCCTCCAGCATGAACTTGACCAGACGGATCGAGTGCGAGAAATCCGCACCAAGCACCGGACCGAGGACCGCCACGGGATTGATCGCCGTCAGTTCCATGCCGCGCCCCTCCTCCGCAATGAACGCCCAGGCCGCACGCTCGGAAAGGGTCTTGGATTTCTGGTACGGAGCGACGTCCGGGTTGGCAAGATCGCTCCAGTCGGTTTCATTGAAGGGCCGCGTCATCGGCGGATGGCCGACGCCGATGGCGCCGAAAGCTGACGTCAGCACCACGCGCTTGACGCCGGCGTCGCGTGCCGCGCGCAGCACCCGCAAATTGCCGTCGACTGCCGGCCTGATCCACTCCTCTTCACGTACCTGATCGCCCGACGGCGTGGGCGATGCACCATGCATCACGTAGCGGCATCCCGCTGTGGCTTCGCGCCATCCCTGGTCCGCGCCGAGATCCGCCATGACGAAGGACAAGCGATCACCGGCATCAACGCCGCCTACCTTGAGATGGCTACGCACTTCTCCTTCACGCGCCAAGTCGCGCACCGTGGTGCGCACACTATAGCCCGCCTGCAACAGCGCAATCATGCAATGCTGTGCAATGAATCCTGTCCCGCCGGTGACCAGTACCAATGTGTCGCTCATGTCATTTCCCGAATTATCCCGCCGGCCGGAATGGCCAGCGCCGAAGTAACGAGAAGATAAGGCTTTGAATCCGTATTATGAATATTTGTAAATCCCCATTACTTGCGCAATAGTACGGAAATGCAAATCGACCCCTTCTCCGAGATCCTTCAATTTACGCGCGCCGAATCGATCGCTACCGGCGGCTTTACGGCTGGCGGCGCGTGGGCGATCCGCTTCCCGGCGCCAGAAAAAATCAAGTTCTTTGCCGTAGTAAAAGGAAGCTGCTGGATCAAGCTTGACGGAGAGCCGAAGCCCATCCACTTCGACACCGGCGACGTCGGATTGCTGGCGGCGCCGCTAGCATTCACGCTATCGAGCGCACCAGGCGTGCCGGCAATCGACGCGATGGCGTTGTTTTCCGGAGCGGGAACTGCGACAGCAGTATTGGGAGACGGACAAGACTTCGAGCATATCGGTGGACACGTCCTGCTCGACCCGACCAGCGGCAAGCTGTTGCGTGATGTCTTGCCACCGTGGATACATGTTCCCGCCAATACACCGCAAGCGACCAACTTCCGATGGCTGCTGGGTCAGTTGATGGATGAACGGGCGACCGGCTTGCCGGGTAGCCAATTGGCGTCGGCCCAGCTGGCGCAGCTGTTGTTCATCCAGATCTTGCGTGCGCATCTGGATAAAGCCGGACCGACGCCGACCGGCTGGCTACGCGCCCTGGCTGAACCCCGGCTGGCGCCAGCGTTGCGCCTGATGCACGGCGACCCCGGCCGTGCATGGCATCTGGAAGAACTTGCCAAGGCCTGCGCCATGTCGCGTACAACTTTCGCGTCACGCTTCAAAACTGCCGCCGGCGTCGCGCCACTCACGTACCTGACGGAGTGGCGCATGTGCCTGGCACAGCGTGCCTTAAGCGAGGAGAACTTGGCGATTGCCACCATAGCGCAGTCGCTAGGCTATACGTCGGAGAGTGGGTTCAGCAACGCATTCAAGCGCGTCATGGGGATATCACCCAACACTTATCGGACGGCAGCGCGGACGGGCAGTTAATTTAAGGCAAGCCGGGTATCGATGGTGGTGATGTGGCATGCCCGGCATTGCCAGAAGCGGATATTCGATCCACCACATCGAGGTTTTAAAATGCCATCTTTACCGACTCGCTCAAGCCAGTGGAATTCCCCGAACAGAAGTCGCTTTACCCTGAACCTTTGGAGATACCTACCCGCGCTTGCAATTGCGGACGGCGAAGTCCTTATTATCGAGCCAAAGAAATAGCGATTCGGGCACTGTGGGACTCGGTCGTTTAAAAATTGCGAAGCGGGATTTTCGTTCCAGAATGCGTTTGTTTGCTAAAGTCCCCGATGCCCGCAATCGCAGAGGCGGGACTTGGCTTGGTACTACTGGCGAATGACCTGAAATCCGACTTCTCATTTCCAATGAAGACAAGAATTGGACTGGTCCTTGTGACCCTCGTTATAGCGATTCAATGGCTGACAGTAGTGCTGTCTCTTATACACATCTCCGAGCCCACGAGACTCCGTTAACAGGGGGGGGGGGGGGGGGGGGGGGGGGGGGGGGGGGGGGGGGGGGGGGGGGGGGGGGGGGGGGGGGGGGGGGGGGGGGGGGGGGGGGGGGGGGGGGGGGGGGGG
>NZ_JAELUH010000105.1 GCF_016429215.1 Herbaspirillum sp. ASV7 | reverse complement strand
GCTACATGGCGTCCACCGACGACATCTATATCTCGCCTTCGCAGATCCGCCGCTTCAACCTGCATACCGGTGACTCCATCGAAGGTGAAGTGCGCACGCCCAAGGATGGCGAGCGTTATTTCGCCCTGGTCAAGGTCGACAAGGTCAACGGCGAACCGCCGGAAGCCTCCAAGCACCGCATCCTGTTCGAAAACCTCACGCCCCTGCACCCCAACAAGCTGCTGCAGCTGGAGCGCGACATGCGCGGCGAGGAAAACATCACCGGCCGCATCATCGACCTGATCGCGCCTGTGGGTCGCGGCCAGCGCGGCCTGCTGGTGGCCTCGCCCAAGTCGGGTAAATCGGTGATGCTGCAACACATCGCCCACGCCATCACCACCAATCATCCGGACACCGTGATGATCGTGCTGCTGATCGACGAGCGTCCTGAAGAAGTGACCGAAATGCAGCGCTCGGTGCGCGGCGAAGTGGTGGCCTCCACCTTCGACGAACCGGCCACGCGTCACGTCCAGGTCGCCGAAATGGTGCTGGAAAAGGCCAAGCGCCTGGTCGAAATGAAGAAGGATGTGGTCATCCTGCTGGACTCCATCACCCGTCTGGCGCGCGCCTACAACACCGTCATCCCGGCCTCCGGCAAGGTGCTCACCGGTGGTGTGGATGCCAACGCCCTGCAACGTCCCAAGCGCTTCTTCGGCGCGGCGCGTAACGTGGAAGAAGGCGGCTCGCTGACCATCATCGCCACCGCCCTGATCGAAACCGGTTCGCGCATGGATGACGTGATCTACGAAGAATTCAAGGGTACCGGCAACATGGAAGTACACCTGGAGCGTCGCCTGGCCGAGAAGCGCGTCTACCCGGCCATCAACCTATCCAAGTCCGGCACCCGCCGCGAAGAGCTGCTGATCAAGCCCGACCAGCTGCAGAAGATCTGGGTGCTGCGCAAGCTGATGTACGACATGGACGAGATCGAGGCGATGGAATTCATCCTCGACAAGATGAAGTCCACCAAGAACAACGCCGAGTTCTTCGACATGATGCGTCGCGGCAACTAAGCGCATCGCCTCGCCGCCTCACCCGGTGAAACGGCATGCCTGCTCGCAGGCGTGCCGTTTTTTATTGTTTCCGAGGCAACACAATCCTCGCCAATGATCCCGAAAAACCACGTCCGGACTGGCCTGGGCACTGCATACCTTGACCCAAGCCCCTGATTTGATTGTATAATTTCGGACTTTTCCAAACCGGCAAGTGATCATCAATCGGGTCAAGAAGCAGGGCGACCGACGAAGTGGCGATTGGCTACCAAACTACTCTTGAGGCAATCATGAAAGAAGGCATCCACCCGGATTACCGCGAAGTCCTGTTCCACGACGTGTCGAACGACTTCAAGTTCATCACCCGCTCCACCATCGGCACCCGCGAAACCGCTGAGTTCGAAGGCAAGCAATATCCCCTGGTGAAGATCGAAGTGTCGGCTGAATCGCACCCGTTCTACACCGGCAAGCACAAGATCGTCGACACCGCTGGCCGCGTCGAGAAGTTCCGCCAGAAGTTCGGTTCCGTCGGTTCGAAGACTGCTGTCTCGAAGGCGTAATCAGTACTTCCGTCAGAAAAAGGCAGCTCCGGCTGCCTTTTTTTGTTTGCCCTGATGGCCTTGCCTCGATGTTCCCGGCGACCAGGCTTGCCCTAGCTCATCTGGCTGTAGCAGTCAGAAACAACTATTTACGGCGAATTCCTGCACAATGAGGCCTGCAAAAAAATAAACCGCCGACGCCAGCGTCTACCTCGCTGCCAGCCCAGTCGGCCAGCACGACGACCACAACCACGCAGCACAGAACAAGAGCAACAAGATCTTGATGAAGCCAGTCCGTCTCCCCGCCGCAGCGACCAATGCGCTCCCGCGCGTGGCGCTGCTTGCGCTCGCCCTCCTCTATATCCTGCCCGGGCTGATCGGCCGCGACCCGTGGAAGAACGAGGACGCCACCAGCTTCGGCATCATGTGGACCATGGCCCATGGCGCGCTCTCCGACTGGCTCACCCCCAACGTGGCCGGCCTGCCGCTGCCGGCCGAGAGTCCGCTGGCCTACTGGTTCGGCGCCATCTGCATCAAGCTCTTCGGCTGGCTGCTCGGCGACCCGCTGGCCGCGCGGGTGTCCACCGTCGGCTGCTTCCTGGTCGGCTCGCTGTCGATCTGGTACACCACCTACCTGCTGGGCCGCCGCACCGAAGCCCAGCCCCTGAAGCTGGCCTTCGGCGGCCAGCCCGAACCCAAGGACTTCGGCCGTACGCTGGCCGATGGCGCCTTCCTGATCTATCTCGGCTTCCTCGGCCTGCTGCTGCATAGCCACGAGACCAGCCCCAAGACCCTGCAGATCGCCCTGGTGGCCTACGCCATGTATGGCGCCGCGCGCGTGTTCGACAAGCATCGCGCCCGTCATGCGCTGTGGCTGGGCCTGGCGCTGGGCATGCTGGTGCTGACCTATGGCTGGGTGTTGCCGGTAGCCGTGCTGACCGGCCTGCTGGTGCTGGCGGCAGTACGCAAGGATGGCCGCGCCGCCCTGCTGGTGCTGGCCGTGTCGCTGCCGCTGGCCACGCTCATCTTTGCGGCCTGGGTGGTGGCGCTGCGCACCCTGATCCCGCAGGAAGCCGCCGGCCAGTTCGACCTCTGGATGAGCTGGAACATCTACCAGTTGAACCGTCCCACGCTGTCCACCCTGGCGTTCCTGGGCAAGTATGGCGTCTGGTTCGCCTGGCCGGCCTGGCCCTTCGCCGGCTGGGCGCTGTACGCCTGGCGGCGCCAGCTGCGCTCGCTGCATATCGCCCTGCCGCTGGCCTTCCTGGTGCCGGTCACGCTGCTGGTGCTGGTCAATGTCCACACCGAAGAAGGCATGCTGCTGCCGCTGTTGCCGACGCTGGCGATCCTGGCGGCCTTCGGCCTGCCCACCATGAAACGCAGCGCCATCAACGCCGTGGACTGGTTCTCGGTGATGACGCTGACCACCTCGGCGGCCTTCATCTGGCTCGCCTGGATCGCCAAGGAAACCGGCTGGCCCAGCCAGATCGCGCGCAACGCCTACAAGCTGGCGCCCGGATTCAAACCCGGCTTTGCCTGGATCTCGCTGGCCATCGCCATTGCCGCCACCGTCGCCTGGATCGTGGTGGTGCACTGGCGCATCTCGCGCCGCCCCTCGGTATTGTGGCGCGCGGTGGTGTTGTCCTCGGGCGGCGTGATCCTGTGCTGGGTGCTGCTGATGACGCTGTGGCTGCCCTGGGTCAACTACGGCAAGAGCTACGCGGGCGTGGCCGAGCAGATCGAATCGAAGCTGAGCTCGGTCAAGCAATGTGTGCAAAGCAATGTCGGCCCGGCACAGCGCGCCTCCTTCGCCTACTTCGGCCAGGTGCGCTTTGCCGACGAACGCGACCAGACCTGCGACTACCTGCTGCTGCAGGATGACATCAGCAACCAGGATGCCTCCATCATGCTGCGCCAGTACCCCGGTTCCTGGCGCATGGTCTGGGAAGGCCGCCGGCCATCCGACCGCGACGAGCGCTTCCGCCTGTATCGCCGCGTCGGCGGCTAGCCCGGTTGTGCCCAAGCATCCCCCGCGTACGTGACCACCGAACTGCCCGCCCTCTCCTCCCGCCACCATGTCGGCCGCATCGCGCGGCTGGCCTGGCCGCTGCTGGTCGGCCAGTTGGCGCTGATCGCCAATGGCGTCATCGATACCGTGATGGTGTCGCGCTTCTCGGCGCTGGACCTGGCGGCGCTGGCCCTGGGGGTATCGATCTATGTGAGCGTGTTCGTCGGCCTCTCCGGTGTGCTGCAAGCCTTGCAACCCACCATCGGCCAGCTCTTCGGCGCTGGCCGACTGGGCGAGATCGGGCGCGAGGTCAAGCAGGGCCTGTGGCTGGCCCTGTTGCTCTCCATCGTGGGCGGGCTGGTGCTGCTGTTCTCGCCGGTCTTCCTGGCCTTTGCCAAGGCCCCGCCGGAGCTGGTCGAGAAAGCCACGCTCTACCTGCGCATCGAAGCCCTGGCCTTGCCGGCGACGCTGTTCTTCCGCGTCTACTCGGCGCTCAACACCGCCATGGCGCGGCCCAAGATGGTGATGGCCATCCAGGTCTGCGGCCTGCTGCTGAAGCTGCCTCTGAACGCCCTGCTGATCTTCGGTGGCCTGGGTCTGCCAGCCTTTGGCGGCCCCGGCTGCGCCATCGCCACCACCCTGATCGCCTGGCTGATGATGATGGTGGCCTGGCTGCTGGTGGCGCGGCTGCCGGCTTATCGCCCGCTGAAGCTGTTCGGCAGCGGCTTCGTGGCGCCGTCCTGGAAGATCCTGCGCAATCTCTTATGGCTGGGCATTCCCATCGGCCTGTCCTATTTCATCGAAGTGACCGCCTTTACCCTCATGGCGGTCTTCATCTCGCGCCTGGGTGCGGTGCCGGTGGCCGGACACCAGATCACCGCCAATGTCGGCACGGTGCTCTACATGCTGCCGCTGTCCATCGCCAGCGCCACCAGTACCCTGGTGGCGCAAGCCATCGGTGGCGGCGACATGCAGGTGGCCAGGAAGATCGGCAATGCCGGCATCCGCCTGTCGATGTCGCTGTCGGTGCTCATCGGGATCATGGTCTGGTTCACGCGCGAACATATCATCCACGCCTATACGCCCGACCCGCTCATCGTCGGCGCAGCGCTGCCGCTGTTCCTCTACATCGCCTTCTACCAGCTCTTCGATTCACTGCAGGTGACCACCGCCTTCGTGCTGCGGGCCTACAAGGTGGCCGTGGTGCCGACCGTGATCTATGCCGTCACGCTATGGGGCGTGGGCCTGGGTGGGGGTTATCTGCTGGGGCTCGATCCGCTGGGATGGACGCCGGCGGCATTGCGCGGCCCTGCCGGATTCTGGCTGGCCAACAGCGCCAGCCTGGGCCTGGTGGGTGCGGGCCTGCTGGCCTACCTGCGCCTGATCCAGCGCCGTGCCATCCGCGCCGCTAAGGCCTGACCGCAGTCCCCGCGAAGAGATCATCGTTGCTGGCCGCCAGCAGGCCCGGCACGGTCGGCGCCTCGGCCGGCCGCCCCAGCAGGAAACCCTGTACCTGGTCGCAATGCAGCAGCTGCAGTTCGCGTAATTGTCCTTCGGTCTCCACGCCTTCGGCCACCACTTCCATCTGCAGGGCATGCGCCAGCGCGATGATGGCGGCCACGATGGCGCGACCGGAATGGTCTTCCAGGTCCAGACGCGAGGTAAAGAAACGGTCGATCTTGACCTGTCTGCAATGGAACTGCGCCAGGTAGGCCAGGCTGGAATAGCCGGTGCCGAAGTCATCGATGGCGATATCGAAACCCAGCGCCTGCAGTTCACCGATGACGCGCGTGCTGCACTCCACATCCTTCATCGCCGCCGTTTCCGTGATCTCGAACATCAGCCGCTGCGGCGCGATGCCGGTCTTGCCGACCACACTGATGATGCGCTCCACCAGGTCGCTGCGCATCTGCAACGGCGACAGGTTCAGCGCCACCTTGACCGGCTTGACCCCGGCCGCATCCCAGTGCGCGATCTGCGTGCAGACGGCATTGAGCACCCAGTCGCCAATGGGCAGGATCTGGCCGGAGCGTTCGGCGATGGGGATGAATTCGGTCGGTGCCATCTCGCCCAGCTCGGGGTGGGTCCAGCGTAACAAGGCTTCCAGCCCGGTCAGCTCCTTGCTGGCACCACGATACTTGGGCTGGAAGTGCAGGCGGAACTGCTGCCGCTCGATGGCCTCCTGCAAGGCATGGCGTACCTGCAGGTGACGCATGGCGCTGGCATGCATGGCCGGCTCGAAGAAGCGATAGGTATTGCGGCCGCTCTGCTTGGCCTCGTACATGGCGGCATCGGCATTCTTCATCAGGGTGTCGACGGTGTCACCGCTGTTGGGATAGACCGCGATGCCGATGCTGGAGGTCACCCGCAGGGTGGCTTCCTCGATGTGGAAATCCTGGCGCAGCGCGGCCAGGATGTTTTCCGAGAGATGCTCCACCACTTCCGGCGAGGCCAGGTTGCTGACCACCACCACGAACTCGTCGCCACCGATGCGCGCCACCATGTCTTCCCCGCGAATGCAGTCGCGGATGCGCTGCGCCACCGCCACCAGCAGGCCATCGCCGACGGCGTGGCCGAGCGAGTCGTTGATGGCCTTGAATCCATCCAGGTCCATGAACAGCACCGCAAAGGGCTTGCCGTTACGGCGCGCCACCTGCACCGCGTGATGGATGCGATCCGACAGCAGGGCACGGTTGGGCAGGCCGGTGAGCACATCGTGGGTGGCAAAGTGCAGCAGCTTGTCATTGGTGCGGCCGACGATCTTCTTGAGCACATCGTTGCGCTGCGCCCCGCTGATGACCAGGGCCAGTGCCATGCCCAGGAAGGCCAGGAACACGATGCCATTGACCATGTGCTCGCGCACGACGCTGTGCACGCCCATGCTGACGGCCTGCGCATCGATGACCAGGGCGCGCAGGCCGGCGGCGGCGCTGGCCACCAGCCCCACCCCGACCAGCGATGCCGCCAGCACGCGACGTGCCTGCTGCGAGTTGAGGGAGCCGTTCATGGGCTTGCGACCGTTGCTGGCCGAGAACAGCGCCACCATGAAGACCGCCACCAGCTCGGTCACCACCAGGGCCAGCGCCAGCAGGAAGGTCTGGTATTGCAGCGCCGGCGTGAGCTGCAAGGACTTGAGCAGGATGTGGAAGGCGGCATTGACGGCCGCACCGATGCATAGCCCACCGATGAGCAGGCGCAACGGATGCGGACGACGCAATCCGCTCAGGTGCATCAGGTAGAACGCACTGCCCAGGCACAGCAGCAGGGCCAGCACCGAGAGGCGCACCTCGAAGCCCACCGCGATGGGCAGGCGCAGCGCGGCCACCGTCAGCTGCAATGCGCCCCAGATCCCCAGGCCCAGCACCAGGGCGCCCAGGGACAACCACAGACGACGATGCGGCGCCTCCTGAATCACGATGCGCTCGGCAACCTCCAGCGCAGCGTAGGCCGACAGGCTGACGACCAGCAAGGCAAACGCCAACAGCAGGAAATGAAAGGAACCTGACATGCGTAGAACCCGGACTCGTTTGCGTCCTGTCCACACGGGCCATCGCTGGCAGCCCGCAGGAAATGACGCCTGCACGGTATCGCGGCCATTCCGCTCCTGCTGTGCCGTCACCGTGGTCGATGGCAATGGCGGCACATCAGGGCGTCAGTCGATCCACCGCTGCGGGGGCAGCGGGTCGCCGCGTTCCATCCGGGACCGGGGGGAGTGTAAAGGATGCGCCGCACCATGCCAGGCCGCCCCAATCTGCCTCTACCGATTCCGGAGATATCGAAAAGTTACGTAACTAAAAAACTAATCAGCCAAACGGCCGTACAAGAATGCTGCTGACTTCTTTGATTATTCGTCTTGGTTCACACAGCGTGTTTCTGCCTCGGGATCCCGGTGGGAAAGGACATCCAGCAAAGAGATCCGATTGTCTAACAAAATAACATCCCCAGCAGATGGGAAAAATATCGGTTCCTGATTTCCATCCGCGCCGAGCATCGGCGTCGGCACCCCGCTATTCTAGCCGCTTCAAGACGAAAAAACCGGTCTGCGATGCAGGTGTAGCGATGATCCGGCCTGTCTCGCAAGGGACACAAAAATTAAAAATAAATTAATAAATCGCTGACGGCGTGCCGCAACTGGACTGACAATGGAGCAAGAAGATCAATCCCCCCCTGCGCCCGGCATGCACTGTGTCTGTGGCAGTGATGCACCGTTTTGGTCCACGACCAGCTACGTACATGAAGTGGCCTGATGACCTGACATCCACCCCCACCAAGAGCCAGCTTGATCGGACTGCACAGTTGATCCACCATCGCATCGGAGACTTGCGCATGGCCACTCCACTGCACGCCGCAATCACGTACCAGCCTTGCCTGGTGCGGATTTCAGGCCGACCTGCACGGCGACGACGATCATCCGCTTCAGGCCAGTGATTATAAATCACGTTTGCGGCGTAACTCATCTCAAACGCAAACGTACCCCGAAAAGCTCTACGTCAAAGTACCTTCGAAACATGGAAACCGCCAATCAAAAATTCGCCAAGCGCCTGCGCGCCGCGATGGAAAAAGCAGGATACGAACCCAAGCCCGCCGTCCTGGAACGGGAATTCAATCTCAGATACTGGGGCAAGCCGATGACACTGCACGGCGTGCGTCGCTGGTTGCTGGGCGAATCGATGCCCAAGCAGGACAAGCTGGAGACGCTGGCCGAATGGCTCATCGTCACGCCCCAGCACCTGCGCTTCGGCGAAGAGATCGGCAAGCGCATCGACAAGCGCCGCGCCCGCTGGGAAGAGGCGATCGGCTACCGCGAGCGCGAGGCCTTCGAAGCCTTCATCAACCTGCCTGCGCCCCAGCGCAAGATCGTCAAGGAAGTGATCTTCGCGTTTTCACAAGCGGTTGCCAGCGCGCCAGAAAAATCGGCAGCGACGGCAAAAACGGGCAGCCGGCGCCGCACCCGAAACTGACCGCAAGGTCTCCCGGCGCGTCTTTCCCGTCCCTCCGATTGGCGATCCCTTCTCCCCCGGGATCCTGACTTCTTCTCCCGCCTCACGGCTGCATGGCCGGCATTTTTTTCCTTTTTCTACCGTCTTCCCGCAGCAAGCGATCCTGTCACCCTGTCAGCTTCCCGCTGCACAAGAGAGCCTGTGGCAATTCGTCCACGCCCGCCTCGATATCACGCGCGCCGCGCAATGCGACCTGCCACATCGGCACAATGCTCGACCTGCTCGGCGATGGCTTCGGGTACTGGCCGGCGGCCATCGAGCACCTCGGCGATCCAGGCTGCAGTGGTGATGGCATCGCGTCCCTCCGGCAGGTCCGGCAAATCCTCGGCCACGCTCTGTTTTTCCACCAGCACGGTTTTCTGACCAAAGCTGAACCAGTCGATGCGCTGGGCGCGGCGCGCATTGGCAACCGTCTCGCCTTCGGTCCCGCGCATGAGGAAGATATCGCCGCGCGCATGGGGTGCCGCATGGGCGAAGTAATCACTGAGCATGGCCAGGTATTCGGGGTGGGTGTATGACGTCAGACGCAATGCCGGTTGCGCAAACGGTTGCGCGATCTTCACCAGCGTGTGCGTGGAGTTGCGCACGCCCAGGCGTGCACGCATACCCAGCAGACGCGAGAGCTTGGGCGAGAGTACCTCGATGGGGATGAAGGCCGGCTGGCCCGAGGCCATCAAGGCTTCAGCCTCGGCAGCGCTGCTGGCGTGGGCGATGCCCAGTGCACTGAATATCTCGGCGCTGGTCACGCGCTGCGCATCGTGGGTCACGCCATGCATGAGCACGGGCACGCCACGACGCACCAGCAGCATGCATAGCAGCGGCGTCAGATTGGCCATCTTGCGCGAGCCGTTGTAGCTGGGCAGCACTACCGGTGCGTAAGGGCCGGGCGGCGCCTGCAAGGGCGTGAAGGAGGCTTCGGCGGCGTCCAGGAAGCCGGCGATTTCCTGCACCGACTCGCCCTTGATGCGCATCGACAGCAGGATGGCACCCAGCTCCAGATCAGCGACGCGACCATCCAGCATGGCCTGGTACATCCTGTGCGCATCCTCGCGCGAGAGGCTGCGCGCACCGTCCTTGCCGCGTCCTATCTCCTTGATGAAGGGCGCTGCGGCAAACGATTGCTTATCGGCGTGGGCAAGCTCGACGGCCTCGGCCGGAGCAGATGGGGGGGCTTGGTTTGACATGGCCGAAGGGTACACCAAAAACCTGCTCCCCCACACAGGCTGGGCGCCCGGGGCGGGCTTTCCATTACAATAGCGCCTTTCCCTGCAGCGCAGGCCGCCTGCCCTCCGGCGACGGCGGCTGTTTCATAAAAGTCCATCCATGTTAGTTCTCGGCGTCGAATCCTCCTGTGACGAAACCGGCCTCGCTCTGTATGACACCGAGCGCGGCTTGCTGGCCCATGCCCTGCATTCGCAGATCGCCATGCACCAGGAATATGGCGGCGTCGTGCCCGAGCTGGCCTCGCGCGACCACATCCGTCGCGCCATCCCGCTGCTCAGGCAGACCCTGGCCGAGGCCGGCACCGAGGCCCACGAGATCGACGCCATCGCCTATACCCAGGGCCCCGGCCTGGCCGGCGCCTTGCTGGTGGGCGCGTCGGTGGCCTGTGGGCTGGGGCTGGCGCTGGACAAACCGGTGCTGGGCATCCATCACCTCGAAGGCCACCTGCTCTCGCCGCTGCTGGCCAGCAAGCCGCCACGCTTTCCCTTCATCGCCCTGCTGGTCTCGGGCGGCCATACGCAGCTCATGCGCGTGGATGGCGTGGGCCGCTATGAGTTGCTGGGCGAGACCCTGGACGACGCCGCCGGCGAAGCCTTCGACAAGTCCGCCAAGTTGCTCGGACTGGGCTATCCGGGCGGACCGGCGATCTCGCGCCTGGCCGAGTTCGGCGACCCGAACGCCTACCAGTTGCCGCGCCCCATGCTGCACTCCAAGAACCTCGATTTCAGCTTCTCGGGCCTCAAGACCGCCGTGCTCACCGTGGTCAAGCAACACAGCAAGCTCGACAGCAACCTGTGCGAACAGGACAAGGCCAACATCGCGCGCGGCTTCGTGGACGCCATCGTGGACGTACTGGTGGCCAAGTGCATGACGGCGCTCAAGCAGACCAACCTCAAGCGCCTGGTCATCGCCGGTGGCGTCGGCGCCAATGCCCAGCTGCGCGCGGCCTTGAATGCGGCCGCCACCAAGCGCCGCTACGAGGTCTTCTATCCCGAACTGCAGTTCTGTACCGACAATGGCGCCATGATCGCCTTCGCCGGCGCCATGCGCCTGCGCGAGGAACCGGGCGCGGCGCGCCGCGAGTATGGCTTCGGCGTGCGCCCGCGCTGGCCGCTGGATGAATTGCGGCCGCCGCAGGCGACCCCGGCGGCGTCGTAAATCATTTATAGAATTGGGATGAACAAGAAAACGGCAGCTTGATGCGTAATGCCGTTCAGTTAAGCTTGTAGCCAGCCCAGAACCCTGCGTCGATTTTGATTGCGCCACCGCTAACCGTTCGTCCTGAGTAGCGGCTTAGCCGCGTATCGAAGGCGCGCCCGCGCACCAAGCTAAGGAGCGCCTCTTCGACAGGCTCAGGACAGGCTTCGATACGGCCCTGAAGGGCCTACTCAGTCCGAACGGTTTCAAATGGGTTAAAGAGAAGTTAAGAAAAATCGCCGCGCCAGTAATCTGGGACGGCGATTCTTTGTTAACCGAACGGCATTACCGCTTGATGCGGCCATTTTTCTTTAGAAGCCAGCAGAAGATCCGACCTTACTTGGCCGCCTTCTTCTTGTCGCCGATGCGGCTTTCCTTGCCGGCCAGCAAGTTGCCGATGTTCTTGCGGTGGCGATAGACCAGCAGCGCGGCCATCGCCACCACGGCCAGCAGGATGCCATCGGTGGTGCCGAACAGCAGGCCATAGTAGAACGGGGCGAACAGCGCCGCCACCAGCGCCGCCAGCGAGGAGTAACGGAAGGCGAAGGCCACCACCAGCCAGGTCGCCAGCGTGGCCAGGCCCAGCCACACATCCAGCGCCAGCAGGATGCCCAGGGCGGTGGCCACGCCCTTGCCGCCGACGAAGCGGAAGAACACCGGCCACAGGTGGCCCAGGAACACCGCCAGCGTCACCAGGGCAATGCCGGTGTCATCCACACCATACTGGGGGCCGAACTTCTGCGCCAGCCACACCGCCAGCCAGCCCTTGAAGCCGTCGCCCAGCAGGGTCAGCACGGCCGCCTTCTTGTTGCCGCTGCGCAGCACATTGGTGGCGCCGGGGTTCTTGGAACCATAGGTGCGCGGATCGGCCAGGCCGAAGATCTTGGACACCACCACCGCAAAGGAGAGCGAACCGATCAGGTAGGCGGCGATGGCGAAAAGGATGTTGTACATGAATGCGTTCTTTCTCTTGTCTCGGGTTCTTGTCAGGCCGGGTCATGCAAGGCGCAGTTGACCGGCTTGGCCGGCAACACCTTGAGCAGGACAGCGGGCTCGATGCCGACCAGGAAGCCGCGCCGGCCGCCGTTGATATAGATCTTGTCCAGATCGAGGATGCTGGCCTCGACATAGACCGGCATGCTCTTGCGGGTGCCGAAGGGCGAGGTGCCGCCGATCAGGAAACCGGAATGGCGGTTGGCCACCTCCGGCTTGCAGGGCTCGACCGACTTGCAGCCGATCTGGCGCGCCAGGTTCTTGGTGGAGACCTTGCAGTCGCCGTGCATGAGCACCAGCAGCGGCTTGGCGGCCTCGTCCTGCATCACCAGGGTCTTGACCACCACATGCTCCTCCACGCCCAGCTCGCGCGAGGACACCGAGGTGCCCCCATGCTCCTCGTAGTCATACGGGTGCTCGGTGAAGGCGACGCCCTGCTTGCGCAGGAACTGGGTGGCGGGGGTTTCTGAGATGTGTTCTTTCTTGGCGCTCATGGCTGGGTTCTTCCTGACAGCGGGCTGACCGGCCACATGGGCCGGCGCCGCCATGGGCGCACATTATGCCGCAAGATCAACCGCGGGGGTGATGTGCGGCATGCAGTTGCTTCAAGCGCTCGCGCGCTACGTGGGTATAGATCTGGGTGGTGGAGATATCGGCATGGCCCAGCAGCAATTGCACCACGCGCAGGTCGGCGCCATGGTTGAGCAGGTGGGTGGCGAAGGCATGGCGCAGCGTATGCGGCGACAGCCGCACCGTGATGCCGGCCTGCAGTGCGTATTTCTTGATCAGGGTCCAGAACATCTGGCGTGTCATCGGTCCGCCGCGCGCGGTGACGAACAGCGCATCGTCGACCTGGCCCTGCAGGATCTGTGCGCGCCCCTGCTCC
>NZ_JAELUH010000104.1 GCF_016429215.1 Herbaspirillum sp. ASV7 | reverse complement strand
CCCCCCCCCCCCCCCCCCCCCCCCCCCCCCCTTTTCAAGCAGAAGACGGCATACGCGATACATAACGGAGTCTCGTGGGCTCGGAGATGTGTATAAGAGACAGTACCAGCACCGCGTATTCGCACTTCTTCTCGATGCGGTCCTTGTCCAGCTCCTTGAGGAAGTCTTCGTTCTTTTTCTTGGTCGCGGTCTCGTCGTTCTCGTTCTTCATCTCGAACATGATGGAGATGATCTCGGTGCCACCCTCATCGGTATCACGGAAGATGTAGTCGCCCTTGCTGCCGCTGCGGGCATCGTTGTCCTTCTCGAAGTACGCGCGCGGGAAAGCCATGGCGCGGATGCGGTTGAACTCGATCTCGCAGTGCTGCTCCAGCGTCTCGCCAACCATCTTGGTGGACAGGCGCGCCTTCAAGTCTTTCAGGCGCTCGATGGCATCATCGCGGTCCTTCAGCTGGGTCTCGTACTTGTCCTTGAGAGATTGCTCGGCCAGGCGCTTTTCCAGCTCGGCCTGGGCCAGTCCATGTTTGAGCTGGTCACGCTCCTTCTCCACGCTGCCCAGCGCCTCGGCAACGGCCAGTTGCTGAGCCAGCCGGCCAGCCTCCAGCTCGGCCCGCAGGGACTGGATTTCAGCGTCGCGGGCGGCGGCGTTCTTCTGCAGTTCGTTGACCAGCCGGGCTTCGGCCAGCTGCTGGCTGGACTGCTGGTCGCGCCGCAGTTGCTCCAGCTCGTTGGCCAGGGCGTCGCGCTCCTTGGCCACTTCTCCCAGTGCTTCGTTCACGGCCAGCTTGCGGGCCACCTCGGCCGCATCGATCTGCGCGCTCAGCCGCTGGATCTCGGCGTCCTTGCCGGCGGTGGCCTGGTTCATCTCGGCCACCACCCGGGCCCGGGCCAGTTCGACGGCGGTGCGCTTGTCCTGCTCGGCTAACTCCAGCCGCTCATGCAACTGCTGCTCGAACTCGCCGTCGCGTACCTGCTTGAGGATCTGGGCGTAACCCGCTTCGTCGATCTTGAATGCCTTGCCGCAGTGCGGACACATGATTTCGTGCATGCTCACCTTTCCTTTGCCTGGTCCCGGATCCGGGCGACCGGTCCGGCCCGATGTCGGGTGCTGGGAGCATGCCAGATTTTCGGCGGCGGCGCGCCCGCTGGACAAAAAAAAGCGCGGCCCGATACGTGCGGCCGCGCAGTGACATCACTTCCTCGGAGATCAATGAAAACTGCTCTGTCGTCCCGGTCTGGCTAGCCGGCCTTGCCCAGCATGTTGAAGATGCTGGAGAAGTCCAGCTTGCCGGCCCCGTTCATGCTGTGGATATCGTAGAGATTGCGGGCGGCCGAACCCAGCGGAATGGCGCAGTTGGTGGCCAGCGCGTTTTCCACGGCCAGGCCCAGGTCCTTGAGCATCAGGTCCACGCCGAAACCACCGGCATAGCCCTTGGAGGCCGGTGCCGTGTCCATCACGCCCGGACAGGGATTGTAGACTTCCAGCGTCCAGTTGCGTCCGGAACTCTTGGACATGATCTCCGAGAGCACCTTGGGATCCATGCCATTGGCAATGCCCAGGCGGATGGCTTCCGAGGTGCCGATCATCAGGATCCCCAGCAGCATGTTGTTGCACACCTTGACGGTCTGGCCGCTGCCGCTCTCACCGGCGTGGTAGATGGCCTTGCCCATCTTCTGCAGATAGGGCTGGGCCGCTTCGAAGGCCGCCGTACTACCGCCCACCATGAAGGTCAGGGTACCGGCGGTGGCGCCGTTGGTGCCACCGGACACTGGCGCGTCGAGCATCTCGAAACCGCGCGCCTTGGCCGCAGCGGCCACCTTGCGTGCCGCTTCCGGCGCAATGGTGGAGCAGTCGATCAACAGCGTGCCGGGCTTGGCCGAGGCCAGCACTCCGGCGTCGCCCAGGTACAGCGACTCGACATGCCGGCTGGCCGGCAGCATGGTGATGACCACGTCGGCCTTGGCCACCGCCGCCATGGAGTCGGGCTCGGTCTTGCCGCCGACTTCCACCAGCTTGTCCACGCTGGCCTTGACCAGGTCATGGCCGCTGACCGCAAACCCGGCCTTGACCAGGTTCTGCGCCATCGGCAAGCCCATGTTGCCCAGGCCGATGAAGACGATGTTGGCGCTCATGATGCTCTCCTCACTTCAGGGTGATGGTGGTGTTGACCTGGCCGGCTTCTTCATCCGGGGCGTACCAGCGCGCGGTGACGGTCTTGGTCTGGGTCCAGAAGGTCACGGCCTGCTTGCCGTTGGGGCCCAGGTCGCCCAGCTTGGAAGCGCGCGAACCGGTGAAGCTGAAGTAGGCCACCGGCACCGGAATAGGCACGTTGATGCCGACCTGGCCGACGTCGATCTCGTTCTGGAACTTGCGCGCCGCGTAGCCGGAACTGGTGAAGATGGAGGTGCCGTTGCCGTTCGGATTGGCGTTGATGAAGGCGATGGCTTCATCCAGGGTATCGAGTTCGACGATGCACATGGCCGGGCCGAAGATTTCCTGGGTGTAGATGTCCATCTCAGGCTTGACGCCGGTGAAGACGGTGGGGCCGACGAAGTTGCCGTTCTCGCTGCCGGCCACCTTGCAGTTGCGGCCATCCAGCAGCAGCTTGGCGCCCTGCTCCACGCCGCTGCCGATCAGGCGCTCCACGCGGGCCTTGGCCGCTGCCGAGACCAGCGGGCCGACATCGGCCTTGCGGTCGGTGCCCGGGCCGACCTTCATGGCCTTGGAGCGTTCGACGATTTCCGGAATCCATTCGCGGGTCTGGCCCACCAGCACCACCACCGAGTTGGCCATGCAACGCTGGCCGGCGGCACCGAAGGCAGCGCCCAGCAGGTTGTTGATGGCCTGATCCTTGGGTGCGTCAGGCAGCACGATGCAGTGGTTCTTGGCGCCCATCATGCACTGGGCGCGCTTGCCAGCTTCGCTGGCGCGACGGTAGATGTGGGTACCGACATGGGTGGAACCGATGAAGGAGACCGCCTTGATATCGGGATGGTCGCAGATCATGTTGGCCACGTCCGGGCCGCCATGCACCACGTTGAGCACGCCCGGCGGCAGGCCGGCCTGGTTGGCCAGCTCGACCAGGAACAGCGACGAGCTCGGGTCCTGCTCCGAGGGCTTCAGCACGAAGGTATTGCCGCACGCCACCGCGATGGGGAACATGAAGCAAGGCAGCATCACCGGGAAGTTGAAGGCGGTGATGCCTGCCCCCACGCCCAGTGGTTGGTAGAGGGTGTAGACGTCGACGCCGCCGGCCACGTTCTCGGCCAGCTCGCCCAGTTGCAGGGAGGTGATCGAGCAGGCGTGCTCCACCACTTCCAGGCCGCGCATGACTTCGCCTTCGGCGTCGGGCAGGGTCTTGCCGTGTTCACGGGTGATCATCTCGGCCAGCGGGGCGATGTTCTCGCGCAGCAGCTGCTGGAACTTCAGCATGATGCGCATGCGCTGCGCCAGCGAGGTATTGCGCCAGGTCTTGAAGGTGTCCTTGGCGTTGGCCACGGCGCGGTCGACTTCTGCCTTGGTGGCAAACGGTACGCGCGCCACCACTTCCTGGGTGGCCGGGTTGAGCACGTCGCGCCATTCCTGGGAGGTGGATTGCACCTTCTCGCCGTTGATGTACAGGGGAACGTTGGGGATGTTGGCTTGGCTCATGATGCAATTTCCATAGTGTGGGGGTGGAGATCAGGATGGCCGGAAGCCCTGCTCCCGGCCGCGAACATTACTGCTTGACCAGCGGGCAGGCGGCGTCCATCGGACGGAAGGCCTGCTGGGCCGGGATCACCGACAACAGCTTCAGGTAATCCCAGGCGCCCTTGGATTCGGCCGGGGCCTTGACCTGATACAGGTACATGTCGTGGATGACGCGGCCATCCGGGCGGATCGAGGCATTGCGCATGACCGCGTCCGAGATCGGGATCTCGCGCATCTTTTGCGAGACCACCTTCCAGTCAGCCGTCTTGGCGACCGCGCGGGCCTTCAGGAAGTGGTAGACGCTGGAATAGACACCGGCCTGCACCATGGTCGGCTTGATGTTCTTGAACTGCGATTCGAAGCGCTTGGAGAAGGCACGGGTCTGGTCGTCGTAGTCCCAGTAGAAGCCATCGGTATAGACCAGGCCCTGGGCCGCATCCAGCCCCAGCGCATGCACGTCCGAGAGGAACACCAAGAGGGCCACCAGGCGCTGGTCCTTGCCGCCGACGGCAAAGGAGCGCGCCTGCTTGATGGCGTTGACCACGTCGGTGCCGCCATCGGCCAGGCCGATCACCTGCGCCTTGGAGGCTTGCGCCTGCAGCAGGAAGGACGAGAAGTCCGAAGCGTTCAGCGGGTGGCGCACCGAACCCACCACCGTGCCGCCATTGGCCTTGACCACGTCGGACGCATCCTTTTCCAGCGAGTGGCCGAAGGCGTAGTCCACCGTCACGAAATACCAGGACTTGTTGCCCAGCTTGGTCAGCGCAGCGGCCGCACCGGCGGCCTGGGAATAGGTGTCGAACATCCAATGGAAGCCGTTGGGCGCACATTCGGCGGTAGTCAGCGCGCCGGTCGCCGGGCCGCTATACATGGCGATGCCGCCCTTGTCCTTGATCAGCTTTTGCACCGCCAGTGCCACCGAGGAATTGGTCAGGTCGGCGATGGCCTCGACCTTGTCGCGGTCCAGCCATTCGCGGGCACGGGTCACGCCGACGTCGGGCTTGTTCTGGTTGTCGGCCGAGAGGATCTCGATCTTCATGCCCTTGCATTCATTCTTGAGGCAGTCTTCCACGGCCATCTTGGCCGCTACCACCGAGCCTTGCCCGCCCATGGCGGAATACGGGCCGGACATATCGGTGAGCACGCCGATCTTGACGGTATTGACGTCTTGGGCCAGCGCCGGGGAGGTCGTTCCAGCGAGGGAAAACGTACAGGCTACGGCAGCGGCCGTGAAGGAACGGCCGATTACGTTCTTGCGCATCATGTCTCCTAGATATTGTGATTGTTGTCGGCCACGCCCGCGTTACGTTGACGCCGGGTCTTGCCGTTGTCCTCCCTCCGCTGCTGCGCCCGACGCATTGCTGCAGGTCATCCCGGCGCCGCTACGGCATCGCTATTCTGCATGTGCGTAATTAGCGCTACAATAACCAGAAACCCAAAACGATTTTGCATCAATGCAAAACACCCTCTGGAGACCGCATGCTGGACTGGGACAATCTCAGGATCTTCCTCGAACTCACCCGCAGCCAGGGACTGGTGGATGCCGCCAAGAAACTGGGGATCGACCACTCCACCGTCTCGCGCCGCATGAAGCGTTTCGAGGAACAGGTGGGCAGCCAGCTGTTCGACCGCAACAACCATGGCTACAAGCTCACCGCCGATGGCTACCGCCTGGTCGAATACGCCGAGCAGGTCGAAAGCACCCTCTACGCCGCCACCGAAGAACTGGGCGGCCACAACAGCAAGCTCTCGGGACAGGTCAGGCTGGGCGCCACCGAAGGTTTCGGCACCTTCGTCCTGGCGCCGCACATCGCCCATTTCTGTGCCGGCAATCCGCATATCACGGTCGACATGCTGCCCATGCCGCGCTTCGTGAACCTGTCCAAGCACGAGGCCGACATCAGCGTGTCGATCGAACGGCCGCTGTCGGGTAATTACGTGGTCACAAAACTGTCCGACTATGTCCTGAAGCTTTATGCTTCACGTGAATACCTGGCCAGCCACCCGCCCATTCACAGCTTGGCTGACCTGGCGCAACATCACTTCATCGGCTACATCGATGATCTGGTCTTCAGCGAGGAATTGCGCTACAAGGATACGGTGGCGCCCGATTCCTTCCGGGCCTTTCGCAGCACCAGCGTGGTGGCACAGTACACGGCGGCCTGCGCCGGACGCGCGCTGGCCATCCTGCCCTGCTTCCTGGCGCAGCAGTCCGAGCAGCTGGTGCCGGTGCTGGAAGAGGAGGTTGCCATCACCCGCACCTTCTGGCTGGTGGCGGCCAGCGAACAACGCCATGTGGCGCGGGTCTCGGCCCTGTGGCGCTATCTGCGCGAATGCGTGGAAGCCAACCGCGACTTCCTGATGGGCCGGTCGCGGCAGATGCGCTGGCTGGACTGATTGCTGCGCGCGACCACGCCAGCCAAGGCAAGAGCAAGACATTCGTTCCAACCCGGCCGCAAGGCGCTCCCCCTACGGCGCCGCCCGGCCCTATCCCAAGGAGATGACGATGGCTGCAAAGAAGATCCTGTTGTTGACCGGTGATTTCGCCGAGGACTACGAAACCATGGTGCCGTTCCAGGCGCTGCAGATGGTGGGCCATACGGTGCATGCGGTGTGCCCCGGCAAGAAGGCCGGCGACAAGGTCAAGACCGCCATCCACGACTTCGAAGGCGACCAGACCTACACCGAAAAGCCGGGCCACCAGTTCGCCCTCAATGCCAGCTTCGACGATGTCAGTGCGGCTACCTACGATGCGCTGGTGGTGGCCGGTGGCCGCGCCCCCGAATACCTGCGCTTGAATCCCAAGGTGATCGAACTGGTGCAAGCTTTCGCCAAGGCCGACAAGCCCATCGCAGCCGTTTGCCACGGTCCCCAGGTGCTGGCGGCGGCCGGCGTGCTGGAGGGCAAGAAGGTCTCGGCCTATCCGGCCTGCGCACCGGAAGTGAAGCTGGCCGGCGGCCACTACGCCGACATCGCGGTGGATGCCGCCGTCACCGACGGCAAGCTGGTCACCGCCCCGGCCTGGCCGGCCCATCCGGCCTGGCTGGCGCAGTTCCTGCAGGTGCTGGGCACGCGGATCGAGCTGTGACGTAGCCGCAGTCGTCGCTGGCGGCCTCTCTGCAAGCGCACCCGATTGGGTGCGCTTTTTTTCGCCCTGCGCCCACCCTGCCTGTGATACCCCGTGTGGAAGTGAACTTCCGTGCTACACGGTTTGCCTCTCCATGCACAAGGTTTCCGCAAAGTATTTTCTTTACGCCATTGATATAACGCAACTCCCCCGCCCCGGTCTTCCCGACGGACGATATACAGTGCGCCGTTCCCATCACAGCTGTCGTGATGGACAACAGCAGGCCGCCCGCCGCTGCCAATCCCTCGTTCATCCTTGTGCCCCCCGCATGTCACTCCATGCGAGGGAAGGGCCTCGCTTTGCCATCGATTCGCCATTATGAAAATCAACGACCTGCCAGCCAATCTCGTTTCGACCCAGGAAAACATGGACATCCTCGCGCCCCAGGCCAGCCCTGGTGGCGAAGGTCCGGGCTACCCTTACCCCGGCCACGCCACGCTCATGTCCAGCACCGATACGCGGGGCAACATCACCTACGCCAACTCCACGTTCATCGATGTCAGCGGCTTCACCGGCAACCAGTTGCTGGGCCGGCCCCACAACATCGTGCGCCACGCCGACATGCCCAAGGAAGCCTTTACCGACATGTGGACCACGCTGCGTCAGGGCGACGCCTGGACTGCGCTGGTGAAGAACCGGCGCGCCGACGGCCAGTATTACTGGGTACGCGCCAATGCCACGCCGATTCGCCGCGGCGGGAAGGTGGAGGGCTACCTCTCGGTGCGCACGCGCCCCGCCCCCGAAGAGATCGCGGCCGCCGCGTCGCTGTACCGGCGCTTGCGGGAAGGACGTGCCACCGGGCTCGGTTTCCACAAGGGCTTGCTGGTGCGGCAAGGTCTCTGGTCCTGGACCAGCCTGGGTCAGGTGATGCCGTTACGCTGGCGACTGCGACTGGCCCTGGGCGCCGTCGCGGCGGCCACGCTGGCGGCGGCCGCGCTGCTGCCTGACCAGGCGGTACTGCTGGCAACCAGTGTGCTCACGACCCTGGGTCTGGCGGGCCTGTGGCTGGAACAGCGTATTGCCAAGCCACTGGTGCAGGTGTTGGATCAGGCCAAGCTGGTGGCCTCCGGCCAGCCAGGAATGCCCAAAAGCCTGAACCGGGTCGACGAGATCGGCCTGCTGGCACGCGCCACCAACCAGGCCGGCCTGAACTTGCGCGCACTGATCGATGACGTGTCGTCCCAGGTTCAAGGTCTCAGACAAGCCAACCAGCAGATCGCAGGCGACAACCTGGCCCTGCGCCATCGCACCGCCCAGACCCACGCCCACCTGCAACAGACTGCCGCCGCCGCCGAACAGATGGCCGTGGCCATGCGCAACAGCGCCGATACCGCCCACAGAGCCAATGTGCTGGCGCGCCAGACCAGCCAGGCCGCCGCCGACGGCGGCGCAGTGGTGATGCAGGTGGTGCAGACCATGCACCAGATGGCCGACTCCTCGGCCCAGATCGGTGAAATCAACGGCCTCATCGACAGCCTGGCCTTCCAGACCAATATCCTGGCCCTCAATGCCGCCGTCGAGGCGGCACGGGCTGGTGAAGCCGGCCGCGGCTTTGCCGTGGTGGCAGGGGAGGTGCGCGTGCTGGCCCAGCGCAGCGCCAAGGCGGCACGCGACATCAAGCAGCTCATCGCCCAGAGCGTCGCGCAGAGCCAGGCCGGCGCCCGCCGCGCCGAACAGGCCGGACAAGCCATGCAGACCATCGTTTCCGAGGTGCAGGGGCTGAGCACGCTCATCAGCGAGATTTCCAGCAGCACCGCCGAACAGAGCCAGGGTGTGGCCCAGGTCAGCCAGTCGGCCCTGATGCTCGACGAAATGACCCAGAAGAACGCCGACATGGTCGAGCACTCGGCCGCCGCGGTGGCCGACATGGAAGAACGTGTGGCCCAGCTGGTCTCTGCCATGCGTGTCTTCGAGCAGCATTGACGGCGCTGCATCGCCGGCCACGGCACTTGCCTGGCAGGCAAGTGCCGTCCGGTAACAGCCGTCCTCTCCTGCCCCCCTCTGCTGCGCCCCGATAGCCGCTAGAATCGCGCTATCCAGCCATTTTTCCGCGACTCCACAATATGCCCGAAGATGATCCGTCTTCAGGGCATGCAGCCGATAACCAACTCCCAGGCAATGAGCGACCAGGACCGCGAGATCACCGCCACCGTATTGCGCGAGCGATCGCGCCTGGGCGGCTTCATCCGCCGCCGGGTGGCCGATGCCGGCGAGGCCGAGGACATCCTGCAGGAAGTGTTCTATGAATTCGTCCAGGCCTACCGCCTGCCCGAACCCATCGAGCAGGTCAGCGCCTGGCTGTTCAGGGTGGCGCGCAACCGCATCATCGACCGCTTCCGCAAGAAAAAGGAGGAACCGCTGGCCGAGGCCAGCGATGCCGATGACTTCGACGGCGCCGACAGCGCCTGGCGGCTGGACCTGGTCTTGCCGGCCAGCGCTGACGGCCCCGAGGCCGCCTATGTGCGGGCGACCCTGCTGGAGGCGCTGCAGGCGGCCCTGGACGAATTGCCCGAGGCCCAGCGCGCGGTCTTCATCGCGCATGAACTCGATGGCAAGAGCTTCAAGGAAATGGCCGCCGCCAGCGGCACCAGCCTCAATACCCTACTGGCGCGCAAGCGCTATGCCGTCCTGCATCTGCGCGAGCGCCTGCAGGCGATTTATGACGAATTGGAGATGGAATGATGGATCAGGATCAAATGGACAATCGCCAACGCCCGCGCTGCGGCGTCGGCTCGCACTGGTGGGTGCTCAAGCTGGTGGTGGTGATACTGGTGTGCGTACCCCTGCTGGGTGCGGTGGTCATGTACCTGTGGAACTGGGTGATGCCGCCGATCTTCCCGGGCGTGGCCGAGATCGGCTTCTGGCGCGCGCTGGGCTTGCTGGTGTTGTGCCGTATCCTGTTCGGTGGCTTCCGTGGGCGCCACGGTGGCTGGCGCGAAAAGCGCCGCCTGATGCGTGCCCGCTGGCAGGCCATGACCCCGGAAGAGCGTGAGCGCTGCCACGCGCGCATGGGCCGCTTCGGCCGTGGCCGCGAGCAGGAATGAGCATGCAGGCCACGTCCACTCCCAAGGCCAGCGAATGCAAGCAAGCCCCTGGCGTGATCGTGCCGGTGGTCAACCTCAAGCGCTGCGAAGGCAAGGCCGACTGCGTGCCGGTCTGCCCGGAGAACGTATTCGAAGTGCGTCGCATCGACGACAGCGACTTCGCCACCCTGGGCTGGCTGGGCAGGTTCAAGCTGCGCGTGCATGGCATGCAGGTCGCCTATACCCCCAATGCCGACGCCTGCCGTGGCTGCGGCCTGTGCGTCAAAGCCTGTCCGGAGCATGCCATCACGCTGGCACGGCGCTGATCTTTCCCGACCACGGCCCCCGCCAGGAGGGGGCCAGCCGGCATCCTCCCTCAAGGAGTTCCCATGAAGCTGATTGCTCCCTCACGTCCGCGTCGCGTCGTCGTAGCCGGTGCCAACAGTGCCACTGCCCACCTGTTGCTGCTCCTGCTGCGCGACTCCGGCGTCCATGCCACGGCGCTGGTGCGCCAACCGGCTACCCTGATGGCCGACGACATCATCAGCGACTGGACCACCAACCCGCGTAGCACCGAAGCCATCGCCACCGCCGATGCGGTGGTGCTGCTGACGGGCGTCTGCGGCGCCAGCCACTGGGAGCATTACCAGCAAGGCATGGTCGATACCGCCCGCCAGGTGGCACAGGCGGTGGGTGAACGGGCAACCCGGGTGGTGTATTTCTCCTCGCTGGCAGCCGATGCCGAGTCGGAAAACTGGTACCTGCGCGCCAAGGGCCTGGCCGAAGCCGCCTTGCAAGCGCTACCGGGCAGCGTGATCTTCCGCCTGGGCCCGGTAGTGCGCGGCAGCCCGCAACCGCTGCCGTTCGAACAGGCATTGCTGCAACCGGGGCCGATGGCGCCCGTGATCCTCTATGGGGACCCGGAGCGCACCAGCCGCCCGATCAACCTGGGGGATGTGGCCACCATCGCCGAAGCTGCGGCACTAGGGGAAGGTACGCCCGGCCTGTATGAGCTGGGCGGTCCCGAAGAACACAGCCTGGCGCAGCTGGCGCGGCTGGCCAATGGCGGCGACCTGCCCTTGCTGCGGGCCTCCTTGCAGGCGCTGCCCTGTCCGGCGCGGCAGCGTTCGGTCGGTGATCTGCTGGCACGCATCGCCGCACCGCGCGACGCCCGGGCCAGCCTGGAGACGGCGGCGCACTTCGGCCTGCGGCTCACACCCCTGTCGCTGGCCTGGCCGCTGGACGCGGTCGAGGCCTGAGCGGCGCCAGACGCACAACCGGTTTCATTTCGCGGAACGGGTCCAGGCCGGCACATCCTTGTGCAGGAAGGCACGCAAGCCCTCACGCCCCTCCTCCGAGGCGCGCAGGTCGGCGATCACGCCGGCGGTATAGTCGGCCAGTTCCGGCGTGACCCGCAGCGGATTGGCCACCTGCACCAGCTGCTTGGCCGCGCGCATGGCTTGCGGGCCGTTGGTCAGCAGGGTATCGATGATCTGCATGACCTTCATCTCCAGCTCGGCCGGCGACACCACTTCATGCACCAGGCCAACGGCGGCCGCCCGCACGGCCGAGAAGCGCTCGCCGGAGACGAAATAGCGGCGTGCCTGCGACACCCCCATCTTGGCGATCACGTACGGGCTGATGGCCGCCGGCGCCAGGCCCAGCTTGACCTCGGAGAGCGCAAAGAAGGCCGTCTCGGACGCCACCGCGATGTCGCAGCACGATACCAGGCCGACACCGCCGCCCATCACCGCCCCCTGCACCTTGGCCACGGTGGGTGCCGAAAAAGCATTGAGTGTTTCCATCAACTTGGCCAACTGGCGGGCGTCACGCAGATTGTCCTCGCGCGAGGCATCGGCCATGCGCCGCATCCAGGCCAGGTCGGCACCGGCCGAGAAGGACTTGCCGGTCGAGGCCAGCAGCAGCACACGGGTGCGTGGATCCTGGCCGGCCTCGGTGATCAGACCGATCAGATGGGCAATCAACTGGTCGTCGAAGGCGTTGTGGATGTCAGGCCGGTTCAGCGTGATGGTGGCCACGCCACGGCTATCGATGTCGAGATGGGCTGCGGCTGTCATGTGTACTCCTGTTGTCTTTTGATGATGCACCGGTCCGGGGCGGTGTTTCTGGCGAGCATAACTCAAAAACTCTTGCAGGACTGTTGGGGGGAGGACAAAGGGAGTCCCACACTGGCGGGATCTCGTGCGCCATATCAAGGTGCTGCGGCGAGCGGCTCGCAGCGACTGGACCGATGCGACCAAACCATGAGCAGTTCTAATTGATTTATGAAATCAAATCATTTTTTTTCATGGATTACCCAACATAAAATCCATTCCGACCATCACCAATGCCGGTCCGGCCAAGGATCATCATGAATAGAGAATTCACATTTGCCATCAAGTGCATCCGTTTCGACGAAGACTATCGTCCCTCGGAAAATACGCGCATCACCACCAACTTCGCCAATCTGGCCCGCGGGGCCAGCCGCCAGGAAAACCTGCGCAATACCTTCAGGATGATCGACAACCGTTTCAACGCCCTGGCGCATTGGGACAATCCCACCGGAGACCGTTACCGGCTCCAGCTGGAGATCGTCTCGGTAGGGATGAACATCGATGGCGAGAGCGCCGGCTGCGCGCTGCCCCTGATCGAGTTGCTCAAGACGACCATCATCGATGGCCGCACCGGTGAGCACATCGATGGCATCGTGGGGAACAACCTGTCGTCCTATGTACGCGATTACGACTTCAGCGTCGTCCTGCTGGAGCGCAACAAGAACCAGCCGCAGTTCAGCGCGCCGGAGGATTTTGGCGACCTGCACGGCAAGCTGTTCCAGTCCTTCGTCAATTCGGACGCCTACCGGGCTCATTTCAAGAAGCCGCCCGTGATCTGCCTGAGCGTCTCCAGCAGCAAGACCTATGAGCGCACTGAAAACCGGCATCCGGTATTGGGCGTGGAATACGTGCAGGACGCCTATTCCCTCACCGACGATTACTTCAGGAAGATGGGCCTGCAGGTGCGCTACTTCATGCCGCCCAATAGCGCCGCGCCGCTGGCCTTCTATTTCTCGGGCGATCTGCTGGGTGACTACACCAACCTGGAACTGATCCTGTCTCTTATACACATCTCCGAGCCCACGAGACTCCGTT
>NZ_JAELUH010000103.1 GCF_016429215.1 Herbaspirillum sp. ASV7 | reverse complement strand
GGGCGGAGGCAGCAGCGGTCGCCTTCTTTTGCTTACTTTTCTTGGCGAGACAAGAAAAGTGAGCGGCTGCCGGGCCGCCCCCGGCGCGTCCTCCCGACCGGAGAAAGATAAGTATTAAGCTAGAGCGTACACAAGCATTCCGTGCAGACTACCCAAACCCAAACCCAAAAACTAAAACCAAAAGCACAAAACAAAACGCCGCCCAGCCCAAGCCAGACGGCGTCCCCAAAAATAACAAAAACCAGATCAGTTAAAGATCACAGTCTTATGCCCATTGAGCAAGATGCGATGCTCGGTAAACCACTTCACGGCACGCGCAAGAACGACACACTCGATATCGCGACCAATAGCGGTAAGGGTATCAGGCCCCATGGAATGATCCACCCGCTCCACCCCCTGCTCGATGATAGGACCTTCATCCAGGTCACCGGTAACGAAGTGAGCAGTCGCCCCGATCAGCTTCACACCGCGATCATGCGCCTGATAGTAAGGCTTGGCCCCCTTGAAGCTGGGCAGGAAGGAGTGATGGATATTGATGGCACGACCGCGCAAGGCCTCGCACATCTCCGGCGACAGAATCTGCATATAACGCGCCAGCACCACCAGATCGATCTGGTTGGCATCGACGATTTCCATGATGCGCTGTTCCTGCGCACGCTTGACCTCAGCCGGCGCGCCAGTGGCCAGCGGCAGGTGATGGAAGGGAATGTTGTAGCTCGCCGCCAGCTGATAGAAGTCCGTATGGTTGGACACGATCGCCGGGATCTCCACCGGCAGCAGACCGCTCTTGTAGCGGAACAGCAGATCGTTCAGGCAATGCCCGATCTTGGACACCATCAGCATCACACGCGGCTTCTTGCCCGCATCATGCAGCTGCCAGTTCATCTGCAGGGCCTCGCCCAGCACACCGAAAGACGCGCGCAGGTCTGCATCGGACACCGAGGCATCCTCCGCCGAGAAATGCACACGCATGAAGAAAAGCTTGGACTGGCCATCGCCAAACTGCGCCGAGTCGATGATGTTGCAGCCATGATCGGCCAGGAAGCCCGAGACGCGATGCACGATGCCACGCTGGTCCAGGCAGGACAAGGTAAGGATATATTCCGGGTGAGCCATGAGAATGAACTGGGATACTGAACTGAGATAGGCCTGCGCCCCAAGCGGCAACGCCCGCAGGACGCTACCATCGGCCAGCCATGCCGGCCAGCGCAAAAGGACGAAAGGCGCTATTGTCGCACGGCCCGGCCATGCGGACAAATCCACCGTCGCCTTTGCCCCGTCAGATCAGCCAATCCGGTAGTGAACCGCACAAATCAAGGCAGGATAGCAACAAAATGCATGATCTTCCCGCCCGATCACACACCAGCCACCGGATCATTTCACCCAGGCAACATCACCCAAACACCGCGAGACCGATGTCCGGCCCCACGGCGCCTGGCCCGCCTCAGGCCGTCTTCTGCAGCAGATCCTTCTGCTCGTGACCACCGCCGACCTGCAGGTCGCCGGCCAGCTGACCACCTTCCTCGATGACCAGCTTGCCATAACGGATCTTGCCGGTGACCTTGCCACTGGAATAGATCACCAGCTTCTGGCGCACCGTCAGGTCACCGTCGAACTCGCCACGGATCTCGGCCAGATCGATTTCCGCCGACCCCTTGAAGGCGCCACGCTCGGCAATCTGCACCACGCGACAGTTGATGGTGGCCTGCACGCGCCCCTCCACCACTAGGGTATCGCAGTCCTCGATCTCGCCCTTGACCTTGATGTTGGGACCGACAGTGAGCTTGCTGCCGCTCTCCTCGGCGGCCACCGGCGCGCTGCTGGAAACGGAAGAGGGATATTGGGCCGGTTTGTTGACGCTGGTCACATTGCCACCTGTAGATGTAGAAGAAATGCCGCTGCCCGCATTGCTATTGCTGAACGGGGAATTGGTCGAGCTGGTTTCGCGTTTGCCGAAGAGGGATTCTGAGCGAAGCATGGGATCTCCTGAAATTGATGATGCCTTGAGCGGGCAGGTAAGCCGATAAATAAACAAGCGTGCAAAACGGGAAGCACGAAAACAGCGGCGCGCATGGATCGGATGACCATAGGCAAGAGCCCTTGCCATGTCCTCCGAAAGACCTTCTGGGCGGGTCCAGGAGTCCAGAGGCGCGTCGCAACGCCGACAGGTTTCGATGATCTCGGACAGCGGCGACACGATGTCACCAGGCCTTGCCGGAGAAGAAACCTGTGCGGTTCAGGCAGGATGACTTTTCGAAAGTTCACGATAATTTTGTAACAGCCCGAGTTCTCGTCGCCAGTCACCCTGCTCTCGCAAATTATTTATATTTACAGCACGCATGCAACTAAAAAAAATGTAACAGTTGAGCGCACCTCATCGTCGCCATATGGCGACACTACCCCTCCCCTAAGCCGCTCCATGACTGCATTCCAATGAATCCTCCATTTTTCAGGATGAAATTTCATTCCATAAAAATGGGATAAATACTTAGACTTTTTCCCCATCAAACCCATCCACGCGACCACGAAAATCCCATCCGGAACCCTCTTCCCGCGCGTAGAAAGACGACACCCACGCCGCATGTGACGCAATGTAAGCAGTGCAAGTGAATGTCATCAATGCAGCGCATCGGCGCCAGTCGATCTATCATGTCGGGCAATGCCGCTGCCCTTGCCGCCTGGCTTGCCGCAGATCCCGGCAATCGCCCTGCGGGGCCACGACCGTTTCCCGGAAGATCCCATGAACCACGAGCAGAAACCTACGCCGGAATCGCTGGATTCCTTCGGCACCCATCTCTTTCCCGCCCAACGGGGATCCGGCATCTCGCGCGCCCTGGCGGCATTGATCGCCGCCATCAGCTGGTTCGCCTTCGTGGCGCAGACCGACATCACCATCGAGCGCCTGCTCGCGCATGGCGGTGGCGTGCTCGACGGATTGGACCGGCTGACGATGTATCTCACCAATCTCACCATCCTGATGAGCGCGCTGTGCTTTACCTCCCTGGGCCTGTCGTTGACGACGCCGATGAGCCGCTTCTTCCGGCAACCCTCGGTGATCTCGGCGGTGGTGGCCTATCTGGCCTTCGTGGGAATCGCCTACAACCTGCTGCTGCGCCAGTTGTGGACGCCAACCGGTTTTCGCGCGCTGGTCAATGAAAGCCTGCATACGGTGGTACCACTGCTGGCCATCGTGTACTGGATCTTCTTCGTGCCGGTCTTCCAGGCCTCGCTGAAGAAGTCGATGCTGTGGCTGGTCTATCCGCTGGGATACCTGAGCGTGACGCTGTGGCGTGGGGCCTTGTCGGGCTTCTACCCCTACCCCTTCATCGACGTCAACAAGCTGGGGTATGGGCGGGTCCTGGTCAATTCCAGCTTGCTGCTGGCAGGATTCATGGCGCTGATGGCGCTGCTAATGGCCGTCAACCGCTCTGGCAAGCCAGTCTTGCTGCGCCGATAGCGCGCCAGCAGAAAAGCGGCGAAGTAAAGCGAGGAGAGTAACGCTGGCTCCCGGGAGGAGCGCCAGCTGTCTGCGGACGTGGTCCGGGCAATTACGTCAGCGGCTCGGTCACCGCCAAGGCGAGCATGAACAGCATGCAGGCGCTGAAGCCCGCAGCGATGAGCAGGTATTGGAAAGTTCTGATGAGCATGTTTCCCTCGACAAACAGGCCTGCCAGGCCGTTCCTGACCGGCAGCCCCCTCGGACATTCAAGCGCTCTCCCTCCCCAGGGAGACCGTTCCACGTCGCAGCGCCTGTGAGACCATCCAGGCGCCGATGTAGTCAGCCAATTTTAGAGGACAGTTGGTCTACGGAACGTATCATAATGTTTCTTTTACATGCTTTTTCATTGTCTATTGGTGCATATTCATGCAGTTCAGCCGCTTGTCGATATGAATAAAAAGACACATCCTTGTCACACGGCCGCGCTATGCTGCCCCCGCTTACGCGCCAATCCTCCACAACAATAGCCGACAGGAAACCTCCATGAGCAAGCAAGACGACCTCGCGGGCAGCCAGCCTGCGCCCATCGACAGCATATCCACCACGCCGCAGAACAACAGCCGCCGCCGCTTCCTGGGGGGCATGGCCGCGCTGGGCGCGGGAGGTGCGCTGAGCGCCTGCGCCACCGACGGCCAGGGCAATGCCGGCTACGCCGCCGCCAACCCGGTCGAGGCCGCGGCGCTGGACCGCGCCCTGCGCGAGAACGTCAAGACCATCGTGGTCATCTATGCCGAGAACCGCAGCTTCAACAATCTCTTCGCCAATTTCCCCGGCCTGGAAAAGCCGCTGTCGGCGCTCAAGCCCTCGGACTACCAGCAGCGCGACCGCGATGGCAGCCTGCTCAAGCAATTGCCACCCGCCTGGGGCGGCGTGATCAGCCAGGACCAGACCGTCGAAGGCGTCACCTACGAGGGCGGCAAGCAATACCAGAGCAACCTGCCCAATGCCCCCTACACCTTGAAGGGCCCGCAGGGCGAAGCGCTGCCGCTGGGCCTGGTCACGCGTGACCTGTGGCATGTGTTCTACCAGAACCAGATGCAGATCAATGGCGGCAAGAACGACGGTTTCGTGGCCTGGGCGGACTCAGGTGGCCTGACCATGGGTCACTATGGCGATACCCAGTACAACCTGCGGCTGTGGGACGTGGCCCGCGAATTCGTGCTGTGCGACAACTTCTTCCAGGGCGCCTTCGGTGGCTCCTTCCTGAATCACCAGTACCTGATCGCCGCCACCGCGCCGTTCTATCCGAACGTGATGAGTTCGGTCTCGCGCACCCAGGTTGCCAAGACCAAGAACAACGATCCCCTGGCCACCGAACTGGAAGTGGCCGAGAACAGCCCGGCCAGTGCCCTGCAAGGCCCGCCCAAGTTCGGCCCCAGCGCACTCACGCCGGACGGCTATGCCGTCAACACCATGGCCCCGCCCTACTGGCCGACCTGGAGCCGCGACCGCAACAATCCGGCCTATGCCGAACCCAACCAGCCCAGCGTGCTGGTGCCGCAGACCCACGAGCATATCGGCGACAAGCTCAACAAGAAGGGCGTGGAGTGGGCCTGGTATGCCGGCGCCTGGCAGGCCACGCTGGACGAGTTCAAGGACTCCAAGGGCATCCCCAAGATCCCCAACTTCCAGTACCACCACCAGCCCTTCAACTACTTCAAGGCCCTGGGCCCGGAAAATCCGGCCGAGCGCAACAAGCGTCTGCGTGACGGCGGCCTGGGCGACGAGTCGCGCACCAACCGCTTCCTGGCCGACGTCGAGGCCGGCCGCCTGCCGCCGGTGACCTTCTACAAGCCGCAGGGCAACCTCAACCTGCACGCCGGCTATGCCGACGTGGCCTCGGGCGACCGTCACATCGCCCACATCATCAAGAGCCTGCAGGCCAGCCCGCAGTGGCAGAACATGGTGGTGGTGGTCACGGTGGACGAGAACGGCGGCTGGTGGGACCATGTGGCCCCGCCCAAGGGCGACCGCTGGGGTCCGGGTACGCGCGTGCCGGCGCTGGTGGTCTCGCCCTTCGCCCGCAAGGGGACTGTCGACCATACCATCTACGACACCGCCTCCATCCTGCGCCTGATCACCCGTACCTTCGGCCTGGAGAAGCTGGATGGCCTCAAGGAACGTGACAGCGCCATGATCGCGCGCGGCCAGCAACCCATGGGTGACCTGACCAACGCCCTGCAGTTCAAGGCCTGATCCGTTTCATCGCAGCATACGAAAAACGCCGTCGCGGTGTACCCGCGACGGCGTTTTTTCATTTCGGCGGCAAGGCCTGGCACCTAGCCAGCACCGCCGTCAGGCCAGCCAGGGCGGCGCGGTCTCGCGCAGGTTGATCTTGCGGGGAATCAGCTTGAGGTCGAGGAAGGTGTCGGCGATCTGCTGCTGCTCCTCCAGGATCGCGTGGGTGATCGGCAGGGTGCCATAGGTATAACGCCGCACCACCACGTCCAGCACGCTCCGGGGCAGGCCCAGGATGGTCGCCAGCTGGGCGGCATAGTCGTCGGGCCGGTACTTGGCCAGCTCATCGACCCGGCCCAGTTCCTCCAGGGCGATCTTGATCAGGTCGGCGTTCTCGCGCGCATAATCGCGCGTGGAAAAATAATAGGCGCGGTTCTTCACCACCCCGTCGGCATCGGCCAGGATGCGCGCCTTCAGGGTCTGCTGGGCCGCTGCCAGGTAGGGTTCCCAGATGGCCCAGGCGTCGACCGAGCCACGTTCGAAGGCCGCACGTGCGTCGGCCGGGGCCAGCCACACCGGTGTGACGTCGCCATAGGCCAGGCCATGCTTTTCCAGCAGCTTGACCAGGAAATAATGCACATTGGAGCCCTTGTTGAGAGCGATGCGCTTGCCCCTGAGCTGCGCCGGCCGGCTGATCCCGGACTCCTCCCTGACCAGCACCGCCTCCACATTCGGACGTGGCACCGTCGCCCCGACATACACCAGCGGCGTGCCGGCGGCCTGGGCAAAGATCGGCGGGGCCTCGCCGACATCGCCGAAAACGATGGAGCCGGCCCCCAAGGCCTCCAGCTGCACCGGACCGGCACTGAACTCCACCCATTTCACGCTCGCGCCCAATGGCGCCAGACGCTGCTCTAGCGTCCCCTGGGCGCGGATGATGCTCAAGGCCCCCTTTTGATAGCCAATGCGCAGCTGCCGCGTGGCCGCGCGGGCCAGGCGTGGCGCCAGGGCGGCACCGATCCCGGCCAGGCCGAGGCCCAGGCCGCCGGCGATCAGGCGGCGACGCTTGCTGTTCTGTTGGACGTAATGGATGGCCTTGCTGCGTTTTTCTTCGCGCTGCGACATGCATGCTCCCTGCTGGATGGTTGAGTCTGGCGAGATTAGCCACCCTGCACACCATTGCGAACGAATACTTCCGCCACTGCATAGAAGAAAAGCGGATATGCCCATCGGGGCCCTCACCTTGCCATTTGCGGAGCGCCTGCGGAGTACCTTCAGTTTATATCACGTTATGATATATTCGCATTCTCCACCTTTACCATGGCCGTTCTCCTCCCATCACGATGAAACAAAAACGCGACTACACGGCCGATCAGCGCCTGCCCTATCTGTGCGCCATCGCCGTGCCGATCGGCGTGCTCTCCACCGGCGCGGCCTGGCTGCTGCTGAAGTTGATTGCACTCTTCACCAACCTGTTCTACTTCCAGCGCCTGTCCTTTGAGGCCAGTTCCCCGGCCATGCATACGCTGGGCTGGATCGCCGCCCTCCTGCCGGTGGCAGGCGGACTGATCGTGGGCCTGATGGCGCGCTACGGCAGCGAGAAGATCCGCGGCCACGGCATCCCCGAGGCGATCGAGGCCATCCTCTTCGGCAAGAGCCGCATGTCGGCCCAGGTGGCACTGCTCAAGCCCCTGTCCTCGGGCATCGTGATCGGCAGCGGCGGCCCCTTTGGCGCTGAAGGGCCGATCATCATGACCGGTGGCTCGCTGGGCTCGCTGCTGGCCCAGTGGCTGCACGTCACCGCCGCCGAACGCAAGACCCTGCTGGTGGCCGGTGCCTGCGCCGGCATGACGGCGATCTTCGGCACGCCCCTGGCGGCCGTGCTGCTGGCCGTCGAGCTGCTGCTGTTCGAACTGAAACCACGCAGCCTCCTGCCGGTCGCCCTGGCCTGCGCCGTGGCCGGCTTCCTGCGGCCCTGGCTGGTCGACGCCGGGCCGCTGTTTCCCCTGCAGGTGGCCGCGCCCGCGCCGGTGGCCCTGTTCTCCTGCCTGGCTGCGGGGCTGGCCAGTGGCGTGCTGGCCGCCCTGCTGACGCTGGCCCTGTACCGCATCGAAGACGGCTTCCATCGCCTGCCCGTGCACTGGATGTGGTGGCCGGCGCTGGGCGGCATCGCCGTCGGCCTAGGTGGCCTGTTGCAGCCACGTGCGCTGGGCGTGGGCTATGACGTGATCGGTGACCTGCTGCACCAGCACATGCTGCTTTCGGCGGCCCTGGCATTGCTGGCGGTGAAGGCCGTGATCTGGCTGCTGGCGCTGGGTTCGGGCACCTCCGGCGGCGTATTGGCACCACTGCTGATGATGGGGGCAGGACTGGGCCTGCTGCTCTCGCCCTGGCTGCCCGGCGGCTCGCCGGGCCTGTGGCCGCTGGTATGCATGGCCGGCGTGCTGGGCAGCGTGCTGGGCGCGCCGCTGACGGCGATCGTGTTCGCCTTCGGCCTGACCCATGCCGACCAGGCCCTGCTGCCGCTCATTGCCACCACGGCCCTCGCCTATGGCGTCAATGTGCTGCTGATGAAGCGCTCCATCATGACCGAGAAGATCGCCCGGCGCGGCCTGCACGTGCATCGTGAATATGGCGTCGATCCGCTGGAACGGCTGCATGTGGACGAGCTCATGAGCGCCGCTCCCCAGGCCCTGGAGGCCGACATGCGCGCCGATGCCGCGCTGCTCCGGTGCCGTACCGCCAGCCATACCCATCGCTACTACCCGGTGGTCCGGCAAGGCCACCTGGTCGGCATGCTGGCCTTGCGGGCACTGGAAAGCGCACCCCCGGAGCAACCCTGCGCAGCGCTGGCCGAACGGCCATCGGACTATCTGCTGCCACACATGAGCGCGCGCACCGCCGCCGGCCTCATGGCCAGGCTGGGCGTGGCACGCCTGCCCGTGGTCGCGGGTCCGGAGCGCAAGCAGCTGGTGGGTGTGCTCTCGCTATCGGACCTGGCGCGGGCCAGCGTCGCCCATGCGGAAGAAGAGTCGGTACGCGAGAAACTGCTGGGACGCTAAGCGCCTAGATCCCGCCGGTCAGGCGGCACATCAGGTTGTCATGCGAGACCAGCACCACGTTGATGCCGGCCGTGCCATTGTCCATGCGGAATTCGCTGTTGCCGTTGGAGAGCGAGATGATGCGTACTGCCCGGCTGGCCTGCTCGGTGAGCACGGTCTCGGCCGCCATGTTCAGGCAGGTCAGCACACAACCGGCGCTGGCGCTGCAATTGCGGGTGATATCGCTGGCCACCGGCGTGGGCGCGGCATTGAGTACCGTGGCCGGTGGCGCCGGCTGGACGGGTGCGGCGACCTGCGCCTGCACGGCGCTACACGACAAGAACAGGGCGGCAAGGGCAAGAACGGGCTGGACAAGGCGCATGGATGGATCCCCTCCACGGGACGGTGAATGTTCAGGTCGGGCCGGGCCGGCGCCCGTCCCCATGCGTTATTGCAGCACAAACAAAAAAAAGGCGCACTCCCTTGCGGAAGTGCGCCATCAAGTAAGCCCCCCTCAGGGCTCCCGGTTACACCTTGTCGGGCCGCGCCATGCATCGCCAGGCCCGAAGACATCTGTTGCTGCGGCAGGCCCGGTTCGCTGTTGCCTGAACCGGCTTGCCAGTGCTGCTCCGTTGAAGACACTTTACTTGGGACGCCCGCAGGGCAATATCAGGAGCTTCCTGATACCGCCGCTCTTTGGACTCAGGAAATTCCTGAGTGCCGACGCCACAACACCGGCCGGCAACGCGCAAACCCTGGCGGGAAACTCCGTAACGACCAGGTCTGCAAGGTTTTGCGGCAGATCAAATTTCTAATTTAGATATGCTCAATGATTGTTTGTGTGATCCTGGATTACGGGTTAAAGTTGTTTCCAGAGCAGATTCAACAGGCGGCGCCACTTTTCAGATAGAACTGGGCGCCGCGAATCTCTCTGCATCCCCCCCCAAAAAAGTTGCACACCCTCTCCTGCCCCAGGTTGCCAATAGGCATGTCCGCGCGAGCCCCATGCCGACGCCAAGCGCGCATTTTTGATAGCATGCGGGCATGGATACCTCCAACACCCCCGAATTGAGCGCCCTGGCCGATACCGCCGGGCTAGGCCTGTCCGCCGTGGTCGCGGGACTGCGCACCTCGCGTGAAGTGACCAACAAGATCCGCCATCGCGGCAAGATCCGCGAGCTGCCCTCGCGCGAGGCGATGCAAACGCTGCTGCAGCACCTGCAGGCAGCGCTCTTCCCCACCCACTACGGGCATACCGACCTTTCCGACGAAACCATCGATTACTTCGTCGGCAGCCAGTTGAATGCGGCGCTGTGCATCCTGAAGGAACAGACCCGTCGCGGCCTGCACTTCAGCAGCGAATTCGACGACCAGGCGGGGCAAGACGAGGTCCTGCGCGAGCGTGCAGCAACGATCACGCGCGACTTCGCGCATCAACTGCCGTCGATCCGGGATGTGCTGGTCAGCGACATCCAGGCGGCCTATCACGGCGACCCGGCGGCTTCCAGCATTTCAGAGATTTTGTTGTGCTACCCGGGCACCACCGCCATCATCTACCATCGTCTGGCGCATGCCTTGCATCAGCTGGGCGCGCCACTGCTGGCGCGGCTCATTGCCGATATCGCCCATTCGGCCACCGGTATCGACATCCACCCGGCCGCGCAGATCGGCCCCAGCTTCTTCATCGACCACGGCACCGGCGTGGTCATCGGCGAAACCACCATCATCGGCCGCAACGTGCGCCTGTACCAGGCCGTCACGCTGGGGGCCAAGCGTTTCCCGCAGGAGCCGGATGGTTCGCTGGTCAAGGGCATCCCGCGCCATCCCATCGTCGAGGACGATGTGGTGGTCTATGCCGGTGCCACCCTGCTGGGCCGCATCACCATCGGTCGTGGCTCGGTCATCGGCGGCAATGTCTGGCTCACCCACAGCGTACCGGCCGGCAGCAACGTGGCGCAGGCCGAGATGAACAGCGAGTGCAAGCAGTTCTAGGGCCCGTTCACCCTAGGCCCTAGCCGCCCAGCGGCAGCCAGCGCTGCAGGAAGAACAGCGTCCCCAGCAGGGCCAGGCCGAAGAGGAAGACGAAGCCGATCAGTTTCCTGTCGGACGGTTGCAGGGGCTCCAGCGCCAGATTGCCGAGCTCCTGATAGATGTGGGGTTCGTTCATGCGTGCTCCGGATGGGGCCTGAGAAGATATCAACCCTCATGCTAGGCAAGAACCGGCGTGGCGTGAACGAATCGATGGTCGCATCGATATCCGCTGGCCGCATATGCGCCAGCACAGCAGTTCTCCCTCTCCTTTCAGGCCCTACGAACCCCGCGAAACCTCAGCCACGACCGGGTGCGCAGGCTCCCGCCCGCACGCCACGGCCGCCAGTGCCAGGGCGGACGCCGCCAGGCCATACAGCCACAGCGACGACATCACCGGCAGCAGCAGACCCGCCATCATCGGCCCCATGCCGGCGCCGATATCGCGCCAGATGGCCCGCCCGGCCAGCGCATGCACACGCTGCTCCGGCGGCGTGCGCGCGGCCACGATGGGGGCCAGCAGGGGCAACTGCAAGGCGCGCAGCACCACGATGATGCCGGCAAAGACCCACAGCAAGCCACCACCGAAGCCCACCAGCGCCGCGCAGGTCGCCAGCGACAGCGTCACCAGCACCTTGACCGCGCCGAAGCGCTCGGCCAGCCAGCCGCCGAGGGGGCTGAGCACGATCTCGCCGGCATAGCGCAAGGCCATCAGCACACCGGCCACCAGCTCGCCATGGGCACCGAAGGATTGCTTGCTCATGTAGGCCAGGCCGATGATGAACAGGCCATCCAGCGTCAGGCCCTCCAGGAAGGACCACCAGTCCAGCGCATTGGGCAGTTTCCAGCGCCGCGCCAGTGGCGGCGGGTAAGCATGCGCCGGCAGCCGGCGCGCCGCCAGCAGGCCCAGCACCGCCGTCATCGCCACCAGCAGGAACACCGGACGCGGCCCCAGGTGCGCGGCCAGCAGTGCCGCCAGCGGCAGCCACAGCATCGGCCCGATGGCGATCACGCCACGCGAACGCCCCGAGCGGCGCGCCGCGCCCTGCGGGTTGGCGGTCGACATGGCCTGGGTCGACAGGTTCAGCCCGGCAAAGGCCATGCCCCACAACAGCCGCAAGGGCAGCAAGGCCCAGAAGCCGCTGGCCACCGTGTAGCCCAGGGCGCAGGCGATGGCCGCCAGCACCGCCAGCAGGCAGGTAGGACGGTCACCCCGACGGGAATAGAAAGCGGCCACCCAGCGATAGCCGGCAATGCGCACCAGCCGGTTGGCCGCCAGCAGCACCCCGGCCTCGGCCAGGCTTACGTGGAACTGGTCGGAGTACATCGGCAGGAGCAGGTACAGCACGATGTCGCAGGGCAAGGCGGCCGACAGCGACATGGCGGCGTGGCGCGAATCGAGATCGGCCTGGCGGAGGTCTGGGGTGGTCATGGGCCTGATGATGCGCCGCCCATGGTAGCGCTGACAAACGATATTAATTCCGCCCATGCGTGATAAAATCTGACGCATGGCCGACCTCACCCTCCCGCTCAACGCCATCCGCGCCTTTCTCGCGGCCGCGCGTCATCAGAGCTTCACGCTGGCGGCGCAGGAACTCAACGTCACCCATGGCGCGATCAGCCGCCAGATAAAGAATTTAGAAAATTATCTGGGCATGCCGCTGTTCGAACGGCGCATCCGCCAGGTCCTGCTGACCGAACGCGGCCGGCAGTTCTTCGAGGAAGCCAGCCCGGCCCTGGAGATGCTGGCCGGCGCGGCGCGCCGGGTCATGCGCGACGCCCCCACGCGCACCGTGGTCATCAACGTGCGGCCCTCCTTTGCGGTGCGCTGGCTGATACCGCATCTCTCCGACTTCGTCGAGCGCTATCCGGGCATCGCCCCGCAGGTGGTGACCAGCACCGCGGCCGTCAGCAAGGCCGGCAGCAGCTTCGATATCGCCATCCGGCGCGGCGAGACCAACTGGCCGGAGACACTGAAGGTGCAGCGCTTCATGGAAGACGAACTGGTGCTGGTGGCCTCGCCTGCCCTGTTGTCGATGCAACCGTTGCAGGACATTTCCCAGGTCAGCCGTCATACCCTGCTGCTTTCACGCAGCCGGCGCAATGACTGGGAAGACTGGCGTCGACTGGCCGGGGTGAAGCGTTCGCGTGGACAGGCCATGCTGCATTTCGATCATGTCCACTTCGTGTTGCAGGCTGTGGTCGATGGACTCGGGGTGGCCTTGTCGCCGGTATCGCTGGCGGACAATGACCTGCGCTCGGGACGACTGGTCTGCCCCTTCCCGGACCTGCGCATGCCGCTTGCACCCTACTATCTCGGGATCAATGCCCAGGCGGGGGCGGAGGCGTTGCTGTTTGCCAAGTGGCTGGGGGAATATCGGGGAGCGCTTTTGGCTTTCTCTGGCGGCTCACCTTGATCGCTTCTTTGGGGCTTGGCTTGGCTTGGCTTGGCTTCGCTTTGGTTCTGGTTGGGCGGTTTTGGGTAGTCTGCACGGAATGCTTGTGTACGCTCTAGCTTAATACTTATCTTTCTCCGGTCGGGAGGACGCGCCGGGGGGCTGAAGCACTGCTTCAGCCGGCAGCCGCTCACTTTCTTTGGCCCGCCAAAGAAAGTAAGCAAAGAAAACGGCCCCCAAGTGCCAGCCCTCCTGCGGAGGGTTCCCGACGGAGTGGGGTAACAAGTGGGAAAAATAGATTCGCTTCGCTCAAACTATTTTTCTGATCCACTTGTCACCCCACTCCGTCGGCTGGCCCCAAGGGGGACCCCGGACGGCTCGCCTTCGGCTT
>NZ_JAELUH010000102.1 GCF_016429215.1 Herbaspirillum sp. ASV7 | reverse complement strand
GGCCAGTACCGATCCCTCGTGCAGCACGGTCACCTTGCCACCCTGGGCAATCTCTTCGACGAAGCCCATGTCGTGTTCCACCACCATGATGGAATGCTTGCCGCGCAACTCGTTCAAGAGCTCTGCCGTGCGCGCTGTCTCGGCGTCGGACATGCCGGCCACCGGTTCATCCAGCAACAGCAGTTGCGGCTCCTGCATCAGCAGCATGCCGATTTCCAGCCACTGCTTCTGGCCGTGCGAAAGCAGGCCGGCCAGACGATGTTCCTGGCCGTTCAAACGGATCAGCTTGAGGATTTCCTCGATCTTGCCGATCTGTTCGGAAGACAGGCGCGCAAACAGCGTGGTTTTGACGCGCTTGTCCATCTTCATCGCCAGTTCCAGGTTCTCGAACACGGTGTGCTGCTCGAACACGGTAGGACGCTGGAACTTGCGGCCGATGCCGGCGTGCGCGATTTCGTATTCGGTCATCCGGGTCAGGTCGATGGTCTGGCCGAAGAAGGCGGTGCCGGCGGTAGGCCGGGTCTTGCCGGTGATGACATCCATCATCGTGGTCTTGCCTGCGCCATTGGGACCGATGATGCAGCGCAGTTCGCCCACCGAGATATCCAGGTTCAGGTTGTTGATGGCCTTGAAGCCATCGAAGGAGACCGTGATGTTTTCCAGATAGAGGATGGCACCGTGGATGGTATCGACGCCCTCGGGTTTGATGCGGTCGTAGGACGTGCCATGGTCGGCGCGGGGCGTATCGACGTTGCCGCCCAGGCCGCCGATGGCGACGGCGTTTTTGCCCATGCTCTTGCCGGGTTCGATGGCGCTCATGCGGCCTCCTTGGATGCGCTGCCTTCAGCGGGCGCGGCATCGCGTTTCTTGAATTTCTGTACCAGTCCCAGGATGCCTTGCGGCAGGAACAGCGTCACCAGGATGAAGATCAGGCCCAGTGCATACAGCCACAGGTCGGGGAAGGCGGCGGTGAACCAGCTCTTCAGGCCATTGACGGTGAAGGCGCCGATGATGGGGCCGATCAGCGTGCCACGGCCACCGACGGCGGCCCAGATCACCATCTCGATGGAGTTGGCCGGCGACATCTCGGACGGATTGATGATGCCCACCTGCGGCACGTACAGCGCACCGGCGATGCCGCAGATCACGGCCGACAACGTCCACACGAAGAGCTTGAACCACAGCGGGTTGTAGCCGATGAACATGAGGCGCGATTCGGAATCGCGCACGCCCTGCAGCACGCGACCCAGCTTGGATGTGACGATCATGCGGCACACCACCAGCGCGCCCACCAGCAGCGCCAGCGTCACCAGGTAGAGCACCGCCTTGGTGGACGGTGCGGTAATGGTGAAGCCCAGGATGCGCTTGAAGTCGGTGAAGCCGTTGTTGCCGCCAAAGCCGGTATCGTTGCGGAAGAACAGCAGCATGAAGGCGAAGGTCATGGCCTGCGTGATGATGGAGAAATACACGCCCTTGATGCGCGAACGGAAGGCGAAGTAACCGAACACGAAGGCCAGCAGGCCCGGCACCAGCACCACCAGCAGCATGGAGAACCAGAAGTGGTCCGTCATCCACCAGTACCAGGGATAGGCCTTCCAGTTCAGGAACACCATGAAGTCCGGCAGGTCGCTCTGGTAGACGCCGTCACGCCCGATGGCGCGCATCAGGTACATGCCGTGGGCGTAACCGCCCAGGGCGAAGAACACGCCGTGGCCCAGCGACAGGATGCCCGTATAACCCCATACCAGGTCCAGTGCCAGCGCCGCCATGGCGTAGCACATGAACTTGCCGACCAGCGCGATGGTATAGGACGACACGTGCAGGCTGCTGCCGGCCGGGAACAGCAGGTTGCAGACCGGCAGCAGCGCCAATACCACGGTGCAGATGACGATCCCGGCCCAGGCCGGGCGATTGAACAGCGAGGGGCGCATGATCATGGTGCTCATTCCACGCTCCTTCCCTTGAGTGCGAAGAGACCTTGCGGACGCTTCTGGATGAATACGATGATGAAGACCAGGATGGCGATCTTGGCCAGCACGGCGCCAGCCATCGGCTCCAGGAACTTGTTGACCTCACCCAGGCCGAAGGCGGCGATCACCGTGCCGGCGAGTTGGCCCACACCGCCCAGCACCACCACCATGAAGGAATCCACGATATAGCCCTGACCCAGGTCGGGACCGACGTTGCCCAGCTGCGACAGCGCCACGCCACCGAGACCGGCGATGCCGCAACCGAGGCCGAAGGTCATCATGTCGATCTTGCCGGTGGACACGCCCACGCAATCGGCCATGCGGCGGTTCTGCGTCACGGCGCGCACGAACAGGCCCAGGCGGGTCTTGTTCAGGATCAGCCACACCGCAAACACCACGAACAGCGCAAAGAACACGATCACGATGCGGTTATAGGACAGCACCAGCGAACCCAGCACGGTCACACCACCCGACATCCAGCTCGGGTTGGCCACTTCGACGTTCTGCGCGCCGAAGATGGAACGCACGCACTGCATCAGCATGAGACTGATGCCCCAGGTGCAGAGCAGGGTCTCCAGCGGACGGCCATAGAGCCAGCGGATCACCAGCCGTTCCAGCGCGATGCCCACCGCGGCCGCGACGATGAAGGCCGCCGGCAGGGCCACCACGAGGTAGGCATCGATGGCGCCGGGGAAGAACTTGCGGAACGCCAGCTGGCACACATAGGTGGTGTAGGCGCCGATCATCAGCAATTCACCGTGGGCCATGTTGATGATGCCCATCAGGCCAAAGGTAATGGCCAGGCCCAGCGCGGCCAGCAGCAGCACGCTGCCCAGCGAGACGCCATAGAACAGCTTGCCGGCGAAGTCGACGATGGCCAGGTGGCGGTCCAGCGCCGACAGGGTGCGCACGGCTTCCACGCGCACGCCTTCATCGGGTTCGACATAGGAGCCATCGGGATTCTTGGCCAGCATGTTTTCCAGCGCCGGCTTCAAGGACGCGTTGGTGGTCTCGGCCAGCGTCTTCACCGCAGCACGGCGCGCGGCCGGGTCGGCCGCATGCAGGTTGGCGGTGGCCTGTACCTGCAGCAGCACGTCCTTGATCTGGGGATCGCTTTCCTTGGCCAGCGCCTTTTCGATCAGCGGGATCTGCGCCGGGTCGGCATTTTTCAGGAGTTCGCTGGCGGCGGCCAGGCGCTGGTCGCGTTGCGGCGAGAGCAGCTTCAAGCCGGAGAGCGCGCCATCGACGGCGCCACGCAGGCGGTTGTTGACGGTGATGCCTTCGGCATCATCGGGTGCCGGGCCGGTCTGGTCGGTGGCCGGGTTGAAGGCCTTGCCCGCATCATCGACGATGAGCACGTCACCGGCGGGGGTGACATAGAGCGCGTCGCTGTTCAAGGCATTGAGGATCTTGAGGGCGTCGTCGTTGGCCAGCGCCGCAATCTGGTTGACGGCGGCGATGCGCGCGTCGGGGTCGTCTCCGCCAAGGGGCTTGAGCAGGTCCGGTGCGATGGCCGCGCCCGCCGTCAGGGCGTGCACGCAAAGCCAGGTCGCGAAGAGCCCGCGTAGGAACTGGATGGCTGGTTTCATGATCGGTGTGCGCCTCGAAGCGCGGGCCGGACCCGATGGGGGCGGTGCGAATCGTCGGGCGTTCTTCTTGTGGAGGGAGGAACTGCGGCGGTCGGTGCGCCTTCGATACGCCGCGTTGCGGCTACTCAGTCCGAACGGGTCTTTGTTGCACAACCCCCGGACCGTTCGACCTGAGTAGCCGCGTGAGCGGCGTATCGAAGGCGCTCCGAAGAACGCCTTACCACTACGACAAGCTTAGTTCTTCTGCTTGCCTTCGTTACCCGGGATATACGGGCTCCACGGTTGCGCGCGGATGGTGGTCTTGGTCTTGTAGACCACGTTGAACTGACCATCGGCCTTGATCTCGCCGATCATCACGGGCTTGTGCAGGTGGTGGTTGGTCTTGTCCATTTCCAGCGTATAGCCCGACGGTGCCTTGTAGGTCTGGCCACCCATGGCGGCGATCACCTTGTCGGTGTCGGTGGACTTGGCCTTTTCCACGGCCTGCGCCCACATGTGGATACCCACGTAGGTGGCTTCCATCGGGTCGTTGGTCACGACGGTATCGGCATTGGGCAGGTTCTTGGCCTTGGCGTATTCCTTCCACTTCTTGATGAAGGCGGTGTTGACCGGGTTCTTCACCGATTCGAAGTAGTTCCAGGCGGCCAGGTGGCCCACCAGCGGCTTTGTATCCACGCCGCGCAGTTCTTCTTCACCCACGGAGAATGCCACCACCGGCACGTCGGTCGCCTTCAGGCCGGCGTTGCCCAGTTCCTTATAGAAGGGCACGTTGGAGTCACCGTTGATGGTCGAGATCACGGCAGTCTTGCCACCAGCCGAGAACTTCTTGATGTTGGCCACGATGGTCTGGTAGTCGGAGTGACCGAAGGGAGTGTAGACCTCGTCGATGTCGGAGTCCTTCACGCCCTTGCTATGCAGGAAGGCGCGCAGGATCTTGTTGGTGGTACGCGGGTAGACATAGTCGGTACCCAGCAGCACGAAGCGCTTGGCGCCGCCACCTTCCTTGGACATCACGTATTCCACCGCAGGGATAGCCTGCTGGTTGGGCGCGGCGCCGGTATAGAAGACGTTCTTTTCCAGCTCTTCACCTTCATACTGCACCGGGTAGAACAGCAGGCTGTTCAGTTCCTTGAAGACCGGCAGCACCGACTTGCGCGACACCGAGGTCCAGCAGCCGAAGACTACCGAGACCTTGTCCTGCGAGATCAGCTGGCGCGCCTTTTCGGCGAACAGCGGCCAGTTCGAGGCCGGGTCGACCACCACGGGTTCGAGCTTCTTGCCCATCACGCCGCCGGCGGCGTTGATTTCGTCGATGGTCATCAGGGCCACGTCCTTCAGGGACGTTTCGGAGATCGCCATGGTGCCCGACAGGGAGTGCAGGATGCCGACCTTGATGGTGTCGGCAGCGAAGGCGGAGGGCAGCCAGGAGGATGCGGCCAGTGCGAATGCGCCCAGAGCGGTGGCTTTCAGTACGGTACGACGTGACATGTGGTGCTCCCTCGAGAAAAAGTTTTGGAAGATTTTTTTCACTGCCCAGACGCTTTAGCAGATTGCGTGCCAATGCCCGGAAACGGGCGCGGCCATGCATCAAAGCGGGGCGCGCAAGCGCGGGAGAGAGGGGGGAATGTTGTCAGCCGGAACAAAACTGCGCACCAAAGCCGAGCGCAATTGTCGACAGGGAAATGGCGGCAGGGCAAGATTCACCAAGCTGGCGCTTGCCTGTGCCCGATCTTGGGGCAGTCCGGAAAGCGCCAGCAGCTGTGGGTTTTCGCCCGATGAGGCAGAAGTTGCCAGGCTGCGACGGATTGTTAACAATAGGTCGAGGCGCAGTCCTCGACGTCAGCGCAGCAGCACCCGCTGCATGAACTGGCGCAGCGGGAACTCGATCACGGCCTGCAGCATCGCCGGCAACTCCAGCGGGCGCATGATCATCTTGATGGTGGCCTCGGGTTTGAGATTGACGCGCACGGTGCGGCTCATGCGCGAGGCCAGTTCCTTTAGCCGCGCCGGATCGGCTGCCAGCTCGGGCTTATAGACCCGGGCCACGTGGCGGATGGCGCAATCGGCATCCTCGCTCTTCAATTCCAGCGTGCGCCGGCTCAGGGTGCCGAACACGCGCGAGCGCCCGACCTTTTCCTGGCGACGATAGCGGCGGAAGTACTGGTAGAAGTGCTTGTAGTGATTGACCTCGTCGTTGGCGATCAGCCCGGCCAGGTGCTTCAAGACCGGTTCGTCGGTGGCGCGCGCCAGGGCGCGGTAGTAGGTCGAGGTGCCGGTCTCTACCACGCAGCGCGCGGCCAGCTCCTGGGCACGCGTGGGTTCTAGCAGTTCGACCTTGCAGTATTGCGAATACTCTTCCAGAAAACCTCGGTAGGCCCGCTCCCAGTCGAACTCCGGCCAGACATGCGCCACATAGGCTCGCAAGGCCGCGCCGTGCTGCAGTTCTTCCTGCTCCCACTGCTCGCGCAGCCACTGCTCGACCTCGGGGTCGCCCTGGTAGTACTGCACCAGGTTATGGGTATAGAGATCGGAGCCACTCTCGACGAAGGAGGCGCAGGCCACCAGGTAGAACAGATCCTCATCGGGGCGCGCCCGCGCCAGGTCGATGCGGCTGAAGTCAATATCTTCGACGGACCAATGTTTTTTTTCTTGGCGGGTGGGACTCATCTGTTATACCTCGCTATCGGGTGGATGGGGTTGGCATAACGGTATGATGCAGCGCATTGTCATTGGTTCAGGGCAAGCTGGCCCGGATTAACCGTTCTTTGCACCCTGCCGTGATCTTGTCAGGTGTTTGTCAGCGCTGGCGCTGATTTGTCCTACAGCCGCACGGTGGCATCATTGCCCAGCACGACGCGATTGCGACCCTGGTACTTGGCGTGATAGAGCGCCTGGTCGGCGATGCGCACCACCTGTTCCGGCGTGGTGTGGTCGTCCGCCTGCAGTACGGCCACGCCGATGCTGGCGGTGATGTAGCCGCAGGGGGAGTCGGCATGCGGCAGCTTGAGTTCGAAGATGGCCTGGCAGATGTGCTCGGCCTGCTGCAGCGCATGCGTGATATCGCTCTCGGCGATGATGACGCTGAATTCCTCGCCGCCGTAGCGGGCCACCAGGTCGGTAGCGCGGCGTGAGCTTTTCTGCAGCACGCGCGCGACAATACGCAGGCATTCGTCGCCGGCCAGGTGGCCGTAGCGGTCGTTGTATTTCTTGAAGTAATCCACGTCCAGCATCAGCAAGGCCAATGGATGACCGGAGCGCACCGAGCGCCGCAATTCATTGGTGAGTGCCTCGTCGAAGCGCCGCCGGTTGGCCACGCCGGTGAGGCCATCGGTGGCCGACAGCGCTTCGAGCTTGCGGTTGGCGCGCTCCAGCTCGCGCGTGCGCAGCGCTACCTGCTGTTCCAGGTCTTCCTTGTTCTGCTGCAGCTTGCCGGCCATCTCATTGAACTTGCGCGAGAGCACGGCGATCTCGTCCTTGCCGGCCTGTTCCACCCGCACTGCGGTATTGCCCGCACCGGTCTCCTTCATGGCCGCGACCAGGCGCAGCAGCGGCGCGCTGATGCTGCGCGCGATCAGCGCCGACAACAGCAACGAGGCGGCAAAGCACAGCACGCCGATGGCGATGATCTTGTCGCGCACCGAACGGGTATCGGCATTGAGGCGATCGCTGGGCGTGGCGCTGACCACCCACCAGGAGGTATGGGGCAGCTTGGCGATGGCGGCGTAGTAGCGCGTGTGGTCGGCCCCGGTGTAGGCGATGAAGTCGCTGGTACGCCGCTGCGACAGGCTGGCGGCGATACCCTGTTGCAAGGCCGGGTCGGCCAGGCTCTGGTTGCCCTCGCGGCTTTGCACCACCACCGCGCCGTCGCTGGCATCGACGATGAAGATGGTGGAGTCATAGCCCAGGTCGACGCCGTCGAAGATGCTGATGAAGTAATTGGGACGCACGCCGATGAACAGTACGCCGGCACTGCGGTTGTTGCCGGTGAAGCGGATCTCGCGCAGCATCGCCAGGCTCTTCTGGCCGTGACCTGCATCGTAGAGCGTCCACCAGGCACGGCTGTTGAGATCGGGGGCTTCCTCGGCGACCCGGCCGATGCTGCTGGCCATGGGCGCGAAGACCTGCGGATCGACCACCTGGCGGTTATGGTCCAGGATGTATTTCTGGTTCACGTAGGGCAACGCCCCGTAGGTGTCCAGCAGCACCCGCGCCATGCCGCTGCGCGCGGCCGCGCTGGCGGCTTCGTCGCCACCGTAATAGTCGCTCAGCAGGCGCTGCAGCCGGGATGACAACACCAGCTCTTCGCTGGTGTCCTCGATCTTTTCCATGCGCAGCATCAGGTTCTGGGAAATCTGCTTGGCCACCTGCACGGAGTAGGCGCGCACTTTGTCCTGGGTGGCGCGGCTGGTTTCGCGATAGGCCAGCAAGCCCGAGATGACCAGCGGCACCAGCGACACCAGGATGAATGAGCTGATCAGCCGATAGCGGATCTCGATCTTTCGCAGGAAGCCCAGCGAGAGGAAGTCCAGCAGTGTGCGCATGCGGTGTGCTCCTCCTGCCTTATTTGCCGGCCAGGTGGGCCTGTTCGGTGATCGAGGCCTGCAAGGCCCGCGCGGCGTGCGCGGGCGACTGCTTGCCCGCCAGCACCGCCTGCAGCAGGCCATGCAACACATCGATGGTCTCAGCCGGCAGGTAGGAGTAATACAGGCCAGGGGTATCGTCGGTGGTGACACTGCGCTGCAGGCTGTCGACCAGCGCAAACAGGTTGCGGTCGCCGCTGGCCTCGGCACTGATGGTCTTGAAGGGCGGGATGTTCTTGCGCTTGCCCTGCCAGATCGGCATGCCGGGGCCATACAGGAAATCGATGAAACTGGCCGCCAGCTGCCGGTTGCGCGGACTGCTGCGCTGGGCGATGGCAAAGCCGGTCTCGCTACCGATGACCGGTTTGAGGGCGCGGCCCTTGTCGTTCCAGGGAGGCGCAAAGACACCCACGCGGCGGTCGTGGCCCTGCAGCAGGGCGCCTGCCGCCCAGGTTCCCTGGAAGGTCATGGCCGCCTGGCCCTCGGTGAACTGGCGCAGGGTGGCATCGTAGCCTGAGCGCAGGCAATCGGCCTGCAGCAGCTTCTTCTCGGCCAGCGCGCGCAGACGGCCGAAGATGGCCGCGCCTTCGGGATTGTCCAGCGCCAGCGTGCCATTGGCGATGCGTGCGCGCCAGTCCGGTTGCGAGGCGGCGATCTGGTTGGCGAAACCGTAGCTGAAGGGACCATTGCCCAGCATGTTGGGAAATGCCCCCGGCAAGGCCAGCGGCGTGAATCCGGCTTTTCTGAGCGTGTTACCGACGGCGAGGAACTGCTCGAAATCGGTCGGCAGCGCGCGGATGCCGGCGCGCTCGAACATGTCCTGGTCGTAGTAGATCAGCGTGGTGGCGACCCCGGTGGGGATGCCGAAATGGCGGCCACCCGGCGAGGTCCAGGCACGCTGCAGGATCTCCAGCATGTTGCCCCAGGTGGCGGATGCACCCAGATCGCCCAGCATGCCCTGGTCGGCCAAACCGGCCGTGTAGGGGTTGGGATTGACCGAGAAGATGTCCGGCAGGCTGTCGGTGGCGGCCTTGGGCCGCAGGTTTTCTTCCACCGAGTTGCCGATCATGAACTGCAGGTTGATGCGGACCTCGGGATGCGCACGCATGAAGGCATCGGCCACGCGCTGCATTTCCTCCGGCCAGTCCGGCGCCCAGACCAGTGCCGTCAAGACCGTCGGATCGGCAGTCGTGGCAGAACGCGTCGACTCGTCCGTACGTCCGCAGGCTGCGACCAGGCCGGCCCCGGCCAGGCCTGCCAGCAGCAATCGGCGGCGCTTGCCCGGCTGCTCTGATCGATTTTCCGCCACGCAACTGCACTTGGGCATGACGGTTGCTGATGGCTTGGGTCGGCCACGCATTGATTCCCCCTGCGGCTATGACGTTATAGTGTTGCTCGGCGTCACCTTCTTTTCGATGCGCTCCAGCCGCTCCCTGCCCAGACTCCTGGCGTGTGGGAAGTACGACAACAAGTGTGCCATTAAACAAGGCGAAGTGCATCAGGGCGTGGTGCATTTGTTGTGCATGGTCCGTTTTTTTTGCCTGCGGTTTGACGCAGACAGGATGCCCTGGCACGGCAGCTGCCTGAAGGAAAGCCGGCGTCGATCTATAATGTCGGCCTCACGCCATCAGGCCGCTCCGGCGGCTGTCCCTGACTTCCTCATGCAAAACCACGATACCTCGCTCTCGACGGGCAAATTTCCGCCATGGCTGGCCGTCCTGGCCGCGCTCACTGCCATGGGCGCGCTGGCCATCGACATGTACCTGCCCAGCTTCACGGCCATCGCCCATGACCTGGGCGTGGGCACCAACCTGGTCCAGTTGACGCTGGCGGCCTTCCTGGTCGGCCTGGCGGTGGGCCAGATGTTCTACGGTCCGCTGTCGGATCGCTTCGGCCGCAAGCCGCCGCTGTTCTTCGGCATTGCGCTCTACTTCGTCTGTTCGCTGCTGTGCATCTTCGCCCAGAACATCGAGACGCTGATCGTGCTGCGTCTCTTCCAGGGCCTGGGCGGCAGCGCCGGCATGGTGATCCCGCGCGCCATGGTGCGCGACCGCATGGGTGCCGAAGGTTCGGCCAAGGCCTTCTCGATGCTCATGCTGGTGTTCGGCCTGGCCCCCATCCTGGCGCCCTTCATCGGCGGCCTGATGCTGGTCTTCGCCAGCTGGCGCGGCATCTTCGTGGTGCTGACCCTGTTCGGCCTGCTGTGCATGCTGGGCACGCGCAAATACCTGACCGAGACCGTGGACGTGACCCGTGCCGAACCCCTGCACCTGGGACGCACGCTGCGCCAGTATTGGAGCTTGCTGCGCCACCGCCAGTTCATGTCCTACGTGTTGTGCGGCGGCCTGGTGCAGGCCGGCATGTTTGCCTACATCGCCGGGGGGCCCTTCGTGGTCATCGAGTTGCATGGCATCAAGCCGCAATACTTCGGTTTCGTCTTCGCGTCCAACGCCATCGGCCTGATCGCCGCCTCGCAGGTCAATGCGCGCCTGGTGGTCAGGCGTTCGGCCGAGCGCGTGCTGGGCCGGGTGCTGTGGGTGCCGGCCGGCTTGTCGCTGGTGGTCGCGCTGCTGGTGCTGGCCGGTCTGGAGAGCTTGCCGCTGCTGCTGTTCGGCTTCTTCGGCTTCCTCACCGCCTATGGTTTCACCGGCCCCAATGCCACTGCCATCGCCCTGAAGCACCAGGGCCGCCAGGCCGGTACTGCGGCGGCACTGATGGGCACGCTGCAATTCGGCATGGGCGTGCTCTCGGGCGTGGTCATGAGCCTGTGGCACGATGGCACGGCCCTGCCGCTGGTGTCGGTGATGGCCATCTGCGGTATCTCTGCCTTCCTGCTGTATCACGGTGTGGCCAAGCATGCGCCTTCACCGTCGACGGTTCCCTGATCGCGTCGTTTCCGCTGACGTCGCCGAGCCCGGTTTGCACCGGGCTTTTTTTCGCCCTTCCTGTCTGCTCATTTTGGGGATCGCCACCTGTCGATCTCACGCCGGCGGTGCGCCTTTGCATCAAGAGCGCTCATCCCGGGCCGGCACAGGCCATTGCCACACGCCGCAGCAAATGCTCGCAAAGCCTTTTCGGTAAAGGGTTTGCGGATGATCTGGCGGCAGGTGGCACGCTCGTTGCTGTAGGAGTCTTCGCGGTCTGACCAGTCAGGCCAACAAGGACACCCGCCATGAGCATGCCCAATATCGCAGCACAAACCTTGCAGCGGCAGATCCTCTCCGGCACCTACCGGAGTGGCGAGATGCTACCCAGCCAGCGCGAACTGGCCGAGTCGATGGGCATCAGCCGCGCCTCGCTGCGCGAAGCATTGTCGATGCTGGAGGCGTTGGGTTTCATCCGCTCCGTGCCGGGCAAGGGCACGCTGGTGACCGAGCGCCAGGACGCCCGTGTGATCCCTCCGCAGCTGCAGGCGGGCATCGACGGCGAGGCCGGCAATGTCGGCAATGCAGCCTCGACGCTGGACCTGGCCGCCGTCTTCCAGCTGCGCTACACACTGGAGTCCGCTGCCGCCGCCCTGGCCGCGCGCAACATCACGGCCCACGCCACACCACGCCTGTGGGGCTTGCAGGCGCGCTTCGAAGATGCCCTCAAGAATCTCGACCTGGTCAGCGCCTCGCACGCCGATCTGGAATTCCATCAGCTGGTCGCCGAACTCTCCGGCAATGCCGCCTTCATCCAGGTGGTGCGGCAGTTCGAACAACCGATCGGCCACAGCCTGCGCGTGCCCTTCGCCGATCGCGAACGCATCTGGGCGCCAGCCATCGAGCATCGCGCCATCGCCGCAGCGGTCTCGGCCGGTGATGCGGAAGGCGCGCGCCGCGCCATGCAAGAGCACCTGACCAATGCCGCCGCCCGGGTCGGGCTGGCCTTTACGCCACCCTGACGGCAGGTTTGCCTCGCGGTTCTGTTGGTGGCGCCGCGTTACGTTGTCTTTCGCCGTTCTTCGCAGTTTTCCACCGTCGTCCCTCAACAAGGAAAGCACTCACATGACATTCCCCAAGACCGCTACCCTGACGCTGGCCTGTACCCTGGCCTTCGGCGCCTTTGCTGCGCCCGTCGCTCATGCAGAGAAGGTATTGCGCATCGCCATGACCGCCGGTGATATCCCGCGTACGCTGGGCCAGCCCGACCAGGGCTTCGAGGGTAACCGCTTCACCGGCATCCCCATGTATGACGGCCTGACGCAATGGGATCTTTCCAAGGCCGACAAGGCCAGCGAACTGATCCCCGACCTGGCGCTGTCCTGGCAGGTCGATGCCAAGGACAAGACCAAGTGGATCTTCAAGCTGCGCCCCGGCGTGAAATTCCACGATGGCTCGGCCTTCAATGCCGATGCCGTGGTGTGGAACGTCAACAAGGTGCTCGACAAGAACGCCGTGCAGTTCGATCCCAGCCAGGTCGGCACCACCGCCTCGCGCATGCCCACGCTGCGCTCGGCCAAGAAGATCGACGACATGACGGTGGAACTGACCACCTCCGAACCGGATTCCTTCCTGCCGATCAACCTGACCAATCTCTTCATGGCCTCGCCCACGCAATGGGAGAAGAAGCTGGCCGCCGTGCCCGCTTCGGTCACCGACAAGGGCGAGCGTGCCAAGCAGGCCTGGGCCGCCTTCGCCGCTGACGCCTCCGGCACCGGCCCCTTCAAGATGGCCAAGTTCGTGCCGCGCGAGCGCCTGGAAGTGGTCAAGTACGATGGCTACTGGGATGCCGCGCGCCGCCCCAAGATCGACCGCGTGGTGATGCTGCCGCTGCCCGAAGCCAACTCCCGCACCGCGGCCCTGATGTCGGGCCAGGTCGACTGGATCGAGGCCCCGGCCCCCGATGCGCTGGATGCCATCAAGGCGCGTGGTTTCAAGATCTATTCCAATCCGCAGCCGCATGTGTGGCCGTGGCAGCTGTCCTTCGTGCCCGGTTCGCCCTGGCTGGACAAGCGCGTGCGCCAGGCCGCCAACCTGTGCGTGAATCGTCCGGCCATGAAGCAGCTGCTGGGTGGTCTGATGGGCGAGGCCACCGGCACGGTGGAGCCAGGCCATCCGTGGCGCGGCAACCCCAGCTTCCACATCAAGTATGACCCGGTCGCCGCCAAGAAACTCATGAGCGAAGCCGGCTACTCGGCCGCCAAGCCGCTCACGGTGAAGGTACAGATATCGGCCTCCGGTTCGGGCCAGATGCAGCCGCTGCCGATGAACGAGTTCATGCAGCAGAACCTGAAGGATTGCTTCTTCGACGTGCAGTTCGATGTCATCGAATGGAACACGCTCTACACCAACTGGCGCATCGGCGCCAAGGATGCGAGCGCGCATGGCGCCAATGCGATCAACGTCAGCTTCGCCTCGATGGATCCGTTCTTCGCGATGGTGCGCTTCGTCGATACCAAGGCCGCGCCGCCGACCTCCAACAACTGGGGCTTCTACAGCAATGCCGAGGTCGATGCCCTGATTGCCAAGGCGCGCACCACCTTCGAGCCCAAGCAACGCGATGCACTGCTGGCGCAATTGCACGCCAAGATCGTCGACGAGGCGCCGTTCGTGTGGGTGGCGCATGACACCGGTCCGCGCGCCATCTCGGCCAAGGTCAAGGGCGTGGTGCAGCCGCAGAGCTGGTTCATCGACATTGCCACCATGAGCATGGACTGATGCCCGGGCCAACCCGGGGGAGCTCGATGGCCGTTCTTCCTCAACCCCGTTCGGACTGAGCAGGCCCGTCAGGGCCGTGTCGAAGGCGCGCCGTCCTTACGCCTTCGATACGCGGCCAGGCCGCTACTCAGTACGAACGGTGGTGCGGTGATCGCGCCTTCTCCGGTCTGGCGCTACTGCCTGCGTATCGCCGAGTTTGTTGCATTTCCATTTCTTGTCTTCTGTCGGGCCCGCCATGATCGCCTACCTGATACGCCGCCTCCTCTATGCCCTGCCCATCATGCTGGGCGTGGCCTTCCTCTGTTTCATGC
>NZ_JAELUH010000101.1 GCF_016429215.1 Herbaspirillum sp. ASV7 | reverse complement strand
GTATCGCCGAGTTTGTTGCATTTCCATTTCTTGTCTTCTGTCGGGCCCGCCATGATCGCCTACCTGATACGCCGCCTCCTCTATGCCCTGCCCATCATGCTGGGCGTGGCCTTCCTCTGTTTCATGCTGGTCCATCTCGCGCCCGGCGATCCGCTGGTGTCGATCCTGCCGCCGGATGCCTCGGCGGATTTGCAGAAGCAGCTGATGGAACTCTACGGTTTCAACCGCAGCTATCCCGAGCAATTCATGAGCTGGGTCTGGCGCGCCCTGCATGGCGACCTGGGCAGCTCGATCGCCACCGGTCGCCCGGTGGCCGCCGAGGTCTTCAAGGCGGTCGGCAATACCTTCATGCTGGCGGCGGTGGCGACCGCCATCGGTTTCGTCTTCGGCGGGCTGTTCGGTTTCGTGGCCGGTTACTTCCGCAACTCCTGGGTGGATCGCCTGGCCTCGTTCATCTCGGTGGTGGGCGTGTCGGTGCCGCATTACTGGCTGGGCATGGTGTTGGTGATCGTGTTCTCTTCCAAGCTGATGTGGTTGCCCGCCACCGGTGCCGGCCCCGATGGTTCCGCCGCCTGGGTGTGGGACCTGGAACACATGAAGTACCTTCTCATGCCGGCCGTCACCATGTCCTTCATCCCCATGGGCATCATCGCCCGTACCGTGCGGGCACTGGTGGCCGACATCCTCTCGCAGGAATTCGTGGTGGGCCTGAAGGCGCGCGGGCTGTCGGATGCCGGCGTGCTGCGTCACGTGGTCAAGAACGCCGCGCCGACCTCGCTGGCGGTGATGGGCCTGCAACTGGGTTACCTGCTGGGCGGCTCCATCCTGATCGAGACCGTGTTCTCCTGGCCCGGCACTGGCTTCCTGCTGAACCAGGCCATCTTCCAGCGCGACCTGCCGCTGCTGCAGGGAAGCATTCTGGTGCTGGCGCTGTTCTTCGTGGCGCTGAACCTGCTGGTGGATATCCTGCAAACCATTTTCGATCCCCGCATCGAGCGAGCCTGAGCGAACCTGATATGGACATTTCCCCACCCGCTTCTTCCCTGGCTGCGGCCGACACCCTCCCGCCCACGCCGCGTCGTTCACGCGGCCACTGGGCCAACGTGGGCGCGCGCCTGGTGCGCAACCCTGGCGCCATGATCGCGGCGGCAGTGCTGCTGTTGCTGATCCTTGGCGCCCTGGCCGCACCCTGGCTGATGCCCGCCGATCCCTTTGCCACCTCCATGTTCGCCCGCCTCAAGCCGATCGGCACCGCCGGCCACCTGCTGGGCAGCGACGAGCTGGGCCGCGACATGCTCTCGCGCCTGATCCTGGGCGGCCGGCTGTCGCTGTTCATGGGGATCACGCCAGTGCTGCTGGCCTTCGTCATCGGCAGTGGCCTGGGCATCCTGGCCGGCTATGCCGGTGGCATCATCAATACCGGCATCATGCGCAGCATCGACGTGCTCTATGCGTTTCCCTCGGTGCTGCTGGCCATTGCCCTGTCGGGTGCATTGGGGGCCGGCATCTTCAATGCGCTGACCTCGCTGACCATCGTCTTCGTGCCGCAGATCGCCCGCATCGCTGAAAGCGTCACCACCCAGGTGCGGCGCAGCGATTACGTCGATGCCGCACGCGCCTCCGGTGCCGGCGCTTTCACCATCGTGCGCGCGCATGTCCTGGGCAATGTGCTGGGGCCGATCTTCGTGTATTCCACCAGCCTGATCTCGGTGTCGATGATCCTGGCTTCCGGCCTGTCCTTCCTTGGCCTGGGCGTGAAGCCGCCCGAACCCGAATGGGGCCTGATGCTGAACACCCTGCGCACCGCCATCTACACCCAGCCCTGGGTGGCCGCCTTGCCGGGGGCCTTCATCTTCGTGACCTCGATTTCCTTCAACCTGTTGTCCGATGGCCTGCGTTCGGCCATGGAGGTCAAACAATGAGCCTCACCGCCCATCTCCTCACGCAAGAGAACCGCGACGTCGGCGGCCCGCGCCAGCCGCTGCTGGGCGTGCGCCAGTTGCTGAAGCACTTTCCGTTGAAGCAGCAGGGCCTGCCCTGGTCGCGTGGTCCGGCCAATGCGGTGCGCGCCGTCGATGGCGTGAGCTTCGACATCATGAAGGGCGAGACCCTGGGCGTGGTCGGCGAATCCGGTTGCGGCAAGTCCACCACCGCCCGCGTGCTGATGCAGCTGATCGAGCAGGATAGCGGCGAGCTGGTCTTCGATGGCCAGACCGTCGGCTCGCGCGCCATGCCCTTGCGCCAGTTCCGCCGCCAGGCGCAGATGGTGTTCCAGGATAGTTATTCCTCGTTGAACCCGCGCATGACCATCGAGGACTCGATCGCATTCGCACCCATCGTCCACGGCCTGTCGGCACGCGAGGCGATTGCCCGTGCGCGCAGCCTGCTGGGGCGGGTCGGCCTGCAGCCGGAGCGCTTCGCCGGACGCTATCCGCATGAGCTCTCCGGCGGCCAGCGCCAGCGCGTCAATATCGCCCGTGCCCTGGCGCTGGAGCCGCGCCTGGTGATCCTGGACGAGGCGGTGTCGGCGCTGGACAAGTCGGTCGAGGCCCAGGTGCTGAACCTGCTGCTGGACTTGAAGCAAGAGTTCGGCCTCACCTATCTCTTCATCAGCCACGATCTGAACGTGGTGCGCTTCATCTCCGACCGCGTACTGGTCATGTACCTGGGCCAGGTGGTCGAGGTCGGGCCGGCCGAGCAGGTCTTCGACGCGCCCCGTCATCCCTACACGCGTGCCTTGCTGCGCTCCATGCCCAGCATGGACCCGGCCCACCGTACCGAGGAGGCGCCGCTGGCGGGCGACCCGCCCAACCCCATCAATCCCCCCTCCGGCTGCCGCTTCCACACTCGCTGCCAGTTCGCCCAGGCGGTCTGCCAGCAGCGTGCGCCGGTCTTTGCCGACGCGGCAGAAGGGCATGGCGTGGCCTGCCTGCGCTATGAGGCCGGCAGCGGCTACGATGCATCGGCCTTCGATGCCGGCATGATCCACCAGGAGAGCGAGCATGGCTGAACAAGGCAAGACGATGGTGCGCCTGCACGATCTGCGCGTCACCTTCAAGGCGCCCGGCAAGACCATCCGCGCCGTCAGCGGTGTCGACCTGGAGGTGGCCGAGGGAGAGGTGGTGGCGCTCATCGGCGAATCCGGATCGGGCAAGAGTGTCACGCTGCGTTCCATCATGCGGCTGCACCCGGAATCACGCACCCGCATCGAAGGCGGCCTGGAAGTCGATGGCCGCGACGTGCTGGCCATGACGGGGCGCGAACTGTCGCCCCTGCGCGGCGATACCGTCGCCATGATCTTCCAGGAGCCGCTGCTGGCGCTGGACCCGGTCTATACCGTCGGTGCGCAGATCGCCGAAACCATCCGCCGCCACCGCAAGGTCTCGGCAGCCGAGGCGCGCGCGCAGGCGCTGGCGCTGTTCGAGAAGGTGCGCATTCCCAGCCCCGCGCGGCGCCTCGATGCCTATCCGCACGAGATGTCGGGCGGCATGCGCCAGCGCGCCATGATCGCCCTGGCGCTGTCGTGCTCGCCCAAGGTCTTGCTGGCCGACGAGCCGACCACGGCGCTCGATGCCACGGTACAGATCCAGATCCTGTTGCTGCTGCGCGAGCTGCAGCGCGAGCTGGGCCTGTCCATCGTCTTCGTCACGCACGACATCGGCGCCGCCGTCGAGGTGGCCGATCGCATCGCCGTGATGTATGCCGGGCGCATCGTCGAGCAGGGGCCGGCCGCGCAGCTGCTGGCGCAGCCACGCCATCCCTACACCATGTCGCTGCTGCAAAGCCGCAGCCACGGCGCCCTGCAGAAGGGGCAGCGCCTGCAGACCATTCCCGGCGCGCCGCCGGACCTGTCCAACTTGCCGCCAGGTTGTGCCTTCGCCCCGCGTTGCAGCTACGCGGTGGCTGCCTGCCAGGCGCAGCAGCCGGCCGAGCTGCGCCTGGATGCGCAGCATGCGGTACGCTGTCTGCGCGCGCAGGAGCTGCAGTTTGCCGAAGTTGCCAATGCTGCCGCTGCTGCCGCTGCGATATCGAACGATCTCTTTGACCCGACCAAGGAAACCGCATGACCGCCGATGCTTCTCAGGCCCGTTGCTTTCTCCCCTATCCCTTCGTGCCGCAACCTCATTCTCCCAGCGGCCCGCTGCTGGGCCTGCGCCTGGCGGTCAAGGACATCTTCGACGTGGCCGGTTACCCGACCGGCTGCGGCAATGCGCACATGCTGGCCATGTCCGGCATCAAGACCACTTCGGCCCCGGCCGTGCAGGCGCTGTTGCAGGCCGGCGCCAACTTCGTGGGCAAGGTCTGCACCGATGAGCTGGCCTTCTCGATGAATGGCAAGAACGCCCACTTCGGCACGCCGCGCAATGGCGGCGCACCCACGCGCATCCCGGGCGGTTCCAGTTCGGGTTCGGCCTCGGCCGTCTCCAATGGTCTGGCCGACCTGGCGCTGGGGACGGATACCGGCGGCTCGGTGCGGGTGCCGGCCAGCCATTGCGGCCTGATCGGCCTGCGTCCCACGCATGGCCGCGTCTCGCTGGCCGGGGTGATGGACCTGGCGCCCAGTTTCGATACCTGCGGCTGGTTCGCGCGCGACATGGGTGTCTTCGCGCGCGCCGGCGATGTGCTGCTGGGCGAGGACAGCGCCCCCTTGCCCGAGCAGCCGCGCACCCTGGTCGCAGCCGATGTGCTGGCGCTGCTGGAGCCGCGCGTGCAGGCGGTGTTTTCGCAGGCGCTGGATCGCCTGGCCGGCGTGATCGGCACGCCGCAACCGGTCAAGACCGCCGCCCCTTCCTTCGATACGCTGTACTGGGCCTTCCGCCATATCCAGGGCTACGAGGCCTGGCAAGCCCATGGCGAGAATATCCGCCGCCACGACTTCCAGCTCGGCCCCGGCGTGGCCGAACGCTTTGCCTGGTCGGCCACCATCACGCCGCAGCAGATGCAACAGCACAGTGCCGTGCGCGCCAGCTTCCGCGAAGGGTTTGTGCGCCTGCTCGGTCAGGATGGCGTGCTGCTGCTGCCGAGCGCGCCCGACGTGGCGCCCCTGCTGACGGACTCCGAACAGTCGCTGGAAACCTATCGCAATCAGGCCGTGCGCATGCTCTGCCTGGCCGGGCTGTCGGGCTTCCCGCAGATCTCCTTGCCGCTGATGCGACTCGATGACGCACCGTTCGGCCTGTCGCTCATCGCGCCGCCCGGCAGTGACCGCTCGCTCATCCGTTATGCCGCGAGGCTCATGCATGAGTGCGCCTGAGATTGCGCTGCCGGGGTCGCGCGTGATCGGCGTGCAGCCCCTGACGCCGCAGGCCTTCGCGCCCTATGGCGAACTCATCGAGCCGGGCGCGGCCGAGCGCGCCATCAACTTCGGCACCACGCGCCGCTTCGATGACGTGGCCCACCTGGATGTGCAGGAGCAGGGCGGGCTGGCCTGCGTGGCGCTGTTCCGCACCGATGCCCGCACCCACCTTGCGCCCTATCCCCTGCGCGCCTTCGAGCGTCACCGGCTGGGCAGCCAGAGCTTCATCCCGCTGGGGGCCAGCCGCTGCCTGGCCGTGCTGGCGGGGGACGGCGAGCGGCCCGACGAGTCGGCCATCGTCGCCTTCATCGTCGAGCCCGGTCAGGGCGTCACCTTGCGGCGCGGGGTCTGGCATCACCCCCTGATCACCATCGGTGCTGCCGATGTCCTGGTCATCGAACGCCAGGCTGACGAGGAAGATTGCGAGGTCGTGATGATGAGCACAGCCGCCCAGATCAGCCTGCATCCGCCCGGGACTTGACCGGCGGCAAGCCGGGCCGGGCGAATCCTGCAATAATGGCGGGGCTCGCGGCTGTCATCATTTCCTTATAACAAGGACAGCCAGGCATCCTCACATCCCGGTCCTGTTCATCGCCATGCTCCATGCTGTTGCCGCCTCCATCCTGTGGGGCCTGTTCCCGCTTTACTTCAAGCTGCTGAAGGAAATCCCTTCCTTCGATATCGTCGTGCACCGGCTGCTCTGGTCGTGCGTGTTCCTGGTGGCGGTGCTGGCCTGGCGCCGGCAATGGGGATGGGTGGCCGAGGTCGCCAGAAGACCCCTGGTGGTGGCCGGCTTCCTGCTCTCGGCGCTGCTGTTGTCGGGCAACTGGACGCTGTATGTCTGGGCCGTCAATGCCGGGCGCATCGTCGATACCAGCCTGGGTTACTTCATGAGCCCGCTCATGAGCGTGTTCATCGGCTACCTGGTGCTGAAGGAACGCATGCGTCCCCTGCAATGGGTGGCGGTGCTGCTGGCGCTGGGCGCGGTGCTGTGGCTGACGGTGGCCAATGGCAGCCTGCCGTGGATTTCGCTGTTGATCGCGCTGACCTTCGCCTTCTATGGCCTCCTGCGCAAGACCGCCCACCTGGGCGCGCTGGAGGGCCTGTCGCTGGAAACCCTGCTGATGCTGCCGCTGGTCTTGATGGTGCTGGGTTTCGACAGCTTGCATGACAGCAACGCCTTTACCCACGCCTCCACCACCGCCAAGGTCCTGCTGGCCCTGTCCGGCCCGGTGACGGCGGTGCCGCTGCTGCTGTTCGCCCATGGCGCGCGCCGTATCCCGCTGTCGATGTTGGGGTTGATGCAATACATTTCCCCCACCATCCAGCTGCTGACGGGCGTGCTGCTCTACGATGAGCCCTTTGCCGGCCGTCGCGCCATCGGCTTTTGCGTGATCTGGGTGGCGCTCGCGGTATACTCCGCCGAAGGCTTGTGGCGCTTCATGCGCGCGCGCTCGGATTCGGCGCAGCCGACCACCGGCGGCGCCTGAAGGCCGCGCTTACCGTTTTTTTTCTGACTGGCATTTACTGGCATACCTACCATGGCCCAATACGTCTTTACCATGAACCGCGTCGGCAAGATCGTGCCGCCGAAGCGTCAGATCCTCAAGGACATCTCGCTGTCCTTCTTCCCCGGCGCCAAGATCGGCGTGCTCGGCCTGAACGGCTCGGGCAAATCGACCCTGCTCAAGATCATGGCCGGCATCGACAAGGAAATCGAGGGTGAAGCCATCCCGATGCCCAACCTGAACATCGGCTACCTGCCGCAGGAACCGCAACTCGATGCCGACAAGACCGTGCGCCAGGAAGTCGAGAGCGCCCTGGGCGAAGTCTTCGAAGCCCAGGCCAAGCTGGACGCCGTCTACGCCGCCTATGCCGAGGAAGACGCCGACTTCGACGCCCTGGCCACCGAGCAGGCCCGTCTGGAGGCCATCATCGCTGCCGCCGACGGCAACAGCCTCAACCAGCAGCTGGAAATGGCCGCCGACGCACTGCGCCTGCCGCCCTGGGACGCCAAGATCGGCGTGCTCTCCGGTGGTGAAAAGCGCCGCGTGGCACTGTGCAAGCTGCTGCTCTCCAAGCCCGACATGCTGCTGCTGGACGAGCCCACCAACCACCTGGATGCCGAATCGGTGGACTGGCTGGAGCAGTTCCTGCAACGCTTCCCCGGCACCGTGGTGGCCATCACCCACGATCGCTACTTCCTCGACAACGCCGCCGAATGGATCCTGGAACTGGACCGTGGCCACGGCATCCCCTGGAAGGGCAACTACAGCTCCTGGCTGGAACAGAAGGAAGCCCGCTTAAAGCAAGAAGAAGCCAGCGAATCGGCCCGCCAGAAGACCATCGCCAAGGAACTGGAATGGGTACGTCAGAACCCCAAGGGTCGTCAGGCCAAGAGCAAGGCGCGTCTGGCCCGCTTCAATGAACTCTCCGAATACGAATACCAGAAGCGCAACGAAACCCAGGAAATCTTCATTCCCGTGGCCGAGCGCCTGGGCAATGAAGTCATCGAGTTCAAGAACGTCAGCAAGGGCTATGGCGACCGCCTGCTGATCGACGATCTGAACTTCAAGATTCCGGCCGGCGCCATCGTCGGTATCATCGGCCCCAACGGCGCCGGTAAGTCCACCCTGTTCCGCATGCTGGCCGGTCGCGAGACCCCGGACAGCGGCGAACTGGTACTGGGCCCCACCGTCAAGGTGTCGCTGGTGGACCAGTCGCGCGAAGACCTGGGCAACAAGAAGACCGTCTTCGAGGACGTCTCGGGCGGTGCCGACATCCTCACCGTGGGCCGTTTCGAAATGCCTTCGCGCGCCTACCTGGGCCGCTTCAACTTCAAGGGCGGTGACCAGCAGAAGATCGTCGGCAACCTCTCCGGTGGTGAGCGCGGTCGCCTGCACCTGGCCAAGACCCTGCTGCAGGGCGGCAACGTCCTGCTGCTGGACGAACCCTCCAACGACCTTGACGTGGAAACCCTGCGTGCCCTGGAAGATGCGCTGCTGGAATTCGCCGGCACCGTGCTGGTGATCTCCCACGATCGCTGGTTCCTGGACCGTATCGCCACCCACATCATCGCCTTCGAGGGCGATTCGCAGGTCACCTTCTTCGACGGCAACTACCAGGAATACGAAGCCGACAAGAAGAAGCGCCTCGGTGAAGAAGCCGCCAAGCCCAAGCGCATCCGTTACAAACCAGTTACGCGTTGATTGATTTCTAGCTTGACTGTTTGTTACGAAGAACGCCGCTGCAATCCAGCGGCGTTTTTTTTCGCCCTCGGCTTTGGAGGGTGGCGTGTAGCGTGTAAAGAGTTGTAGGGATGCATGACGCCAGGTCCATGGCTGGCTACCATCGCAGCATCAGAAAGAAGACGATGCGGGAGCCCCCATGAAGACGCGCCATGTCCAGGTACTGGCCATCCCCCTGCTGCTGTGCGCCTGCGCCAGCTCGCAGCCGGTCACGCAGATCGACAAGGATACTTACCTGCTGGTGGCCAGCTCGCGCTGGCACGGCAACGATGGCGTGGCCATCCAGGCATTGCAGCAAGCCGATGACTGGTGCCGCACGCAGGGACGGCGCATGCGCGTGATCGGCAGCGAACGCTCCGAAGGCGTCATCGGCGTGATGCCGCCCAAGGTGATGTTGAGTTTCAAGTGCGACGCGCCGGCCTGAGCCCGCTCCCATCCGGTGGGACGCCGGCAGGAAGCGCCTTGCGCGGGTAGAATCACGCCCTTGCGTCCACAAGACGCCCGCCTGTGCAGAGGCCGCCACCCTATCCGGTGAACGATGAAAATGCTCTGCCAAGGTACGCGTCATCCGCGTATTCCATTATAAAAATTGCGCCACCGACCTCCGATTCGCCTCGGGGCCGGGTCCGTCCTCATTCATCCGCTCTGACCATGTTAGCCACGATTACCCGCCTGTTTCCCGTGTGGGCGCTGCTGCTTTCCGCCGCCGCCTACTTCTCCCCGCCGACCTTCACGCCCCTGGGCAAGTACATCACCCAGCTGTTGACGCTGATCATGCTGACCATGGGCGTGACGCTCACCGTCGACGACTTCAAGCGCATCATCAAGTGCCCCGCGCCGGTGGCCGCCGGCATCGTCCTGCACTACCTGGTCATGCCGCTGGCCGCCTGGGTCATCGCCAAGGTGCTGCGCATGCCGCCTGACCTGACCGCCGGCATGGTGCTGGTGGGCAGCGTCGCCTCCGGTACCGCCTCCAACGTGATGATCTATCTCTCGCGCGGCGACGTCGCGCTGTCGGTCACCATTTCCACGCTGTCGGCGCTGGTATCGGTGTTTGCCACGCCCCTGCTGACCGAGCTGTATGTGGATGCCTCCATCCACTTCGATGCGCATGCCATGCTCATGTCCATCGTGCAGATCGTGGTGGTGCCCATCGCTGTGGGCCTGGTGCTGAACCTGTTTGCCGGCAGCCTGATCCGCCGCATCGAACCCTATCTGTCGCTGGTGTCGATGGTAGCGATCCTGCTGATCATTTCGGCCGTCGTGGCAGGTAGCCAGGCCAGCATCGCTTCGGTGGGCCTGGTGGTGTTGGTAGGCGTGATCCTGCACAACGGCCTGGGCCTGCTGGGTGGCTACTGGGGTGGCCGCCTGCTGGGCTTCGACGAGGCGGTCTGCCGCACGCTGGCCATCGAAGTGGGCATGCAGAACTCCGGCCTGGCCGCCGCGCTGGGCAAGCTGTATTTCACGCCGGTGGCGGCCCTGCCGGGCGCGCTGTTCTCGGTGTGGCACAACCTGTCCGGCTCGCTGCTGGCCGGCTACTGGCGCGGTCGCCCGCCGCGTGACTGATTGCGGCGCACCAGTGCGTAGTACCTGACATCGACGGCCCGGACCCTGACAGGATCCGGGCCGTTGTCCATGGTGGGCCGGATGGGCCTACAATCCTGCATCACACTGGCAAGCTCATCGCTAACGAAGGGGAGAGATCTCATGCAAAAACGCCATTTCCTGGGCCTGGGGGCCTCATTGCTGGCAGGCACTGCCACCTTGCCCGCCCTGGCCGCCGCCAAGAAATCCGGTGGCCACGGCCCGGTCCTGCTGACCGTCACCGGTGACATCGACGCCCCCAATCGCGGCGCGCTCGATCCGGCGCTGGACCAGATGATGTCCAAGCAGAAACTGGCCTTCGACAAGGCCCATACCTTCGATTTCGCGGCCCTGACGGCGTTGCCGTTGGTGGAGATCCGCCCCACGCTGGAATACGATGGCCGTCGTCACACCCTGCGCGGCCCCTTGCTGGCCGACGTGCTGCGTGCCAGCGGTGCCCCCGCCAGCATCGAGAACTGCGCCCTGCGTGCCATCGATGGCTATGCCGTGCTGGTCTCGCCCCAGGATATCGCGCGCCTGCGCTTCATCGTCGCCACCCACCTCGATGGCAAGCCCATCCCGCTGGGCGGGCTGGGGCCGCTGTGGGCGGTCTACGATGCCGACGGCATCCCCGAGCTGGCCGCGCGTCCGCTGGCGGAGCGCTTCGGTCAATGCCCCTGGGGCCTTTACCACATCGCCGTGCGCAAGGCCTGATCAGACGTCGATGGCGCTGTCCGATTTCATCCGCTTGCGCAATTCGAACTTCTGGATCTTGCCGGTGGAGGTCTTGGGCAGCGGCCCGAAATAGATGGCCTTGGGCACCTTGAAGCTGGCCAGGTGGTCGCGGCAGAATGCGGTCAGTTCGGCCGCGTCGACGCTCGCGCCTTCCTTCAACTCGACGAAGGCGCAGGGCGTCTCGCCCCACTTCTCGTCGGGTTGCGCCACCACGGCGGCGGCCAGCACCGCATGGTGGCGATAGAGCACGTCCTCCACCTCCACGCTGGAGATGTTCTCGCCGCCGGAGATGATGATGTCCTTGCTGCGGTCCTTGATCTTGATGTAGCCGTCGGCATTCATCACGCCCAGGTCGCCGGTATGGAACCAGCCGCCCGCAAAGGCTTCGCGGGTGGCGCGGTCGTTCTTGAGATAACCCTTCATGCAGATGTTGCCGCGGAACATGATCTCGCCGATCTCCTCGCCATCGGCCTGCACCGCTTCCATGGTCTCCGGCGAGAGCACCGTCACGCCGCTTTGCAGGTGGTAGCGCACTCCCTGGCGCGACTTCAACACGGCGCGCTGGTCCACCGACAGGCTGCTCCAGTCATCCTGCTCGGCGCAGACCGCTGCCGGGCCATAGACTTCGGTCAGGCCATAGACGTGGGTCAGGTCGAACTGCATGGCCTCCATCTTGGCCAGCACCGCCGCCGGCGGCGGCGCACCGGCCACCATCGCCTTGACCGGACCACGGATGCTGGCGCGCCAGCCTTCCGGCGCATTGGCCAGCGCCGCATGCACGATGGGCGCGGCGCAGTAGTGGGTGACGCCATGCTCGGCGATGAGGTCGAACACCAGCTTGGGCTCGAACTTGCGCAGGCACACATTCACGCCTGCGCGCGCGGCTACCGTCCACGGGAAGCACCAGCCATTGCAGTGGAACATGGGCAGCGTCCACAGATAGACCGGGTGCTTGGGCATGTCCCATTCGAGGATGTTGGAAATGGCGTTGATGGCCGCGCCACGATGGTGATAGACCACCCCCTTGGGGTCGCCGGTGGTGCCGGAGGTGTAGTTCAGGGCAATCGCATCCCATTCGTCGCCGGGCATCTGCCAGTCGAAGTCCTCGTCGGCATCGGCCAGCAGGGCTTCGTATTCGTACTCGCCGAAGCGCTCGCCGGCCACCGGCGGCGGGCCCAGTTCATCGAACACCTCGATGATCTTCAGGGCTGGCATCTGCGCGCGCAATTGCCGCGCCAGCGCAGCGAACTCGCTGTCGATGAGCAAGACCTTGGCCTCGCCATGGCGGAGCATGAAGGTGATCGACTCGGCATCCAGACGGATGTTGAGCGCATTCAATACCGCACCGGCCATGGGCACGCCGAAGTGTGCCTCCACCATCGCCGGGGTATTGGGCAGCATGGCCGAGACGGTGTCGTTACGACCCACGCCCAGGCGTTGCAGCGCACTGGCCAGGCGGCGCGTGCGGCGGTAGGTCTGGTCCCAGTCCTGGCGCAGCGCGCCATGCACGATGGCGGGGCGCTTGCCATAGACGGCGGCGGCGCGGGCGATGAAATCCATCGGGGTGAGGGCCGCGAAATTGGCGGCGTTGCGGCCGAGGCCGGTGTCGAAATCTGCCATGCTGGTCTCCTGGTGCTGCGTGGTTTGGTCGCGGCCTGCGGTGGAATTATTGTGGGCCGCGCAGATGGCCATTAGGGTAGCACCGATGGTCACTTGCGCTTTGTCATCACGACGACAAGGCTGACATGCGACAATATTTGCTGTTTTTGCCGAACGAGCCGCATCCCACCCCCATGAGCATCCCGATGGAGCAGCATCTGTCCCAGCACGCCTGGTTCACCGCCCTGGCGGCCGAACATCGTGCGCTGGCGGCGGCGAGCACGCAACTGGTGGGCTATGCGGCCGATGCCTTCATCGCCCGGCGCGGCGAGCGGTCGGATTACTGGATCGGCGTGCATGAGGGCTTGATCAAGCTGGCCGTCTACAACGTCGATGGCCGCAGCAGCACACTGTCGGGTGTGCCCGAGGGCGGCTGGTGCGGCGAGGGCAGCGTCATCAAGCGCGAGGCGCGCCGCTATGACGTCATCGCCATCCGCGCCGCACAGATCCTGCTGGTGCCGGCCGATACCTTCCATCGTCTGATGGCCGAGAGCCTGCCCTTCAATGCCTTCGTCATCGGCCAGTTGAACGAACGCATGGGCCAGTTCATCGCCACTGTCCAGAACGAGCGCCTGCTCGACGTGGATGCCCGCGTGGCCCAGGCCATCGCGCAATTGTTCCATCCCATGCTCTACCCGCGTACTTCCGCTGTGCTGGAGTTGTCGCAGGAAGAGATCGGGCTCCTGACCGGCCTGTCGCGCCAGCGCGTGAACCAGGCCATGCGTCGCCTGGCCGACCTGGGGCTGGTGGAGATTTCCTACCAGAGCATCCGCGTGGTCGACCTGGACGGTTTGCGCGCCTTCGGCATGGCCACGCTATGAGTGCCATGGTCACCGCGATGACAGTCGGCGCGCCTGTCGTGGCTTAATATCGGAACCTAGTATCGGAACTTAGTAGCGGAACTTAGTAGCGGAAGGTAACAGCGGATACCACCCATGGCCATCGTCACCCACCATCACCTGCACTTACGCGAGCTGCGCTTTGCCGCCGCAGCGCGGGTACGCGTGTGGAAGGGGGGCGCCACCCTGCGCAGCGGTGGCGTGAGCGTGGAGTTGCGCGAGGGCGAGAGTTTCAGCGTGCCCTCCTTCGTGCGCTTCAGCTGCCTGGCCCATCCACGCGTATTGCCGCAGGGCATGCGGCCAGCGGTGTGGTCGCTGGCGCTGGAGGCACAATCGACGGCCGACATGGAGCGCGCAGCCGACGCCAGCAAGCCCCACGCACGACGCCTGGCCGCAGCCATCTTCGCCGACCCGGCCGCCCCCTGGAGCGCCGCCGGCATCGCCCAGGCCTGGGGCATCAGCCCGGCGCGCCTGCGCGCATTGCTCTTTGCCGAAGGCGAATCCCTGCGCAGCCTGGTGCGCGAGCAGCGCGTAGCCTGGGTACTGGCGGCGCTGGCGCGCATGGATGATGCCGGCGCCGACGCCGGCGCAGCCGGATTTGCTTCAACGGCCGCCATGCAGCGCGCCTGCCAGGATGTGATCGGCCTGCCGCCCGAGATTGCAGCACGCGCGCTGTCGCTGCTCAGCAATGTGGCCCTGCCCACGCCGCTATCGCAGGGTGAGGGCCGGCGGCCGCGTTATCGTCCGTATTTCTGAGTTTTCGCGCTGCCGGCCGCCAGCAGGCGGCAAGTTTGCTACCATCTGCGCTTTCCCCTCAATTCTGCATGGCCCTGCGCGGGCCGATTTCTCATGAGCAAGTTCTGGAGCCCCATCGTCAGCCGCCTGACGCCCTACACGCCCGGCGAGCAGCCCAAGATCGCCCGCCTGGTCAAGCTGAACACCAACGAGAGCCCCTACGGCCCCTCGCCGCTGGCCCTGCAAGCCATCGCCCGCGAAGTCGGCGACAGCCTGCGCCTGTATCCCAACCCCGATGCCGAGCCGCTCAAGCTGGCCATCGCCCGCCGCCACGCCGCCGACGGCATCAGCGCGCGCGAGGTGTTCGTGGGCAATGGCTCCGACGAAGTGCTGGCGCATGCCTTCCAGGCCCTGCTGCAGCATGGCAAGCCCATTCTCTTTCCCGACATCACCTACAGTTTCTATCCGACCTATGCCGGGCTGTACCAGGTCGATTACCGGGCGGTGCCGCTGGCCGAGGATTTCACGCTGCGCGCCGACGACTACATCGGCCAGGGCGAGGAGATCGGCGGCATCATCTTCCCCAATCCGAACGCCCCCACCGGTTGCCTGCTGGGGCTGGCCGAGATCGAGCGCATCCTGCAGGGCAACCCGCAGCGCGTGGTGGTGGTCGATGAGGCCTATATCGATTTCGGTGGCGAGACCGCCATTCCGCTGGTGCAGCGTTACCCCAACCTGCTGGTGGTGCAGACCTTCTCCAAGTCGCGCGCGCTGGCTGGCATGCGGGTCGGTTTTGCGATCGGCCACGCCGACCTGATCGACGCGCTGGAACGGGTCAAGAACAGCTTCAACTCCTATCCGTTGGACCGTCCCGCCATTGCCGGCGCCACCGCCGCCATCGAAGACGAGGCCTACTTCCAGAAAACCTGCGGCATGGTCATCGCCAGCCGCACCGCGCTGGTGGCGCAGCTGGAGGCATTGGGCT
>NZ_JAELUH010000100.1 GCF_016429215.1 Herbaspirillum sp. ASV7 | reverse complement strand
GCGCGGTGTTGATGGTGATGCCGCGTGCCTTTTCTTCGGGCGCTGCGTCGATCTGGTCGTAGGCCTTCGCTTCGCCGCCGAACTTCTTCGACAGGACGGTTGCGATTGCTGCGGTCAGGGTGGTCTTACCGTGGTCAACGTGACCAATGGTACCGACGTTCACGTGCGGCTTGGTCCGCTCAAACTTGCCTTTTGCCATCTTAGACTCCTAGATTTGATGAGAATGTCCAGGCAACACGCCCGACTGATTACTGACTTGTCAGCGATACGACGAGAAACTGGTGCCCTTGACGTGGATTGAACACGTGGCCTCTCCCTTACCAAGGGAGTGCTCTACCACTGAGCTACAAGGGCATTTTTCCGACTGCACAACAACCAAACATGCAACCGGACCAAAACTTGGAGCGGGTGAAGGGAATCGAACCCTCGTCTTAAGCTTGGAAGGCTTCAGCTCTACCATTGAGCTACACCCGCGAGGAGACGACTTTCACTTCACAACCGCCGCGTCTTTCGATCGCGTACTTACTGCAGGACTGCTTTGACTTCCCGGCCTTATGGTGGAGAGGGCTGGATTCGAACCAGCGTACTCGTAAGAGGGCAGATTTACAGTCTGCTGCCATTAACCACTCGGCCACCTCTCCGTTCAGGGAACTCAAAACTATAGAGGAACATCTTTTGACTGTCAACTAAATTTTCGCATCAGGGCAGAATAATTTAGCGATTCAAGATTTGTTGCTCAAAGGAACGACCCGCGACGTTTTTTCGAATCTTCAGGCTTTTTGTGTCTGCGACTCAACCGGCTTTTCATTCCAGGCCGCAATTCTAGGCAACATCAGCATTCCAGGCAAGGCCAGAACGAAACAAATTAGAAAAAAATTTAACCATCCTGTTTCGGCGACGATAAAACCGACCGACGAATTGACGAATGTCCGCGGCACGGCCATCAAACTGGTGAACAGCGCAAACTGCGTCGCCGTATAGCGTGGATCGGTCTCGCGCATGATGTAGGCCACGAAGGCTGTCGTCCCCAGGCCCACCCCGAAGGCTTCCAGGCCGATCACCACGGCCAGGGTGGGCAGGTCGGCACCGACATGGGCCAGCCAGGCAAATCCCAGGATGGGCACTGCCTGCAAGACCCCAAACACCCACAGGCCGCGATTGATGCCCAGCCGCACCATCCAGATCCCGCCCAGGATGCCACCGGCCACGCTGGCCCATAGGCTGGTGGTCTTGGAGACCACGCCAATCTCGGTCATCGAGAAGCCCAGGTCGATATAGAACTTGGTCGCCAGCGCGGTGGCCATGCTGTCACCCAGCTTGTAGAGGAAGATGAAGCCCAGCACCCACAAGGCATTGCTCCAGCCGCCACGGGCGATGAATTCGCGAAACGGCAGCACCACGGCGTCGCCGAGGCTCTTGGGTGGCGCGCCATAGACCTTGGGCTCGCTCACCAGCAGGGAGCACAACAGGCCCGGCAGCATGAACGCCGCCGTCACCCAGAATACCGTGGCCCAGGGCATGCGGTCGGCCAGCACCAGCGACAAGGCGCCCGGCACCATGCCCGAGAGCTTGTAGGCGTTGACGTGGATGGCACTGCCCAGGCCCAGTTCGGCCTCGGGCAGGATCTCGCGGCGATAGGCGTCGATGGCGATGTCCTGGCTGGCCGAGAGGAAGGCCACCACCGAGGCCATGAAGGCAATCGTGCTGACCTGGGTCAGCGGATCGAGCATGCCCATGGCGCCGATGCCCAGCAGCAGCAGCAGCTGGGTGCAGACCATCCAACCGCGCCGGCGTCCCATGCGACCGAAATGGAAGCGGTCCATCAGCGGCGACCAGACGAACTTCCACGTGTAGGGGAACATCACCAGCGCGAACAGCCCCAGGGTCTTCACATTCAGGCCGGACTTGGCCAGCCAGGCCTGCAAGAGGCTCAACAGGATGAACAGGGGAAGACCTGAACTGAAACCGAGGAAGAGGCAGATCAGCATGCGCCGATTCAGGTATTGGTGCCAGGAAGCGGCGGGTGCGGTCATGGGCAGGCCGAATCAGAAAGATCAGAAACAAAAGAAAAACGCCGGTGGCCGGCGGACGGAGCCGCGGCCGGACCGGCGTTTGCGGTGGCGGGAAGCCGCCTTACTTCTTGCGCAACCTGAACACTGCCAGGCTGCCGCGCCAGTTGGGCAGGTAGCGCACCGGCTTGCCATCCTTCAGGGCCACGCACTCCAGCACTTCCAGGCCGACCTGGTTGGCCAGCGCCTCGAAATCCCTGATCGTGGCGCAACGCAGGTTGGGGGTATCATACCACTGGTAGGGCAGGCTCCTGGACACCGGCATGCGCCCGCGCAGCAGCGCCACACGGTGCGGCCAATAGGCAAAGTTCGGGAACGACACCATCACCTCGCGCCCTACCCGGGCGATCTCGCGCAGCGAACCTTCCACATCCTTGACCATCTGCAGCGCCGACAGGCACAGCACGGCATCGAAGGCATTGTCCTCGAACATGGCCAGGCCACCGTTCAAGTCCTGCTGGATCACCGACACGTTGCGGGCCACGCACTTGGGGATCTGCTCATCGTCGATCTCCACGCCGTAGCCGCTACAGTTCTTGTCGGTCTGCAGGTAGTCCAGCATCACGCCATCGCCACAGCCCAGGTCCAGCACCTGCGACCGTTCGCGCACCCAGTGGGCAATGAAGGCCAGATCCGGGCGCAATACGCTCAATTGTTCGAAAGTCATGCGCGGCCCTCCTGCTGCAGTTCAGTCCAGATGCTGGCGTAGTACTCGCGCACCACCTTCATGTAGCGCGCATCCTCGAGCAGGAAAGCATCATGCCCGTGCGGTGCGTCGATCTCGGCATAGCTCACGCGGCGCCGGTTGGCCACCAGTGCCTGCACCATCTCGCGACTGCGTTCCGGCGAAAAGCGCCAGTCGGTCGTGAAGGACACCAGCAGGAACTTCGCCTGTGTACGGGCAAACGCGCGCGCCAGGTCACCGCCGAATTCTCGGGCCGGGTCGAAATAGTCCAGCGCCTTGGTGATCAGCAGGTAGGTGTTGGCGTCGAAGTAGGTCGAGAACTTGTCGCCCTGGTAGCGCAGGTAGGACTCGATCTCGAAATCCACGCCGTACCCGAACTGGTAGCTGCCCGAGCGCAGGTCGCGACCGAATTTCTCGGCCATGTCGTCGTCCGACAGGTAAGTGATGTGACCCACCATGCGCGCCACGCGCAGCCCGTTCTTGGGCACTACGCCATGGGCGTAGAAATCGCCACCATGGAATTGCGGATCGGTCAGGATGGCCTGGCGCGCCACGTCGTTGAAGGCGATGTTCTGCGCCGACAGCTTGGGCGTGGAGGCGATCACCAGGCAATGGCGCAGGCGGTCCGGGTACATCATGCTCCAGGCCAGCGCCTGCATGCCACCCAACGAGCCACCCATGACCGCGGCGAAACAGTGGATGCCCAGGCGATCGGCCAGGCGGGCCTGGGCATTGACCCAGTCTTCCACCGTGACTACCGGGAAATCGGCGCCATAGGGCTTGCCGGTGGCCGGATTGGTATGCATCGGCCCGGTCGAGCCGAAGCAGGAGCCAAGATTGTTGACGCCGATGACGAAGAAGCGGTCCGTGTCCAGCGACTTGCCGGGGCCGACCATGTTGTCCCACCAGCCCACGTTGTCCGGGTCGTCGGCATAGGTGCCGGCCACATGATGGGAGGCGTTGAGCGCGTGGCAGACCAGCACCGCATTGGATTTGTCGGCATTGAGGGTGCCGTAGGTTTCATAGGTCAGCGAATAGTCCGCCAGCGTAGCGCCTCCCTGCAGAGGGAGCGGCTCGGCGAAATGCATGACCTGGGGCGATACGATTCCGATCGACATGATTGTTCTGCGTAAGTGACAGGGCTCCCGTGCGGCCAAGAAGGCGGGTACGGGCGGTCGCTTCGCCGGAATGCGGTCAACCAGGGGGCTACAGGCAACAAAAAAGCCCGGAAGCAATGCTTGCGGGCTCACTCATCGATGGGGCTGGGGGCTGATCTTGGGGGAAAACTGCTGATCCAAGCTCGCTTTAGCCGCATTTAGATGGGATCAGGATCCCGGCGCCCGCAAGCTGAAGTTGGTCAAACCGTTCAAATCGGCGCAGTGGCGTAAGAATACCCAAGTCGGGCAAGCCCGTCAAACGGACCTGCCCGCACCGACTGCCACCCTCAACGGCGCCGCGCCACCTTGGCCTCGCGCATCTCGGGCTCGGCCGACAGGGCCTGCAACTGCGTCATGGCCGTGCGAATGGCTGCCGGCTCGCTGGCGCGCAGCACCTTCTTGACCTGCGGCTCCAGCAAGCGCAGATCGCTGTTGAGCACCTCGTTCTTCACCGACAGGATCTGCGAGGGATGCATGGAAAACTCCAGCAAGCCCATGCCCAGCAACAGGCGGGTCCACTTCACGTCGCCCGCCATCTCGCCGCAGACCGAGACGGGAATCCCGGCCTTGCGGCCCTGGGCAATCACGGTGGAAAGCAGGAACAGCACCGCCGGATGCAGGGGATCGTAGAGATGGGCCACCTCATGATCGACACGGTCGATGGCCAGCGTGTACTGGATCAGGTCATTGGTGCCGATGGAGAGGAAGTCGAGCCGCTTGATGAACAAGGGCAAGGCCAGCGCCGCCGCCGGGATCTCGATCATCGCGCCCACGGGGATGGCTTCGTCGAACTTCTGCTTGCGCTCGCGCAGCTGCTGCTTGGCCTGGTCGATCATGGCCAGGGTCTGGTCGATCTCGAAGGCATGCGCCATCATCGGCACCAGCAGCTTGATGGGACCGAAGGCCGACGCGCGCAGGATGGCGCGCAGCTGCGTCAGAAACATCTGCGGCTCGGACAGGCAGTAACGGATCGCGCGCAAACCCAGGGCCGGGTTCAGGGCGGTTTCCTCATCGGCATCCAGGGGCTTGTCGGCGCCCACGTCCAGGGTACGGATGGTCACCGGCCGGCCCTTCATGGCGATGACGGCCTGCTTGTAGGACTCGAACTGCTCATCCTCGGAAGGCAACTTTTCCAGGTGCCCGGCACGCCCCATGAACAGGAATTCGGAGCGGAACAGGCCGATGCCCATGGCGCCGGCCTCCCAGGCGGTTGTTGCATCCCCGGGCAACTCGATGTTGGCCAGCAAGGTGATGGGCTCGCCATCCTGGGTGATGGCCGGGGTCTTCTTCAGGCGCGACAGTTTCTTGCGGTCGCGCAGCATGCGCTCCTGGCGCGCACGATATTGCGCCAGCACCAGCGGCGAGGGATCGACGATGACCACGCCGGCGTCACCGTCGATGATGAGCACGTCGTCGTGCTTCACCAGTACCGAGGCATTGTGCATGCCCACGGCAGCCGGGATGTCCAGGCTGCGGGCGACGATGGCGGTATGCGAATTGGGTCCGCCCAGGTCGGTGACGAAGCCGGCGAAGGAACTCTCGCGGAACTGCAGCATGTCGGCCGGCGAGATGTCATGCGCCACCACGATGATGTTGGCGGCGGCTTCGCCGGTGGGCGGCAGGTGGCTGGCCGTGCCGGTCAGGATCTTGAGAATGCGCTCGCCGACCTGCTGGATATCGGCCTTGCGTTCACGCAAGTAGGGGTCCTCGATCTCGTCGAACTGCGCCGACAATTCCTCGATCTGCGTCACCAGCGCCCATTCGGCGTTGTAGTAGCGGTTGCGGATGATGTCCAGCGGCACCTCCGAGAGCATCGGATCGGACAGGATCAGCGAATGCACGTCGATGAAAGCCCCCAGCTCGGGCGGCGCCTCCTTGGGCAGCTCCGAGCGGATGGTGTGCAACTCCTGGTGCACGGCCTTGACGGCGCTCTTCAAGCGCTCGATCTCGGCCTCGACCTGTGCCGCAGCAATCAGGTAGTGTTTGACGTCCAGTGCGGCCGGCGCCATCAAGTGCGCACGTCCGATGGCGATGCCTTGCGACACCGCGATTCCATGTAAGCTGAAAGAAGCCATCGCGTATCTCCTGCCTGTTTTTATATTCCGCCGTGTTTCCGGTCGCGGTAGCCTCAAGCAAGTTACCGAACAAATAGCGGTTTGGCAATCGCGTCGGACAAATGCACGGCAGAGAAAAGCTGACAGGCAGTCTGGGTGAACGTTGATTCATGCCACGCGCGGCGCACGTGGTCTTCTTCACATCGCAAGAAGCATTCCAGCCACGCCGCGATGCTGCGGCGCAATACCGCCGGCGCGGTGGGAATGGCGGCTCAGGAGCCCACTCGGGCGCTTACTGGCCTTCGCCGAACTTGTCGGCGATCAATGCCTCCAGCGCGGCAAAACATTCCTGCTCGTCCGCACCATTGGTTTCCAGGGTGATGATGCTGCCCTTGCCGGCGGCCAGCATCATCACGCCCATGATGGACTTGGCGTTGACGCGGCGCTTGTTGAAGGTCATCCAGACTTCGCTCTTGAACTTGCCGGCGAGCTGCGTGAATTTGGCGGAAGCGCGCGCATGCAGGCCGAGCTTGTTGACGATCTCTAGTTCTTTTTGAATCATTTTTCAGCTTTCTTTTTTATCTTGCCAACCGGCTGCCACGGGCTCTCTGGCTCAGGCCGACGCCGCCACGCGGATGCGGTTATCGATGCGCACCGCACCATTCTGGCCGCCTGCGAGCGCCATTTCAACCACCACGTCGAGGGTATCGTTGCGATAGGTCAGGGCGCGCAGCAACATCGGCAGGCTGATGCCGGCAATCACCGACACGTTGCCCAGGCCGCACAGGAAACCGGTGCAATTGGACGGGGTGCCGCCCATGACATCGGTGATGACCAGTACGCCACTGCCATCGTCGAGACGTTCGACGGCCTCGATCGCCAGTTTTTGCACTTCCGCCGGATTCTGGTCGGCGATCACGTCGATCGCCTCCACCCGTTCGGGCCGCCCCCGGAAAACATGGGTCGCCGCGGCCAGGAAAGCTTGCCCCAGGGGGGCGTGCGTCAAAAGAAGAATACCAACCATGAAATTGTTGCCATCTGTTGCGACGCGCTTTTCCCCGAGCAGCCCGTCATGCTCTGTTGATCCCATTAGCCAACCGTTCCTGCTGCCGTTTCCAGCGCGTCGATGAACATCGCCGCCACATCAAAGCCGGTCTGCTCGGTAATTTCCTGGAAGCAGGTCGGGCTGGTCACGTTGACTTCGGTCAGATAGCTGCCGATGCAATCCAATCCTACCAGCAACAGACCACGTTCATACAGGACAGGCCCCAGGGCCTCTCCGATCTCGATATCGCGCGCCGATGCCGGCTGGGCGCGGCCCAGGCCGCCGGCGGCCAGGTTGCCGCGCACCTCGTTGCCTTGCGGAATGCGCGCCAGCACGTTGGGCACGACCTTGCCACCGATGAGCAGGATGCGCTTGTCACCGGCACTGATCTCCGGAATGAAACGTTGCGCCATGATCGTGCGTTGACCATTGTCGGTCAGGGTCTCGATGATGGAGCCCAGATTCATGCCATCGGCCTTGACGCGGAAGATGCCCATGCCGCCCATACCGTCGAGCGGCTTCAGGATCACGTCCTGGTGTTCGGCGTGGAAGGCGCGCAGGCGCTTCTCGTCGCGCGTGACCAGGGTCGGCGCGGTGTATTGCGGGAACTGGGCGATGGCCAGCTTCTCGTTGTGGCTGCGGATCGCCGCCGGCTTGTTGAACACGCGCGCGCCCTGCTTCTCGGCCAGCTCCAGCAGGTAGGTGGTGTAGATGTACTCCATGTCGAAAGGCGGATCCTTGCGCACGATCACCGCGTCGAATTCGGAGAGGAAGGTCGCCGAGGGCTTGTCGGCGCGATACCAGTCTTTACTGTCACCGGTGAGCGTGACCTTGAAGGCGTTGGCGGTGACCAGACCGCTCTCCAGCACCAGATCGGCCTGCTCGAAGGCATAAAGAGTGTGGCCGCGACGAGCCGCCTCGCGCATCATGGCGAAGGTGGAATCCTTGTACGTCTTGAACGTATCCAGAGGATCGGCGAGGAAAGCGATTTTCATGAAACTGGCGTCCTGTTGTCCTGTTGAGCTCCCGTCAAGACGGCAGCGGGATTGTCGTTGATAGCTGAATGCTTAATACACTTCCGGATTCGGATCGGTCTTTTCCATCTCCAGCGAGGCCGCCAGCAGGGCCAGGCGCGCCACCACGCCATACATGTAGAAGCGGTTGGGCGCAGCCGTACCGGGCTTGGCCAGCACGTCCGGCAGCGCATGCTGTTGGGCGAAGGCCAGGGGCACGAAATGGGCGCCGGGCGCATTGAGATTCTCGTTGACGTCGCGGTCGGCATGGACACGGTAGAAGCCACCGACCACATAGCGGTCGATCATGTACACCACGGGCTCGGCCACGGCCTCGTTGATGCGCTCGAAGGAATGCACGCCTTCCTGCACGATCACTTCCGAGACTTCCAGCCCTTCCTTGCCGGCCACCATGCCGGTGCGCTGCTTGCGTGTGAGGTCCTTGATCTGGCTGGCGTCCTTGACGGTCATGATGCCCATGCCATAGGTGCCGGCATTGGCCTTGATGAACACGAAGGGTTGTTCCTTGATGCCGTATTCCTTGTATTTCTTGCGGATCTTGGACAACAGCGAAGACACGCTGTCAGCCAGCGCATCGGTGCCGGTGCTCTCCTGGAAGTCGATATCGCTGACCTTGGCGAACATGGGATTGAGCATCCAGGGGTCGACCTCGACCATCTTGGAGAACTTCTTCACCACCTCATCATAGGCGGCAAAGTGATTGCTCTTGCGGCGCAGCGCCCAGCCCGCATGCAGCGGGGGCAGCACGCTCTGTTCGTGCAAGCCTTCCAGCACCGAGGGCACGCCGATGGAGAGGTCATTGTTGAGCAGCACCGTACAGGGGTCGAAATTCTTCAAACCCAGGCGACGGCCATTGGCCGAGCGCTCCAGCGGTTCCAGGGTAATGCTGGTGCCGTCGGGCAATTCGATCTGTTGCGATTTGGTCACGCCCGGCGCCAGCGTCCCCAGGCGCACATTGAGCCCGGTCTGGCGGAAGATCTGCATCAGGCGGCCGATGTTCTGCAGGTAGAAGGTGTTGCCGGTGTGGTTTTCCGGGATCAGCAGCAGGTTGCGTGCATCCGGGCAATACTTTTCGATGGCGGCCATGGCGGCCTGCACGGCCAGCGGCAGCATCTCCGGAGAGAGGTTGTTGAAGCCACCCGGAAACAGGTTGGTATCGACCGGTGCCAGCTTGAAACCGGCATTGCGCAGGTCGACCGAGCAGTAGAAGGGCGGCGTGTGCTCCTGCCACTCCATGCGGAACCAGCGTTCGATGGCCGGCGTGGCTCCCAGGATTTTCTTCTCCAGCTCCAGCAGGGGACCATTGAGAGCGGTGACAAGATGCGGAACCATAAAAGACCTTAACGATGTGAATGCCGGCAGCGGATGTCGATTTTAGCGGATTCCTGAAATCGTGTTGCGACGCAGTAGCCGTCACTGTTGCCATTTCAGCCCATTGCCAACCCGTTCACGGTCGCTGCCGGGCCGTATCTCGGGAAGTTCAGATGGTGATCATCCTGTCGTTTTAAAGAGTCCGACTCAAATAGTCGGGATTGATGTTTCCTGCACGCAAGACGGCAATGAAAAAAGGCGCCCGAAGGCGCCTTAGAAAGAGGCCGTTTCCAGCCCCGAAGGAATATTGCAGACTCGGTACAGTCTTGATGCTTGATGCTTAGTGGTAAGCGGATTCGCCGTGGCTGGAGATATCCAGGCCTTCGCGCTCTTCCTCTTCGGTCACACGCAGGCCGATGACCACGTCGACGATCTTGTAGGCGATGAAGGACACCACACCCGACACGATCACGGTGGTCAGCACGCCCTGGAACTGGATCCAGACCTGGCCGCCGATGGAGTAATCCGGTGCCACGGCGTTGGTGACGTAGTCGTAGATACCGGTGCCGCCCAGGCTGGGGGCTGCGAACACGCCGGTCAGGATGGCACCCAGGATGCCGCCCACACCGTGCACGCCGAAGACGTCCAGCGCATCGTCAGAACCCAGGATCTTCTTCAGGCCGCTCACGCCCCACAGGCACAGCAGACCAGCGATCAGACCCAGGACCACCGCACCGATCACACCCACGAAGCCGGCTGCCGGGGTGATGGCCACCAGGCCAGCGACCGCACCGGAGGCGGCACCCAGCATGGAAGGCTTACCCTTGCCGATCCATTCGCCGAAGCTCCACGACAGCACGGCTGCAGCGGTGGCCAGGATGGTGTTGACGAAGGCCAGGGCGGCGCTGCCGTTGGCTTCCAGGGCCGAACCGGCGTTGAAGCCGAACCAGCCGAACCACAGCAGCGAGGCACCCACCATGGTCAGGGTCAGGCTATGCGGCTTGAAGGCTTCCTTGCCGAAGCCGATACGCTTGCCGATCACATAGGAACCGACCAGGCCAGCGACAGCGGCGTTGATGTGCACCACGGTACCGCCAGCGAAGTCCAGCGCGCCCTTCTGGAACAGCCAGCCCGAGGCAGCGGTCGCCTTGTCGGCAGCGGCAGCGTCGGTGAAGGCATCCGGACCCGGCCAGAACCAGACCATGTGGGCCATCGGCAGGTAGGAGAAGGTGAACCACAGGACGGAGAACAGGATCACGGCGGAGAACTTCACGCGCTCGGCGAAGGAACCGATGATCAGCGCCACGGTGATGGCAGCGAAGGCACCCTGGAAGGCCACGAAGGACAGTTCCGGAATGACCACGCCCTTGCTGAAGGTGCCGGTAGTGGAGTCACCCGTGAGGCCGTGCAGGAACAGGCGATCGAAACCGCCGAAGAACGAATTGCCCTCGGTGAACGCGATGCTGTAGCCGTAGACGAACCACAGGATGTAGATCAGCGAGAAGATGACAAAGCACTGCATCAGCACCGACAGCATGTTCTTGCTGCGCACCAGGCCGCCGTAGAACAGGCCCAGGCCGGGCAGGGTCATCAGGATGACGAAGGCGGTGGAGATCAGCATCCAGGCGGTGTCGCCCTTGTTGGGCACTGGTGCCGGAGCGGCTGCAGCGGCAGCCGGGGCAGCCGGAGCTGCGGCGGCAGGCGCAGCGGCCTCAGCCTTGGGAGCAGCTGGAGCCGGAGCAGCAGCGGGCGCTGCAGCGGTAGCCGCGGCAGCTTCAGGCTTGGGCGCGTCCTGCGCCTGGGCCGGTGCGGTAAAACCTACCGCCAGAAGCAGCGCGCCAATGGCGAGCGCGCCGGAAAACATTTTCTTCATGCTCATTAGAATTCCCCTTTTTTTACAGAGCGTCTTTGCCGGTTTCGCCGGTACGGATACGGATCACATCCAGCAGGTCCTGGACGAAGATCTTGCCGTCACCGATCTTGCCGGTACGGGCAGCGGTCTCGATGGCCTCCAGGGCGCGTTCGACGATGGCGTCGTCCACGGCGGCCTCGATCTTGGTCTTGGGCAGGAAATCGACCACATACTCGGCGCCACGATAGAGCTCGGTATGGCCTTTCTGGCGACCGAAGCCCTTGACTTCGGTCACGGTGATGCCTTGCACCCCGATCGCGGAGAGGGCTTCACGCACCTCGTCCAGCTTGAACGGTTTGATGATCGCTGTGATCAGTTTCATACGAACCTCGTATTAGAAAGTTTTGCTGAGGGAGAAGACAACGCCGTTCTTGCCGACGTTTTTGGAACCGTCAGATGCCGGGGTGGTCGACACACCGTCCTTGAGGTCGGTACCGACATAGGCCAGGCCCAGGGTGATGCCGGCCAGGTCGTCGAAGGTCTTGGACAGGCCGATCTTCCAGTCGGTATAGCTGACCGCGCTGGGGTTGCCGCGCACGCTCTGGTGGCCCAGGTGCAGACCCAGGACCATGCCGTAGAAGGTGTCGATGTTGGCACCCAGGTCGAAGTACTGGCTGTACTTGCTGTTGACCGCACCGAACAGGTTGGTCAGCGACTGCGAATACTTGAAGTAACCCGGACCGTAGCCGACCTGGCCATACAGTTCGAAGGTATTGGCGTTCTTCACGCCGCTGTTGGCCAGGGTGTTGCCCGGGTAGTAGTAGTACAGGCCACCCACGTCATAGGTGAAGCCGCCACCGATGTCACCGCGCTTGCCGCCATAGATGTCCCACTCGACCGGGCCCTTGGTATCGGTACCGGTGAGGGTGCCAGCGTCCTTGATCCACTTGATGGTGCTCAGCCAGGTGCCGGCGTACAGGCCCGTCGGGTTATGGGTGTAATCGGCGCCGGCCTGCAGAGCCGGGTCGAAGCGGGTCTGGGTCAGGCCGCGGTAGCGGTAATCGCTCACGATCGCGGCGTTGAAGCTCAATTCATTGTCCGGCTTGGCGTCTTCTGCGCGTGCCACGGTAGAAACGAAGGATGCGGCAATGGCTGTTGCAAGAATCAGTTTCTTCATGACTTCCCTCTGGTTTGTGTTTAAACAATAAAGTCGTTTTTGTTTTGCCTTTACCACTTAGCAGGAGCCGTGCCATGTCTATTAGGCATAGGAGGCTTGTGTTTTCGGCATAAAGCCGGGATCCGCGCCGAATTTTTTCGCGCTTCAGCTCAAAATAGTGCAGGAAATCCAAGAATGCACGTCATTGGTGCAACAATATTTGCTTTTTGACAAACTTGCGTCAAACGCGGCAAACACATTTTGGTGCGCCAGGGGCGAAGGCAGTCGAGATCACCAAGACGGCGCATTTCCTGAAGGAAAAAATAGCCGTCTCCGGCACCGGCTCGTAAAATCGAGGTCTGAAGAGGACATCCTGTTTTGAGGATGGGCGGGAAACCGCTAAACTTGCGATCCAGCTATCAGCCAAGGAGATCCGACATGGACAAGCCCCCGTTTTTTGAAGACCTGCAATCCAAGATCAACAAGGCGATCGAGAACTCTCCGGCCAAGGACATTGAAAAGAACGTCAAGGCCATGCTGAGTCAGGGTTTTGCCAAGCTGGACCTGGTCACGCGCGAGGAATTCGACGTCCAGGCCCAGGTGCTGGCCAAGACCCGCGCCCGCCTGGAAGCGCTGGAAGCGCGTGTTGCCGAGCTTGAAGCTCAGCAAAAACAGACTCCATGATCCTGGCGACGACTCTCTTTCTTCTTCCTACCCCGCTTTTTTCCCCTCATGACAGACTGCCGGGCTCATTGCGATGAGCCTGGCTGTCTTGCGCAGTCGCGCCCTGGCCGGCATGGCCGCGCCACCGGTGACGGTGGAGGTACACCTGGCCAACGGCTTGCCCTCCTTTACCATCGTCGGACTCCCCGAGGCCGAGGTGAAGGAAGCCCGCGACCGCGTGCGGGCGGCGCTGCAGAATGCACGCTTCGAGGTGCCGGCCCGGCGCATCACGGTCAACCTGGCACCGGCGGACCTGCCCAAGGAATCGGGTCGTTTTGATCTGGCCATCGCCCTGGGCATCCTGGCGGCGTCCGGGCAGATACCCGGTGACCGGCTGGACGACTATGAATATGCCGGCGAGCTCTCGCTATCGGGACAACTGCTGCCGATACGCGGTGCACTGGCCATGACCTGCGCCATGCACGCCAGCCACCGGGACGATCGCCCGCCACGCGCCTTCATCCTGCCCCTCGCCAATGCCGACGAGGCGGCCCTGGTGAACCAGGCCGTCATCCTGCCGGCTGGCTCGTTGCTGGACGTCTGTGCCCACTTCAGCGCCCGTGACGACACCGGACGCCTGCAACGGCATCAGGCCAGGCCGGCCCTCGTGACGCCGCTCCATCCCGACTTCAGCGACATCAAGGGCCAGTTGCAGGCCCGCCGCGCCATGGAAGTGGCGGCTGCCGGCAACCACAGCATCCTGCTGGTGGGGCCGCCGGGCGCAGGCAAGTCGATGCTGGCCACGCGCTTCGCCGGCATCCTGCCCCCCATGACCGAGGAGCAGGCCCTGGAATCGGCCGCCGTGCAATCGCTGAGTGGCAGTTTCGACATGGCCCGCTGGAAGCAGCGACCCTACCGCGCCCCGCACCACACTGCCTCCGCCGTGGCGCTGGTGGGCGGCGGCGGCACGCCGCGTCCGGGCGAGATTTCGCTGGCTCATCACGGCGTGCTCTTCCTCGATGAAATCGCCGAGTACCCGCGCAGCGTGCTGGACGTGCTGCGCCAGCCGATGGAGTCCGGCCGCATCAGCATCTCGCGGGCGGCGCGGCAGGCGGAGTTTCCTGCGCGCTTCCAGTTGGTGGCGGCGATGAATCCATGCACCTGTGGATGGCATGGTCATTCTTCGGGCAAATGCCGCTGTACGCCGGAGCAGGTACGGCGCTATCAGGAGCGTCTCTCGGGCCCGCTGCTCGACCGTATCGACATGCAGCTGCAGGTGGCCGCCCTGACCCCGGCAGAACTGGCCACGCAGGCAGCAGGCGAATCCAGCGCCAGCATCGCGGCACGGGTGGCGGCGGCCTTCGGCCGGCAACTAGCCCGGCAGGGCAAGCCCAACAGCTTGCTGGCCGGTCGCGAGATCGACATGCATTGCCAGGCCGATGCGCCGGGAGAGCAACTGCTGCAAGCAGCCATGGTCCGCCTGGACTGGTCGGCGCGGGCCTATCACCGGGTGTTGAAGCTGGCACGCACCATTGCCGACCTGGAGGGGGTGGCGCAGGTGGAGAAACGGCATGTGGCCGAGGCGATCCAGTGTCGACGGGGGCTGGTCACTTCGTAGGGGGCGTCGCACTGGACGTATCGCAACAGGACCGGCACCAGCAAGACGATTTTTATCTAGAATCCACCCTTGTCTGCATTCACGCCCCGTCCCCTCCCCGCTCATGTCCGTTGACCGTCGCATCGCACATATCGACATGGATGCCTTCTTCGCATCCTGCGAGCTCTCCCAATACCCCGAGCTGCGTGGGCAGCCCATGGTGGTGGCGGGACGGCAGAGTCATGCGCCCAGGATGAAGGAAGATGGTACACGGGAGTTTTCGCGGCTGCGCGACTACGTGGGACGTGGCGTGCTCACCACCGCCACCTATGAAGCCCGCGCCCTCGGTGTGCACTCGGCCATGCCGGCCATGAAGGCCGCCAGGTTGGCCCCGGATGCGGTGCTGCTGCCGGTCAACTTCGAGCTGTATCGTCGCTATTCGCGACTGTTCAAGGACGCCGTGCGCGACATCAGCCCC